>JAGKWO010000019.1 GCA_021151835.1 Gammaproteobacteria bacterium
CGAAACCTGTTACCTCCTCCTGAATGGCGAATTGCCAACCCCGGCGCAAAAAGAAGAATTCACTGCCGAAGTTAAAAAACATTCTGTTGTAGATCCTTCCGTTGCCAACATCATTAAAAGCTTCAAGCGCGAATCCCATCCGATGGCAATCCTGTGTAGCGCTGTGGCTGCATTGGCGGCGGTATATAACGATGAAATCGACATTACCAATGCCGAAAGCCGCAAGCTCACCGCCTATCGCCTGATTGGCCAAATCGCCACGCTCTCATCCATGGTTTACAAACATCGCAAAGGCGAAGAGTTTGTCGCTCCGGACAGCAACCTGGATTACGCCGAAAATTTCCTGAACATGACCTTCGGTACCGCTGGCCAGCCGTCAAGCGTCAGCAAAACCATTGCCAAGGCAATGGACAGGATCTTTATCCTGCACGCTGATCATGAACAAAATGCGTCAACGTCAACTGTTCGTTTGTCCGGTTCATCAGGCACCAATCCTTTTGCTGCGATTGCCGCCGGTATTTCAACACTCTGGGGCCCGGCCCATGGCGGCGCCAACGAAGCCGTGCTGGAAATGCTGGAAGAAATCGGTACTGTTGAAAACATTGAGGCATGTGTTGCCCGCGCTAAAGATAAAACCTCTGGCTTCCGCCTGATGGGCTTCGGTCACCGTGTTTACAAAAACTTTGACCCGCGCGCCAAAGTAATGAAACAAACCTGCGATGAAGTATTGTCTGAATTAGGCCTGGAGAATGAGCCATTACTTGCGATTGCGAAACGCCTTGAGCAAATCGCGCTGGAAGATCCCTATTTCATCTCCAAAAAACTTTATCCAAACGTAGACTTCTACTCAGGCATTATCATGAAAGCTATCGGTATTCCGACCGAAATGTTCACGGTGATTTTTGCCCTCGGTCGCGCGGTGGGCTGGTACTCCCACTGGAATGAAATGGTTAGCACCTCCTACAAAATTGGCCGCCCTCGCCAGCAATACACTGGCAGCCCAAAACGTGACTATCCCAAAAAATAGTTGCTCTGGAATAATTGCTTGTGCAATAAAAAAGGCCGCAAATTTGCGGCCTTTTTTATTGTCGGGTAGTCATCAATTCAAACGGATTATACGGTTCATCAGTCCGGGAGCAACTTGCACATCGCTGTGGGGAAACATCCGCATCATAAATGGATTAGCAAAAAACGCTTCGCATGCTCAAGATGTCGGGCAAACACTGCTGTAAACTCAATGTAGTAGACGCTTGCGCATCCTTGCCACACCTGGCCCCATTGCGGACCAGCAAAGGCAATATAAAGGAAACATAAAATACCCGGCTGCTGGAAACCGGGTATAGCGAACCAAGGTTTGAATTCAATTATTCGTCCGATATTTCTATGTCAGGAATATTCGCCGCCTGTGCATTATGAATAGCTACATTCGCAATCAGTTTTTTTGCGATAGCCCGATAATGTTGTGCAATGACCGAATCAGGATTAGCCGCAACAGAAGGTTTGCCCGCATCGGCGTCAGCGCGAATTGATAAATCGAGGGGCAACGCCCCCAACAATTCAGTCTGATAATCCCGCGCTATACGCTCACCGCCCCCTGCGCCAAAAATATGCTCTTCGTGGCCGCAATTGGAACAAACATGCACCGCCATATTTTCCACAACGCCAAACACCGGAACGTTTACTTTGCGGAACATTTCTATGCCTTTTTTGGCATCGAGCAAGGCAATATCTTGCGGCGTGGTCACAATCACCGCGCCGGTTACCGGAACTTTTTGAGCCAGTGTAATTTGAATATCACCGGTTCCCGGTGGCATATCGATAATCAGATAATCGAGGTTGTCCCAGCGGGTTTGCATTAGCAATTGTTGCAAAGCTCCCGTAGCCATCGGGCCACGCCACAACATCGGCGTGTCTTCGGTAACCAGGTACCCCATCGAAATGGATTGGATACCATGGGCAATAATCGGCACCATTTGTTCTTTACCACGCTCACCTACTATTTCGGGGCGGCGCTGGCCAATGCCAAGTAAATGCGGTTGGCTGGGACCGTAAATATCCGCATCCAGAATACCTACCCTGGCACCTTCAGCCGCGAGGGCCAACGCCAAATTTACCGCCGTTGTAGATTTGCCCACACCGCCTTTGCCTGATGCAACCGCAATGATATTTTTCACTTGCGGTATTGATTGCGGGGAAACGCCCCCTTGAGTTGCTGCCATGAACAAAATCTCCAACTAACTTAACACTAAAAAAACATAATTGATTTGCTAACAATCCAATCAGCAATCGATGTAAAAATGAAAATACTATCTACGCCAAACTCTTGCTAACCACTTCAAATACATCCTTGGATAAATCCGGCTCGGCCAGGATTCTTTCCAATTGGGATTTCATCAAGGCCTGGCGCTGGGGATTGTATTTTTTCCACTTTGTTAATGGTGTGAGCAACCGCGACGCAATCTGTGGATTCTGGGTATTGAGGTGAATAATCTGGTTAGCAAGGAATTGATAACCGGCACCAGCATCGGCATGGAAATTAATAGCATTGCTGTTACAAAAACCGGCGATCAGCGCGCGAATTTTGTTGGGGTTTTTACCATCAAACGCCGCGTGGGTTTGCAAGGCTTTTACCTTTTCCAGGGTGCCGGGCAAGACACACATTGCTTGCACACTGAGCCATTGGTTTACGACCAGGGATTCATTTTGCCAGCGCTGGTAGAAATCATCCAAAGCGGCTTGCGCAAATTGTCTGGCAAGGTTTGCTTCACTGTTAACCAACTGTGTCAGTGCGGCCATCACATCGGTCATATTATTTGCCGAGCGATATTGCTGCTCGCAGAGGTTAATCAATGCCTCATCATTCAGTAACATCAAATAACCCAAGGCAACATTTTTCAAACTGCGCGAGGCAATTGCATCGGCCGTGGCAGCATAGGCTTGCTGGTGATCATAAGTGCGGTAGATAGTTTCAAATTCATTGCGTAATGCATGCGCCAACGCTTTACGCACGGCGCTGCGACCATAATGGATTGCTTCAACATCAACCTCATCAGCCAACTCACTTAAATAAGCCTCCGATGGCAGGCTGAGCATATAAGCAACCATGGCTTTATCAAGGCTTTCGTTTTGCACTACGCTGCGATAAGCATCGATTAAATCCGCGTCCAGGTTCCAACCGGAAAGCGCTTGACCTTGCTGGTAAGCCGCCATTGCCTGCTGGATTGCTTGCAAGCCCAATTGCTGGCTCGCCTCCCAACGATTAAAACCATCGCTGTCGCGGCTCATTAACAACACAAGATCAGTGCGCGAGTAATCATAATGCCATTTCACCGGCGCGGAAAAACCACGCAACAAACTGGGTACCGGTTTTTCCTGCACACGGTCAAATACAAAGGTTTGCTCGGCTTCAGTTAATTCCAACACGCGGAAGGTATTATCACTGGTTTCAAAATCCGGTTTGGCATTTTTCAACACCAGTGGTAAGTCCCCTGCACTACCAATCAATCCAACTGCCACCGGAATATGGAATGGCAATTTATGTTCGCACTCCGGTGTTGGTGGACAGGATTGTTTGATGGTCAATGAATATTCCTGCGCATCTTCATTATAAGAATCGGTAATGTGCAAGCGCGGTGTGCCCGCTTGCGAATACCAGCGTTTGAATTGCGTGAGGTCGCGACCGGATGCGTCTTCCAGGGCTTTTACAAAATCTTCCGTAGTCACTGCTTGACCGTCGTGGCGATCAAAATACAAATCCGTTCCCTTGCGGAAATTTTCCTTGCCCAACAAGGTTGCCAGCATACGAATAATTTCTGCCCCTTTTTCATACACTGTCATGGTGTAGAAATTGGAAATTTCGATATAGGATTCCGGGCGAATCGGATGTGCCATAGGGCCTGCATCTTCTGCAAATTGGGCAGTGCGCAGCAGCGTGACATCCTCAACGCGTTTGACCGTGCGCGAGCCCATGTCCGCTGAAAATTCCGAGTCGCGATAAACCGTAAAACCTTCTTTCAAACTCAACTGGAACCAATCGCGGCAGGTGACGCGGTTACCGCTCCAGTTATGGAAATATTCGTGAGCAACGACACCTTCAACGCGCTGGAAGCCGGCATCGGTTGTCGTTTCCGGTTTGGCGAGGACGCACGAGGTGTTGAAGATATTCAGGCCCTTATTTTCCATAGCGCCCATATTGAAATCATCCACGGCAACGATCATAAAAATATCCAGATCGTATTCGCGCCCGTAAACTTCTTCGTCCCAGCGCATGGAATGTTTCAGCGATTGCATTGCATGGTCGCATTTATCCAGGTCTTTGGGCTCTACAAATATTTTTAAAACGACATCACGGTTTGAGCAAGTAATGAACTTGTCTTCAATGTGAGCGAGATCGCCAGCAACCAGGGCAAATAAATAGGCCGGTTTTTTAAATGGGTCATGCCAGGTTGCGTAGTGACGGCCACCATCAAGTTCGCCCTGGTCAATCAGATTACCGTTGGATAACAGCACGGGATATTTTTTATTCGCCACCACCGTGGTGGTGAATTCACTCATGACATCCGGGCGATCCAGATAGTAAGTAATTTTGCGAAAACCCTCTGCTTCGCACTGGGTACAATACATCGTGCGCGAGCGATACAAACCTTCCAGTGAGGTATTTTGTTCAGGCGTTATTTTGGTGATAGTGATAAGGGTGAATTCTTCCGGTGTATTAAAAATAGTAAGCGATTCTTCACCAAACTCGTAATCGCCCGCCCCCAATACGTTTCCATTCAGCGCGATTGATACCAATTCCAGATCCGCGCCATGCAAGGTTAATTGTGTCGCCGGCCGGGTTGCGGCGGGGTTGCGATATAAATGCAACATGGCACTGACAATGGTTTCACCGTCATGCCGTTCATCCTTATCATAAATCTCAACGCGCAAGTCGGTAGTTTTAATTAAATAATCCGGCACACGGTAATCTTTAAGATAAATTGTTTTTGGTGCTTGTTCTTTGGAGGGCAGGTTTTGTTCTACGGCTGTCATAGTGGAATCCTGATTCACAAAAAGAAAAAATTACTCAACCCATTTGATAGGTTTATCGGTGTGCGCATGATCGTGGTCATGATCATCATCACCGCAATAAGTGTGCGGCTCGGGTGGGATATAGCCTGTATGTTGCTCGGGCGGCAAATGTTTGTGTTCATAGGCAATCACCGCTTGCATGCACAATTGACGCTGCTCCGCTGACAAACGATTGCCATCCGGCCACTTGCCCAGCTCTACCGCACGTTTTAAGTTCTGATAAATTTCCGGTGTCAGACTGGAAAGCAGTTGTTGTAAATCCATAGCGTTACCTGAAAATAAAAAAACAAACCGATCAACAAAATTATTGCGGTGGTAAAAATGTTAACGGCGGTAAAAATGCCTGGTAGCCAGCGCGTAAACAGCGCCAGCAATCAAACCACCCAAATGCGCGGCGTTGGCAACAGATCCAGCAATAAAATAATCCACTACCCCGCTCATGCAGAGCACCAGCCAAAACAACATAAAACCAATTAATGCCGGTGCAACAGCGACCAGTGGATGAGGCACAAGGCGTTGGCGAATCGCGATAAAACCTACCAGCGCATATACAACACCGGACATTCCGCCGAAACCGGGACCACTCCAGAAAAACTGGGCAAGATTGGAAGCAGCGCCAGTGATGATCACAAATAATAAAAACTGAATGGGGCCCATGAGATATTCCAGGCGGCGCCCCAAATCCCACATCCACAAACTATTGAACAACACATGGAAAATGCCAAAGTGTAGAAAAATGGGCGTGACCAATCGCCAGAGCTCGCCACTGGCAAATAATTCGCCCAGCGGAATTATTCGTCGCTCGCTGAAATCCTGGAAACCAAACCAGTTTACCAACGGGCTGTTCGCATCCACCAGAAATGCGCCCAGTGCACTCAACAATACCAACGCAATAACCACCGGAACTTGCACTGCCTGTTGAAGCAGGGATGGAGGAGAATAATGGGTGGCAGTCACCGGTGGTGGCGCGGCGTCCAGGGTCACAGCACCTTGCGAATATTGCGCAAGGAATTCCTGCAAGGCCGGAATAACAGTTTCATCCAGCACCCACAGGCACTGCTGCCCATGCTCTTCGGTAATGCGATGGTTCAAACCGCGCGCGTGTAAATAGTCACTTAATTCGCGCAAATCCTGATCGAGAGAAAAATACTTAACCGCTATCCAGTTCAAAATACAATAACCACCCGGTTGATTAGGGATCTACATAGACCCAGACAAATTTATCCGGTTGCAATTGTGCCTCACCATCCATGCGATAAGCCACCAATCGCCCGAATTTAACTGCACTGTAATCGAGGCAAGCGAGATTCGGAGCCAGCGGCCCTGGTGTCCCTTTCAACCAATAATGACCAATAAATAACGGTGGCTGGGAGGTATCGTAGTAAACCATTTGTGCACGATGTTCAGCGCTGATCGGCGCTTTGGCAATAGCATCGGGGATAGGATCGGGCTGGAATAACAACTGCCCATAGGTTTCGGCAGTATGGCCCCAGAATTTGGTGCGGAATGCGCGGCGCTGGTAACCATCAGCGGAAACCATCACCTCACCTTCCGGCAAGGGCAGATCTACCCCCCCGGTGAGCCGCTGCTTGGTAAGCGCCTCCAGGCTGCCTTTTTGCACTGAATTGATAACAAATCGCCAATCGATGTGACCGTCGCCGTATTGCCGGCGATGCCGGTCAATAAGCGCGTGGTCCCAGCAGGCGTGAACAGCGCGGAAAACCTGATGCGTGCGCGGGTGCTCGATCTCCAGGAATAACGGCAGCTCAACAAACCAGCGCACAAAAGTTAGCCACTCCGGCAAATGGTCTTCGAATTGCTCCAGGGTCTCGGCAATCTGGCGCGCATTGCCTGGTGTGTGCGGCCGCAAATAGTCGCATGACCCCGGACCATTGGGCGTGGTGTAGGTGATCGCATTGAATTCGTGATTGCCGAGCACCATCAGGGCACTGCGCGCCTCCACCATATCGCGCACCAGGTGCAGGGCCTCGCGGATGCGCGGGCCGCGATCCACCACATCGCCCAGGAAAATCACCTGGCGTTGGGGATGACGGTAAACACCGCGCTGTTTTTTATAGCCCATTTGCTGGAGCAAACGTTCCAGGGTGTGGGCGCAACCGTGGACATCGCCAATTAAATCGTAACCGTAAGCCTCTCCGGGTTGCGGCTGGATGATCGATTTAAACGGCGAAGAATCAGTCATATTATTCCTTTAGCAGATGACCACCCCACCCCAGTTTGGAGCGGCAGCGCTCATAGAAGTTGTAGTCGCGGGGATGGAGGAGCTGTAGCAGTTGCGGCTTTTTGCAAATGCGAATTTCATCGCCGGTTTGTACATCGACATGGGAATGACCATCGCAGGTCACCATAGGTTCAGCGCGATTATGTTCGCCCACAAGGATTCTGATTTCACTATCGCCCGACACCACAATCGGCCGGCTGCTCAGGGTATGCGGGTTCATTGGCACTACGACGATGGCATCCAGGGTCGGATGCAAGAGCGGACCGCCACCGCTTAATGAATAGGCAGTCGAACCGGTCGGCGTAGAGACAATCACACCGTCGGAACGCTGGCTGGTGACGAAGACACCGTCGACACAAATCTCAAATTGCAGCATGTGAATAAATTGGCCGGGATGCAAAACAACATCGTTGAAGGCATCCGCTGTAGCGATAACAGCGCCTTTGCGTATGACTTCCATATCCAGCAGGAAACGCATTTCCGATTGGTAATTTCCGGAGAGCACTTCATCCACCTTGAGCTCGATGTCCTCCGGTGTGATATCGGTTAGAAACCCCAGCCGACCACGGTTCACCCCCAACAGTGGCACGTTGTATTTAGCCAGTGCACGCGCTGCACGCAACAAACTACCGTCTCCACCGACCACAATCACCAACTCACACACCTGGCCAATGGTATCCATGTCCATAATGCGTTGCGCTGCCTTGACCATACTGGCATCGCGAATCAGCGCGGCCGTTTCCGCTTCCAGCACAAAATTTTTGCCGCGTTGCTGCAAAAAGCGAATCAAAATCTTGATGGAATAAACCGCGCGCTCGTTATTGAGATGGCCAATCAGGCCAATCGTTGAAAAATGAGTCATAGATCATCCATTGCGTCTGCGGTTGCATTTAGTGGTCGCGATCAATTACCAGACCAGCCGTTGTTTCAGGCTATTATAGCCAGCGAAGCTTGCAAGGATTTAACTTTATGCAACCAAGCCAAACTCCCGACTACAAGATTGCACTGCATGGGCTACAGCATCAAGCAGTTCGCGACCTTGCCTGGTGCTGTTTCAGCGCGCCTATGATGCACGAGTTGCCGGGCAGTTCGATCCACATTTTGCCCTTTACCGACCACTCGCTCTGGCCCTGGCTACGCGCGCTGGACCAACAACCGCAGCCATTACTGGATCACCTGAACCAACTAAAAAGCACCCGGCTGGGAATTTATTACGAGGCGCTGTGGCACTTTTATTTTGCCCATCATCCCGAATGGGAGTTGTTACAGCACAACCTGCAAATTGGCCGTAATGGCATCACCCTGGGCGCATTTGATTTTTTATGCCGTCGCGGCGATGAATATTGGCACATAGAAACAGCGGTGAAGTTTTATCTCTGTAGCGCAAGCAATCCGCTGGACGCTTATGAATGGAAATATTGGATTGGCCCCGAAAGCAAAGATCGGCTGGATTTGAAACTCAATCATTTGCGCCAGCATCAATTACCGTTACACCAGGAACCGGAAGCCCGAATACAATTGGAATCGCTATACCCGGATGCAAACGGATGGAACACCGGGTTATGTATCCAGGGGTATTTATTTTCACCCGCGCAACGCAACAGCAAGCCCGCATTCGTCCATCCGCATCATGAACACGGAAGCTGGTGGCGCTTTAGCGATTTCCTGCAGGACATTTCCACGCAACCTGAGCAGCGCTGGTTTGTCCTTGAGCGCCAGCAATGGCTATCGCCCGCGCATTGCACGGACACCAACAGGCTACTTACGACGGAACAATTGGCAAACAAATTACTCGGGGAAATTGACGGGGCACAGCGACCCCAGTTGGTTGCAGTAATGAAAGCGGAGCAGAGCTCAAACAACAGCGAAACCCAACCAACCGATAGGATTTGCTGGATAGAATCCGCACGGCTATTTGTGGTGCCTGACGATTGGCCCGACTATTCCTCGGTACGGCCAGGAAATGCTTCCCCGGCGCGCAACACATAATTGCGCCGGTCAACCATCAGGGCTTTGCCCGTATTGCCAAACAGCCCCGGGCAATTATCCAACGCCAGGGTTTTATAGCCATGTGCAGCCAGTAAGTGGGCAGCGGCGCGACTGCGGCGCCCGGTATCGCAGTAAAAAATGTACAAATTTTCCTTGTTCAACAAGCGCGATTTAATCGCCAGGATATTCAGCGGAACATTCACTGCTTTGGGCAAGTGAACCTCGCTATATTCATCCTCACTACGAACATCAACGGCAACAACCCCGTTGGCAAGCGATTCCTCCAACTCATTAAAGCCCAAAGTGGACACTTCAGGTTCTTTCAGCAAGCGATAAAAATCCTGCTTTTCCAAACGCATCAACACGCCATCCGTACGCATCATTACCGTTGCATTGCGCACCGTTTCGTTCACCAGCGCATCTTCACCAACACAACGGCCCACGCCAATTGTCGCCAGATGTTGACGTTTATTGTCAGCATGCCGGGTTACATCGGCCTCACCTTCCTTAATGAAATAACACTGATCACCCATCTCACCCTGGCGAATAATGACATCGCCGGCATAAACCACTTGCGGGGTCAGGCGCGAAAAAATCTGCTCGACATTGAGCGGTGGAACTTTGAAAAACAGGTTGGATTTCAGCACCGTCATCATCCAGTCAACGTCTTCATCCAAATCGCGTTCGCGGGAAATAATCAATTGCAGATAATCAGCAACCTGGCTCCAGGTGAGCATTTTATCCAACCGTTCGCTGTCGATGCGCAAAACGCTGCAATCAGTTTCCGCAATCGCGGTAACCTGCCGCGGCTGGTGATGGACAATTGGAAAAAGTGAACTGCGCCCCTTGATGCGCGTGCGGGTGCCGGAATCATCCACCAGGGCAACATCGCCGTGCAGCAAATAGACATGCTGCCCATCATAGGCACCGGCATTGAATAAAGTTTGGCCTGCACAAACCACTTCGATCAACGCGTCATTAAGCAGCGCCAATAAATGACTTTCGCTCATATCTTTCAGGGGGACGAGAGTGCGCGTCAAATTCAAATCAAATTCAACCGGGGTGATTTGAACATTTTTTTGAGCTTGCATAAGCACTTCCTTCAAGAAGAGAGCCGATTCCGGAGCCGGCAAAAACACCGCCACTCCAACTACTTATATTTTCCAGTTGCTAATTTCAGTTACTGCCAGGACAAGGCGTTACGGGCAGACAAAACCCCGTCGTCCTTGTAGGCCGCCACTGTGAATAGCAACAATACGTGTACCGCGCGGCCAATATCCTTGCTGTGCCAAACAATGAATTCCCCACATCATTTTCAAGGTATATACAGGGTCGAGCGGTATGCCGGTTTCCTGTTCAAATGTCCGCCAGAAATCAAACAGGTACGCCGGGTGTTTTTTTCCATAACCACCTGCATGAAACCCGGAAATCAATCGCCAATTCGCCGCATTGTGCGACCTGTCATCACCCGACGCATTATGTTTGGCGCATAACTGCCGATATGTCTCTGCAATGCCCGTACCCAAACCACCATCGCCTTTAAGCACTGAAAAGCCCAACGCAGGTTTGTCACTGCGACCAACCGCGGTTAAGCCGGCAGCCAACCCCGCGAGACTGGTGCCGGTTCCACAAGCAATACACACAGCAGTATAGTCACCCTCAAGCTGCGCTTCTAAAGCGCGGGCCATTACAGTCAAACCGCGCGCACCCGGCACGCCTGCCCCGCCCTCGGGAATTACATAAAAATCACCAAACTGCTTACGCCACTCATCAAGCAGGTGGGTAAATGTTTTGCGCTGGTACGCTGCGCGGCTGATGAAAAGCAATTGCATCCCCGCCTGTTCCGCATCCTGAAGCGTAGGGCTTAAATGCGCCGGGCGTTCACCGCGGATCACACCTAGGGTAGCAAAACCGTAA
The DNA here is from genome assembly GCA_021151835.1 of Gammaproteobacteria bacterium. GTDB lineage: Bacteria > Pseudomonadota > Gammaproteobacteria > Pseudomonadales > Cellvibrionaceae > Cellvibrio. The sequence goes on from JAGKWO010000019.1 coordinate 11,216, forward strand.
CGGGCACCCGCTATCGCCAGCGCATACAAATGATTGGAATAGGCACCGCCAAAGCTCAACAACCGGGAATATCCTGCATCGCGCGCGGCGCGCAAGTTGTAGAACAATTTATAAGCTTTGTTGCCGGACAAACCCGAATCAATAAGATCATCGCGACGCACCAACAGCTCAACACCATGACCCGCCAATCCGGAGGTGGTCGCATCTTGCAGCGGTACTGCACAGGCGAGTTTAAAAAAATCACTATCGGAATCAATTACCACGGCTTACACAAACCTATTGATCAAGTATCAGCACACCCTTAACGACGCTCCGCAACCCTGGAATAAACCACCGACTGGTGCTGGCTACAACGGTCACTTTCTCCCGGATGGAATTCATAGGGAGTTTCAATCATTGGAATACTGCGGCCGCAAGCCTTTCCCCTGGTATCGACAGCATTACAACACGGCGATTGGTGATGTTCATACCATGCCAGATAAATAGCCTCGCTCACCCCGGTCTTTACCGCTGCATAAGCTTGCGGGTCTTCCAGGTAAACACCGATATCATCGAGTGGAATTGCCGTTTCCCCCAACCCCGGCAAAAAAGTAACCAGATTGATACCCGATTTGGTGAGGCGCTCAAGCAATTGATCCCCGCTATTTTTTAACAGTTGTTGCTGTTCACGCTTTAAATTAACAATTTCCTCTTTAAGCGCGGCTTCATTTTGATGGCGATAAAACAATTCCACTTCGCGCATCTCCAGCATTTCATGCAATTCAGCAGTGGCAGCACGGATTTTCGCATCCATCTCCAACGCAAAATTCTCCTGCAGCATCTGGATTTGATTGGATTCGCCTGACTGCGCCGCTTTCAGTTTGTGCGCAAAATATTCGCGCATGCCTTCTATTTTATTGGCTTGCGCATCCAGGCTATCTTTAAAGGCGCGATTACGCTCCTCCAGATCGCGATTTTGTTGCTCATATTCCTGATATTTTTGCTGATATGCCAGTACCCGCTGCTGGTGTTCATGTTGCATCGCATGGACTTTAGCCTGGTGCTGATTCATCAGGGTCGCAATGCGCAACCGCTGCTCCTTGATTAGCATGGCCATTTTATCCCGCAGCTCCTGGGCATAATGGTCATGGAGCTTTTTCTCCAATACGGCTTGTTCCCGCACCAGATCAACCGCTGGTTTTGCAGACGATTTTTCTGCTTTGGGTTTTTCTGTTTTAACCGGTTTTACCACCAACCCCAAGCGGTTGGCTTTCACCGCCTTGCGCATAGCGACAAAGCTGCTGCTCCCGCTCTCCATGATCGGGTCCCACAGGTTTTTCTGGTGCCAGGCAATCGGGCATTGGCTATAACACGCCAGACGAATAGCCCCGGCACCCATATCAGGCCCGGTACCGGTAGCGTCGATAAGCTGGCGCAATGGCACATTCCAACGGCGATCCACCATCCCGGTTTCATCAAAGGAAATAAGGAAAAAAACGGCACCGGTTACACAAAGTGATTGGCCAATCTGTACGTAAACTGCTTTAGCGGTGGTATTGGCAAAATCGGGGAATGGGATAAAACCATCAAGAATGGCTTCAAACTCGGGATAGAGTAGCTCGCGGGAAATCTGTGCATCCTGAAACAGGAAAACCGCCTCGAGTAGTTCTGCGGTAAATTTGGGCATAGGCAGTCATCTCAAGCCAAGCGGAAGAATACGGCCAGTATAAAAAAGCACTTTGGATGAAAACGTGAACAATTACCGCAATGATGACTTTCGCGCAGATTTGCGGCCTATTCGACGAAAAATTAATCAAAACAAACAGATATCGAAACCCGGGGTTATTAACATTTGGGAAACATCGAACGGAAGTTATGAAAACAGGAAGGGGTTAGGCAGGAAGAGTACCGCGAGCCAGCAGCAAAATGCTGCGTTAGCCCGGGTTAGATATCTGAATAATCTTCAGCGATGTCGTCATCGATATCGTCGTACAGATCGTCCAGCAGGTCTTCGACATAGTCTTGCATGGGTTTTACTCCTTTAAGTGAACGGATAGAGGAAGCATCCTCCCTTCTGACAGACAATCTAAACAGGCTGTCGTTCCGGAACTTTACTCCCTGATTCCTAAATTACCAATTGCAGATGACAATTTTATGTATATCGATTTTTTATTAGCTAATAACCACCAGGCTAACAAAAACATCTATACAAAATAAAAAGGCCCGCATTAAATGCGGGCCTTTTGAATAGTGGCGGACCGGACGGGGCTCGAACCCGCGACCTCCGGCGTGACAGGCCGGCATTCTAACCGACTGAACTACCGGTCCGCGAATGACTCTCTACAACGACAACATCAAAACGATTGGTGGGCGGTACAAGACTCGAACTTGTGACCCATGCCTTGTAAGGGCATTGCTCTACCAACTGAGCTAACCGCCCCTCGTTGAGAGGTGCGCATTCACGCTACCTGGATGGGAGTATTGGTGATTTTTTTGTTGATACTGCAAACACTGCTGATTATCGGATTGCAACGCAGCCGGTTGAGCAACAAGCGCGCGCGTAAAGCACTGAAAGAATCGCAAAAAGCGTTGGAGGAAAAAATTCAGGATCGCACCAAAAGCCTGCACCGTATCAACGACCTTTTAATTGATGAAGTAGCCCGCCATGAACAAACCGGCCGGCAATTACGCGAAACAAAACTCTATTTGCAAAGCATGATCAATTCCATGCCGTCAATTATTATCGGCGTGACCGCTCACGGTGAAGTTACCCATTGGAACGCCGCCGCAGAAAATACCTTTGAAATTTTTTCCAATGAAGCATTGGGCCGCAACATCACCGAACTGCTGCCATTATTTCCGGTAACTATCAGTGTCATTCGCGCTTCCATTCGCGGCGGTGAACCCTATTCCATCCAGCATACCCAGCATCAGGAAGATGAAAAAAAACGCTATTTTGAAATCACCCTTTATCCGCTTATATCCAGCAGCGAACAGGGCGCTGTTATTCGCGTGGATGATGTCACCATGAAAGTGACGATTGAAAATTTGATGATTCAAAATGAAAAGATGTATTCACTGGGGGAAGTTGCTGCCGGCATCGCCCACGAAATTAATAATCCGTTGAGCGTTATTCTGCAAAACGTACAAAATATTGTGCGCCGCACCGACAGCCATTTCGGCACCAACCGTGAGCGCGCGAATGAATTGGGGATTGATGTTGAAACAATTGATCGCTACCTGAAAGCGCGTGAAATTCCCATTATGCTGGATTCCATTCGCGAGGCCGGCGAACGCTCAGCCAACATCGTGCGCAATATGCTGGAGTTCTCACACAATTCCCAACGCAAAACCAGTTTGGTCGACGTAAAACATTTAATTGAACAAACGATTGCACTTAACCAAAGTACTCATCCGCAAAAAAATGCGCAGCAGGGCCTACAATTAACAACAGAATTTGGTGACAACCTGCCAGCCATTAATGCGTCTGCGCCTGAATTACAACAGGTATTATTGAATTTATTACGCAATGCCAAACAGGCACTGCAAGGCCAGGAAATTCAAAATCCATCGATATGGGTGCGCGCTTACGCACAAAACAATCAACTTGTGATCGAGGTACAGGACAATGGCCCGGGTATGACTGATACTGTTCGCCAGCACATCTTTGAACCATTTTTTACCACCAAAGAAGTAGGCTCGGGAACAGGTTTGGGACTCTCTGTCTCCTATTTTATTATTACCGAACGCCACCAGGGAACGATTGATGTAAAAACAGCCCCCGGCAAAGGCAGTAATTTTATTATCAAACTGCCTCTATGATTTGCTCGGGTAAATAACAATTCCCAATCGGAAAAAATAAATGAAAGCCAAAGCAATTCTATTTCTGGGCAGCAGCCTGCTAATTGCTGGATGCGCAACGCAAGCACCAGTGGCCGACAAAGAGACGCTGGAAAAAACAGCGACACGAATTTTAAGCGAGGCGGTGTATTACTCTTACCTCTTTTCCAACTGCGCCGCGCTGGGCGGCGATATTGAAGTTGAAGCAATTAGCAAACAACAGGATTGGCTGAATGCCAACAATCAACTGGTATTGGCGGCGGATCAAATCTACAGCCAGCAACACGCCGCCAGTACCTTCGAGTACCAGGGAAAAACACTGGCCCCCGCTGCGATTAAACTTGCGCTCGAGTCAAGAAAAAAAGCAACGGATGAACTATCCCTTGCACAACGCACCCCGATCAACAAAGTAAAAACCTGCGAATTTCGTTTAAGCAAAATAACTAACGAAACAATTAGCCTTGCACGCAATCCTGACATTGCACGCTACCAACCGGAGCTGCTCCAGCATTTACCGCTGGACCAACAAGGTCGCGACATCCCCACCCTTGCCGGTGGCATCACCGAGGTTGCGCCCGGTGCAACTTTTTTCCAATTAGTTAAAGCCCACGAGTCCGCGTGCGCTGCACCTTACACGCTCACCATCGCCAACCAATGGCCGCAAGAGGCGTACGCCTATTTTTGCGGAGATGCGGCGCTGGAAGTATTAACCTGCGAATGGGGCAAATGCGAGTCGAAGAAGTTATAATGGGCGCAAACGGGCTGCGTTTGCACGCAGCCCGACTTGTTATCTGATGAGCCCGCTATGATTACCCATGATTTTTCTGCTACCAGTTACCAGCAACAACTCGACGACAAATTAGCCCGGATCCAGCAGGACTTTGCCGATTTTTCCCTACCGCAAATCCAGGTTTTTCCCTCCGCCGCAAAACACTATCGCATGCGTGCAGAATTCCGTGTCTGGCATCAGCAGGAGACGAGCAATTATGTGATGTTCGATGAAGCCAAAAGGCCTTATGCGATCCACGAATTTCCGGTTGGCTCCGCCCTGATGAATCAATTAATGCCCGAATTGCTTGCGGTTATTAATGCCGATGAGTTATTGCGCTACAAACTGTATCAGGTAGATTTTCTAACCACCCAGAGCGGTGAAGCATTGGTCACGTTGATTTACCACAAACAATTAACTGACGAGTGGATTGCAAAAGCACAAGTAATTAAACACAAACTGGGTATAGATATTATCGGCCGCAGCCGCAAACAACGTTTGCTGGTGGAGCGCGATCACGTTATTGAACGTATGCAGGTATTGGGCCGCGATTATTTTTACCAGCAAGTAGAAGCCAGCTTTACCCAACCCAATGCTGGGGTGTGCGAATCCATGCTGAGCTGGGCGGTTGACAACAGCAAAGGGTTTGGCGGGGATTTATTGGAACTTTATTGTGGTAATGGGAATTTCACGTTGCCGCTCTCACAAAATTTTTCCAAAGTACTGGCAACAGAGGTAGCAAAAACATCGGTGGAATCGGCACAATTTAATATTGCTAAAAACAAGATTGAAAATATCCAGATTGCACGCATGTCGAGCGAAGAGTTTTCACAGGCAATGGATGGCGTGCGTGAATTTAATCGTTTACGCCATGTCAATTTGGCGGATTATCAATTTTCAACGATTTTTGTCGATCCGCCGCGCGCAGGCCTTGACCCGCACACCACCAGCATTACCCAGCGCTTTGACAATATTATTTATATTTCCTGCAACCCGGACACACTGCGCGAAAACTTGCGTGCGATTACCGAAACCCACGCAATAAAAGCGTTCGCACTCTTTGATCAATTCCCTTATACCCACCACGCCGAGTGCGGGGTTATACTGCAACGACGATAAGAAAAAATTAGCTAAAATCCTGCGTCATGTAAAACGCCGGTCCGGTATAGCTATCAAGGTGTTGCTGCTGGGCCGGTGTTAATTGCGGGTGTTCACTAAAACCCAATTTTTGCCAAAAACCTTTGGAATCCTGCACAGAAACCAGGGCCGCACCACGCAATGCACGCGCCTGCGCTTGTTTCAATGCATATTTCACTAACCTCGGCCCCAAACCGAATCCGGCAGCGCTGGTGCTGATTGCCAGGTCGTGAAGATATAAATGATCGGCATTTGTTTTATGGGAAAACGTTTCGCCCCAGGGGGTCACGTAACCCTGGTGCGATAAATATCCAACCAGATAACCGCAAACCCCCTGCTCGCCTTCTACCACCCAGGAGGTATCCGGTACTGCCGCAAACCGTTCAATGATGACCTCGTCACGTTCAAGGATTTCATCAATATACGCTTCTGCCTGAATACTTATTACGCTAGCCAAATCACCGCGCTGCATCACGCGGCAGATAAATTTATCATTCATTACCAGCCTGAACCTCATTATCCGATTGCGCTCCATTAACCGGAATTTCGTCCAGCAGTAATTCTTCAGTGTCGGCGCCCGCATCTTCCAGCAAATGGCCGGCAATAGATTTTTTGGTTTTAGCGCCCAACCGGCGAATATCATCTACGCGTTTCACCAGATTGCCGCGCCCGGAATGCAAACGTTCACGCGCCTTGGTATAGGCTTCCTGGGTTTTATTGATAGCACTGCCAAGCGTATCCAGCGATTCAAGTAGCAACACAAATTGGTCATGCAAGGCGCCCGCGTCTTTCGCAATTCGCTCTGCATTTTTATTTTGCTTTTCATAGCGCCAGATATTTTCCACGGTGCGCAAGGTTGCCAGCAAGGTTGTCGGGCTCACCAACACGATATGGCGATCATAGGCTTCGCGATACAACGCCGGTTCATGCTGCAACGCCAACATAAAGGCGGCTTCTATCGGAATAAAAATAAACACAAAATCCAGTGCTTTAATGCCTTCGATTTTTTCGTAATTTTTTATACTTAAACCCTTGATGTGGTTACGTAGGGAATTGATATGGGCCGCCAGGTATTGTTTCCGTTCAAACTCATCGTCGCTACTGCAATATTTTTCGTAGTCAACCAATGAGCATTTCGCATCGATAACAATGTCTTTATTTTCTGGCAAATGAATAATGACATCAGGCATTAACCGGCTGCCATCATTACCGGTAAAGTTCACTTGGGTATCGTATTCGCGGCCTTTCTGCAAACCGGATTCTTCCAATAGCCGCTCCAGCACCACCTCTCCCCAATTCCCCTGGGCTTTGGTATTACCTTTTAATGCTTGCGCGAGATTAACCGCATCTTCGCCAATTTTTTGCGCCTGCTTTTGTAGCTCAAGCACTTGCCCGGCCAGGCGATTGCGTTCGGCATTTTCCTTTTCGTAAACGTCTTCCACTTTTTTACGGAACTCGCCCAGTTGCAACTTCAAAGGATCAAGCGTGCTATCCAATAATGTTTTACTGTTACTGGCAAATTGCTGCTGTTTATTTTCAAAAATTTTATTGGCGAGGTTTTCAAATTCTTTGGTCAAATCAGCCCTGGCATTTTGCAACAACGCAAGTTGCTCGGCAAAATGCCGGCGCTCTTGTTCGAGGCGCGTTTGCAATTCAGTTGAGGTTTTTTCCAATAATGTCAGTTGTTCATCTTTGCGCAGGGATTGCTGTTGCAATGCATCGAAATGACGGGTTTTCTCACGCAAGCCCGCCGCCTCCTGGCGCGCATCGCCCAGCAACTGTTGCAGTTCTTGTATCTGCTTGCCGGCATCATGTACTTGGGCTCTGAGATCAGCGACTTGCAACGTTAATTGATTGGATTCCTGCTGCAACGACGCTTCGCGCAAGGCATTGGCATGTTGCAGATGCTGCCGGGCCGCCTCAAGCTCCCAGGTTTTGGCCAGTATTGCCTGGTGTTGACGGCGACCAAGTAACCAGTAAACAGCCAACGCCCCGATGACCAAACCTGCCAGTCCGGCAATAAGTATTACAACCGATGGATTCACAAACAAACTCCCACAATGCATATTCAAGCGCGAGCCGGACTAGGCATTCACCGGTCCGACCGTTAAAATCGCGGCCATTTTAGCAATAGTTGCCAGCCCGGCGGCGATTGGATTTCCCCTTTCGTGAGTACATCCATGAGTAGCACTACTCAACCACATGACAACCCCCGCGTTCTGGTCTTTGATTCCGGTGTCGGCGGCCTGAGCGTCGCCCGGGAAATCCAGCGACGCCTGCCGGGATTACCGCTGGTTTATGCCTCGGATAATGGTTTTTTCCCTTACGGGACCAAAGGTGAACTGGAATTAATTGCGCGCGTGGATCTGGTCATGCGCCGTTTGCTGGCACTTTATCCGGTCGATATTCTGGTAATAGCCTGCAATACCGCCAGCACCCTGACCCTTCCCCACCTGCGCAGCCAATTGAGTTTACCGATAGTGGGAGTGGTTCCCGCTATCAAGCCAGCAGCAAAATTGAGCCAAACCGGGGTGATGGGATTGTTGGCTACCCCGGCGACAGTTGCCAGGCCTTACACCCACGAATTAATTCGCGAATACGCCCCGCACTGCGATGTAATTTCAGTGGGAAGTAGCGAACTGGTACACATTGCCGAGCAAAAGCTACGCGGCGAAACAATCGATGAAAATGCAATTGCACGAATAGTTGCTGAACTAATGCAGCATGAGAAGGCGCACTTAATGGATGTACTGGTGCTTGCCTGCACGCACTTTCCGCTGTTAAAAGAAGAACTCTTGAAATATCTGCCTGAAAAAATCCAGCTTATCGACTCGGGCGAAGCCATAGCGCGGAGGGTTGAATATTTGTTGGAAGGAAAAACAATTGGCGCAAATACAGCTGTAAATAACATTGCCGTTTTTACCCGAAAAACAACGGAGTCTGAGCGCCTCGCCGCTGCACTGACTGCGTTTGCCATCCGGGAAACACACTATCCTGATTTTAGTTAAACACCCGCGCAAAAAAACAAAGAGCTGTATCATCCATAACAGCTCTTTGTTTTGCTAACTCCTTCTCAACTAACTCCCTTGCATGACAATTTCTGTATGCGTTTCGTGGTGTCCGCGCACAGTTACTTCACACGAATATCATTTTTTACCGATTTAACACCATTCACTTTACGCGCAACCTGTTCAGCTTTGCCGATATGCGAACGGTCAGCAACGAATCCGCTCAGTTGCACAACACCTTTGAAAGTTTCTACCTGGATTTCGGTTGCTTTCAACTCATCGTCTTCTACGAATGCTGCTTTTACTTTGGTAGTAATTACCGCATCATCAAAATACTCCCCGGTACTTTTTTCTTTAGAAGTTGAAGCACAACCGGTTACAGCTAACAAAAAAGCCAGGAAAATTGCAGTGATAGAATAATTAATTGCTCTCATAACAGACTCCTTGGTTACATTCACAAAAAAAGTTACATTCATAAAAAAGTTACATTTACAAATTTAACGATATCAATTTAATTGTTAATGATTTAACTGCATTAAACGTGCCTGCTTTTATATGTACCCAAGCAAAAGCAAAATTATCAGGATGACAACCACGAGACCCAAGCCACCACTAGGGCCATAACCCCAGTTCCGGCTATGGGGCCACGCAGGAATTGCACCGATAAGAATCAATATCAAGACTATGAGTAAAATCGTACCGAGTGTCATAACATTCTCCTTCGCTTAATTTATAAACCGCTAATTGCTCTTGTTGAATTATTTACATCGAAACCGATATTAATTTGCAATAACGATCTCTACCCTTCGATTCATTTGCCGACCGGAGGAACTATCGTTACTCGCGACTGGCGAACTCTCGCCTTTACCAACAGCGGTAATTCGATTTGGAGCCACACCGGCACTGATTAGAAACGCTTTGACTGAATCAGCTCGACGTTGCGACAATTCCTGGTTGTAGCTATCACTACCAACACTATCGGTATGTCCTTCAATTACCAATGCACGCTCCGGTTGTTGGTTGAGGAACCCGGCAAGTTTGGTCAGGTTTGCACTGGCACTACTTTTCAAATCCGATTTGCCAGTTTCAAACAATACGTCACCGAGCGTTACGATCAAACCACGTTCGGTTTGCTTCGCGTTCAACTCAGCGATCTGGCGACGCAAGGCTTCTGCTTCCTGGGTACGCGCATTCAACTGCGCGGCCGTAGCTTTTTCGCCTAGGCCCTTGCGTTGATCTTCAAGGTAACGCGCTTCGGCCAGAGCTTTGGCGGTATCCACTTTGCGATCAGCCAGGTAAATAAAATGTTTACTTAACTCTTTATCGTCGCGCGGCTCTTCAGCCAAACGCACGGCAGCGTCAGCTTCTTTGATTGCAACGGGAGCAAGCGTGGCGAGTTGCGGATCAGACTGTAATTGCGTCAATTTACTGCGCACTTGTGAAGCACCATCCGGAACTTTTGGACCCGCGCATCCAACCAGTAACATCGCCGAGAACAATAAAGAAATCGGCATAGCAACAGAATTTAGCGGTTTCATAGTGTGCCTCCTGGAGTAGTGTTACGTTGCAGTTCCTGTTGAAGTGTATTGATATTTTTATTTAAATCGTCATTCACTTCCTGGGCCTTGGCTGCTTTGGCTTTAGCGGTAGCTAATTCAGCATCTGCACGGGACTGCTCTGCCAAACGCGCTGCACGGACCATTTCCTTTTCCACTACTGCAACACGCGCTGCCGTTAATTTGTCACGCGCTTCACCCAATTCAGGTGACGCATAATCTGCAACGCGATCCTGTTCTGCATTGGCAATTGCCAATTCCGCAGCTTGCAATGCTTCGTTAGGGGCTTTAGGAGTAGAGGCACAACCGGCTAAAACACCGCAAAAAATGCATGCAGAAAGCAACGGTATGTATCTTCTATTCCCATGAGTAGAAAATTTATTCATGGTGATATTCCTCTTAAAATTAACCTGCTCAGTAGAATGACAATCACGTTTTACGCGAGTTCCAGAGCGGTTTTTACGCAAAATTGCGGATTAGAGGCGTATAAAATGCAAAATAAACAAAGCGGGATGAAAATATTTATTTTTAATGCGGGAACGTGCCGAATAACCTTATTTTTTGAAATGTAATTTTTACAACAAAAAAAACATCCTCAAAAAAATCCTCAGAATATTTTTTTAAAAATCTACTATTTTTTGTGAAACCGCTATTAAGAAGACAATTGGTAGCTCCCCTGGCTGCCAAATTCCCGGTACCAATCGCGCGCAATAGCAATCAGGCCTGGCGTAATTTCAGGTTCTGTGACGACAAACGGTTATTCTTCATCTATGCAAGCGAAACAACATCACGGCTAATTATATTTTTTGATATTAACGAAGAGCTGATAAAGGTGATGCCATAAAAAAACCGCCGCCAATTAATTGGCGGCGGTTTTCCATCATTACCAATAGCCTTAGCGTTATAGATCAGTGATAGGTTTGTATTTTGGTACAAGCATGCGCATTACAAACCAGGCAATCAAATAGGCGGTGGCGCAAATGGCAAACATAATGGTGTAGCCCGTTGCTACATTGCCGGCCTTTTCAAAATAATCAAACAATCCACCGCCCAATTTATTGAGTAATACTCCCCCCATACCACCCGCAAAACCACCAATCCCCACTACCGAACCAACAGCCTTTTTGGGAAACATATCCGATACAGTGGTAAAAATATTTGCGGACCAAGCCTGGTGCGCCGATGCACCCAATGCAATCAATAAAATAGGAATCCATACCGAAATGTGCCCCAGCGGTTGCGCCAGCAATACCACCAGTGGTACCAGCGCGATCACAAACATTGCACTGCGCCGGGCATTAAATACATCCATACCCTTCTTGATGAAATAACCCGGAAAAGCACCACCACCGATACTGCCAAACATGGTGAGTGTATAGATCAGCGCGATGGGCAGGGCAATTTCGGTTTTCTCCATCCCATGCTGGGCACTGAGATAAATAGGCAACCAGAACAGGAAGAACCACCAAACTCCATCCGTCATAAACTTGCCGAATGCAAATGCCCAGGTTTGCTTGTAACCCAATAAGGTAAACCAGGACGTTTTTACACCATCATCAACGGCTTCTACGGCTTCCACATCAGAATTGATATAGGCGCGCTCGGCATCGCCCAGGCGTTTTTGTTCGGCGGGTTTGTCGTACCAGATCCACCAGAAGGCGATCCAGGCAAAACCGATAATTCCCACAATAATAAACGCCCACTGCCAACCCCAGATCACACCGATAACAGGCACGGTCAACGGTGCAAGGATCGCCCCCACATTAGCCCCGGAGTTAAAAATACCGGTAGCAAACGAGCGCTCTTTTTTGGGGAAATATTCTGCCGTGGCTTTGATTGCAGCCGGAAAGTTACCCGCCTCACCAAAAGCCAGTACCGCACGCGCGATCATAAAACCGGCAACGGAATAAACGGTGATCGCCGCTGCACCATTCACTGTGCCGTTGGTGTGATCGATATCGGCCAAACCGATCCACCCCAGCAAGGTATAAAAGCCAGCGCCCATTTCGTACGCAAACGCATGGATGGCAGCACCAAAAGACCAAATCGCAATGGCGATGATGTAGCCATTTTTGGTTCCAAATTTATCGATAAAGCGCCCCGCGAAAATCATTGAGATCGCGTAAACGAACGTGAAAAGTGCCGTGATATTGCCGTAGTCGTTGTTGTTCCAGCTATAAAGCTGCATCAGCTCCGGGGACAACAGGCTTAAGACCTGGCGATCAAGATAGTTAACAGTAGTGGCAAAAAACAACAGACCACAAATGGTCCACCGGTAATTACCAACACCAACAGATTGCTGGGGAAGGGTTTGCTGGTTCATAAGGTCACTTGCTTATAGTTATTGAATACAAAGGGAATCACAGCTGCACTGCAATCGTGCGCTAATGAAACACTCACCTGTTTGTATTGACCCTGGGTGCCGCGGATATCCGCGTCCTTACCGATGAATTTCTGATGTCGCTTATTATGAAGCGGGAAACTAGCATGTTTCCCTCGGGCAAACAAGCTGGAAGGGGTGTAAAGTCTTTATCAAACAATCACTTATAATGCGGCTTATAACCAAAAAGCTGTTGCTTCGACAACATCTACCCATCCATTTGCAACGGGAGGACTGGGGAGGGATTCAAATAAAAGGCATAATGCCCAACCAATCCCCGGCAATAAAAAATCATCATGGTTGATACCTATTTCGACATTACACCTTACCTGCCCGCCATCAACAACGGTGAACTGATCATTACTGCCAACAACCGGCTGCGCAATCATATGTTGCGTGCTTACGCCAGCCAGCAAACGCAAACGGTATGGGCCAGCCCGCGTATATATTCTCTGAGCCAATGGATCGAACTTAACTGGTCACAGCTGCAACGCCGCGCTTACTTGCCGGCTGCACGCCAGATTATCAATAACCTGCAACGCCAATGCTTGTGGGAGAAAATTATCAGCCAATCGTCCCTTGCTGCTGCACTGCTGCAAGCGGAACCCCTGGCACAAGCGGCGGATAGCGCGTTGCGCAACCTGGAGTTGTGGCAATTAACGGAAGAGGATGTGCGTAACGCCGAGCCACAATTGAGTGTCGCCAGCAACAGTTATTGCTGGTTAACCTGGTTGGGGGAATTTCGTGCGACACTCGCCGCCCTGGAGTTTATTACCCAGGAAAATGCCATCACCATTGTGATCGATGCATTCAGGGAATTATTAATTGCACAAGAAAAAATTATCCATCTCACCGGCTTTGATGATATTCCGCCGCTACACCAGGATTTGATTAATAGTGCGTGCCAGCAATTAAACACCATCAAAACAGAAAACCATTCTGCGCAATTATTGCGTACCGAAACCAATACCAGTGAACAGGAAATCCGCAGCGCAGCGCTGTGGAGCAAAAACCAGCTGGAGGAAAATCCGCAGGCGATGATTGGCATAATCGTCCCCAACCTCGGCCAATCCCGCAATCAGGTTGAGCGTATTTTTGTCGAGGTTTTTGAACCACTGGCCTTATTGCCAGATCAACCGCGCTACACCCTGCCCTTTAACTTTTCTGCCGGGACGCCTTTGGGGACAACACCTGTTATTGTTGCCACACTGGATTTGCTGGAGCTACAAAAATCCAGTTGGGACCTGGAATCCATTTGCCACTTATTGTTATCACCTTTCTTTAGTGATGCCGATAATGAACTGGTGTTACGCACCCACTTGATTACCCGCTTACGCAAGCTGGGAAAATTTACTATCAGCCTGAGCGATGTTCGTTATCATTGTAAAAAAATATCTGAACAATTAAACATCAACGAAAGTGATAACACCTTAAGCGGCCGCTTGAACCAACTGGAAAATTACCGTCGCCAAACCTATGGTAATCACACCGCACAATACTGGAGCGATTTTTTTCAGTTACAGTTAAATTTACTCGGCTGGCCAGGCACGCGCCGGTTGGATAGCCAGGAACACCAGCAACTCAGCCAATGGAATAGTTTGCTGGAAAATTTTATCCAACTGGATAATACCGGTATTCAATTTTCCTATCTTGCTGCTGTGCAACAATTACGTACCATTGCCGGAAAGACACCTTTCCAGGCACAAACACCGCATTCGCCCATCCAAATTCTCGGTGCATTGGAAGGGGCCGGTTTGCAATTTAGCCACTGCTGGGTGATGGGCTTGCATCATCGCCAATGGCCACCTGTGCCAGCACCGAATCCGTTATTGCCAACGCATTTGCAACGCACACATAAAATGCCCCATGCCAGCGCAGAGCGCGAATTGGAATTTGCACGCGCGCTCACCGCACACTATCGCCAATGTGCTCCCAACGTAATTTTCAGTTCAGCGCATAGTGATGAGGATAGTGAACTCAGCCCCAGTGCATTGATCCGCAACTGGCCACTAACACCCATCACCCAACTAATTGCTGATGAACACACAGCAAGTGACCGGAATTATCAAAACATAGCCGCGCAACAATCATTGCAGGTTATTAATACGGCGCAGGCTCCGGAATTGAATCTCGCGCAGGAGCCGGTGCGAGGCGGCGCCAATTTATTCAAGGAACAAGCCGCTTGTCCGTTTAACGCGTTTGCACGTTTGCGCCTGGGCGCAACACGTATTGATGACCCGGTGTCCGGCTTCTCGCCTATTGAGCGCGGCAATTTATTACATGATGCACTGGCGATTATCTGGCGTGAATTAAAAACCCGCGATAATTTATTAGCGCTGGATGATGTATCGTTAATCACATTGGTCAATACCGTCACCCAAGCCGCGCTTGATGCCATCAAACAAAAACGCGGCACCAGCATCGGAATTGTTTATGCACAACTGGAGCAAGAGCGTTTGCAGCAATTAATCCTGGAATGGCTCGCATTGGAAAAAACACGCCCGGCTTTTAGCGTAATTGCCATTGAGCAAGAAATTGAAATCAGTTTCGCGGGATTACCGTTAAAGTTACGTATCGACCGCATTGACCAACTTGAACAGAGCGGTGAATTAATTCTGATTGATTACAAAACCGGCCAGCCGGGCATTAAAAGCTGGCAAGGCAATCGTATGGATGAACCGCAATTACCGCTTTATGCCATTACTGCAAGTAATGCCGTCGCGGCCATCAGCTTTGCGCAAATTAATGCAAAGGCCATGAAATGGCTTGGTACCGGCGAATTGCAAATCCAGCACAGCGGGATCGATGCGGGAAAAATCAGTTGGCAAGAACAACTGGCGATCTGGAAGCAGGACCTGCAACAACTGGCCCAGGCGTTTATCCATGGCGATGCCCGCGTGGATATGAAAAATTCAACAACGGCGCAATATGCCGAGGATTTGTTGCCACTCAACCGTTTACTGGAGCAGGATACGCTGGAGAATTTCCTGCGCCTTAACGGAGGAAAAAATTAATGTCGCAATCGAGTTTTGATTTCGATTCGCCCGTGAGCAGCTCGCCGGTAATCGCCGAAAACCAACCCGTAGACCAGCAGGTTCGCGTTGCCACATTAAATCCGCACAAATCATTTGCAGTGTCTGCCCCGGCCGGTTCCGGCAAGACCGGCTTGCTCACCCAGCGCATGCTGACATTGCTCGCTTATTGTGAGCAGCCGGAAGAAATACTGGCGATTACATTTACCCGCAAAGCCGCCGGTGAAATGCAAGACCGGATTATCCACGCACTCTGGCAAGCCGCCGAACAACCACAACCGCAAGATCCACACGCCTTGCGTACCTGGCAGCTCGCCCACAAGGTATTGGAGCGCGACCGCGAATTACAATGGAATTTATTGCAAAGCCCGCAACGTTTGCGCGTACAAACTATCGATAGCCTTTGCCGTTCCATCACCAAACAATTACCACTCGCCAGCGGTATAGGTGCGCAGCCGGACACACTGGAAGATGCAGATCATGCCTATCGCCTTGCGGTGCGCGAGCTATTTAAATTACTCGAGCAAGATTCGCCTTTTCGCGAAGATTTAATACGCTTGCTACGCCACATGGATAACAATCTGGGTGCAGTCGAAAATTTATTAACCAGCCTGTTAGCCAAACGCGAACAATGGTTGGGCGTGTTATTGCAAGCACGCCATGAGGATGCGCGCCGTTACCTGGAAAATGTATTGCAACTGGTCATTCGCGAGCATCTGGAATTGGTTGAAGCAGGATTATTAATCCACAGCAGCGAAATCAGCAGCATCGCTGACAGTGCGGCCAACAATTTGCAACAGGAAAGTGAGCGTAAAAATCGCATCCATGAATTGCTCGGCATTGGTGGATTACCTGCAACGGAACCCGAAGCCATTCCGCAATGGCTGGCTATCGTTGACTTATTACTTACCAATAGCGGCTCCTACCGTGCGCGCCTGACTAAAGCGGAAGGTTTTCCTGCCGGAAAGGAGAATGCAGAATTAAAAAATCGCTTCAGCAATTTAATTGCTGCGCTTGCCGACACAGCACCCGATGCCGAACAACTGCTGCAAGAAATTCGATCATTGCCAGCACCGCGTTATGCTGAATACCAATGGCAATTGCTGGATAGCCTCACCAGTATTCTGCCCATTCTCGCCGCCCAGCTTACATTGGTATTTAAACAACTGGGCGCAACAGATTACACCGCCATCAGCCAGGCTGCATTAATCGCCTTGGGCGATGAAGAATCACCGAGTGATTTGGCGCTGCAACTGGATTACCGCATTCGCCACATCCTGGTGGATGAATTCCAGGATACCGCCAGCCCGCAACTGGAACTGCTGCGAAAATTAACCAATGGTTGGCAAGCAGGTGATGGACGCACACTGTTTATTGTGGGCGACGGAATGCAGAGCTGCTATGGCTTCCGCAATGCCAATGTGGGTCTATTTCTGGATGCACGCCAGCAAGGCATAGGTTCTGTGGCACTGGAGGCACTGGACTTGCGCGTAAATTTCCGCTCGCAAGCCGGTGTCGTTAATTGGGTTAATGAAGTTTTCCACCACGCCTTTCCCGCGCAAGATGATATCAGTCGCGGTGCCGTAAGTTATTCCCCATCGGTCGCATTTAAACCTGCATTAAACCCGGAGCGGTATGGCGATGCGGTGCAATTTCATATTTGCAGTTATTTATCCCAGGAAAAATCGTCTGAAAAAAATGATGATGACGATGATGATTTATCGCGCAGTTCAAACCCGCGCCAGGATGCCCAATGGCAGGAAGCGGAACAAGTCGTTGCGCTGGTACAACAAGCGCGCACTAAAAATCCGGATGGCAGTATCGCCATACTGGTACGCACTCGCACCCATTTGCAAAAAATCCTGCCTGCATTAAGTGCGGCCGGTTTAAGCTACCAGGCAACGGAAATTGATCGCCTTGCCAGCCGTATGGCAATTATGGATTTGTTATCGCTAACGCGTGCGTTATTAAATCCAGCGGACCGCATCGCCTGGCTCGCTGTATTGCGAGCGCCCTGGTGCGGATTGGACAACCACGATTTGCATCGCATCACAACCGCCTCACTGGCTGCGTTAAATCCACGCGCGCATGAAACGGCCTTTGGTGTTATCTGGCCGCAGTTACTGCACCATCACAGCATTTCCGGGATTAGCAACGCTGGCCAGCAAATACTTGCACGTGTTGTCCCATTATTGCAACAAACACTGGCGGCGCGTTATCGCAAACCGTTACGGCAATGGGTTGAGGGAGCCTGGCTAGCATTAGGCGGGCCTGCAACATTACTGGATGAAAATGATCGCGATAATATCCAGAGTTTTTTTGCACTCCTGGATAAACACCAGCAAGGCGGCAGCATTGGCGATTGGCAAGCATTCCACCAGGCAATTGACCGTTTATTCGCCGCACCGCGTGCCGATGCGGATGCGCGCTTGCAAGTAATGACCATTCACAAATCCAAAGGCCTGGAATTTGATACCGTAATTATTCCGGGACTGGATCGCAGCGCGCGCAAAGACGACAAACAATTATTGCTGTGGCAAGAACGCATCAACCATAACGGTGAAAAACAATTACTGCTGGGATCGCTTGCCCCGACCGGTAAAGAAGAAGATAGCCTTTATACTTTTATGCGTCGCGAACAGGAAAAACAACAAGCGTTTGAATCTACTCGCTTGCTGTATGTTGGTTGCACGCGCGCAATAAGGCAATTGCATTTAATCGCATGCGTCAACATTAAAGACGACGTCTTGCAAGCACCGGCAAAAAACTCCTTGCTGCACAGTATTTGGCCTCTCGTAAAAGAACAGGCCATAATCATTACCACTGGCAGTGCAACTGCTTCGATAATGACGGAAGAACGGAATTCAATCGCTACAAATCAACCGGGCCTGCAACATATTTTGCGTTTGCCTCCACAATGGCAAATGCCCGTACTGCACGAAGTAACCTTATTAAAAAATTACCGTGGCCATGAATATAATGCAGGTGCAAGTGAAGACCAGCCTGCAAATCTGCAGGAAAATCCGCTCAACTTACCTGAACTGGAAACGACCACGGCGCGCCTTGCGCGCCATACGGGTACCGTGATCCACTCTGCCCTGCAAGCACTTGTGGAGAATAAATTGGTCACCACCCGCGGGTATGTAGCAGCGGAAACATTTATCAACCAACAAAAACCCTTCTGGAAAATCCGGCTAAAACAATTAGGCTGGAATGGCGAGCATTTACATCACGCCCTGCAAAAAACTGCCGCAGTTATTACCAATACCCTCAATAGCGAAACCGGACGCTGGCTACTTAACAGTGATCATCTACATAGCGAAAGCGAATTATCGTTGATGCAACGTGATCAACAAGACGTAAAAGAATCTATCATCGACCGGACTTTTGTCGCGGATGGGGTCCGCTGGATTGTGGACTACAAAAGCAGTGAACCTGAAGCAGGCCAAACCATGGACGTTTTTTATGCGCAGGAACTGGACATGTATAAGGGGCAATTATCGCGCTATAAAAAATTAATGGCAGCAACCGAAACCCTACCGATTAAAACCGCACTTTATTGGGTAAGCCTGGGAACACTGCGCGAAATTTCATAACATAAACAGACACCCGGAAACTACCGGGTGTCTCGTCAGAAAATCGCAGAATGGCAGCGCAGATTTAATAACATTCCCTGACATCACGAGCACAGTTCCCGGTATAAAAACCAAATGGTTATTTTCGCTTGCGGCGAAACCATCCCACAGAAAACAAACCTATTACAAGGAGCATCCATGATGAGGATTCATCAAGCTCTTTGCGGAGTACGTCAACCTCCCAGCGGACTTCGTCTATCCATAGTGTATCTGGCGCGGTTTGAAGCCCGATAAAAAGCAATCCGGTTTTTACGGGATCATACACACAATTAAAATTTTCATCCCACCACAAACAATGGTATTCGTTCGCCGGATCAAATGCGGTGCTCTCGGTATAAAGACCGGTGTCAATATCCGGATTCCAATTGAAACGCTCACCGAATAATATTTTAGTAAACCCCATAAATTCGGCCGTTTCATCGCCGGGCATATCGGTCAGGCTATCATCATTTAATTCGCGGAAATAAATAAACAAATCCACGTTTAACAGGCGGTCTGTTTTCGGGTTAAAGCCATGGATTGTCATATCGGCAGATAAGGTTGTGAATTCTCCTACCGCAATGTCTTTCTGGATATCCACCAGGAAAAGCGCCGAGGATTGTGACGATAATAACGCGAGGAATAACATAATCTTTAGTTTTAGCCATTTCATCCAGCATCCCTCCATAACAATGGGCATTGATAATTGAGCAGCTTGATCAGACTGACTGGCATCATTCAGTAATTGATTTATGACCTGCACGAATATACGCGCGCTACCTGACGGGGAGCAACCTGGTTTATCTGCCGTCTTGTGCTGATTTGAGATTAGCCAGAAGAACCATATAACTTCAGCGACGCCTTATTTATGCGCAGCTATCAGAGGGAGCAATTCAGGGTTGAAGAAGGTAAGGCGCAATGTGTTTGCGTAATTGGGCAAAGAATACGGCAAACTCAGCCTCATAAAGATCATAATTCTCTAGCAGTACCAGTGTTGCTGCGCCTAAATTGGCAGGGCGCCGGAGCCTTAGATCAATTCGTTGCAACGCTATATTAACTCCGGCAACCTCCTGGTAAGTTTCAAAAATATTATGCTCAAAGAGGCGCTTGAATTTAGAGAGGATATCTTCCGGCACCTCTCTTTCTATGCGATCCAGATCGCGATAAAAATGCCGGGAAAAATCGTGCAAGCCAATCGATGAATAAGTAGCCCAGTTTTTTGCTAAAAAATGATCGTAAAAAACATCCGTTAAAATACCGCCATACCGTTTATAGTTTGCCGGCATGCGACCTACGCTATTTCGGACGATGGGATGGGAATCCGTAAACGCATCGATTGCCTTGTGGCAAACAATGCCCTCCTGAAATGGCGGAGTGAATTTCCTTAACTCGGTGATTGAAACCAGATCCGGCAATATATTACCTACGCGAAACTCTATATTCGCTTTGGATAAATAGGCATGGGCCAGCCAATTCATAGAGGAGTTATCCGTAGTTAATGTAACCAGCAATAATTAACTACGGATAGTAAAGCGCATTACTTATAGATTAAAGGTAATTTTAATAGCGCCCGCGAATCAGCGCGTAGATGCTGATGCACATCGCCTGTATTCAAATTATCGGGTCGCCCAGGCGCGATCGCCCGGTTTGTAAGGTAATTCACCATCGAAACGCCCCGGAATCGGAACATGACGCAATACCTGGGTGCCACCCACTTCGGAGGTGAAGAAACCAAATAATGTCAGCTGTTTGATCATAGTGAAATAATGCATTCGCCCAGCGACGATTTCCGCTTTTGCATATTGGTCCAGTTGGTTAATAAATGTTTCGCGTTCAGCCGGTTGTAATGCCATAAAGCGACGGCCATACGTTTTATAGCTGTGCTCCTCCAGCGCGACTAAACCATTGTGAAATATCGCCTGCTCTTCCGCTGTATAACAATCATTCACATAAACAACCATAAACTGGCCGACTTTTGCGTCTTTCGCTCCGGGGGTTTCCGTGCGTGGCAAAATGGTTTCGGCAATTTCATCCAGGAGCGCAATATCTTCCGCAGAAAACACCAGCGATGCTGGCGTTGCACAACCGGTTAAGAGCGCACTGCTACCAATCATTGCGGTGCCGGTAGTCGCGGCAATCAATTTTAATAATTCGCGGCGATTCATTTCAGATTCCCCTTTTTCAATTCTTTTACTGCATGGTCTACGGCACGCGCAGTTAACGCCATATAAGTGAGCGATGGATTTACACAGGAGGCCGATGTCATACAAGCGCCGTCGGTAACAAACACGTTGGGCGCATCCCATACCTGGTTAAATGCATTGAGCACTGAGGTTTTTGCATCGCGCCCCATACGCGCGGTGCCCATTTCATGAATCCCCATGCCCGGAGAATAACCCCAATCACCACCCTTCACATTTTTTACCCCAGCCGCTTCAAAGATATCAATCGCATCCTGCAGCATATCTTTGCGCATTGCTTTTTCGTTTTCACGAATCTCGACATCCATTGCCAATACTGGCAAACCCCATTTATCTTTTACGTTGTGGTCGAGATAAATGCGATTGTCGTGATGCGGCAACATTTCACCAAACGCGGTCATGCCGATAGTCCAGGCACCCGGTTCGGCGAGCGCATTTTTAAAATTCGCGCCCACGCCCATTTCGGCAACGTTCCTGTTCCAATCTTCGCGACTGGCACCACCCTGGTAACCAAAACCACGCACATAGTTACGCGGCTCATCATCCAGGTTGCGGAAACGCGGCACATAAAAACCGGCAGGACGACGGCCGTAGTAGTACTTGTCTTCAAAACCTTCCACGAGACCACTGGCGCCAACACGGAAATGATGGTCCATGACGTTATGGCCCAATTCACCACTACTGCTCCCCAAGCCACCCGGCCAGATATCGGTAGCTGAATTCATCAAAATCCAGGTGGAATTAAAACTGGATGCGTTGAGGAAAATAATATTTGCGGTGAATTCGTACGTTTGATTGGTTTCCGCATCAATCACTTCTACACCACGCGCGCGCTTTTTATCTTTGTCATACAGCACCTGGCTCACAATTGAAAAAGGGCGCAAGGTTAAATTGCCGGTTTTCATTGCCGCTGGCAGTGTGGATGACTGGGTACTGAAGTAGGCACCAAACGGGCAACCCAACCAGCATTTATTCCGATATTGGCAATTCACCCGGCCCTGTTCCGGCTTGGGTTGTGTAATGTTAGCGGTGCGGCTGTTGATCATTAAACGTTTTCCGCCGTACGCTTTTTTGATGCGCGCGGCCACATCTTTTTCAACGCAATTCAATTCGATCGGCGGTAAAAATTTACCATCGGGCAAATGATCCAGCCCTTCCACTGTGCCGGAGATTCCTGCAAAGGTTTCTACATAATCGTACCAGGGCGCAATATCCTGGTAACGAATCGGCCAATCAATTGCGATGCCTTCGCGCAAATTCGCTTCAAAATCGCGCTGGCTTAAACGGTAACTTTGGCGGCCCCACAATAACGAGCGCCCGCCCACGTGATAACCCCGATACCAATCGAAGCGTTTCTTTTCCACATAGGGGCTTTCCTGTTCATTAGCCCACATGCCATTGGTCTCTTCATTCAATACAAAATCCCGTTGCAACACCGGGTGATTACGTTTCATTTCCTGCGTGGGGCGGCCATGGTGCGGATAATCCCACGGATCTTTGGAGGCATTTACATAATCTTTAATGTGTTCAATATTACGGCCGCGTTCCAGCAATAAAACTTTCAAACCTTTTTCAGTCAGTTCTTTTGCAGCCCAACCACCGCTGATACCGGAACCAACAACGATGGCATCAAAGTGTTGTGTAGTAGACATAATCGTACCTCTGGATAAAACACCAATTTTGGGGATAAAACACCAATTCTCGGGATAAAACGCATTCTCGGGATAACGCAATTCCCGGCCGGAAATTACACGTCGCAAATGCGGATAGCCGCTTGCAAGGACTCAATTTTTTCCTGGTCCGTTGCGCGTCTGGGCATAAATTCCTGCGCAACATATCCCTTGAAGCCGGTGGCCTGGATAGCGCGAACAATCGCGGGATAATAAAGCTCCTGGGTATCATCAATTTCATTGCGACCGGGTACACCTGCCGTGTGGTAGTGACCAAAATAGTGATGATGGTTTTGAATGGTGCGAATGATGTCGCCTTCGCTGATTTGCATGTGATAAATGTCGTACAGCAATTTAAAATTGGGGGAATCGAGGCGCTTGCATAATTCAATACCCCAAGCGGAGTTATCTGCAAAATAATCCGGATGATCAATTTTGCTATTGAATAATTCCATTTGCAAAATCACCCCGCGCCGTTCCGCGTGGGCAAGAATTTTTTTCAACCCTTTGGTAGCGTTTTTCAATCCCTCTTCCGGGTCTTTACCGCGCGCGTTGCCGCTAAAACAAATCAGATTTTGGTAACCGGCAGCGCTAACCAGGTCGATATGCTTCTGGTAGCGTTCAATCAGCGGCTTATGGAATTGGGCATCGCCCCAACCGTCTTCCAGATTCAGTTCGGCGCCGTTGCACATGGAGGAATCCACTCCGTAGCGCTGGAGTATTGGCCAATCAGTTGGCCCCACCAGATCAATCGCCGAAAACCCTAAACGTTTGACCAGCAAACACAGCTCTTCAATGGATAGGAAACCAAACGTCCAGCGCGCGACCGAATGGCGAATATTACCTTTGAGTGCAGAAACTGGTGATGCAGTGGATGAAGCAGGCTCTACGCCAAGCGCCGCAAGGCTGGAAAGCCCCAACGCACTGGCGACAGCACCGCGCATTAATGCACGGCGATTTACAGATTGGGTCATGGTTGCTCTCTATTTTTTTATAGCGTGTAGCGTGATTCTTATATCGCGGTTGAAAACGGATGCTTCCAAACCACTAACGGCTCTCTCCAAAGCCATCCTGAAAGGTTAGCCCGCCCCCAAACTGTAATCTATGCGGTCAACGGATCTTTACTTTTTATGACAATAACGTGCATAACTTTTTGGTTATTGATTCAGAATAAAAAGCATAAAATCGGAATAAAAAGTAAATACGGATACAACACCTGCTGCTACCGGCAGCTGTCTATTGAGGCCGAGCAACGCGCAACCGCTGTAGAGCAACGTTGCACTCCTGGTAATAATCGAGCTTCTTTTTAGCGTCCAATTGTCTTGCAGTTTGTTAACGCGTCGAGTTATTTATCCTGCGCGAGTGCTACTATCCATCGGCGGCTTTCCCGACAAGGTAACGAGAAGGACTACAGGCATTTTGATCCCCAATGTTTTACAAATTAATGTGCCATCCAATTTGTACACACACATTTAAGGAATTGAAAAATGAAACTCACTAAATATCTACTGGCTATTACTACCACTATCGCCACATTGCTTTTTACCTCATCCGCATTTGCCTATATAAAAATCACCTATGAGGGTTCGTTTATTCCCTGGGAATCGGAATACACAGAATATGGGGATTGGGGCGAACCATCGTCATTTTTTCAAAATGATGTTGCGCATATAGAAGCAACATTCATCATCCCTGATTTTCAGGTTCCGCTGGATGAATGGAAATACCTGGAGTTTAAAAACTCTGCAATTGCGGTGAAATCCAGTTTTTTTGATTCAGTAACCATCGATCCCGAAAGCTATATCGGATTCTCCTATTACCCTGGTAATACCAACAGCAATTTCTACATTTCATTGGCTTTTACTGCAGCAGATACGCCCACAACGGGTGCAAACAGGCACGGGCTCTTTACAACCAATGGAATGTTTGATGAAGGTTACAGTGATGTGATTACACGGCAAGAAGCATTTACATTAACGCAAAATAACTGGATTTGGAAAAACGAATTTGATGAAGTATTAATCCCATCCACCACTGCGTCCTTTTTTAACTCCACCACCAATGCACGCCTGACTATTGAACGCGTCACAGTACCGGAACCCTTATCGCCCCTGCTTCTGCTATCAGGCCTGGCGGGTATTTTTGTTGTGCGCAAAATGAATACAAAAACCCTTCGATAACAGATTGCACATCACCTTTTGAACCAGTGAGAAAACCTGAAGCCAGCGATTGCTGGCTTTATTTTTGGGGTTTCCTTGTTACCAGTTCAGCACATCGCTAACCCGCTAACCTGTTTCCACCCGGCCATCATACGACTATATTAGCCTGGGCAGCCGGCCATTGAAGATGATGCCGGCAGATCGGCTATAGTACATTCATAACCACCGGTATCACCGGGCCTCACTGAATATGCGCCTTGTTATAAGTTGTTGCCCGGGCACTGTATAAATCGATTTACCGCTATTGACTCTGGAAAAACTATGAAAATCTCGCATAAGTTAATTGTTATATTAGTCGTGTTATGCCTCTTTTTATTACTGATGAGTTCCATGGGGTGGATGACATTCAGGGCACAGCACGCCAGCCTTGAAACTATTTACAAAGACCGGGTGATTCCGTTACGCGACCTGAAGGTAATTGCAGATGCCTATGCGGTATCAATCATCGACCTGGTTAATAAAACCAATGCCGGTTTGACAACTGCGGAAGATGCATTGGCTGAAGTGGATACAGCAAACCAGCTTATCGATAAAAAATGGCATGCTTACATAAACACCCATATGATTGCCCAGGAAGAGAAATTGGCCAACGAAGCCAAACAACTTTTTCAATCAGCGAATCAAAGTATTCAGGAATTACGAACTGTTTTACAAAGTAAAAAAGGTTTGATTCCGGGCGAGCTGGAAGACTTTGATGGCGAACTCTACAAAACAATTGACCCCATCAGCAACAAAATCACGCAGCTTATTAATTTGCAACTCGATATCGTTGATAGTGAACACAATAGCTCTGCCGCTCGCTATGAGCACATTGCATTGCTAAGTACCATCGGTATAGTCACTGCGGTAATTGCCAGTATCGCCAGCTTTTTTATCGGCTCGGCCATCATCGCGCAATTATCCAAATTGGGAACTGAACCGGCAGATTTGGCGCTAGCAGTTAAGGCCATCGCCGATGGTGACTTGTCATCGCGCGTCCAGGAAAAATCCGCAAAAAACGGTAGCGTAGCGCGGGAAACCAATAAAATGGCGGAGCAATTACAGAATGTAATCCTGAATGTCAGCAAGGTTAGTGATCAACTACAATTAACGGCAGAACAATTAAAAAATCGCAGCGAAAAAAGCCTGTCCGACCTGGACACCCAACACCAGCAGATTGAGCAGGTTGCGACTGCAATGAATGAAATGACGGCAACCATTGCCGAAGTTGCGCGCAACGCCCAGGGCGCAGCACAGAACAGTGACGCCGCCGATAAACAAGTCCACGCCGGAACACAATTAGTAGAAAATTCACTGCACTCCATTCTCCACTTAACCAATGATGTAAAAGAAGCGGCGACTGTTATTACCCGCTTGCAAAGCGACAGCACGGAAATTGGAAAAATCCTGGAGGTCATCCGCAGTATCGCCGAGCAAACCAATTTGCTGGCCCTGAACGCAGCAATTGAAGCAGCGCGCGCCGGTGAACAAGGGCGAGGTTTTGCTGTAGTTGCCGATGAAGTTCGCACCCTGGCAAGTAAAACCCATACCTCCACCCAGGAAATCCAGGCGATGATTGCCCGTTTGCAAACCGGGGTAACGAATGCAGTACAAGTGATCGATAAAAGTTTAGGCAACTCGCAAAATACCGTGTCTTATGCCGAACAAATACGCAACGCGCTAGAGGAAATAAAAATATCGGTATCTGAAATCAATCACATGAATATTCAGATTGCGACTGCAACAGAAGAACAGACCATGGTGGCGGAAGAAGTGAATCGCAATATCATCAACATCAATGAATTCACGTCCCAGACGACAACAACGGTTAGGCAGGTAGAAACTTCCGGCAAGCAACTTTCTGACTATGCATCGGAATTGCAGAAAAAGATTAGTTATTTTCGCGTGTAAATATTCAATAAATTTTAAAAATTTATTGTGGCCGGTGATTGGTCAACGGCCACAGTAAAATTCCTACTCACAACAATGTGAGCCTTCTTTTTTCTCGCCCTCATCGGGTAACTTTTTATGGTATTGATCGTGTAATTTCCACCACTCATACGGCTCGGTTTGCGGCCAGCCGGCGGGGGAATTTTCCCATTTTTCCTGGCGGCCAAGCGGGGTCAAATCAAGGAAAGTCCACACACTGCCCAAATGCTCTACCCCGCGTCCGGTGCTAAAGTAGGTGTGATAAATATTGCCGGAGTCCTGTAAAAAAATATTCAACCCGTGCCCGCCCTCTTCGATCATAAAGTCAGGATTAAAACTATCGCTGGTGGAATACCAGGGAATATCCCAACCCATGCGTTGTTTGAATGGGATTATTTCATCAACAGGCGCACGGGAAACCAATACAAACGTGGTATCGCGCGCATTCAAATGCGCGAGGTGGCCAACCATATCCGTAAACATACAACAGCCGGGGCAAGGTGAATCGTCGGCGGGTTTAAGCATATGGTGATATACAATCAGCTGGCGGCGGCCTTCAAACAATTCCCGTAAACCAACCTCGCCTTTTTCTCCCGCAAATACATATTTCTTGGTAACCAAAACCATCGGCTGGCGCCTGCGTTCAGCAGCCAATGCATCGCTCGCGCGGGTGTGTGCTTTTTCCCTCGCTATTAATTCTTCGTGATTTTTTAGCCACTCAGCCTGGCTAACAACAGGTGGCAGTGCTTTTAATGGTTCAGGGTTTTTCGGGGAAGTTGACATGATGCTCTCCTTTCAGCAGGGACATAACCTCATTGAAATAGTAGACACTCACATCGGCAAAATTGCGGATTCATTGAATGCCTGGCAATGCTAGTCGAACGAAGAATTATTGAATCGACATTTAGGGGATAAAAAGTGGATGCAGAGAGACCGTTGTCACTAAAACAAAGGTGGCATTTAGCCACCTTTAGCTTTTCATAGCTCAGGGGAAGCCATTTGTTGATGCCCGGTGAAATAATTTTCCGGCATCAATTTACGCCACCACCTGGCATTTTGTTGCAACTGTTGCTGCAAGGATCCGAGCGCTATTTGCTGCCCGAATACCGGCGTGAGCAACACCGCACCTGATTGCCGCGCCGCAGCAGTTACGCGCTCCAAAGGTTCATACCAACTGTGGAATGCCAGATCAAAAGTCCCATTGTGCACCGGCACCATCACCTGCCCTCTTACATCGAGGTGCGCTTGTACACTTTGCTCGGGGGTCATATGGATATCGGCCCAGTCATTGTCATAAGCCCCGGTTTCGATCAGGGCGATATCAAACGGACCGTATTTTTCGCCAATCTGCTTGAATCCATCGAAGTAACCCGAATCACCGCTGAAATACAGTGACCCTGCGCTGGTTTTAATAACCCAGGAACCCCACAAGGTGCTATTGCTATCACCAATACCGCGGCCGGAAAAATGTTGGCTGGGAGTAAAAGCGATTAACGCACTTTCCGTTTTCAATTCCTGCCACCAATCAAAACGAATAATTTTTTCAGATGAAACTCCCCATTTTTGCAAATCCGCCTCTACTCCCAGCGGCACCAGAAACTGCTTCGTTTTGGCAATCAGCTTTTTAATACTGGCCTTATCCAGATGATCGTAGTGATTATGGGAAATCAATACCTTATCAATCTCTGGTAATTCATCCAGTGCAATAGGGGTTTGATGGAAACGTTTAGGACCCAAAAAGGAGAATGGGGAGGCGCGCTGGGAAAATACCGGGTCCAGTAACCAATATTCTCCATACACTTTTAATAATATTGATGAATGTCCCAGCTTAATAAAATGCAGGTCACTATCAGGTAATGCCTCGAGTTGGGCGCGGCTAACCTGTTCCACCGGCACAGCCTTGAGCGGAACTTTATCTTTTGCCGGTTCGGTAAAATAACGTTTGAATATCTCAAGGGTCTTCATCAACCCCGGTTGCTCAAATACGTGGGTATTGAAGAAGCGACCATTCTTGTATTGGCTGGCCTGAACCAGGGATTCAGCATTAACACTTGCCACAATTTCTGTATTCACCACGGTAACTCCTGCTGTGATTGCCATAAGGCTGCCGAGCAGCCAACTTGTTACTTTTGCTAGCGTGCGCATAGATTGATCCATATCAATAAACTACACCGTGCAGTTTACATATTATTTTCAATAAGTAAACTGATTAGTGCAGATTTTTAAACATCGCGCTAAAATGCCACGCAAATACCGGGGTGGATGATGAAACTGACAGATCAGAAACGAATGCAAATACTCGATGCGGCGGAAGAACTTTTCCATAGCATGGGAGTGGAAAACACCAGCATGGACCAACTGGCATTGCAGGCCCAGGTATCAAAACGCACGGTCTATAACCATTTTGCGACTAAAGATGTGTTGTTCCAGGCTATTTTGCAACGCATGTTTGAAAAGCTGTCGCAGGGTGGTGAGTTGCGGTTCGATGCCTCCTCCCCCATTGAGCAACAGTTGCGCCAAATCGCTGAAGATGAGGTCGCCCTGTTAAGTTCAGAGGCATTTTTGCGGGTGGCCAAAATTGCCATTATGCAAGTCATGCAGCGCCCGGAACTGGCGCAAGGGATGAATGACAGCGCATTGGGCTGTAAACGCTATCTCGAAACTTTTTTAACCGATGCCTGCACTGCAGGTGTATTGAAAATTACTGATATTCCCTTTGCCAGCAAGCAATTCATTTTCCAACTTAAATCCTTTGTGTTTTATCCCACATTGTTTGGGCTGGAAAAACAAACAGAAACTATGCGCAAAAAAATTATTGATGAGGCAATCGCTATGTTTCTGGCCCGCTACCAAAATAAGGATGAAAAATGTTAGCTCACTCCTAAATAAAGAGGTGGCATGTAAAAAAGGCGGTTTATTACCGCCTTTTCGTTAACAATGCCAGAATTATTTAGCTTGCGCTTACCATGCCGATTATCTGATCGCTGGTATTAAAAGTTACCCGGATCACATACGGCGTAACATTAGCGGGAAAAGTATAATCAAAAGATAATTCATTGTTCCCGTAGGTTTTAAATAGAAATAACTCCAAAATATCTGAATAAGACGGATTTGGCGTGCCGGTTTCATTTTCCCAATATGAACCCGGGATTTCCGCCTTACGCGCTGTTATAAACGGCCTTACCACATCCACCCAATATGCATTTTCGGCCTCATATGAACCCTTAATAGCCTGTAACCCTAATTGTTTCCGTAATTCTATTTGACTCATTCTTAACTCCTTAAGTTTATCTGACATTGCCTGGGATCGATGGTGTGATTTTAAGAATTTATTTGGCGACAAAAATCACAAATTTGCAATCGGAAAAATATTTATGCTTCAGCTGTACCAATGACAGCCCTATTGACTATAAAACGTTTTTTTAGACCTGCAAAGAAAATATTGCACGCCGTCGGTAATGCGCTCTATTACATAATGATGGGCAGGAAAAATATCCTTATGAACTTAAACATAGATTTTTAATATCTGTATCCAGGGCAAAAGTATGTAAAGAGTTGCCGCCCACCAAGTAAAGAACCACTTTGCCATACCCACACCGGACAGGAAGCACGGGCTTGGTTGCATACCCAAGCAAATATCCCCGATAGCAGCGCTGATATTGGTGTGAAAAAGAGAAATAAACACTCAAAACTTATCTATAAAAAATTGCCAGCCATACCGTAGCTTGCTCAGGATCAGTCCAATGCACCTTATGTTTGCAATGAGCAGGAATATTTACATAATCCCCTCTATTCAAGGTAATAAGGCCATCCTCAAATTCAAGTATTGCTTTTCCCTCCACCACCATCACCCATTCATGTTCCGCCTGGTCATACCAACTATCTGCCGGTGTTGTTTGGCCTTTGGAAATAATCCGCTCTACGCGGATGTTTGATGAGGTGAAAATATCTTCAAATACTTCGGCATCAAGATTATCGGGTATAGCTCCCAATATATTTTCAAGCTTCATGGTGACTATCTACTCCTTACCAACCAACGTGCATGCCATTTATTGAACATTTGCACAACAAAAACCTCTACTGGATATCCCGTTCATTGTTATTACCAAAGGAGCCTCACATGGCAGATCAATATCGCTTTCTTATCAGTTTTATTGTCGATAATCAGCCGCAGACGATTGAAACCTATAACGATAATGACACCTTATCTGAAGATGAGGCGGAAGAACTAGCGCGTAAATCCGTGGAAAAAGCTGATGCAAAAATTACTGATGTACGAGTGACTGGAATTTATCACCCTAAAAACCCAAAAGTGCATCCCGGACATTACCAGCAACCGGAAGGATGATTAACGCAACACTAGCCTTCATCATCACACTCAACGGGAATAATATCAAAGTGAGCTGGTATTTTTTCCGAGCATCCGGTAACACATTGATAATAATGGTACGGAGGTTTTTCACAGGCACCATTGCGCGCAGGGTCTTCCTTGAGCAGATATTTACTTCCGGCAAGCGGTGATTTTGAGTCTGGTGCGCAACTAAATCCGGTAGCCATAAAATTGCCGGATTCAAAAGAAAAAGTACAAGCAGGTGCAAACTCATGTGATGTACCCATCGAATCGTTTTGATGCGAGACCATCACCATATCTTGTTCATATTGGCAATCACCGGTACCGATGTAGTACTCATAATCGCCCGCTTTACCCGTCAGACCGCCACCACAACCGGCAGACGCTACCAATGGAATCGCAATAAGAAGCAATAACGTCATAAGGCGAATGACTGTTACTTGCACAGATTTATTAGTCATTTATCAACTCCCTTATAATTTGTTTTATTTTTTGCGCATCATTACGATGATAACGGAAATAAACTTTACCATGATTTACATACACGGAAATAGTCGGCACGCTTGAACTACTATTTCACGCCCCAACTATAACAATCCCGGCAGAACTGCCAAGCGTTGCGAGTTGTTCCCCATGCTGAAATCAATCCCCTTTTCCTTATTAGAGTTAGCGTCCGTCCGCGAACATTCAACGATTAAGGAAACCCTGCAAAATTCACTGTGTTACGCGCAAGCGGCGGAAAAATTGGGATTCAAGCGATTCTGGCTGGCGGAGCACCACAACATGGAGGGTATCGCCAGCTCGGCGACTGCGGTGTTGATTGGTTATATCGCGGGCGGAACAAACACCTTGCGCGTGGGTTCCGGTGGAATCATGCTACCGAATCATCCGCCGCTTGTGATTGCTGAACAATTCGGGACGCTCGCCTGTTTGTATCCGGATCGAATTGATTTGGGTTTGGGCCGCGCGCCCGGAACAGATCCAATCACCAGCCGCGCATTGCGCCGCGATAGCCTCGCGGCGGATGAATTTCCCACCGAAGTCAGCGTTCTCCAACAATTATTAGCACCAAGTGCCCACGGACAACGGTTAAAAGCCATTCCCGGTGCGGGAACTGAAGTTCCAATTTGGTTACTGGGCTCAAGTTTATTTAGTGCACAACTTGCTGCGAAACGCGGCCTGCCCTATGCATTTGCCGGCCATTTTGCGCCGCGCTTGATGCGTGAAGCATTGCGTATTTATCAAACCCAGTTCACGCCTTCTGCAACACTTGATAAACCTTACGCAATGCTGGGTATGCCGGTTGTTGTTGCGGACACGGAAGCCGAAGCAAAACACCTTTCAACCACCAGTCATCAGCGTATTCTCGCGTTACTGCGCGGGCATCCGTTGTGGTTGAAACCACCGGTTGATTCCATGGCAGGCTTGTGGAATATTGAAGAAGAATTACAGGTAAAAGATTTTTTGTCGCTGGCTGCCGTTGGCAATCAAGCGCAAGTGAAAACGCGATTGGAGCAACTCGCGGCTGAGCTCGGCATCAATGAATTTATGTTTACAATTGATGTTTACGATCCACAAAAACGTTTGCGTGCATTAGAGCTGTTAGCTGAATTAAAAGCGGCTTGAGGCGATGTTTTTGCGAGCGTTTCGCGGCATAACCATTTACCCTGCGTGAAAACCGCGCTGACACGGCGGCTATTATTGATATCCAGCAATGGATTGCGATCCAGTAAAATAAAATCGGCACCTGCGCCAGTTTGAATCACTCCTGCCTCGCCAGTTTCCCCAAGAAAGCAGCAATATTTACCCTGGTGCGCTTTAGCGCTTTGCAAGGGGAAAGACCGGCCGCTACCAATAATTTTAATTTCTCATGCAAGGAAATGCCTGGAATTAAAGTGTCAACTATCGAGAGAAAACTTGCGCTCACATGGCAAAGCCAGATGCAAAATTTGCAGTTATTTAATTTAGTGTGCACCTCAATATCAGGCAGCAATTGTTTCCCGTCAGTGTTGAATTTATACGCTTCGGAAATAACCCCCGGTCAGGGGGTTATTTACAAATTATCCAAAACACTTATTGCAACAAATCAATCATCTGCCTTAACAATTGCCTGAATCAGGTTTGGATATAACTGGGTACCAGAAGCACGATCAAACAACGCCATACCGCCATTGCCACCGAAACCATTATCCCAATAGATGGGAACCAGGCCATGAGTGTATGCAGATTTAGTGATGTATTCATTCCAATACACGCGATAGCCTTCGTGATCGCCAACGTTGGTACGCGATACAACACCATACTCACCGAGGATTACACCAACACCTTGGTCCACAAAATTGGTTTTCATTTTCTGGAATTGCGAGTCAGCCCAAGCCTCATTTGCCCAGGTTTCAGTGGCGTTGGGGTTGGTCGCATTTTTGCCCCATTGGGTAATGTTGCTATTGGTGTTTAAGGTGAAGTTATAAGGATCGTAATAATGAACTTCCATTAACAAACGGTTGCTGGTGGTATCCGTCGGGATTTTTGCGAAATTTACCGTGTGATCAATGTTGGTATTAAAGCCCTGCACCACCAGGAAACGGTTTGCATTATTACCCCCCGTAGCGCGCACAGTTGTTACGAAAGTCTGGTTGAAACTGTTTTGCACTGTGTAGTATTCAGCTGTCGGCGTACCGTAATCACCTTCAACCATCACTTCATTAGTGCCTGCGAATAACAACCGGTTATCGTAATTTTTGAAACGATTGGCAATTTGTGTCCACATAATTTTCAAGCGGTTATTCACGTAAGCTTGCTGCGCATTCGTGGGTTGCATCCAGCCGCCATCCCAATGGATATTCATCACCACATACATATCAGCATTTTGCGCGTATTTCACCACTTGCTCGACGCGATCAAGCCATGCGGTTTGAATTACAAAATTTGCCTCATCGGAAAATTTACTCCAGGCCACCGGTAAACGAATAGTTTTAAAGCCCGCTGCTTTTACTGAATTAATTAATTGCTGGGTGATTAATGGATTGCCCCAATTGGTTTCACCTCCTACCGCATCCAATGAATTCCCAACGTTCCAGCCAATTCCCATTAGCCTGGTAAGTTGCACCGATGTTAAATCACCATTGCTACTGGAGCTTGATGAACGGGAACTACTGGACGAGGAACGGATAGACGATGATATAACCACCGATGAAGATGAACGACTTGATGACGATACAACGACCGAAGACGATGAACGAATTGACGATGAAGAAGACGAGCGAATCGAGGATGAAGATGAGCGCACAGATGAAGGCGTTACCGACGATGTACTGCCACCGCAAATCGCACCGGTCACTGCCGGTGTTTCAATCGCACCATTACCATTGACTTGCAAACCAAACGAAACTGTTTGCCCTGGTTGAATATTGGCATTCCAGCCTAGATTGGAAGCACTGTAAGGATTGCTGCCAGTAATAGTGGCATTCCAGCTACCGGAAAGACGGTTGTTTACATAA
The DNA here is from genome assembly GCA_021151835.1 of Gammaproteobacteria bacterium. Taxonomy (GTDB): domain Bacteria; phylum Pseudomonadota; class Gammaproteobacteria; order Pseudomonadales; family Cellvibrionaceae; genus Cellvibrio. Next base: position 46,377 of record JAGKWO010000019.1, read on the forward strand.
GCCCAACTTACATTCCATCCATTAATAGCAGTAGTGCCTTTGTTAGTGATTTCAATGTTGGCAGTCGCACCACTGCCCCAATTATTGGTAACCACATATTTACAAGTTGCAGTTTGTGCAAGTGATGTTTGCGTTGCAAACAAACCGGCACTGAGCAGAAGGGCTGTGCCCCATTTTTTAAGTTGCAGGTTTTTTAGCTGTAGGTTTTTCATCAGGTGTTTCTCCTGTCGTTATTGTTAAACGAATTCGGGGCTACTATTTTTATTTGCCCTGAATGGTGAAAAACGCGAGCCCCTTACGAGGCCCGCGTGTTTGGTTGAATAAAGCTGCCCAAATTATTTAATTAAATAAAATTAATTAAAAATCGGGTAATTCATCCAAAGTGATGACGAGGTCATGGTTATAGACATGACGTTTGTGTGCATTGGTGTTGTAGTACTCGCCCGTCCAGAAATTACTGGAATTGCTTATACCTTCTGCGGTGTCAACGTCATTCCATACAACAAAATACAACCACCAGGCGTTGTCTTGTTTGATTAAATCCGGGTCAGGAATATTGCTGTTTTCACTCAGCGCAACCAGTTTCACTTCTTGCGAATACGCTTTAGCAAGATTGAAGGTAGAGGCTTGTGATTCATAATTGCGGCTGCCGTCATAGATATCGTGGCTGACGATATCCACATACGCATCACCGGGATACCAGCCACCGCTTTGTCCATTCCACACCCAAATCAAATTATTCAAGCCGTAAAAATTGGTGAGACGATCGTACAGGTGGCGCCACAAAATCACTTGTGCATAAGCCGCGGGAATTCCATCAGTGCGATCAGAACGCCCCCACCAGAACCAACCACCGGATGCTTCGTGCAGTGGTCGCCACAACACGGTCACTCCGGCGTCTTCCAGCTTTTGTAATTCCGCAGCAATCAACGCAATATCCGCTTCGATATTTGCGTAGCTGGTGCTGGCAGTATCCAGTTGTCCATTCGCAATCGGAATAGAAAAACTGGTATCTGCTGTGTAGAAAGCACCGATGCTGGTATTGCTCGCATTCGGGTCGCGCCAGTGCCACGCGAAAGTCACCAAACCACCGCGATTCCAATGGGTAATCGCTTCCTCGGTTTGTTTCAGGCCAGGGTTGCCTGCCCACAAACCGTAATTCATAAAGTCGTAACCCATAATTGCCGGTGCGCGACCAGTATCATTGATGACGCGCTGGTATTGATCGATACTCTCTTGCCAGGTCAGATCCTGTTGGCCGGACAAAATGTGATTACCCCAAATCGATTTCAAATAAGTGAAAACAGATTTAGTCGTTGCACTTGCATTGGGATTAACCGGAACATTGCGCGCAGGTACCTGTGTTGCGCTGCCCATTCCCGGGCACATACTTTTTGATAAACACACTGCGCCACTTTGGAAGCCCCAGCTACCGTTATCGGCACTACACAGATTCAATTTGGATGCGCCGATCATGCAATAAGAAAAATTACCCGGCCCCGTTGCATCGGGCGCAGACCCGTACACGATGCACGAATAACTATTTTCCCAACCCCAACCATCACCATCCGGGTCTGAATCGGCTGAGCGGCAATAGGGCCAGCCACTCGCGGTCGCGTTGGGAATTACTCCGCTCGTACTGCTGGATGAACTCACACTAGTTGATGAGCGGATGGAACTGCTGGAAGAAATAATATTGCTACTCGAAGACGAACGAATGCTGGAAGAAATGATTGAACTTGATGAGCTGCTTCTGACTGAGCTTGAAATTGCCGACGAGCTAACAGGACCACAGCCACTGACAAAACCAAACGGCGCTGGCTGGCTCCCGCAAGTTGCAAGGGAAATACAACTTCTATTGTTCTCGTAACCCCAACCGCTTTGGGTTGTGGTACACACCGGATAATTGGTGCCGTACCAGTTGCACGCCTGGATAGCGGCGCAGGTGGAAGTCAGGCTCGACGAAACTGAACTGGAAGAACGAATCGATGAGCTTGAACTTATCACCGATGATGAAGAACGCAACGATGATGACGAAGCGCGCGATGAAGAAGGAATTGAACGGGATGATGGCGCACTCGATGAAAGTGCGCTGGAAGATACTGGCGGGGTTGAACCACAAATTGCTCCGGTAACCGCCGGTGTTTCAATCGCCGCCCCATTGGAATTTACCTGCACACCAAAAGACACTTTTTGGCCCGGCTGGATATTGCCATTCCAGTGTAAATTAGTAGCCGAATAGGGATTGGTGCCAGATACGGTTGCATTCCAACTGCCGGACAAGGTGTTTGTGTTGTAAGCCCAATTCACCGTCCAGTGATTAATCGCACTGGCTCCATTATTAGAAATTTCGATAGTAGCGGTCGCGCCGCCGCCCCAGTTATTGGTCACTACATATTTACAGCTGGCACTCTGCGCCATCGTCACCTGAGTGGCCAGAATTCCAGCGCTCAGGAGTGCGGCAGAGCCCAGCATTTTTAGCCGGGTCGTATTCATCAGGATGTTCTCCATTGGTTATTTCTGTCGTTATTCGTTGCGTTATTAATTATTAAAAATGCCGACGCAGGGAACAGCTCGGCCCATGGCCGGATTTGCCTGGGACTAATACAACAGTCGCTATACGAGATTTTCGAGGGGAGAAAAAGCGTGCGAACAATATAGTCAGCAGCACCAGATACTACCTATAAATGCGAATAATAGGATTTATTGATGCATCAATTGTGGAGCATTTGGCGACACAACTTGAAGAATGCGAATCAATTCACAAATAGAACTGATTTCATATATGAAAAATAGGTATTTGATTTTTCTTTGGGAAATTTATAGCAACGAACTGGTGGCTCTCTATATGTCAGCAGCGACAAATCGACAGAAATAAAAAACAACCACACCCAATAGGATTTGGTAACAAGCCGTTAATCGGCGCGGGCTTTACGCCGTAATTCTTGCGGGGTCTGCTGGAACAAGCGGATAAATGCACGGCGCATTCGTTCAGGATCAGAAAATCCCACATTGCGCGCAATAATTTCGATAGGCTCTGAGGTGTTTTCCACGTTGATGCGTGCAGCTTCTGCACGTAAACGTTCAACCACCTTCGCCGGTGTTTCGCCAGTTTCCGCAAATACTGCACGGCCAAATTGACGCGGGCTTAAACAAGCAATTTCGGCCAGATGTTCAACCGATAATTTTTCATGCAAATGTTCGCGCGCATAATGTAATGCGGTGCGAATGCGATCTGATTCCGGATCCAATTCCAATAAACTGGAAAATTGCGATTGCCCGCCCGGGCGGCGGTGATACACAACCAGGTTGCGCGCAGTCGCACGGGAAATTTCAATCCCCAAATCTTCTTCGATCAACATTAACGCAAGATCAATTCCCGCGCACACACCAGCGGAGGTCCAGATATTACCGTCCTTGATAAAAATTTTATCGCCATCGACTTTTATTTGCGGATGCAATCGCTGTAAAACCGCCGCGTGTTTCCAATGGGTCGTTGCACGTTTGCCATCCAGCAAACCGGCACCCGCCAATAAAAATGCCCCCGTACAGACACTTGCAATGCGGCGCGCCCTGCTCGCACAATCGCGCGCAATTTCCGCAAGGATTGGTACCGATGCAGCTTCAAAACAAGGGCTGCCCCCGACCACGATAAAGGTATCGATGGGAGTTTCATCGACTGGCTCAGTCATTATCGGTAAACCACATGAGCTGGTAACAATACCGCCCATCAATGAAAGGATACTTGTGTTGTACGGCGTATTAACCATGCGCCCTGCCATCTCAAACGCCGCAAGCGGGCCGCTGAGATCCAGCAGTTGAAATCCGGGGAATACCAAGAAACTGATTTCGCGCATGGTAAAAATAATTTCCGTTGAAATTTATTGCAAAGGCAAGGCACCAAATAACGCAGCATTATCCAGTAGCCGATTGGCAAAGCCCCATTCATTGTCATACCAGGCATAAACGCTGGCATGGTTGCCACCAATTACTTTAGTCAAGGTCGCATCAAAAATCGCCGAGGCGTCATTGTGTAAAAAATCGCTGGAGACCAATGGTAATTCGTTCACTTTTACCAAACCTTGCAAAGCGCCCTGCCCGGCGGTTTTATACATCAACGCATTAATTTCTGCTGCGGATGTCGGGCGGCCGGTGGTAAAACTTAAGATCAGCATACAGACATCCAGTGTGGGCACGCGAATAGAATAGCCATCAAGTTTTCCATTCAATTCCGGCAGCACTAATCCGATTGCTGACGCTGCGCCGGTTTTGGTTGGAATGATGGAAGCCATCGCCGAGCGCGCGCGACGCAAATCATCGTGATACACGTCAGTAAGCACCTGGTCATTTGTCACCGCATGGGCAGTCGTCATAGTCCCCGCAACCAGGCCGATCTCATCATGCAACGGTTTGACGACCGTGGCGAGACAGTTAGTGGTGCAGGACCCAATCGCAATAACGCGATGTGCGGGCTTCAGGATTTGGTGGTTAACACCATACACAATTGTCGCATCAACTTCTTTACCACCAGGTGCAGAAATAATTACCCGTTTAGCCCCTGCAACCAAATGGGCGGCGGCTTTGTCACGCGTTGCAAACCGACCGGTGCACTCCAATACCACATCAATATCCAATTCCTTCCAGGGCAACTTTTCCGGATCGCGCTCGGATAGCACCCGAATGCGATCGCCGTTTATTACCAAATAATCCCCTTCCAGCTCCACAGTGCCACCAAAACGACCATGAGTGGTATCAAAACGGGTGAGATGCGCGTGGATCTCCGCATTTCCCAGATCATTAATTGCCACCAGTTGCAGCTCGTGATGCTTGCCCGCCTCGTAAAATGCACGCAGGGTATTACGGCCAATACGGCCATAGCCGTTAATTGCTATACGAATTGTCATATTCAAAAGCCCTCCAAAAGAACCATCAGGAGGCTTAACTCTATGCGCGGCAATGATGGCCGTAAACGACTAAAACCCCTCGTTTTCGGACACAATAATTTACCGGCAGTTTTGTACAGGGCAAAAATTGCCGACTAAACTTGCTTGATCACTAGAGGTTAAGAAACGGAAAAGTACGATGTTTAACGCCCGATTGAAACAAGAAATAGCTGTTTTGACCGAACAACTCTCTTCCATGCTACAAGTACGCGAAAGCCTTGACAGCGAGATGTTGATGCTCAATCTGGATCCGCAGGGGCGGATTATCAATGCCAATACGAATTTTGAAACGGAAATGGCGTTTGCCCAGGGTCAGGTCCTCAATCGTAAATTGATTGATTTGGTTCCCGGTTATGCGCAAAAAACCGATCATTTCGAACGCATGAAAAATGCCATTCAACAGGGAGCCCATTGGGCGGGCGCACTGCAAATCGTGCGCGGGGACGACGAAGAGGCATGGCTGCGGGCAATTGTGCAGCCGGTGAAAAATAGCCATGGCCAGATACAAACTTTTTCAGTCTATGCGAATGACCTCACGCGCACTATTGAAGCCTCGTGTGAACATCAAAACCTGATCGAAGCATTGCAGCGCTCAACCGCGGTTATTGAATTTGATTTAAACGGCAATGTGTTAACGGCCAATGATCGCTTTTTAAAAAGCATGGGTTATTCACTGAATCAAATTGTTGGTAAGCATCACCGCCTGTTTTGTGCACCGGATGAATACAATTCCCAAGCGTATCAATCCTTCTGGGAAAAACTTCGCCGCGGTGAATTTATCGCTGACCGATTCAAACGGGTGGACAGCCATGGGCGCACCGTCTGGCTGGAGGCCTCTTACAATCCCATTTCCGATTCACATAACAGGCTTTACAAAATTGTGAAATTTGCCACGGTGATCACCGATCAAGTGAACGGTGAGATCGCCGTTGCACAAGCGGCGGATATTGCCTATACCACATCGCAACATACCGATGAAACCGCGAAAAGAGGTAGCGGCGTAGTGCAACAAACTGTCAATGTCATGCGCGAACTAGCCGCGCAAATGGAAGCTGCTGCGGAAGGCATTGCGGCATTGGATAAACAATCGCAAATCATCGGCACCATCATCAAAAGCATCAGCAGTATCGCTGATCAAACCAACCTGCTCGCTTTAAATGCCGCCATTGAAGCCGCACGCGCTGGCGACCAAGGCCGCGGCTTCGCCGTCGTTGCCGACGAAGTCCGCCAACTCGCCTCACGCACCAGCCAGGCCACTGTAGAAATCGTCAGTGTAGTTTCGCAAAACCAGAAACTGGCTGAAGAAGCCGTACAAATAATTGAAAATGGAAAACGCCAAGCCGTACAGGGCCTCGAACTTTCCGCACAAGCAGGCGATGTTATTGTAGAGATTCAGGATGGTGCACAAAAAGTGGTTAGTGCGGTGGGGCAGTTTGCGAATAGGTTAGGTACCTAATACAGTTTGGAATATTTAAACAACGGGCTGCCAATGCCCGTTTTCAATTTATCGAATGTAATAATGTAGTTAACAACAACATCGGTTTATTCTCCCGCTTTATTTTACTGCTACAGAATTCACTATATGCTCCCGCAACCACTGGTGCGCCGGGTCGCGATGGACGCGTTCGTGCCAGAGCATCAACATTTCGTAGCCGGGAATAGCTAATGGTGGTTTAACTACTTGCAGGGTTTTGCTATTGCGAACCAGACGCGATGGAACCAGCGCAACCAGATCTGTATTTATCAACACGGATTCAAGAAATAAAAAATGCGGGATCGATAAAGCAACTCGCCGTTGCATTCCCAACTCAGCGAGCGCGCTATCTGTAACACCGTGAAAACCGCCGCCGTCTGGCGAAACAATGACATGATCAAGCGCGCAAAATTTTTCCACTGTCAGGCGACCTTTTAAACCGGGATGCCCTGCTCTGCCGGCGAGTAAATAGTTTTCAACAAATACTGATTTACGTCGCAATCCCGGCGGTGCTTCCACGGTGATATGAAATGCAAGATCGATGTCGCCCTGCTCTGCCTGCCTGGCGATTAATGCTGGAATTATTTGCAACACCGCAAGCCGCGTTGCCGGAGCCACTTTGCCTAGCCCGGCAATGGCGGGCAGCAATATTGTGGATTCGCTGTAATCGGACGCAGCTATGCGCCAGGTTTGATTCGCCTGTGTCGGATCAAATGGCGTAGATGGTGCAACAGCCTGTTCCAATGCCTCCAGCGCCTGGCGCAAGGGCTCACGCAATTCATCAGCGCGTGCGGTGGGGCGCATACCGCGTGGACCGGCGAGCAATAAAGGATCATTAAAAACGTCACGTAACCTGGCCAGTTGGATGCTTACGGTAGGCTGTGATAAATGCAAGCGTTCCGCCGCGCGCGTTACGTTATGTTCGGCCAATAAAGCGTCGAGTGTGACCAGCAAGTTCAGGTCCAGGTTGCGCAAGGAATTGTTCATAGCAATACCTGATATGTTGGAAATTCATTTCTACTATACCTCAATCAACCCTACCCTGTGCTCACTAACTAGCGGAGCACGACTATGAATGTCTTACTTGTTTTTGCGCACCCCGAACCAAAATCACTCAACGGTTCACTCAAGGATTTTATGGTTCAACGAATGGAAAAATCCGGCCACCAGGTGCAGGTATCGGATTTATATGCGATGCAATGGAAGGCAGTGTTGGATGCAAACGACAACATTGCAAAACAGGAAGGCGAGCGTTTTGATCCTTCGCAAAATTCACAGCAAGCGTTTTATAACAACACCCAAAGCGCAGATATCGCCTGTGAACAGGAAAAATTACGGTGGGCCGACGCTGTTATTTTGCAATTCCCGTTATGGTGGTTTTCTATGCCCGCCATCCTTAAAGGCTGGGTAGAACGGGTTTATGCCTACGGGTTTGCTTATGGTGTGGGCGAGCATTCGGATAAACACTGGGGCAATCGTTATGGTGAAGGGAATCTCGCCGGTAAACGTGCCATGTTGGTGGTTACCACCGGAGGCTGGGAATCGCATTATAATGCGCGTGGCATTAACGGCCCGATCAACGATATTTTATTTCCCATCCAGCACGGCATATTGTTTTATCCCGGATTTGATGTACTACCGCCGTACATTATCTATCGAACCGGTCGCGTTGACGAGGATGCGTTTGCACAAGCCTGTGATGAATTGGGTGAACGCCTCGACAATCTTTGGGTCACGCAGCCGATTGCATTTCGCAAGCAAAATAACGGCGATTACGATATCCCGGCGTTAACCTTGCGTGCCGATATTTTACCGGGGCAGTCCGGTTTATCGATTCATGAATATGAAATATAAAATGCTAATAAAAGCTTGTAGGCTAAAAATAAACAGCGGGTTATTAAGGCTCGCTGTTAATAATAAAGTTCGTTGTTAATAATAAGATTCGTTGTTAATAATAAGATTCGCTGTTAATAATAAGATTCGCTGTTAATAATTCCTTTAATAAAATCACTCCCGTCAATAATTTTTTATTTCTACGCCAACCACCGTTCCCTATTCAAATGCATGCGACTGCATAGAATTTATTCACCCGCAACATCAAAATGAGAAATATTCTTCTTTATAAACACTATTTCCCTCTGTGTAATGAGCTGTAATCGTTTTTGGATTGTTGGCTTGCTACAACGTATTGCTGATTACGCAGGATATTAGTTGCACCGGACGCAACCAGATACAGGGAAAATATTCCAGTTAGCCCTTTTGGGCCTTTATTGCATTGCACCAGGACGTAACTATGAAAACACATCACCCTTCACGCCATCCGGCCACCAAAAAAAATCCGCTTACATTTTCCACGTTGGCAATTGCCCTGGCGATCACTTCCGTTTACACAATTCCATCAATAGCCGCCGAACAAAACCTGGCTTCAAGCACTGATGGGGTTCAATATTTTGAGCGCTCAAAATCCGGAATTCGCAAAATATCCAAGGATCTTTATGTTGCATTTCCACCGGCGGGTAAAGTGACGCCGCAGCGTGAACCCAATATTGATCAGCAATTGTTGCTCCAGGGAAAATATCCACTGGGCTATGTTCTGGAAGCGGGACAAAACCAGTTTAATTTGCCGTTCTTACCGGACACAGGTCATGGTGAAGGAGCAAAAGGCCCTCGCTCCAAACAACGCGCGGTGTGGAATTCCCGTGGTGGTACCGTAGAAGATCCTGCTGCCTGGCCGTTTTTGCGCGTAAACGGTATTGATTCGCAAAGTTGCTACGAATGTCATAACACGATTGGCGAGTACACACCTGCCGATGCAAAAACCGTTGCGAAAGTCCGCAAACCCGGAACGCAAGGCGGCCCTGCCGGTGCTGCAAATACTGCATTTATTAACGATCAATTCCCGGAAGATCTCAATCAATTATTAGGTACGGACCCAACGACCAAAGCAGTGCTCACTAAATTTGCACGCAACCCACCCCATGTGTTCGGTACCGGCTACACGCAACGGCTGGCAACAGAAATGTCGACTGAATTACAAGCACAAGCCAAAGCCGTTGAGTTGGTAGCAAAAGCCAATTTAAATAAAAAACAAACACAAGCATTAACAACGAAAGGAATTTCTTTTGGTACTTACAGTGTCACCTGTAAAACGACCACGACTTGCAGTGTCGATGCCAGCGGCGTTGTCGGTGTACAACAGGACTTGGTAATCAGGCCATTCCAATGGGGCGGTATCGCCAGCAGCGTGCGCCATTTTGCGCGCGACGCACTCGATTTCCATTTCAGCGTGCAAGCCGTTGAAAAAGTCGGCCACAAAGATTGTGACCTCGACGGTTTGGTTGATGAAATTACCGTGGGTAATGTATCGGCATTAACTGCCTATGTGACCATGTTCAGGCCGCCTTATCAGGAAATTCCCAAAGGAAAAGAAGCATCCGTTAAAGCCGGCGAAAAATTAATGACCACTATTGGCTGCACATCCTGCCATCAATCCAGCCTGACAATTGACAACGCCACACTCTCCATCCAGACACCGCCCGCCGTTCCTGATAATGCCCCCTGCCCCACTGAAGTCGCACAACTCAGTAACAGCCTGGAGACATATTCTGACAGCGCCAAAGAAGCAAGTGACCGCGTCGAACGCGCTTTTGCCCAAGAGCCGAAAGTAGATGCTGCCGTTAAGGCGAAGGGAAAAAATGCACCGGAAAAACTTTATGCCCTGGTGAAACCCGCATTGCATGCACCGGAATTAGTACCAGCCAATGCCAATTATTTAATTGATTTGAATCTCACCGGCGTTGCCAAAAATGCAGTGCCCGCTTACGTCTGGCCACGGTTGCCCGCCCAAGGACGCGCTGTTGTTGTACCCTTGTTTAGCGATTTAAAACTGCATTACATGGGCAAACAACTTTCGGATAATTATGCGCAGCCAACGGATAACGCGGATTATGCCGCACAGCCAGGCGTATTCGTTACCCGCGTCTTGTGGGGTATCGGTGATACCGATCCGTACATGCACGATGGCCGCGCCCGCACTTTGACGGATGCCATAAAACTCCACGGTGTTGAAGGCAGTGAAGCCAAACCGGTTGCGGATAAATTTGCAAAACTATCGGCAGCACAACAACAAAATATCCTCGATTTCCTGGGCAGCTTAAAGCTTCCTATCGCCGAGGGTGTGACCGCACCTGAATACGCGCAACAATAAAATACGCGCAACAACAAAAAATTAAACGGGTTGGTAATCCGCACTTGTTAACGCACCCTTCGGGGTGCCCTTTTTCAAAGGACCTGCGATGCGCACAACACAAATCACACGCCATCTCGGCGAAGCAGCACAACCAGCGACAACATTACGGGCAGCCGCGTTCCTGAAAAGTACTGTTGATGTAAACCAGCAGGAGTATCCGGGAAATATCGAATTTTCGCCGCGCGATTATATTGCTTACTTGCTCTCGGTCGATGCTGAAATTGAACATTGTTTGATGGTGCAATATCTATACGCCGCGTATTCACTGGGCGGGCCGCAAGTTCCGGCTGAATATCGCGCCGTGGTACGCAACTGGAAAGATATTATCCTTGGCATTGCAAAAGAAGAAATGGGCCATTTGATTTCCATCCAGAATTCCCTGCGTTTGATTGGTGCGCCTTTACATATGGAGCGTGAAGACTATCCATGGGATGTTCCTTTTTATCCATTTCCATTTGCGCTTGAACCGCTCACGCTGGATTCACTGGCCAAATATGTTTATGCAGAAGCACCGCAAGATTGGGATGGCGGTGCATTAGGTAAGGAAATTCGCGCACGGGTTTATAAACAGGCAGGCGCAACGCCGGTGCACCATGTGGCGGAACTTTTTAATACTTTAATTCCGCTGGTGCAAAATCCGGATTATGTACCCGATGACATATTTAATCCGAACACTTATGCAGTACAGGCAAACTGGGCGGAATGGGGCCGTGGTTATCACGGCGGACAACGAGGCAATAGCCAGGGTGCACCCGCACAAACACCGGATGTATTAGTTGAACAGCAATCCAATCGCGATGACATGGTTACAGCATTACAAGCCATTGCCTCGCAAGGTGAAAATACCGAGGGCGCTACCGATTCACATTTCGTCCGCTTCCTGAAAATTTATGTGGAGATGCGTGAATTAATTGAAGGAAAACATCTCGACCATGACGAATGGAAACAGACGAGACCCGAGATCGTGCCTCCGGAAAAATGGGCACAGTTAAAACCGGAAAGCCAATTAGTCAAAGCGGTAAAAAAATCCAAATGGTCACCCGCGCGCGCTGTTGCAACCAATCCTTATGTTTCGTTAAGTGATGCGCAAGAACCGGAACTGGGCGGGACTAAAACAACCCGGATTACCAACAAAGAAGCAATTCTCTGGGCGCAATTGCACAATATCCGTTATCGCATGTTGCTGACTTATTTGATCCACAGTTTTACCTTGCACGGCGGTTTGACGAATGATGGTGAACGCAGCCCGCGCGGCGTTATTATCAATGCCACCTTCGGTGAAATGTACAGCCTGCGCGCCATTTCCGACATTTTAATGCAGTTGCCGGTATCGGCGGATGAAAAAGAAAAAGTCTATGCCGGCCCACCCTTTCAAATGCCTTATACGTTGAGCAGTCCTTTCGGGGAAACCAATCGCTGGCGCGGGCATCTGGATTTATTAACGGCGGCAGACAAAATAATCCAGGCATTACTTTCCGCTGGCATGCCAACAACCCATCACTCCTATTTATATTCGCTGCGGGAATCTGACAACAATTTAAGATTGATCATCCAACGCATCCTGTCAGCCAATATTGATACTGCTTTATTGTAGGAGAAAAAAATGTCTATTCTGGAATTGAGAATATTACCGCCCTTGGCAATTTCACGGCTGGGTGCAGCCAGCGAACCACTGGAAGCATTTGAGTTACACACCGATCCCAAAAAGCCGCTGGATTATCGCCAGATAGTTCCCTGCCCCAGTTTTAAGGTGGATAAAAAAACCGGTGAGATTACAAGCGTATACACGCCGGAAAAAATCCGCTTCAAAGATGACAATAAAAAAATCCGCCCGGTTGCACCGTTTCTCGAAGTGTTCGTGCGCACCAGCGATGCACCGGATGCACTACAACCATTAACACTTGATGTGCTCAACAAGGAAAAGCTTGCCCTGAAAGACCTGCATTGGGAAATCGACCTCGGCAATATTAAAATTTTTCGCCGAACCGGTAATCCAAACGATAAAATCCTCGCGCATTTAACAGTGACCGATCACGCTCATCATCCGATGATTGGCAAATGCGCCAATTTTTTACCTAAGAAAACCTTGCCGCTGGGCCACGTACAATTTATTAAACCTACCAGCGCTTTTCCCGAGATCCGTCTACGTTACACACCGGCTAGCGGTTTGGTCTACGGCACGCGTAAACAACGGAATTTTGTAGATGCTAACGGTAAGGTGCAATTACAAGCCGACCCGATCATTGATGCGGATGATTTGATTCTCTACGACGAAAAAAAAGGCGATTGGCTCGGCTATTCCGAAGGCGTAGCGCCAACCTTAACCAACCCCGCCAGTATTTACGCCGGTTATATTGACCCCGCAACACAAAATCAGACCAGTTGGGGTTATCTTGATGACGAGTGCGATGGTACCGTCAAAATTTTTCTCAAACTGAAAAATGGAAAACAATTATCGGCCCAAAGTTATATCGGTGCGGGACCGCCGGCGTTTGCGCCCGATACTTTACCCATCCGGGTTATTTCAGATGAGATGGAGCAGTTGCTATACGGACCGGATGTTGACGATGAAGATGTATCGCTTGACGATGCAACAGAGTTGGTACTGCGCGCATTGGAAACAGTGCGGTTAATGAATACGGCGGTTATGAATGGCAACCCGGTTAATGGCCGCTTGAATACCGCAAGTACAATGGTGCGGCAAAACACCAATGATTTTGAACGTTATTACGAACCCATCGCCGCCAGTTCACTGGTTGATAACCTCGCGTTGCGCGCATTGCACGAGCGTGTATTCAGCACGCTTGCTGCCGGCGGCGCGCCCTGGTTTGCCCAGGCACTAAGGCAACCGGAAGAAATTGGTGACCTCTCTTCCGCTGCGCTGCGCAAAATGCCGGCATTAATGCGTGGCGCAGATGGCCGCAGCCTTACGCTGACCAGACGCCATATCAATATGGTTATCAAAGCAGCAGAGCAAGTGATGTTCGCTGGTTCAAAAGAAGGAAAATAAAATGCCCGCCAAAAAAACTACCTCCGCCGCCAATAAACCTGCAGCAAAAAAATCTGCCGGAACCAAGCCCGAAAACAAGAACCCGGAAATCAATAACGCCAGTGTCCCCAGGTTGAGTGCAAACAACCTGACGGCACAAATCCATCATCGCGGCGCCGGGAATCCTGCATCGGTTTTGCCACGTAGCGCCATCTCGAATTGTTTTCCGGGATTGGAATTTGATTTCCGCAATTTATGGCGGCGTGCGTTTGAAGGAATTGTACTGGTTGAAAATAATAACTACGTAATTGAAGCGGACCCGGAATACCAGCATCTGGTTTCACGCCGGTTATTGCGCTTTGCGGGTCTCACCGTTGGTACCATGGTAGGGACAACAGGGCCAGTATTTCCTGATGGTGATAGTGTCCCGCTGGCAACCACCGCAAACCCCAATTCAGTATCATTTATGGAGTGGTCAAATTCCATTGCGCGCATTCTGCATTTACAAGGCCAGGCAGTGGAATGTGAATTTTCGGATGTGGGTGCCACCACAGAAATATTGGCTGACAACGATAAAAAAATTCTGAAAGTAACGCTGAAATTGCGCACTTTCTTTGACGAAAACACCGCATCATTTAACCCGGAATTACTACAACCGGGAGAATTAACGCAAGGTTTGTGCGCCCCCTGGCAAAACGATTACCGCGAATGCGCTTGTTATTATTGGGCCGCGTCGCGCCCTGATTATGTAAACGTTGAACCGGGAGTTGATGGCGTATCGCAAGGCGATATGTGGTTTTCCAAAAAGCGCACCGGCACTTACATTCCCGATAATCGCACCGATTCCCGGCTTTTTTCCTACGATGATTTATTCAAATCATGGCAAGAAAATTTGCGGTTCATCATTCGTGGAAAAGACGCCGATGAATCCTGAATTAATTACCAATCCGCGCGTGGCGTTACAGGAATCGGTGAACCAGCTCGCCATTCCATTAACGCAGCATATCGTTGCGGGATCACGCCCATTGCACCGCGATATCCATCTGGTTGAAGATAATGAAGGTGCGCAACTCTTACTGGTGAATGGCAGCAGGTTATATAACTTGCCGCCGGAGTTGAACCTGGAATTACGCAGGGCATTGCGTACCGACGATGACAAATCCGTTGAGAAACTCATTAATAGCTGGGGATTACAGGCACAACCTTTTATTGATGACGAACCGCTGCATTCTCCACCGATGCATGCCCTGTCCCTCGCTATCGCACAAAAATGCAACCTGGGTTGCACTTATTGTTATGCACAGCAAGGTGCGTTTGGTGGCAAGGCAAAAAGCATGGAATTGCAAAAGGCCATTCAAGCGATTGATCTGCTATTTAAACAGGCAGCGCCCGGAGCAAAAGTAAATGTGGCGTTTATGGGTGGCGAACCCTTATCCAATCGCAGCGTCTTGCGTGAAGCAACAGCCTACGCAACACAACAAGCTATTAAGCACGATTTGATTTGCCAATTTTCAATCACAACCAACGGCACCTTATTAACGCCGGCAGACGCTGATTTTTTTGAAGAACACGGTTTTTCGGTAACGGTCAGCCTTGATGGCGATGCGGAACAACATGATTTACTACGGCCATTCAAAGGCGGAAAAGGCTCTTTTGAACGCATCATTGAGCGCGTTGAACCCTTATTAAAATTGCAACAGAAAATGCAGGTTTCAACACGTGTAACAGTAACACCGTTCAATATGAATTTACCGGAAACCCTCGATCTGTTTATCAATATGGGTTTTCACAGCGTCGGCTTTTCCCCGCTTTTGCGTTCATCCAATGGCCAGGCCGAAATGTCTGCCGATGACATGGCGCACATGCTGGAATCCATGATTGCTTGCGGGCTTTTGTTTGAACAACATGTTATCAATGGTTATCGCTATCCCTTTATGAATATGCAAAATGCCTTGCGTGAACTGCAACGCGGTACTCATCGCCCCTACCCTTGCGGTGCCGGTGCCGGTTATTTTGGTGTCTCTGCGGACGGTGAATTATCCGCATGCCATCGTTTTGTAGGTGATGAGCAAGGAGCGATGGGAACACTGGAACAGGGTGTGGATCGTGAAAAACAAAATCGCTGGCTCAGCGAACGCCACGTACATAACCAACAACCGTGCAGCACCTGTTGGGCACGTTATTTATGTGGCGGTGGTTGTCACCATGAAGTGCTGGCACGCAACCGCAGCGCATGTGATTTTATTCGCGGCTGGTTGCACTACACCATCAGTGCGCACCAACGCTTAAGCCGGCTGGCGCCACACTGGTATGCAGGACAACCGCCAGTCACGCAGTGAGATAGACATTTTGAAAAGCCAAGATGCCGTTGTTGATGTTGTTATTATTGGCGCAGGCCCTGCCGGATTAACGGCGGCGTTGCGCTTGCGCCAATTGGGATATCGAATCCGCTTGATTGAATCAAGTGCACAGTGGCCGCGTTTTAATATCGGTGAAGCATTAACACCGGGTATTAAAAATATTATCGAGATGCTTGGCGCAACCGACGCATTAGCTAACGTTAACTACCTGACTAATATTCCCACGTGTTTGCGCTGGCAAGAGCAGGAACCGCAATGGCTAAAGGCTTCCGGCTCGGCAATCGTAAATCGCGCACAATTTGATGCGGCGTTGTTAGTTCACGCGCAACAACAAGGGATTGATATTGCGCGGCCAGCATCGGTGCAATCGATAACAGGCGCAGCCGACGATTGGACAATCACGTTGTTAAATAATGGTATTTCACAAACGGTAAAAGCACGTTTTATTGTGGACGCAAGCGGGCGCAATGGCCACCGGCAATTTCCCTGCGCAGAGCGTTTATCGGCACTGTGGATTGAAATCCGCAATGAAAATATTGCCGCCGGGATTCACAATACAACGCGGGTTGAGGCGCTCGAACACGGCTGGTTGTGGGGCTCTGCACTGCCGGATAATCGCTACCGCATTATGTGGGTTGGCGATCCACGCAGCCCGCGAAAACACAATCCAAAGCAACCGCAACAATGGCTTGCCACGCAATGTGCCAGCAGCCATTTATTTAATTCATTGGCGAGTGTCACACCAACACAACCACTAAAAGGTTGCGCTGCAACACCGGGCTTCGCGTTTGATAGTTGGCAAGACGGGCGCATAAAAATTGGCGATGCCGCATTCAGCCTGGACCCTGTTTCTTCATCAGGCGTCGAAAAAGCCATGCGTTTTTCATTAATCGCGGCGGTGGCAATACATACACAATTGAGTGGAGACAGTGTGAATCATAAAACGCTGGCGCAGGATTTTTTTCAACACCGGTTAATAGAAACCTGTGCACGGCATAGTTACTGGACACGGTCCTATTATGCGCAGGCCTGGTGCCAGGAGAAAGCATTTTGGCAATTGCGCTCACAACCCTGGCAACCGGTCATTGGCAATCCGGGAGATGATGAAAACACACAAACATTATTGGCGGCGCTTGCTCAAGAACTTGCACAGTTAAACCATTACCATCCCGTGCCATTGAAATCACTCGCCCAATTTGATGTAACCCGATTGCTATCGTTTGACAGCAACACAACATGGGTAACCACACACTGCGTAATTGATAACCTGGTAACAAACCAAACCGCCTTGTATCACCCATCGGTTGAACGACCACTCGCCTATCTAGAGGGCGAAGCATTGCTGCCGCATTTAAATATCCTTCAAAAACCACAAACACTCTCATCATTATTGAATAATCTGGCATGTCGTATGCCATTGGAAAAAGCACAAAAAATAATAGCCTGGCTTTGGCAGCGCGGAATTATCGCCAGCGTATAAATAGCAGGCCGCAATCACACCGTTTCAAAAACAAATGTCAGCGAACACGCGACCGCGCTAAACACGTATGTCGGGTTGGTTGTTGCGGCCTAAGCGCGTGAACAGGTCATCGATTGTTTTAGAAACAACATCCAAATGCGTTTTTCGATTCACTGTGGTTTATCCATGTTGGATTTTATGCACACTGCATCCCTTCAACACCGCATCGATCAAGGCCGCTGGACAAAAGTGCATATGGCACAAGAGTTGCCCGTGGAGTAACTCCGCATGCACTTTACCGCCGCTCACAAGGAGCATTTTCTCCATGGCAAGATCGACCTTATCTGTTCCCCCGGACCTCACCCACGCTGATGCCCACGAGTTATCCGCGCTCTACAAAGCCAAATCGCTGTCACCGGTAGAAGTGACCCGCGCCGTATTGGCCCGCGCCGAAAAGCTGCAACCGCAATTCAATGCCTACCGCCACCTGGATGCGGAATCTGCCCTCGCCTCCGCCAAAGCTGCCGAGTTGCGCTGGCAAAAAGGCAAACCCCTTAGCGCCGTGGACGGTGTTCCGGTGGGATTTAAAGATTTGCTGCACGTGCGCGGCTGGCCAACCCGCAAAGGCAGTTTGGCCACGGCAAGCAACTGCCAGGAAGAGGATTCGCCTGTTGCCGCGCGTTTACGCGAGGGTGGCGCGGTGTTATTGGGGAAAACCCAAACCGCAGAATTTGGCTGGCGCGGATTAACGGAATCGCAATTGGCTGGCGTTACGCCCAATGCGTGGAATGCCAATTATGCCAGCAGTGGCAGTTCGGGCGGCGCAGCAGTCGCGGCGGCACTCGGCCTTGGCCCACTGCAAATCGGTACCGATGGAGGTGGCTCCATCCGCGCGCCGGCGGCGGTGAATGGTGTATTCGGATTCAAACCGAGTTATGGCCGTGTTGCCGGTTATCCCGCTGCATTGAATGGCAATCTTTTCCATATCGGCCCGCTTACCCGCTCGGTGCGCGACGCGGCGTTAGTGTTGAACATTATCGCCGCGCCGGATATCCGCGACTGGACCAGCCTGCCGCGTGAAACCCGCGACTGGACTCAGGGCCTGGATGATCCCAAGTTAAACCTGCGCGGCGTGCGCATCGCATTTAGCCCCACACTCTACGGTATCCAGGTGCATCCGGAGATCGCGCAAGCAGTGGCGAATGCAGTGCGCGTATTTACCGAACAAGGGGCGACCGTAGTCGACGTTGATCGCGTTATTGAAGACCCGGCACCGATCCTGGCTGCCCTGGCTGCTGAACGCGCCGCGCGATTGGTGCGGGAAATTGGCCCGAAAGGTTTGGAGCTGGTCGATGCATCCATTCGCGCGTCGGTAGAAACTGCACAGGGAGTTTCCATCGCCAATCTGGTAGAAGCGCAGGAGCGCCGTGCGGCCTTGGCGGTACAGCTACGCAAGTTCCACCAGCAATACGATTTGCTGGTAACGCCGGTGCAATCCCAACCGGTAAGTAAACGCGGCACCGCACCGCAAGCACCGTTTTTAAGTGCGTTTAACCTGACCCAACAACCGGCAGCCTCAGTTCCAATCGGCTTTGATAGCAACGGCTTACCCATCGGTCTGCAAATCGTTGGCCCACCATTGGGTGATGCAGCGGTAATACGCGCGGCGCGGGCATTCGAAATAATCAAACCCTTCCCACGTATCACCAGCTAGGCACTTGCCAGCCGCCTCCTGACGCTCAGGGGCGGTTACTTTCTTTTCAAATCAAGCCAGCCATTTGATGCAAGCCATTCCATAATTGGATCTTGCCAGCGATCCCGTGCAATAAGGAAAAAACCATGATCGCCCTTTTCAAATAAATGCGCTTCGACCGGAACTCCCGCGTGCTTGAGTGCTTCAAGGAATAACAGGGTATTTTTAACATCCACCAATTTGTCATCGACAGCATGCAGTAACAACGTAGGCGGCGTATTCGAATTTACGTGTAATTCGTTGGAAAAAAAATTGATGCGTTCAGTGGACGGCTGTTCACCAAGCAACGCTTTGCGCGAATCCAGGTGAGTTACTTTTGAATCCATAGTAATCACAGGATAAACAAGGACGAGGAAATCAGGGCGCAGGTTAATATTGCCAGGATTTTCTATTTGCGGTTTATTGAAATGCGTAGCCAGGGTTGATGCAAGGTGACCACCCGCAGAAAAGCCGATAGCACCCACTCGATTCGGATCCAGATTCCACTCGCCAGCGTGTTGACGGGCAAATCGCATCGCTTGCTGCGCATCCTGCAACGGGCCAATGGATTTGTCAGTCATCCACACATCGTTTGGAATTCGATACTTAACAACAAATGCAGCAATCCCGTGGTCCACAAAATAATTGGCTTGTTGAACGCCTTCATAATCAAAGGTTAATCCCCAATAAGCACCACCCGGAAATATCACCACACTGGTGCCTGTGGCTTTAACTTTTGCGGGGAGATAAACCTGAATATAGGGTTGGGAAACATTCTGTATCCAGCCCTTGTCTGCGCCGGTCTCACTATCAGGAGCAGGCTTCGAATTTGGAATCGCCGCATCGCCATACAAGCGGAAACTCTGCATTTTAGGAGGGAAAAAATAAGCAGGATCCTTGGCTTCTGTTTTCTGATCATTGACATTTTTGGTGTCTTTTTCCGCTGCATTAACGGCTGGGAAGATTAACACCGCAAAAAAAATCGCGGTTATTGTGGATAAACATCTGCTCATATAACACTCACTGACCATAGTTATTTAGCTGCGCACGAAGCGAAAAGGATAGCATGCGGAATCACGGCAAATGATAATTTTGTGCGGAGCTAACGACAGTTTCCGATGCGACAGAGTGACGCTGCAACGGCTGGTTAAGTGCGAATTTTACTGTAATGCAGCTCGTTAAAAATAACATCATTTTTGTAAATAGCCTTTTCCAGCACTGCATCCAGTTTATAGCCGCATTTCTCCAACACCCTGGCGGAGGCTAAATTACCTTCAATAACCGACGCGTACAATCGAATGAAATGGGTATTTTCAAATAGTAAATGAGTAAATTTATTCAACGCTGCGGAAGCAAGACCTTTTCCCCAATAAGACCTTGCCACCCAATAACCTATTTCCGCTGTCCTTTGCTTTTCAAATTCACCGGGAATAGCACCTAATGAACCGACAAGCACTCCGTCATTAATTATTGCGTAAACCACACCAATTTTACTGCCTGTATTTATCCACCAATTAGCTGATTCATATGTATAAGGTTGAGGAATCCTGGCAGAAAGAAAATACATTAGATCTTGATCATTTAAATAGGAAACCAGTAGCGCTTCATCTTTTTGTTCAAACTTTCTCAATTCCAGCATTTAATTTCTCTTGACATTATTTGGTGATTGGAAGCACGTAAGCTCAGGCTACGCGCCCCGCACCAACCTACGCACTACAAAATGCCCAAGCAATTCCAGTGTGCTATTCTTTTAATTTTACATTGCAGTGTTGGCACTCTTTTCTCGCCCACCCGGAACCCGGAAATTTATTGCAAGATGGGCACTTCCAATAACTATAAAAAAATACAATATAGGGCACAAAACCGCCAACAAATAGCATTAACGCAACGTGACTACTAATACCTAAAAAAGTGCTATAGCTGGAAAAACCAATGACTAATTTTGGTAATGCAAAAATTATCGCAATGACAGAAACAATTTTTGCCTTCAACAGAACAGATTGATATTTTTCAATTACTTCATTAGACACTATATTTCCCCCGCATCCTTAATGCAGCTCACAATGGCAGCATGTAAATTGCGTGCTGTGAATACTTTACATAAAAATCCGCTAAATATGCCACTTACAAGATGCCAAATGAAGGCACGAAGCACAGCAACGACGTTGACATATTCTTTGCAATATTAATTAACGTACACATCAATAATTTTAAACCATGCACCACTAGCCTCACATCCTTGCACAGTAACTGTAATTTTTTGTTGCGCCGCTTTTGCAGCCAGAAGCGCAGATTTAAAAGCGGCATCAGCAGTTACATTACCGCCCCAGCTAACTCCGTTTGCAGTTGCACATTGTCCATCAGCAATTGAATTGGGGAATCCATTATCGAGTTGAATGGCCATATTCCCCGTCGCGGTAATATACAGATTTTTAATTTTTCCTGTGTCCTGTACATATGATGCTGGAAAAGTATCCGCAGCACATAAAGTTGCAATTGCTAATAAAAAATATTTAATTTTCATCTTCCATTCTCTAACTACAAACGCTTGCACTGAAAGAAGTGTTGCAGTTAGTCCTAAAGTTACCAATTTTTTCATTTTATGCTCCTTTTTCTCTATAACATTAAATACAGTATCAGTTTGAAACTAAAATCTAATATGATTAATTACAGGAATGGACCCATTGCATGACAGTGCTACAGTTACTGGTTTACCTGCTAAATATGCGGCCAATACAAGTGAATAAATACTTCTTCCTCTATCGTTGTTGAGATAAACAGTATTGTTTGGTGACGCGCTGCATGAAGAGGGAATATAGGCTGCTGGCAAGCCACCTTCGAAATAGATTATTGCTTCACCACCTTCACCTCCTTCAACAATCACTTCCAGGATCTTTCTTTTTTCAGGAATCCAGGATCCTGGATTTGCATGAGCAGTAAAACAAATTGCCACAAGAATAAAACAAGAAATAGTTAATAAATTTTTCAAAAAATACTCCATAAAATTTAGCAATGTTATTAGCAAGTAAGTTAAAGCGGGGCGCGTAGCCTGAGTTTATAAACCCCCAACGCTAGTAACATCTGGATTCTTTTTAGCCAATTAGTAAAATAAATTTTTACATTAGAATTGTCGCAGTTGAGGATATGATGTTAGTTCAAGTATACAACTCTACTTTTAGTATCCGGATAATAGATTTCCAAAGCCACATCGTTTTTATCTGTGATTAACCAGGGGTGAGTTAGATATGTATCTAATCCATGCTCCTGCCCCGCTAAAAGCTCTGCATACAACTTTCTTCTTCCCTGGTAATCCAGCCAAAAAATCTTTCGAGTTTCACCGCTTCGGTTTAAAAATTTAATCGTGGTTCTGAGTTTCCCAGAGATGGAATAAGACACCTTTTATTTGGTACTTCCAAAACATCAAAAAGTGAAACGCTTCCACCGTTCGCTTTAATCCAAACAACGCCGCCTTTTTGGTAGGTATCAATGTCCGGCTCGCGGAGCTGAGCATTTGAAAGCAAATATGATTTTAACAACGGATAAAGTACATGAGAACCTTTTTCCGAAGGCTTTTGCCCACACCAAAGATTCACATCGAGTGAATATTTATTGTCAAATAATTTACCTAGCTCTCTTTTGCTAATCAAGTAGTCGTCTTCCTGTGTTTCCTTGCTCATGATTTCCTTTATATTGACATTCTAATGTTGAGCTCAACAGCATTATGGAATGCTTTTGCACTACAAGGCCAAAAAAGCTGTGATTTAAGTTATGTCGAGTGGAGCAAGGCTTGACCGCGTTGCCGGGAATGAACCTAGTCCTGGCAAATTGCATTACTTACGACACCATTTTCAATGGTACTAACACAACCAAAAGAGTCATGCTCACTTGATTGACACACACCTTGCACAGGCGTGCCAATTTCAACAGTATCGGGCGTAAAACAATCCCCCTCACATTCAGAATTATCTGTGCAGGTTTTACCACCATCTTTGTAATAAGCAACACATGAAGGAATACCAAACATTCCAATTCCTTCGACCTTTCCTCCTGATACCAAGCATGCATCAACATCAATTTTCTTTCTGGCCTCTGTTCTCATTTTTTCCAGCGAACGCTCCATGCGCCAATCATTCCATGATGAGCATCCGCTTAACGGAAATAAAACGAGAAAGTAAATTATTATTCGAATGATTAACCTCCCAAAACCACCTACAAAGTCAATTATAAACTGTGGTTTTGCAAGTTAATTTTGCGCACTAAAACCACAAGCTGAGACTTACAAACTGTCCAGCACACGAAGTGGGCTGCAACGCATTGTTAACTTTCTTTTTCATTGCCAGGTTCAACCAAGTTTTTTGGTGAACCCAATGTTTGCTCTTTCTCTAACTCCTTCTGTATATCAGCGGGTTTCTTTTTAAAGATTTCGGCTGAAGATTTTTTTAGCTGTTCTTCTATTTCTTTTAGGCGTTTTTCAGTGTTCATATTGATTTCACCAAATAATGAGAATTTCCTTTGTGTGCTTTCCTATAAGAAAAACCTGCATGTGAAGAATAGTAGTGCAAGAGTTTCTACGCTTTGTTAGCTTTTTCAAATACCAACTTATTATATTCAGCCTTCAATTTTGATATCATGTAGCACAGGCACAGGATTGCGAGAGAAAAATAGACGGTTATTACATACCAACCTAAATTCTCTTGCGCTAGATTAAGCCCATATACAATACCAAAGTGCATTGCTTGCACAAATGGTATCGTCGGAAATAACGCAACACCAGCATTTGGCTCCCTACCATTTTGCAAATGGACAATATTGCCACGAAGTATTTCTTGATAAGAACCTGCGCAGCATAAAGCAAACGATGTAACTAACAGAAGAAAATATAAAATAGAGCTCTCCATTACTGACCCCTAACATTGCACTCACCTGCAAATTGTACAAAGCGCGTTGCGATAAAATTAGCGTAGCAATATTGTATAAGCGTTAGTTACAATTCGTCAGGTGCTGTGTTAAGTTCGTACACTAAGCCAGGTTATAACTGCTGTTTTTTCAATTACAACCACAAAAATTGTACCTGAAGAATAATGTGAAGACTCAACATCAACCGCTAATGCACCATTGCTAACTAAAGGGTTAAAATCTCCGTTGGGGTTTGATGCCGTAGATGCCAAACCATAATACTCAACTATGTCCCATAAAAATAACTCAATGGTATTTTGGTTTTCCACCTCAAGCTCAAGTATTAGGTGTTTTTTTATGACTGTTTCCACTTCTTGGTAAGTTATCGGTTTTATTCCGTTGAACTTAAATTCAGCACCTAATTTATTTATATATTCTTCTATAGATGCATGAATGTCATTTTCAACCAAAAATGACTCGACATGAAAATCACATTGACGACGGCACAAGCGACGTAGTGATTGTAGATAACCTCTTAGTTCAGAAACGTAATTTTCCATATTTTTAGCTTAGCGCCGCGCTAAGCGGCAGTTTTTAGGTTGCGGTTTTATGGAATACTTTTACGCAGCAAAACCACAAAGCTGCGACTTACAAACTGTCCGGCGCATTCTGTGCGCGTTACTACGCTTTGTTATATGCATTCATACCGGTATTCAAAGATTCCCTTTGAAGAATTAGGATTCCAGCCCTGGGAAATAGCATCTTTTATACTTTTCTCAACCATACTAGGGGTTACCCTACCGGCCTTCAACCTAAGAGATGAGTCCGGACGTGAAAACGGAAAGGTAATTCGCAAAATAGCCCCATTTAATTCCACCAATTGAACAACAGCAGTCATTTCTGAACCTAAGCAGTTCTGTGAATATGTGGGCTTTGACTTTACGAGCCATGAATACTCACTTTCACCCACAATAATTTTTCTACTTCCTTTCGTTGGAATGCTCATTTCAATATTCACATAACGTTACGTTCATCTGCGAGCTGTACGCGTTGCGATAAATCTAGCGCAGCGATATTACATAAGCGCTGCTTACAACGCATCAGGTGCAACACCTTGTTAAATTTTTTCAAGCATACCCGATGAATTGAGAATTGGTTGTGCCCAAACATAATATTCTGATTTGTTTTCGTTCCACGGCCAAATGCCAGCCGTGGTAGGCCAAATTAGTTGGTAAGCTGTAAAGTTATTACCCGAGTAAAGCCAGAGCCCCCAACCAAGGTATTCTTTGTAATGTTTTTTGTCCATTTCAATGAAGGTAACGTCAAAACTTTCGATGAAATCCGAATAAAACACCCCGGGAATAAAAATTTCACCGGCAGCCAACCTTTGGCGATAGTTATTTATTATAGAGTGTGACAGTTCGCGCTTTAGCCCAACTATTATTAATTCAGGTTGGTTTAGTGTTTTTTCTATACCAATGGAATATGAAAAGCATGGCTGCCCTTCACCTTCCATTACATTCAGAACGTGGCAACCAAACTTTTCAATATCTTCCAACGCTTTCCGATCTTGCTCATCCATTTTTACTTTCCAAATTTAACGCTAAGTTCAACGGGCAGTTTGTAAGTAGTGGCTTTTTGGAAACTTTTTGCGAAGCAAAACCACAAAACCGCGACTTAAAAACTGTCCAGCGTAGGTATAAAGTGCCGGAGCAGTGCCGCAACGATTTGTTATGGTTTCCGAGCATACTCAATTAGATTTAATCTAAATAGTCAATTGATATAGTTTTAACAAATTCCGATGCTTTAACCATTAGCTGATTCCACTCATTTTCAGGGAGAGAAAAATAGCCCTGATTTATAAGCTCCTTTTCACAGAGATCTTCTAGCCCCCAAATCGCCCTTTTTTCTTCTTCCGTAAATGCTTCGTTTGCGGGAGAACTGGAAAGTTTTTCAGACAGAATGCCCCACACAGCTAACAAATGACCAACAGGAATTTTTATAGTAGCTTCTTTACCTAGATCATCGTTGGGCATTTCGACATTCCTATTGAAACATAACGTTGAGCGCAGGGGCGCATTGTAAGTTGTGCATGTACCATAAACTTCACGCAGCGATTCGCTAAATGCGCGACTTACAATACATCCAGCAAACGAAGTTTGCGAGCCTGTCGCGATTTGTTTAGCTTTGCAATACACCCCAAGATTCACAAACTCCGCCAACCTTTCTAACTTCATCAGTAACCATTTTTTGTATTGATGTTACAAACTTGTAGGTCACGAGACCGCGCATTTGAAAACAAGCGTAGCCATTACCTTCAGATTCATAAAACTTACAATCCGGGTAAAGTCCCTTGATGTAATTGTATTCAGTTTCTGAAACCGGCCAGTGGTCAAAATCAATATTGAAATCGACATCCGTTTCTTTAGTAAAGTCGAAGCCAGATTGCATCATGCGTCTAAGCGCGTCCCCATCAGCATCATTTGGAAATTCCATTGGGACTCCTATTTTTCTATAACGCCGCATACGACGGCAGTTTGTAAATCGTAGTTTTGTGGATTACTTTTGCGCAGCAAAACCACAAAGCCGCGACTTAAATTCTGTCCAGTGTAGCGAAGCGGAACGGTGTTTGACCACTTTGTTAAGCTTGCTTTTTTCTATGAAGCAACAAAATTAGAATATATAAGAAAAAGACTAACGGAATTACGCAAGCGAGAGTAAACCTCTTTTCTTCAGCCGCCTCATAAAAGGCATATGCCTCACTACCTGCCGCAGCTATTTTTGGCTCAAACCAATAATGGAAAAATATAATTATTGTAAAACCCAAAGTATTTAATGCTGCAAGGATTTTTAAAAGCGTTACAAAAACACCACCTTTAAATTCAGCAAGAAAAGCGAATACACCAAAGGTTGCAGGCAGAATTAAAAATTTATTGCCATAGATGAATGAAACAAGAATTCCATAAAGGCAGAAAAGTGCAATGCTCGCATGTAGCGGTTTATTCATTCGGGCTCATTACCTGCTTAATGTCGCGACAAAAGGTGGTTTTTAAGTTGCACTGTTGCCATAAAATGGAGCCAAGCGGAATGGCAAAAATGTAACTTAAAAACCATCCTTTTGATTGATTTGTTAAAAATTTTTAAGCGTATTATTTGTGCATTTTGCTAGTTTTTCTTTCATTGAAGATACTGTTTTAGCAATAACGACTGACAACTCATTTGCGGCAACAGCCAATTCCGCTTTATATGCTTTTGCTTTATTTTCCGTAAGCACAGATTTTCCAACAATTTGATATAGTGAAACAGTTTGCTTGTTTAAATACTCAAGGTCTTCTTTCAATTCAGGAATATAAAAGTCGATGATCATCTTTACTTGATTCATTGGCATTTTATTTCTAATTTTTCCAGCATCAAATGAAACGTCATAGGCTGCTTCAGAAAGTAACTGCATAAGAAGGTCGTATACACACCCTTGAACGCTAGATAGCAGCTCGTGTAAAGCTTCGTATTTTGACAGTAAAAGCTGCCGCCTTTCCTTTGCAGCCTCATGATTGCGTTGGTCCTTGTTATGAAGCCAAGAAATAACGCCACCTAAAATTACTCCGATAATCGTACCAGCAATTCCAATTATAGTTTCCATAAAACTCTATATTTCCTTCAGCTGCTTAACGCCGAGTTCAGCGGCAGTTTTTAAGTTGTGGTTTTATGGGATACCTTTGCGCAGCAAAACCATAAAACTGCGACTTAAAAACTGTCCGATGCATTGACTTGTTAGGCATATTCACCTTAATCCAAAAGGGTCATTAGGAGCGATCAATAAAGTGGGGCCGGGACACCATCTTGCTTCATCGTCTGATGGTATTGCATGCGGAAACAATGGAGCATTTAGCATATAGGCTATCCAAAGGGACTCTACTGGAAGATAACCATCAAGATTAGTACATACTTTACATATATTTCGATGGCCTATGGCCTTAACTGAATCATAGTTAAGGGCACGTGATCTAAAAATAATTTCTAAATTGTTTTTAAGAACTTTACTGAACCCTTGTACTGCAAGTGCATCACAAAATCCTAATAATTCTCCCGCAGCTTCGCTTGATTCGTAATATTCGGAAGATGTGGATTGATATATTTTCTCCAAAATGGACTTGCCAAGAAAGGTCTTTCCGGCTAAGTCTGGGAAAAATTTAACTTTTTTTATAATTGGAGCAATATATTTATTAAATTCCTCAAAACCAATAATAAACTCATTATTTTCAACATCTCTTATTCGGCTAATTTCTTTATTTTGCTCCTCTACTTTTTCTTGTTCCAACACAAAAGGAGATTTTCCAGCACTTCTTGCTATTTCAATTAGCTGGTCAATTTCAATGAAACATTGTCTCTTTAAAGTAAGTAGTTCATCATTCGGTAGATCAAGATATTTCTCTAATTGTTGCAATATTTGCAACCATGTTTTTTCTCGATAATCTAACTCATGTGAAGTTATATTTAATACTTTAGAAGTATAATTTTCTATGGGTTTCATTTTCGAGCTTCTTTAGCGTCTTGCAAAATAGAAAGCAAAGCCAATATTAACCTTGGTGCCCCGCGACATCCGTGATCACCTTCAAGTTCATACACGGAACGCATAGCGTCCATTAATTTATAAGCTGGCGTTTTATCACTAAAAATAAACTCTTCAATAAAAGCAAAATCCAAGGTTATTGCTTTTTGGCCTCCATCTAACTTTATAATACTTTTCTAGCGCTTCAACCCAAAAAGTGTCTTCAAACCAATGGCTAATTTTATTCTCCATACCTGCTCCATTTTTGCCTTGCCTAATGCCGCAATAAACGGTGGTTTTTAAGTTGCACTTTTGCCATAAAATGGAGCGAAGCGGAATGGCAAAAATGCAACTTAAAAATCCATCCGTTTGATTGCTTTGTTAGCGCTGGTTTAATCTTGGATGGCTGTAACAACCGCACGATCAATGTATATATTTTGCATACCTTGCCGCGACTTACAAACTGTCCAGCGCACGTAGTGCGCGGGTTGCAGAACTTTGTTAGGCTTTTATTTCTTGCTCTACTTTGTAAATAAGTATTTCTAAAAGCGAAGCGTCATTTGCTATTTCAGACTGTTCTTCTTCAGAAATTTCCTCTGATTGAAGCTGACCTTCCAAATACTCCATATACTTATTTAATGCAGCTAAAGAAATAATTTTTTCTTTTTGAGATAGTTCCATTTTTAAACCTTGCGCTGTGATATTTCAAATTCGGGTATTGCAACAGAAGCTAATTGCTCTAATTTTTGTATGAATGAGGATAACGGCATATTATGTAAAGGACGAATTGTGTAGTGAATTTGGCCAGTAACATGATTCATGCCTTTGTCTCTGCTAACTCTGAGGCCTACGGGAATTTTTGTTCCTTTAGTTAATTTCCACCAGCGATTTCCGAACCTTGGATTTGGCTTATTAAATAGCGATATTCCACCAGAGTCAGCGTCTACCCATTCCATCCCGTCTTTTTTGAATATTTTAAGATCATGCACTTCGCCTAACTGGCGAGGAGGCATAGTTCTTGGCTTGTTCAGTTGCGGGCTAGTGGTAGTTCCGTGCCTGAATAAATCCACTGGTAACTTTTCAAAAAATAGCTCTTCTATAATTTGACTCATTTTAACACTCCTTGGTTTGATATTTATCTGATGTTTATAGCCTAACAATATTATTAGACGGAAAATTTCCCTATTTCACACCCGAAAAATTTCCGCCTAAATTTACAAACCGCTTTTATACCATTTCCCAAAATCGCTTGCATTACAATCGTTTGAGCATTTTGAGTCCGATTGTTACCAGCGTGAAAGGCGGAATATTCCTTCCTAATAGGAATATTACGAAACGATCAGCAATTACCATAGCGACACTTTACACCAGTATAAATTACAGCCGATTACTGCCCCGCGTTGACAACCCTACCCTCATCGCCTAACCTGCCCGCGCTGCGGTAAATCCCGTAGTCGGGACTCTGACCCCCGCGTCCAAACCGGCACTAGAACGCAAGTTTTAGTGTCCTCGCATAGCTTTGCCTGTTGTTATGGCGGCTGGGCGGGGCCACCTTCGGGTGGGCCGGTGTGGTTTGGACCGGTGGTCAGAACCCCGTTCAGTCGCCCCCATGATTTCTGATCTCGTGGGGAGCGAATGCCACACAACCAAACTGCGAGATTTTTTTATGGATAATGCTACTTCTCCTCCTGCTTCACCTGCTTCCTGCATTATTAAACTCGATCAATCCCAATACACATTTTTCCAACAATCCCGATTGGTAATCCATTCGCCTGAAGGCAAATTCCTCACCGTAGTCACCAGACCGTTGCCGAACAAAACAGACGACGATGCAATTTATCAGCTGTATTGTCAGGTACATTTGTTGGAAGTGTTATTTGATGAAATTAACGAACACGTGAAATTACCACAGTGGGCGATTAATGGTATTGCGCGGGTGATTGACAGGATTGACGGGCACTTTAAGAAGCAGTCATCGATGTAGATTTGTTGGTTGGGGCGCGCAGCCTGAGCTTGCGAACCCCAACCTTTTTATTAGCCACAGGCGTGCTATTCATTCCAGGACCTCGCCAAAAATCGCCCTTTGCCGCCCGATAAAACATGTATGGCCTGTTGTGTGTTACGGTTTTGTGCTTCAACTGATTTCAAACGATCCAGGTAACGCAATATTTCTTTTTGCAGGCTTGGCGTAAGTTCATCCCAGCGCTGTTTGGCAGGTTGATTTTGCGCCAGGGCTTCACTAAACCAAACGGGCATTGGGTGGGTCGGCCCCGGTTTATAATTTGCGTCAAATTGCAATTTGATTTCCACCACACTTCCCACTTTTGTGTTGGACGCTTTGAGCACTTCACCACTCAAATACAAATAAAAATTGCCATCGCCAGCGGGCATCATATTGATATGCCAGGGTGGCTCAGGTTTATTGTTGACTTGCACCAACACAGGAAGCGGCTTGCGCCAGTTTTCTTTCACTTGGGTCGCCAATTCCTCGCTGACAGGTACGTAAGGATTTATGCCGCGTTTTTTAATCGTTGCGGAAAAAATAATATCCGATTTCAATGCGCCAACCTCTCACGTAGCGAATGTTTGTAATTGAAACGATTCACACACACAAACCTCAATACCACCGCCCAAAAATCTTCCGGTATGAGCGCTGGGATGCTTCGCTGCAATTTCCACCGCCTCGTTGATGTCCTGAGCTTCCACAAAAAAGAATGCACCAATACGCTCGCGGCTCGGAAGATAAGGCCCATTTGAAATAATTGGCTGGCTATGTGTGTTATTCGATGTGTCTGTGGGGCGGATAGTCTTCCATGCTTGCGGATCAGATAAACCGCCCAACACCGCCAATTTACCGGTTTTTTCCCACGCCTCATAATGCGGCTGGCAAGCTGCGGAAAGCGCCTCCATCTCGCCCGGCGAGAGCGCATTAGCGATATCCGGATCGTAATAGCATAAACAAATAAATTTCATTAGCTCACCTCCGTTTTTATTGCGCGAGTTATTTTTCAGGACCTGCAGTTAAAGAATTTTTCGTTAGTGTAAAAACTATCTACGTTGGGTACAAATAAAATAGTAAAACCAATGACACTGATTGTATTCATATAGCAACCGGCGAGCAGCAGATACTCGGGCGGCGCCGCCCGACCCGCGAGGCCATTTTTGCAATACACGGCAAAACGCCTCTTTTTTGCACTTATTAATCTTACATAACATTCATATCAGCTATGATTGGCACAGTGTGCACATTGCAGTAGCCAAAATAAAAACCAAGGATTATCCCTATGCAGCTGAAGAACGCCATCATTCTTTTCACGTCGGTTTTGCTGTTTTCGTTGAGTAGCGTGACTAATGCAAACGCGGAACCCTTGAAACTCTGGTTCGATAAGCCGGCAACCCAATGGGAAGAAGCCCTTCCTATTGGTAACGGTCGTTTAGGCGCGATGGTGTATGGCGGTATTACGCAGGAAAACCTGCAGTTGAACGAGGATACTTTTTGGGCCGGCGGGCCGCACAATAATTTGAACTTTGCCGCGCGCAAAGCGTTGCCGGAGATTCGCCAACTGATTAATGAAGGCAAACACGCAGAAGCGTCTGACCTGGCGGAAAAAACAATTACCAGCCAGGGCGCTAATGGAATGCCTTACCAGACTGCGGGAAATTTGTTGATTAATTTTCCCGCGCACAAAAATGCCGGCAATTATTATCGTGAGCTGGATATTACCAATGCAATTGCACGCACCTCCTATACAGTAAATGGTGTGACTTATCAGCGTGAAATATTCAGCTCCTTTATCGATCAGGTCATTGCCATTCGGCTGAGTGCAGATCGCGCCAATGCATTGAATTTCAGTATCGCATTCACGCATCCCGATAAATTTTCCGTTACAGCAAATGCAGCAGCTGCCAGCTTGCTGATGCAAGGCCGTTCGCGCGATCACGAAGGTATTAAAGGGCAAGTCCAGCTCGCCAGTGTGGCCACGCTGGCCAGCCATGATGGAAAACTGAATGTGCGTGAAAACACTCTGGAAGTGACTAATGCATCCAGCGCTGTGATTCTGGTTGCGATGGCAACTAACTTTGTGAATTATCAGGATATAAGCGCAAATGCCCGTGCGCGCGCCGAAGATACAATCAATAGCGCCAGCAAAAAATTTAATGCAACCAATGCCGCCTTTGCTGATCGCTTAACGGCGCATAGCCATTTCTATAAAAATTATTTTGCACGCACATCGCTGGATTTGGGTACGACTGAATTTGCTATTGAACCCACCGATCAACGCATTCGCGAATTTGCCAAACGCAATGATCCGCAATTAGTGAGCCTTTATTTCCAGTTTGGCCGTTATTTATTAATTTCTTCTTCGCAACCCGGGACCCAAACTGCCAATTTGCAAGGAATATGGAATCATCGGCAGGACCCGGCGTGGGATAGTAAATACACCATCAATATCAATGCTGAAATGAATTATTGGCCGGCACAAGTCACTAACCTGGGTGAATTGGAAGAGCCTTTTATCCAATTAATTCGTGATCTCGCCCAAACCGGCCAGCAAAGCGCGAGGGAAATGTACGGAGCCCGTGGCTGGATGGCTCACCATAATACGGATATCTGGCGTATTAGCGGTGGTGTTGATTGGTCCTGGGGCGCATGGCCAACCAGCAATGCCTGGTTAGTACAACATTTGTGGCAAAAATATTTATACACCGGCGATAAAAATTACCTGCGCAGCGTTTTTCCGATTATGAAAAGCGCGTGTGAATTTTTTGAAGATTTTTTGGTAAAAGACCCACGCACCGGCTGGCTCGTCGTATCGCCTTCCATGTCGCCGGAAAATGAACCCGCTGCTACGGGTAAAAAAATCGCATCCGGCGTAACTATGGATAATCAGCTGATGTTTGATTTGTTCACCAATACCCGTGCGGCAGCGAAAATCCTTGGTGAGGACACCTCATTACTGAAACGCTGGCAAAAGATTATTGATCAATTACCGCCCATGCAAATCGGGCAGTATCATCAATTACAAGAGTGGCAGGACGATTGGGATAATCCGCTAGATGCACATCGCCATATTTCCCATTTATACGGATTGTACCCCGGCAATCAAATATCGCCGTTGCGCACACCGGCATTATTTAACGCTGCGCGGGTGACACTGGAACAACGGGGCGATCCCTCCACCGGTTGGTCGATGAATTGGAAAATTAATTTCTGGGCGCGCATGCTCGATGGTGACCGCGCGTTGAAATTAATTCGCGAGCAAATAAAACCGGCATCATTGAATACCGACCAGATATCCCAGGACGGCGGCACCTACCCCAACTTATTTGATGCGCACCCTCCGTTCCAAATCGATGGCAACTTTGGTTTTACGGCGGGTATCGCCGAAATGCTCGCGCAAAGCCATGACGGTGCAATACACCTTCTACCGGCCCTGCCGCAAGCATGGCCAACCGGCGAAGTAAAAGGGTTGGTAATGCGCGGCGGTTTCGTTGTGGATATGCGTTGGGATAAAGGTGACATTATTGAATTAAAAATCGTTTCGCGGCTGGGTGGCAATTTGCGTTTGCGCACTTATGCACCCTTGCCCAAAGCGCAGGGATTTACTGTAAAAACTGCCCGGGGTAAAAATCCCAACCGCTTTTTTTCCGTACCGGCGATTAAAAAACCTGTGATACACACGGATAAAAAGCTGCCCGGCATTTCCCTGGATAACACTTATTTGGTGGATATAGAAACGAAGCCGGAAACGGAATACAGGTGGAGCAAATCACGCTAATGGATTGCGCTCATACACACTGACAAAATCATTTACTATTTTGTTAACACCAGGGATGCAAAATAACCATTGATGGCCGCAGCATTTGGCCCATTGGAGAGTTTAAACAGAATTTTATTGCGGCCGGCGTTGAGATGAATCCTGATTTTATCTTCGCTCAAATTCCATTGTGAAAGGTATTGCTGGCGACGAACGTAAATTTCATCAAAAAACCATTGTTTTGAATACCCGCCAACCCAGACCAGGTTATCGTTCAACCAGATTTTAATATCATCATCAGCGCCAACCCATAACCACACATCGGTGGCTTTATCGATTTTGATTTCGGTATAGCCATAGTAAACCGCATCCTCTGCCGGGTCAGGCGGGATCAATGGATAACGGTTGGTGTTGAAATATTGCCAGGTTAACACCCGATCATCTTTGCCAAAATATTCCGCATCAAGGTCTACCAGTTGCTCTGGTGGATAGGATGGGTTATCAAATAATTTCTCGCCTGCAAACCCGGCGAAAGGCCCAATCAAATACCAGCTATTGAGATAAATGCGCTCTGCATATTCGCCGCCAGCGCCAATAACGCGGCCCGCCTTTTTATGGGCAGTACCTTCGGCAGCAGGAATAAAATCAATATTAACGAAACTGGATTTTGGCATTTCGTAGCTGGATTTACTCAAAAATAAGTTAATTGCCTCCAATGCCTGGCCTGTATCAGTACCGCCATCCGTTTGTAGACCATTTCCACTTCGGCCAACACCATCCCTATCACCCCTATTAAAATTCATTTTATCCAGTTGTTTTTGGCGTTGACTTAAAATGGCATGGGCTTCCTGCTCAAGCTTTTGGATTGATTTTGCTGCTTCTTCAGGTGACGAGTTGCTTTTATCTTTCTGTTGCTCTCTGGCAGCCTGCTTTCGGGTTTCCTTTTTCAAATTTTCTTTCTGTACGCGCTCAAGCGCTTCCTCTTTAGATATGTTCAATATTCTGGAAAGTTCTTCACTCCTCGCAATATCAACAATTTTTTTTATTTCCTCCATGGATTTTTGCGCTTCAGCAAGCAATGCTTCCGGTGTTTTTATTGTAGAATTTTTTTGATGTTGCTTTTCAGTATTTGCTTTGGGGATAGCGGGTTTAACACTTTTTTCCATAAGTGATTTTATTTTATCAATATTGTCAGCTCGCTGGGTTATCTCCACTTGCTTTGCTTTTTGCATTGATGAGCTGACTTTTTCCTTTTGTTGTTCATATTGTTTATGCTGGCGGATTTTTAAGGTTTCCGCGTTGTGATCGGCAATAGCAACAATAATGATAACGTGAATAATCAACGACAAAAACAACCATGGATAACGACGAATGAACGCTACCAGGCCAGTTTCATGTTGGATGTACGCAGGCATTATTAATTCCGTGTGCGCATAGCGATATTGGTAAATCCTTCCATCTCGCACAGATCAAGGACATGAACAATATTGTTGTAGCGAGTATTTCTATCACCTTCAACCCGCACCAGACGTTTGTTATCTTTTTCTGCTTCACGTTTTAGCGCATCGTGTAATTGTTGGGTCGTTTTTTGAACCCCGCCAAAATAAAAATTTCCCTCTTTATCAATGCCGATAACCAGCGGCGGCTCAATTGCATCACTGCGTTCCAGACTTGCTGCAGCGGCGGGCAATGAAATAGGTAGTTCTTTAATTTTTTTCTGTTCGTCAGCTTTCTTGAATGAGGTGGCGACCATAAAAAACATGAGCAGGAAGAAAATACAATCAATTAATGCAATCAACCCTATTTCAGGCTGCTCATCATCACCGAGATTAATGCGCATGCTCAACCACCTTTAAATGTGGTGCGGTTGTAACAACCGGCATAAACCACTCATTAAGTAATTGATTAATTTGTTTTTCAAGATTTAACCCTAAAAACGCAGCACGATTTTTAAAGAAATGATGCATCCCCAATGCCGGTAACGCGACACTCAAGCCAGCCGCCGTATTGATCAATGCCATTGAAATGCCTCCCGCCAGTAATGCCGGATTTTCCATTCCATCAGCAAAGGCAATCGCTTCAAATGCATCAATCATTTCAAGCACGGTCCCCAGCAAGCCCACAATGGGCGCGACCGTTGCCACTATCGCCAGGGCGTAAGCTTTTTGTTGGTGGTAGCGCAGCTCCAGGGAGGCAATATCACTGACGCCATTGTTCACGGTGGCAAAACTTTGCTCCCGATGGAGCACCATAAAATCAATCGCGCGCGCCAAGGTACTATTTTCTTTTGCCAGCAGCGTATGGATTTCAGCGTACTCTCCCGCACGCCATAAATGGCGCACACGCTCGGCCAAGCCTGGCGGTGCGATAAATTTTTCACGGAACCGAACCAATCGTTCGATAGACACCGATAGAGCGAGAATGGATAACGCAAGAATAACCGGAACAGCAATACCGCCGCCGAACAGCATTTGGGACAAGCCAATATCACGCGCGCAGACCGTTTGGCTTGCGAATAAAAAAACGCAGAAAACTACAATGGATGGTGAGTGAATATTTCTTGAAATGGAATGCATCCCTTGTTAACCCCCTTGCCTGTTATTAATGATAGTGGCGGCTCTTTCGTTATTTTTTATTATGGCTAGTTTGTTAGGAAGGACAGATGACTGACAAGAATAAATGTGTAATTTTTTCGTTATATGTTGTTTACAAAAACTAGCAGGCTCCACAACGCTTACCCGCGTCCCACTGGCTCTCACGTCACTGCAGTGCCTATCTGATGTATATAAGGCGTATATAAAGAGCTAATTAAATCCCGGCCTGATCGCCTTGGCTCGCAACTTGCTCTTATTTACTAATGCCACCAGTGAGCGGTAATAAATACGTTTCGAAGCCTGGTGGTAATGAACCGGGGAGTGCCAACAAACTATGAAAACAACTGCAGATAACAAGGAAATCAATCAACTCTCAACAGACAGTCAAGTGGCCAAAAGCTGGCTGGTCTCAAGCTGGGATTGGTTATGGAAAAGGGAGCTGCCGGTACTGCTTGCAATTTTTGCAATCTTTGCATCGCTTTTGATATTTGTACTGCTCACCCAATTGGCATTGCAGGATACGCCACACGAATTTGATCGCTATTTATTATTATCCATGCGGAACCCCGCTGACCTGAGTGATCCACTGGGTCCGCGATGGGTGGAAGAAGTCGGGCGCGATATTACCGCACTGGGTGGCAATGCGGTGCTAATCCTGTTATCGCTCGCCGTGCTGGGGTATTTATTATTGGATAAAAAACAAATCCTTGCCCTGGTTGTGCTGATAGCGATGCTGGGCTCACTCGCGCTCAGCAGCACTTTAAAAGAAACAATTGATCGCGATCGCCCCGACCTTGTTCCCCACCATACGGTTATCTATACCGCCAGTTTTCCCAGCGGCCATTCCATGCTCTCAGCCAGTACCTATTTAACAATGGGAGCGCTACTTGCATCAAATCAACGGCGCAAGCGTATCAAAATATTTATTTTACTCTTTTGCACATTTATTACCTTGCTGGTAGGTATTAGCCGCATTTACCTCGGGGTACATTGGCCTACGGATGTATTGGCCGGGTGGACTGCAGGCGCGGCCTGGGCATTGGCTTGCTGGTTATTAGCGCGCTGGCTGCAACGCAAACATCCCGGAACAAAGTAATTAAATAGAAATTGATTGCCTTACAGGAGCAATAGCGGTGACAGTGCCTGCAAAAGCATTATTGTTAATTAATCCCCACAGCCGCAATGGTAGCGACACCGATATCCAGGAGGGTATTGAGTTATTACGTAATGCCGGTACCGAGGTTATTGTAAAAAACATTGATGAATCCAACACTGCTGCACAATTGATTGAGGAACTGCATAACGATATCCAACTGGTTATTGTGGGCGGCGGGGACGGCACCATTAACTCGGCGTTATCGGCGCTGTATCGCTTTAAACTGCGCCTTGGTATTTTGCCGTTGGGTACAGCAAATGATTTGGCTCGCTCACTCGGTATCCCTACTGATATTGATGATGCATTCAAAATTATTTATGAAAACAATTATTGCAAAACCAATCTTGGTGTAGTCAATGGGAAATATTTTTTTAACGTTGCCCACATCGGCCTGGGCGTCAAAGTGACTGAAGAGTTAACACCTGACCTTAAAAAGCGCTGGGGCGTATTCAGCTACCTCAAGGCGATTTTTGCGGCGTTCAAAAACCAGAAAAAATTTTATTTGACGATTAAAACCGGCGAGCAACACCATCGCCTGCGATCCATCCAGCTGGCAGTTGGTAGTGGCCGCTATTACGGCGGTGGAAATATTATTGATGAAGACTCCGAAATTGATGATGGCTTGTTGCGTTTATACAGCCTTTATCCGTTAACTTTCTGGCAATTGTTGACCTGCGCTCCGTTATTGCGCTTTGGTAAACATAAGCAAATACGTAAAACGTTTACCCTTTCCGGGAAGGAAATTGAAATTATCACAGCACCACCCCTTGAAATCCATGCAGATGGGGAGCACATCAGCCAAACCCCGGCGGTTTTTAAAGTCATTCCCCAAGCGCTGGAAGTTATTTGTGCGGCAGATAACGATGCCTGACCATTAATCAGGCGCAACCAACATGAAGGAGTTTACCTATGTTTCGTTTATTATCGGACCTTGAAGTATCGCTGAACGAACTTTTGGTTGCTTGCCGTGAATCGGTAGATCATTTTCGCGATGCTACCCGGATAATCGCCGCCGAAAGAATGGCGCAAGATTTAAAACAGATTGCCGATACCCGCGAACAGTTTATTCCCGCATTGGAAAACCAAATCCGCGCACTGGGCGACTTACCTGCTATGCCTGACCCGGATAAGGAAGATAGCGCAATGTTGCTGCATCATATCGGCGCTGCTGTTTCGGATGATTACACCCATACGTTGCTGCAACAACGCATCGAAGCAGAAAAAAATATCCTGGTGTTAATCGAACAAACAAAAAACAATGACGAAGACAATGCGTGCGGAAGTTTATTGGATGATCTGGAAACGCAAGTTAAAAATGCCATTGAAAAGCTTTCCGTGTTAGCCGCCCAATCGCCGCTCTAACCAGCATAGAAAACTTGCATGGCGACTACTGCTTGCACGATTACTACTGCTTGCATAGCTACTACTGATTGTTGCTGCACGCGTTAATATTAATTTGAAAATAATAAATTACGTCTCGGTTACAGCGTTTCGATCCAGGTCCAATGTTTAAATAACCAGCCCACACCAAATGACACACTCCAGTAATCGCCTGTTGCAACTAAAGGGCTGGAATAGAAAACTGCATCGCGCAAATTGTCATAGCGAAAACTGACACCATACACCAGGTTTCCTTCCCTTGACGCGATACTTAACTCAGTAAAAGTGCCGCTAAAACCATCGTTCGCTGTGTATTCTGCCCGGGTCGCCGTTACATATTCCGGTGCAACATTATAATAATGTTCGTGGTAATCGTGCGAACCATACAGCACGCCGGCATCCAGCGTTAATCGCCATTTGTCGAATACCTTTGGCTGCACCCAGGTCAGCATGGGGTTGGCGGTATAACCGATATACTCAAAATCACTACCCACAGCAAATGCAGGCCTGACCGGCAATCGCAAAATCAAACCGCGATTGAAACCGTGGCCGGTTAAATCAATATTGATAGACGGGCCCAACTGGAATTCGGACTCAAGCTCCGGCATACCTTCGCGCAAGCGATTATCGTCTGCACCATCATTAAGTGCTAAATCCGCACTGACATTAAATTCAATGCGCTCAGCGAGGGAAAATTCTGCGCGCGTGCCATCGCGATCCGATTTAAAAATCCTGCCACGGTATTCCACTACCGGGATCGGCAATACTTTTACATGGGTTTCATCCGAGCCGCGATAATGTGGCAAGTACTGCCCCCCAACACCCAGGCCAAATTGCAATTCGTGCTTGAATTCATCGGCGTATGCTTGAGTGCCAAGGCCACAAAAAAATAATATTGCACTGTTGGGTAAAAATTTTTTCCACATGTGATTCAGGTTCCTGGTCATAAACACGCTTGTATCCGTAGCTAATCAGCTTTACCAGTCAGGCTGGTATTGATTGGAGCCGCACAATAATCACAAACGCCTGGAAACTCAATGTGACGAATGTATCGACTAGACCTATGACCACCAAATCCGTGTAAATACTGTGACTCAATCACTTTTTCTGTAACTAACAGATGGCATCCCCGGTTTTACACCGCGCCCGGCTCATCTTTATTGTTGGATATATCTGCCAGTTCCATGCTGCTACTGGCTTTAAAAAAATGCAGGAAAGAAAGGATCAAACAGGAAAAGCGACCCGAACCAAACTCGGGTCGTTACGAAGGGAAATTAAAATCAATGCAGTTTTAACTGCTTGAGAAATGCAATGTGCGCAGCACGGGTTGCTGGTCCATCATAGGGTAACAAGGTCCAGGTTTCTGTTGCGCTCATGCTCACCCCGGGTGGTAGTGTTTTGTAAGGGGCGTGCACTTCCAGCTCCAATAAACCTTCCGCTGGTTCAGCATTTAAAAACTCCTGATAGAGTTCTATTTGCCCTTGTTCGGGGTGTATTGCGTCTTTCGGTTGCAAATTAAATTGAATAATAAATAACTGACTGGCGCGAAACGCTGCCATCCACCCCTGTGAAGGCTGGATAAATATTTTGCCTTTGCGCCCCTGCTTTTGTGCGGAATTGGAATTTTCCAGCGCAAAAATTCCGTCGCTGAAGTTATGCGTTAAACCATCGTAGGTAGCATCGGAAAAATGTTCGATGCGCGCATCATTTTCATGGGCAACAGGAACATACACATAGGCGCTGTGGGGCACGCGGGTGTTGAACCAGATATCCCAGGCTACGCTGGTATCGCGAATATTGGTGGCCTCAACATCCAGTTGGATTTGATTTGATTTGCCATTTACCAATGTGTAGGTTTTTTTAATCGCAACGCCGGAAATCGGACTATTGGGACTGTGCAATATGACTTGCTGCGCGGTTTTTTCTACGGTTTTATTTTTTGCCAGGATTAAAAATGGATCCGGTGGCCAGATTGCTTTTCGCGCGCGGCGCTCATCATTGAGCAGTTGCTGGGTCCACCATTGGCTTTGCGGGCCGACCCAGATTTCGTGCCCAAAATAACCAATGTTATTGGCTTCCGGGGTAACCAGGGGATTGGGCTCTGTAATAACGGCAGCACCGGTTTTTAAAAAGTTGGGTTGCCCGGATAAATGGGCCGACAATAATCGCCCGCCAATATCAGGCGTTATTTCAACGGCGACAGTTCCATTATCCAAAATGATTCTTTCCACGTCGGCATGCGCCGACAATGCGAGAGGGACAAACATAATGAACAATTTCCTTAATAAAGAAGCGCGAAATCGGGACATATTTGCTCTCTCATAGATCTGTTTTTATATATTTATTGCCCACAAAACGGGGCAGCGAATGCTCTCATTGTCATTCGCAAAAGTCACTAGCTGAACTTAACAATTACAATAACGGTTTAGTATTCAGGATATGCAATAACTGCTGCAAATGTTGCGCACATTCGTATCCCAGTGAAGTCGGATAACCACCGTCCACCTGGGTAATCAATTGTTTTTCATACAGGCGCCGGGTGGCAGCAATCAATTCAGGGGCTGCGTCCGAATGAACTTTAACGCCGGACTGATGGCTGTCGGCAGCGAACATGCGCAGAATTTGCATTTCCGCAACCAGTTCATTGGTGATTGGCATAATGACTTACCTCTCTATTTATTATTAAAACATCCAGTTAAGAATTACCCATTAACAATTTACCCGTTAATACGTCGCCAATAAACAGATAGCACAGGCCGCCAGTATCGCCAGTGTTTCGGTGGAAATCAAAACAAAAACTCCCGGTTATGCGCCGGGAGTTTCATCCTTTCACATTCAAGGACGCCAGGTATAAGGCGGCGCAACAGTAACATCAGTCGACGACGTCACACCGTTCCAGTCATCCGCAACAAAACCGTAAAAGGTGTTTGCTGATTTTCCGCTGCTGACAAACTCCAGATCACCGATCAGGGTTGTGGTGCCGGAAGCCGATTGGTTATTGCCAAACCAGCCAGGCGCCCTGCACTTCTACCAGTTGTACCATTCTCGGGGAATAACTGCACAACGTTGTAACCCCGGCGTCGCGGCACCCAATAATATGGCGATGTAAAACGGCGGTTCTGTACAACATTCGCATCAAGCGATTCAAGCTGCGTCAAACGCAAACTTTGTACCTGGTGGTGGATATGCAATCACCACCGGCACATTTTATTGAAGGATTAAAATTTGACTGCGCGGAAGAATGGCATTTTTAGCAAAAAAAATCCCGCATTTTCATGCGGGATTTTTCGAAAACATAACAATTTCACTTATTGTTGTTTTTATAATTTTTATCGTTTGAACCACAGCAACAAAAAACTTCCGGCGCAAGGCCGGAAGGTTTTTACTAATTATTGCAATGGCGGATAAGCATTATTCAACAATATCTGGAAGCCTTCTTTGAACCAGCGGCCAGCAACAGGTGCATTGGCCAGTGATCCGGTCGTGGTTCCTGCGGCATTGATGTAAGTTGGATCGCAGTTACGGTCAAAGCCTTTCGCTGGATCTTGCGGGTCATAAGACAGTTCTTTTGACGCCGCGCCATCCGACTCACCTGGCGGTTTCACCCATACGTAAGCATCAACACCGGCGACAGGAGCGGTTTGCGGACGCTCACCCACTCCACCTGGCTGGTTACACCAGTTACCACGATGTGCACGACGGTCAATGCGCGATTGGTCAATGAACGTATCAAGCACCGTACTGGTAGACACTGCTGTCGGGCGATTTGGACCACCCCAGCCGTTGCGCGATGTATCCACCAACATACCGATAGTGCTTGGGAAACCGGCAGAGATCATTGCGGTACGCCACGCTTGCACGAAAGAAACTTCGCTGAAATGCGGGTTCCATTCATAGAACTTGGCCTGGCGGGTTTGGGTACCGCCACCGGTACCGAATGTGCCGTTTGCCAATGAATCCAGGAATGGTTCGTACAGTGGGGTATAACCTGAGGTGTTAGATACAAAACCGGCGATTGAGTTAACGCCACCGGTTGCACCTTTGATTGCATTACCAATTAACGTGACTGCCTTGCCGAAGTTGTCGGTCCAACCCAACCAGCCAGAGTGGCCAATATCCACATAGCTGTATACGTTGGTAATCGGGTACAACTTGCTCAGTGTATAGCGCGTGTTCGCTACATAACCGTAGGTTGCGTCGGTCGCTTCCTGACATGCCGGAGTACTCAGGTTGGTCACGAGGTTTGGCAAAGAGTCCGGCTCAATGATCG
The DNA here is from genome assembly GCA_021151835.1 of Gammaproteobacteria bacterium. Lineage (GTDB taxonomy): Bacteria > Pseudomonadota > Gammaproteobacteria > Pseudomonadales > Cellvibrionaceae > Cellvibrio. The sequence continues at coordinate 90,187 of JAGKWO010000019.1, forward strand.
CGATGATGCGCAGCGATGCGTATTTTGGATCTGAGAAGATGCTTGCAAGCACATCAACGTACTCAGTGCGATAACGCGCACTACCTTCGGCAGTTTGTTTTAACTCACCATTTGACGCGAGCGCATGGCAATCGCGGTTTGGTAAGTCATAGACAACAACCTGGATTACGTTTGCATTTTGGGCCAGGGCGGCATCCAGATGATCACGCAGACCGAAGCTGCCATCGGTTGGGGCGATAGCGCCAATACGATCCATCCACACCGCCGTGTTGTAGCCGGCAATTTTTGAACCGCCGGTTTCAGCTTGCGCTTTAGCAGACCAGATTGGGTCGATATACCAGCGGGCGTCAACGAATGGGTTATCCAGGCGAACGATGCTTGAATTAACACTTGAGCTGATGCTTGAACGCGAACTGGACACCACCACTGCACTGCTTGACGAGCGAGAGCTTGAAGTCACTACACTGCTGCTGGAGGGAGCAGAACTGGAGATCACCACCGCGCTGCTTGAGGAGATTGGGGTGGAAGTCACCACACTGCTGCTTGATGGAACCACCGCGCTGCTGGAGCTGCTGCGTGAACTTGAAACTACCACGCTGCTTGAGCTACGTGAGGTTGCACTTGAACTTGAACGCGGCACAGTACTCAGTGCTTCTGCAACACCTTGGTAAGCAGGTTTTTTCTGCAAGCTGTCATTGAACAGCAACGGCCAATCCGGCAAGTTTTGGTGGGTGTAGAACCAGCTATCCGGATCTGCAATTCCCCATACCACTACACCGCCACGACGTGCCGGAGGAACTATATCCAGATAAGCCTGGATGATTTCCTTGTAGCGCGCTTTTTGGCGATCAAGACCAGCACATGAGGTTGCACAATCGCTGCGATTTTTGTAATCGTTATTGGAATTGCCGTCATACGGATTATTCAGGCGCACATCCAATTCAGAAATTTTGATTTTGAGCGTTGGGCTCAGATCAACAACTTTTTGCAAAGACGCACGAATATTGGCGATAGACGGATAGTCATTCATCACGTGCATTTGGAAACCAACACCGTCAATCGGCACACCGTTAGTTAATAAACGTTGTACGAGATTTACCAGCGCTGTGGTTTTGGTTCCATTTTCTTCGGTGTTGAAATCGTTGTAATACAATTCGGCCGCTGGATCTGCAGCGCGAGCGCGACGGAAGGCTTCATCGATAAAACCAGGGCCGGCATATTGGCGATAAAATACGGATTGGCGATAACCATTGGCAGAACCACGACCATCATCATCCGCTGCATCAAACAGCGCTTCATTTACCACGTCCCAGCTTTTTACTTTACCGGCAAAATGCGCTGCAACTGTATCAATGTGACGCTCGAAATCGCGACGGAAATTGGCATTGCTATCAGTGGCCCAGCTTGGCAATTGATAGCTCGGGTGCCATACCAGCGCATGACCATGCAGCGATTTACCATTGCTCGCCGCCCAATTGGCAAGACGATCCGCATTGGTAAAGGAGAAATTGCTACCGGAATACATGTAGCTCATTTTCATAATATTTTCGGCAACGATTTGGCTGAAATCTTCACGCACAATATTTTGGCGAGCGGTGTTGGTGAAGATATCTGCAGCACCACTTCCCGCGGCAACAGCAACCCCGATGGGGAAATCAACCAAGCTGGAAAGACCGGTGCCTACAGGCACTTCAGGCTCTTCATCCACTTCACCGGCAACGGAGAAATTATCGACGAAGAAACTGACATTCACTGAACCATCCACTGACTCAACAATAAATGACTCAAACGGTGTAGTACCACTTGGGGTGTAAGTACCACGCAACAATGTCCAACCATCAGCACTGACTTGCGCACTCGCAATTTCGGTGTATTCGTTGTAGGTGGCGGTATCGGCATCATCAACCAGTTTACCGGTGATTTTGACAGTTTCCGGTAATTCTCCCGGAGCCAGTTTTACCCACGCCGCTACCTCATAGGTATTACCCGCAGTCAAGGCGCCGACATTAAAGGTTGCACCGTGCCAATAAGCAGTTCTTCCACTGACAAATAAACTGGCATTGCCCGCATAGCGATCAGCAGTGCTGCGCACAATGGTTGCATCGCCGCGTGTGCCCCAATTGGTAGTGCCGTTCTCTACATCGCCATTCACCGCAATGTTATTGGCAATTGCCGAACTAACAGAGCTGGAAGAACGCACGCTGCTGGAAGACACTACCGATGATGAACGGGACGATGGAACGGCCGATGAAGGCACCGATGATGAAATTACTGATGAAGAAATTATCGATGAAGATGCTATCGATGAAGACACTACTGATGAAGAAACAATAGATGACGATGAAGGAATCGACGATGAGCGAACAGAGGATACAATCACCGATGAACTTGAACGGCTGCTGCTCGATACAATTTGCGAGCTGCTGCCACCCACAATTCCCCATGGCGCAGGTTGTGCGGCACAGGTTGAACGGGAAATACAACTTCTGTTGTTCTCATAGCCCCAACCGCTTTGGGTAGTTGCGCACAATGGATAAAGCGTGCCGTACCAATTACATTGCTGAGCGCTTATCGCACTCGATAAAACCGAGCTACTGCTAACCGCAATTGACGAAGAGCTTCTCACACTGCTTACTGGCGTAGAGGAAACACTGGATGAGGCAACACCACCGCACACGTTGCCGGTAATTGTCGGACGCTCGGCACTGCCACCACGCTTATCCACTTGAAAACCGAACTGCACACTCTGGCCAGGCTGGATAGTGCCATTCCAACTTATATTGCTGGCCGTGTAAGGATTGCTGCCGCTGACATTGGCATTCCATGAGCTGGATAAACGGTTAGTCGTGTATTGCCAACCCACAGTCCAACCATTAATTGCCCTGGTACTGGTGTTAGTGATGGTAATAGCGGCAGTCGCGCCGGTATTCCATTCATTGCTAATGCTGTAACTACAATTCGCTGATTGCGCGAGTGATTGTTGTGCAAAAAAACCGGCACTGACAACCGCTGCAACAGCCAGCGTTTTTTTCATAAACGCAGATTGCATGGTCATAGTCTCCTGGACTGGTAGTAGAAAAATTGTTGTTATAGATGATTCGGTTCCGTGAATCGTACAAATCCCGGTGTGTTGACCTGAATAACCTTAGGCATTGATCAAAACTCAAAAAAGCCCGCTGTGTTGTTAGATTTTTTTCAATGAATCACTCGCGCAAAAAAATGGCCCATTGAAAACAATCGTTATGAATTTAAAAATCGATACTCCTGACAATAAAAATCCGGCCATCACAAAGTGAGGGCCGGAAAAGTCACAGTTGTTTCAGGGGTAACACGCGAAATCAGATAAAAAGTGTGAGCGTGAAAAGTTTTTCTATCTGACTTCAATTCACAAAGCAGTCGTCCGTGACCAAGGCATCTCTCCAAATGCCTGTCCTGGGCTCACTCTCACTCATTCAACCTTATTCCAAAGGTGGGTAAGCGTTGTTGATCAACACTTGCAAACCTTCTTTGAACCAACGACCAGCAACAGGCGCACCAGCCATTGCGCCAGTGTCTACGTTGGAACCGCTACCTGGGTTGTAGTTGTAAGTTGGGTCACACATACGGTCGAAACCTTTAGCTGGATCTTGTGGGTCGTAAGACAACTCTTTTGATGCAGCGCCATCAGATTCACCTGGCGGTTTCACCCATACATATGCATCCACACCGGCAACAGGAGCCACACGTGGACGCTCACCGATACCACCGCGTTGGTTACACCAGTTACCACGATGGGTACGACGATCAAGACGTGATTGATCTACGAAAGTATCCAACACAGTTGAAGTGGATTGTGCAGTTGGACGGCTTGCACCACCCCAACCGTTACGACCAGTGTCTACCAACATACCGATAGTGCTTGGGAAGCCAGCAGAGATCATGGCTGTGCGCCATGCCTGAACGAAAGCCACTTCGCTGAAGTGTGGGTTCCACTCGTAGAACTTGGCTTGACGGGTTTGAGTACCGCCACCGCT
>JAGKWO010000111.1 GCA_021151835.1 Gammaproteobacteria bacterium
CAAAAACCTGATGGATGAAAAAGGCGATGCCGACTACTTCTCCGCCGGAATCACCGAAGCCGTCCGCTCACAACTCGCGGATATGCGCGATGTATATATCGTCGACGCCAAAGAAGGCATTCACGCCCCAATACTTTTAGAAGGCAGCGTCCAAAAACTCGGCGACAACCTCCGCATCGCCTATCGTTTGTTTCGCCGCAAAGATAATGTGCAAATCGCTGGTGGCAAGTTAGATGGAACCTACCAGGATATTTTCATTTTGCAGGATCGCTTGGTGGGTGAAATCGCACGTTACCTTGCGGATGAATTCAAATTGCAAAATTTTCGGCCTGCGCCGTTACGGTTAACGAATGACATTACGGCTTATGATTTCTATTTGAAGGGGTTGGAGTATTTAAATAAGCCTGCATCAAAAGAGAGTGCAGACGAAGCTATTACATATTTCAATACTGCATTGGTTCACGATTCTAAGTTTTCTTTGGCATTTTCGGGTATTTGTAAAGCTTACTATCGGTTATTTAATATAAGCTCATCGTTGGAGTGGTTAAGCCTTGCAGAAACGCAATGTAAGAAATCGTTAGAATTAGATAATTTTTCTCCTAAAGCCTATTTGGCTCTAGGTTTAGTTTATCGAGAGCAAGGACGGTATGCAGAAGCAATAGCTTCTATGAAAAAGGCATTGAGCCTAGATAGCAAAGATATATCTGTAATGCTTCATCTGGCAACTTCGCATGCCTTAAATGGTGATATAGATGTGGCAGAGGCAATGTATGAAAATGCAATTTTCTTAGATAAAAAAAATTGGCGCGTCTATGACCAGTATGGTTTTTTTTTAATGCACCAGAAAAGATATAGAGAGGCTATTTTGGTTTACCAAAAAGCTTTAAAAATATTGCAAGAAAATACATTTATTTTAAATAACCTAGCTGCAGCTTATTTATACATAAATGATTTTGAAAGTGCTGCGTATTATTTTGAGAAGGCCCTAGTCATTGAGCCAAGTGGTTTGATATACGGTAACGCAGGAAATATGTATTTTTATTCAGGGGACTATGAAAGGGCGGTGTTTATGTTTGAGCGGGCAGTATCGCTTGAGCCGTTAAATTATGAGTGGCTAGTTAATCTTGCTGATGTTTATTCTATGACTCCAAATGGAGAAGAAAGATCTTTTTTCTTATATCAAAGGGCATTGAATATTGCCAAAGAGGAGTTGAAGAAAAATGACAGGATTTTAAGGCCATATTGTTTTATGGCTAGGTCAATTGCCGCAATGGGCGATGTTGTGGCGGCAAAAAAAATTCTTGCTGATGTGGATGAACTTGATCCTAACGATATTTATTTTATTTATGCGAGCTTGCGAGTATCTATTATTGACAACGATTATGGATCCATTGTTAAGTACGCTAGAAGTATGGAAAGGCAGGGATATTCAATGAATTTTATTCTGGCCGATCCCACGCTTTCTATCTTAAAAACAGATCGATTTATAAAGGCTTTAACTAATTGATTAGGAGAGTGATATGTACGCTTTAAAAAGTAGTCTGATTATGTTGACGATGTTTTTTGCTGGATGTTCTTCTGTTAAATGTTCAAAGGAAGTCGGTTCAGTATTGCCTGGAACAAAGACTGCAGTGGTTGGTATTTATTTATCAGCTGATGGTGTTCCGCAAGAAACGGTAAAAGAGGTTGTTGTTAACCCAGGTCATAAGGTGCTTTATGCTGGACCTGATGAATTCAGTATTATATTCAAGAATAGAAAAACGCCCAACAGAAAGATAGATAACGTATCAAAGAAGGGAGTTGTTGTAATTGAAATCCCACAAGATATTTTTCAGCAGCCACAATTTATGGAAGAGTTTAAGCGAAATAACGCACTTGTTTTTGATTATGGGATAAAAGTTGGTGACAAGGAGATTGATCCGCCAATTAGAGTGGTTCCTCCCAATGATTAAGTACAAATAATCTTCATGGATGAAATTTAATGTTTTTTCAGTGGGGTAATTAATTGGCGAATATGAATATGGTTACGTTTATTGTGATGCTGAATGCCAATATAACATTGCTTTTGTAATTCTGATAACTGAGTGATGAGGTTTGCCAATTGGAACGGAGGATTGAATTTATAAGCCGGCCCCGCGCCGGCTTTTTTACACGCGTGAATATTTCACACCTCCCTTCGCTAAAACCGCACAGCATTCAAATCCCCCATCATTTATCTTAACCAACAGTAGCAGGGCGTCTGCAAGGATACGCGAGCGGATTGGTTTCCGTTGTTCAAGGTGCCGCTATGCTGGCCCCCGTATCGGGCATTGGTGGGTTGATTGGCGTCACCTCCGGTGTGATATGTAAAGGACATAGATCCAGCGTTTAGTCATGGTTGAAAAAGGAGTTGCGCGAATGATTTCTCACTCTCTCATCGTCTGCGCGTTAATTACTTTTTCATTGGCGATTCATGCAGGGGCTGCAGCTATTGACGGGATGTCGATGGATGCGGGCACTCCGGCGGTTGCCCAAAGCGCGATCTTGCACAAGGATGTGGGGCTTCATCAGGGAGGAGGTAAGGGCAGGGAAGTCTTGGAAGCTCCTTTGACGGCGTCCGGTTGTACAGCGGAGGAATCTTGTTCGACCGCCGCAGCGAAAAGCGCCGCACCAGATGCGAAAACCCTGCAGGTTTTATTTGTTTTGAGTTCCGGGTCGTCCCATGGTGGCGTGCTGTTGGTATTGCTGCTGGTAGGTGCTGGCCTGCTTTACGCCTGTGTGCGTTCTCCTTCTACAAAATAATTTTACCTTTTAATCACTTCGCACATCGTTTGCCGATGGTATATTCATTTCGAAAACGCATGAATACATCCCTGTAGCTCCCTCAAGTCATCCATGACTTGAGGGTTTCGCAATGAAAATCCTCGCGGCAAAAAGTCACTGGAGCACAGGTGTTATTTCACGGCGTTTATTTGGGGACCATCGCATACTGAATTTACCTGGTCACAGGGCAGGAACCTGGCCAGACAAGTTGTTTCCATTCCATTATTTTCAGAAGGATCGAATCATGAAAAATTCA
>JAGKWO010000068.1 GCA_021151835.1 Gammaproteobacteria bacterium
CCAACCCGCCCAATTAAATGCCCATGCGTTTGCACAGGGTAGTGATATCCACGTAGCCCCCGGCCAGGAAAAACATTTGCCCCACGAGGCATGGCATGTGGTGCAGCAGGCGCAGGGCCGGGTAAAGCCCACCCTGCAAATGAAAACGGGCGTGCCGGTGAATGATGATGTGGGGTTGGAGCATGAGGCGGATGTAATGGGGGCGAAGGCTCTTTCAACTGAAGCTCAAACCCTGCAGGCAAAATCTATGGATACCTCTTTGCACACCGAGGGGATAGTACAAGGTTATTTCACCACCAAAACCGATAAGGCTAAAAAACTTCGCCAATGGATTAGTAAAACCAAAACGCAATTAAAGGCCGAAGGGGAAGATGTGCTGCTGAAGTTTTTTACCGATCATGCAAATTCAGCGACGGAAATCGTATGGAATAATGTTCGTGAAACCTACGCTGAAACCAAATTGCAATTGCGGCTGATGTTGGATGGGGCAACCGATCATCCACTGACGCTGATGGATGAGGATTACCCGACCAGAAAATTGGCTGGCACGAAATCAGCACAAGGAGATGGCCGCTTGACGGCTTGGGATATAGCGGACAGGGGAGCGCTGGACCCAGCTACCCATACGGAGTTAGCCCATGTATCCAAAAAAGCCAAGTGGATGACGGAGCGTATAGATACGACCCATGGTTCTAGCAAGGGCGAGCTCGGGCAGGGGTTTTATACGGTGACCGGTCACGGGGATCGCGCTGCCGAAGGTATTCGTGATGAGTTCGGAGAGAACGGTAAAGAGCCTCGCGATGTGTTGAAATTCCGTATCGCCAATGTAGAGTTGATCGAGATGGTAAATGGAGACGAAGACCTGGGCGCTTTTTTAATTTATATACTGCAACACACTTCAGGCTATCCGGTAGGGGTAGATAAAGATGCTGCAATCAGCGCGATAAATAAGATGGGGAAGGTTCTGATTTTTCCTGATAAGACGACCGAAGTGGAAATCGATGAAGCGGGAACAAAATATAGCTATGAGACTTTCAGGGAAGCCAATGGCGCTCCCGGCACCCATGCGTTGATCATTGGGCCACAAGCGCGTGAAGGCTTGAAAGGCATTCGGCAAATTTGCGCCCGTGGCTACCTTGGCGACAAAATCCTCAATGAAGCCCCTCGCTCTGAAAAAAGGCTTGGTCCGAGGCCGGTTAAAAAATAGCGATCCCAAGAATAGAAATGTTGTTCATGCAAGTGGATTTAAGGCGCCAGCGCGGCGCGATAGGTTACATAGAGTTTTCATAAAATCGGGTGTCTTGATGAAAGCAAATGCGCCATCCCCAGCAGATAAGGCAAATCAATCCAACACTGTCGAGCCGCAGTCGAAGACATTATTGGAGGCATCCTTTGAGGATGCGCGTTCGGATGCGGTGGCCCAGAAAAAGTTGCAGTCTGTTATGGAATCAAGCCCGCACGTTAAACAACTGAAGGTGGCGCAAGCTGCAATGGATAATAGTGCGCAAGCAAGTGCACAAAAACAGACAGCGGCGATGATGGCGGCCAAGCCTGTGCAGCGCAAAGAGAAGGGCGGCGTTGTACAACGAGCCGTGACTATCGGTACCAATGCCTTACCGCGCACCAATGGAACTCCACCGAATATTGTTTCGTTCCTCCAAACGAACGGCATATACAACGAGTTTGTTTCCTTAAATGATGACAGGAATACTATTTACCTTTTTGAAAACGACCAGCATTTTGTAAATTACCTGAAAATGATGGCCGGTCAGGTTCCAAGCAATAGTGTTCCAGCGCCGTTGAAACAACCTGTATCGCCCCAGCAATTGCAACAAGGGCATGAATTTGCGCAGGATGTTCGTTTTACCAATATCTACCAGCCATCCTCTTCACAGATATCCGAGAAGGCGCCGGGCGCACATAAAATACCAAATGCAATGATGCCGCCTTCGGGGCAGGGCCATCATTGGGCGCAAACACAGGACCCGTCAACATTTGGGCAAGAGTATGTGTTGCATCAAAACCAATTCCAGGCTCCCCCAACGGTGACGCCGCTGACATTTGGTAACCCGAATTCACCGTCCCTGGTAATGAACCAGGGAGGATTAAACCTTGGTATGCATATCCAACCTACACACGACAGTACCTACCTTGATCCTATTACCAGAAGCGATACCAACTATGCCGGTATTCCCTCTGCCACTGACAGGGTTCGTGGGCACCCGTTTGAATTGAAACAAAATCAAATAAGTACCGATAACCCAAACAAGACGTTTGATAATGACAGCCGGACTTATACCGATGAAAGCGATTCAACCAAGGCAAATGGGGGGATTTCAAGCTGGCGTTTTAACGAGGTGGAGAAAGTTGCCACGAACAATGGAAGGCCGTTTACGCAAATAAATAATAATCCAGTGAAGGGGCCTATGGGTATTGCCAGGCCAGATACCATCGATTTCCGCATAGACCAAGGCGGCACTTACAAAGACCTCCATATGGATAACACGGGCACCACGGATTACCGGAATACTGACGGTGTTCGGCCCAGTGGAATGGGTAAGCAAGCTTACCAAACCGAAATGGGGCGCAAGGAGGCTGTAAACCATCCCTACCAGGCCCCGCCAATCCATAAACAGGGGCAGGATTTTACCGATCCTCAACGGCACACTTACCCCGGCTATATGAGCCCTCCGCCTACGCCGTTTTTATCAGAAGACACTTTGTCAGATGCACCCCAGGTCATGATCCTTGCGGGTTATCCCCATGTCGGATCGCGCGTAAATATGCCGGATGGCAGCACTGGGATGGTAGTGAAAGTGCTCGATAGGGATTCGAACAGGGTGAAGAGTCGGTGCGAGGTGAAGGTGATTCCCACTACTGAATGGCCTAATAATTTTGGGGTAAATTGAGTTTGTTATTTCAGTGGGTTTAGTGATTCCAGGGTCTCCCTCCTGCGTCGTTGATTTTTACCGTGCGGTATAAAACCACTCTTACCTGACCGGCAAATGCAAAATTTTTACCGAGCGGTAAAAATTGATTGCTAGGCTGACCTTTAGGAGGTATTTTTTACCGAGCGGTAAAAATCGTGGGGGTGTCTATGACTGAAGAAATCAACTATGGGGTAGTGCGTTCCGCTACCGAGCTGGGTCAGCTCGCGCGTGCGCACAGGAAGAATCTCGACCTTACGTTAGAGCGCATATCGGGTTTGGGCAACCTGAGTACCAAGTTTCTGTCGGAGTTTGAGCGGGGTAAGGACACTGCCGAGATAGGCAAGGTGCTTCAGGCATTACGCACTATGGGTTTAGAGGTGGTTATCCAACCAAGGCAGTCAAAGCACACTTCTTCGGTTAGGTATGGGGCATCAAAACCTGTTGTTAATGTTAAGCACTTGGCTATCACAAAGGGCACAGGTGAGGACGGCGAGCATGATTGATCCAGACAGTCTGAATGTATGGTGTGGTCAGTCCCTCGTAGGGCACTTATGGCGCAACGCAATGGGGCAGATGGGATTTAACTATGCTGAGGAATGGCTGGAATCCGCAGGAAGTTTCCAACTATCGATGACCTTACCCTTGCAAGTGGATGAGTATTCGCCGGAGGAAGGTCTGGCGCATCGATTTTTTGCCAACCTATTACCGGAAGGTGGTGCGCGGAATCAAATCGTCCGTGATTTAAAAATCAGCGATACGGATTTTGACTTGCTGCGCGCTATAGGGGGAGAGTGTGCGGGAGCCTTGTCGGTACTGAGTACAGAACAGGTTCCTTCAATCGAGTACAGATATTACCAACTCACCGACGAAGAACTGGTAAACCTTGTTAAGCGCAAAGGGCAGCCCGTTTCATGGAAAGGGAAAGACCGGCCGCGATTGTCATTGGCCGGAGCGCAAAGCAAATGCCCCGTCCTGTTGAAACAGGGCAATTACTGGTTGCCGCAAAACGAATCACCATCAAGCCACATACTCAAGTTTGAGGTAGGGGATTACCGGCATTTACCGGCGTACGAAACCTTTACCACTTATCTGGCTTCCTCTATTGGCCTGGAGGTCGTAGATATAACTCTCCATTACGCAGGCGGCGCCCCGTTTGCGCGCATAGCGCGTTATGACCGCGAGGTTAAAGATCAAACCCAAATCATTCGCTATCACCAGGAGGATTTTTGCCAGGCACTAGGCTATGGCCACCAAAAAAAATATCAGGAAAATGGTGGGGCGTCGTTCGCAGATTGCTACAAGTTAGTGGCCGATGAATCGAGCAATCCAGCAGTAGACCTGGATAAGCTTTTGCGCTGGCAGATTTTTAATGTATTGGCGGGTAACTCTGATGGACATGCAAAGAATTTGTCGTTGCTCTACTTGCCAGGGGGAGGAATTAGGCTAGCGCCTTTTTACGATTTGATCTGCACCCGCGCAATAGAACGAATAGACGAGAACCTTGCATTTTCCGTGGGAGGAGAGAGAAACCCAAGCCTGGTGACAGCTACTCATTGGGAAATACTGGCCCGCGAATGCGGTGTTAGTCCTCGCTATGTAAGGGGGCTGTTCACAGAGACAGCGGAAGGTTTGTTGTCGTCCCTGAAAGTGGCGCGGGAAGGTTTTGAAAAATTTTTTGGTGACTACAGGGCGTTGGAACGCATCGAGAGAGTTGTTACAAAACAGTGTCGCCGCGCTTTGAGATAATTATTGTTTGGTTTTTCGTATTTTGTCGTGGCATGAGCCAGGGTTTCTTTGCACGACGAAGGCGGCAATTGCCGCCTTCGTCGTTACAACAATGCCTGTTTTGTTGAATGCCCCCCCCTAGTTGAGATCCTTATAGGTGCCCCGCATGTTGGGCCACGCGTAAAGTAAATATGTCTGATGGCAGCACAGGGAGGGGTGGTTAAGTATCGATAGGGATTCGCTCAAGCAAGCGTATTTCAACAACCTGCTAAGCTCAGTTAGCCAAAAAGTTGAATCCAAATTTCACATTGGGCCGTATAGCCATCGAATCGGCCCAATTCTGTCGGAGTACAGGGGGGTTCAGAACAACCAATCAATAACAAGAGCACATCATCATGGAATCGAATTACGATTTTTTGCACCTGCTCAGCGCTACGGCGCAGGGCGACCGGCAGGCATTTGCGAATTTATATCGCCAAACGGCGGGACAGTTGTATGCAATCAGCCTGCAAATGCTGCGTCGGCGCGACCTGGCGGAGGAGGCGGTACAAGAGGCCTATGTGCGTATCTGGCATAACGCAGGTGATTATCAACAGGAAAAAGGCACGGTGTTGACCTGGATGATCAGTATTGTTCGCTATCGCGCGTTGGATATGTTGCGCGCCGCTAAAAGTCGTCGCGAAACCGGCGATGAACTTCTGGAGGAGGCGGAAGATGATCAAACCCCCGAGCGGGAGTTGTATGAACAGCGCGACCGGGTGCGCATAGATCGCTGTATGGATCGATTGGAGGATGCGCAACGCAACGCGATAGAGCTGGCTTATTTCCGCGGGCTTACCCACATGGAAGTTTGCGAGCAGATGGCAACCCCCTTGGGAACCATCAAAACCTGGATTCGCCGTGGTCTGGAACGTTTAAAAAGGTGCCTTGAATCATGAATTACCTTACTGAAGAACGTCAAAATGCCCTTTCTTCTGAATATGTATTGGGGAGTTTGCAGGGCCAGGCTCGGGTTCGTTACCAACGCTTGCTGATGCAACATAACAGCCTGCGCCATAGCCTTTGGCGCTGGGAAAGCCGGCTGAACGAATTGGGTGGTGCGTTGCCCGCCGTACAGCCCGCCCCCGAAGTATGGGAGCGCATCCAAGCCCGGTTGGGTTTCAGTCAGCCCGCTAATAGTGATTCTGCAAATGTTGTTACCCGTTTGCCGCAACGCAAACCACGGGCATTGCAATGGTTCGCGGGTTTATCTGCCGCTGCGGCAATTTTGCTGGCCGTATTGCTGGTTAATCTGCAACCGGCCGAACCCTTGATGCCAGGGCAAGTTGCCGTGGTACAAAGTGAAAAAGCCCAGGCGTTGTGGTTGATCGAATTGCATGAAGACCAATTGCTGGTAACGGCTACGGATAAATTCAAACCTCTCGATAACCAGGATTACGAATTGTGGATGGTTGCTGCTGATGGTCGCCCACCCATTTCACTGGGGATCTTGCCCAAGCAGGGCAAGCTGAGCCTGCCACGTTCGGTATTGTTTGATCAGTTGCAAGTCGCGGCGCTCGCGGTGAGCCTGGAACCGCTGGGCGGATCGCCGACTGGTCAACCGACAACCGTGCTCTACACCGCAGAATTGGTGGCTATGTAATTCATTTTTTCAACCTGAAAACCATCATACAGACCCGCAAATGGCGGGTCTTTTTTTCGTGACCCGCTGCAAATTAAAAATTAGAAATAATTAAAAAAAAGTGAATCCAAAAATCACGTTGAGCCGTTAAGTGTTGTGTCAGTCACTTAAACCAGGAGTCAACGATGAAGCACAGCCATTTATCTGCCGTTATCGGCACCCTCTGCGCAAGTTTGCTTGCCGCCCACAGTATTGCATCGAGTCACCGCGAAGCACCCAATATCACGCGGTCCCCTGCGTTGGATTCAACGGATTTTTACGCCTTTAACAGTTATGAGCCAGGGCGTGGTGATTATGTCACCCTGATTGCCAATTACATTCCCCTGCAAGACGCCTATGGTGGGCCGAATTATTTTGCGATGGATCCACACGCGGTGTATAGCATCCATGTGGATAATACCGGTGATGCGGTGGAAGACCTCACGTTTGAATTTCGCTTTAGCCAGGCACTTGCAGGTGGTGAAGGCGTGAAATTAACCGTAGGGCCGGAAGCTAACAACCGTTCGGTTGCAGTACCTCTAAAAAATGTTGGCGGTGTATCTGCAAGCGATATGTCTGCTGTCAACTTTAATGAGAGTTACTCTATAAAATTGCGCACGGGTGATCGCAAAACTGGTGCGCGCGCCGATGTGCAAATGGCATCCGGTATGGGCGCGACGTTCAAAAAGCCACTCGATTTTATCGGCACTAAAACCTTCGCATCTATAACTGCCTATGCGGATTACGCCAACAGTTTTATTTACGACATTACAATTCCCGGCTGCAGCGCTAACGGCAAAGTATTTGTTGGCCAACGTAAAGATCCCTTTGTTGTAAACCTCGGTAAAACATTTGATTTGGTCAATTATGTTCCGGTGGAAGGTGATAGCGCTCCCGGCGCAGGTGATGGTAAGGGATTTCCTGGCGGGATTACCCAATCATCTGCAAATGATGACTTGTTGTATAAAAATGTCACCGCCATTTCCCTTGAAATTCCGAAGTCCTGTTTGGTCGGTAGCGGTAATGGTGTCATAGGTACCTGGACCACTGCCAGTTTGCCGCAAGCGCGTATCTTAAATCCGCACGCATCATTTAATAAAACAGAAGTGAATGGCGGAGCACTCACGCAAGTCTCGCGCCTGGGCAATCCATTAGTGAATGAATTAGTGATCGGCTTAAAGGACAAGGATCGCTTTTCTGTTGCAGAACCTAAAAATGATGGACAGTTTGCAGATTACGTAACTCACCCATCACTACCGGAATTGTTAAATATTTTATTTAAGGATGCTGTGAACAGCACCTTGGGTGCAAACCTGCCAACGCTTGCGCCCACCAATTTTCCGCGCATGGACCTGGTCACCGCTTTCCTTACCGGTTTCCCTGGCGTTAACCAATTAAAAACAGTAACGCCATCGGAAATGTTGCGGTTGAATACTGGTATCGCGGCGACGGCGCAGTTGCAACAGTCCGCATTTGGTGTGGCCGGTAACGACCTTGCCGGTTTCCCCAATGGCCGTCGTCCGGGTGACGATGTGGTAGATATTGCATTGCGTGTAGTCATGGGGCGTTTGTGTTATCCCATTCCTGTCGGCGGTGTCGATACTGACCTGGGTTTATGTAAACCCGCCGATGCCAACGTGGGCAATGTACCTTTCACCGATGGTGCACCACTCAATGCCAGCATGATGAAAAATACTTTTCCTTATCTCGCTGATCCATTGCCGGGTTCCAAGTAGGAGGTGAATGATGAAAATTTTTTCGCTCTTAATTCCGTTAAGTATCGCAATGGTCCTGAGCGCTTGCGGTGGTGATAGCAAAAAGAAACCGCCCAAAGCCAATACTCCACCGATCGCCATGGAAACAAGTGTTGCAACGCAGGCAGACACGCCAGTGACAGGTAAGTTAATGGGCAGTGATGCAGACAAAGACACCTTAAGTTTTGCTGTGTCTACGCAGCCCGAAAACGGCGCCTTGACAATACAAGCGGATGGTTCTTTCAGTTATTTGCCCAATGCGGATTATACCGGCACGGATCAGTTTGCGTTTACGGTCTCCGATGGAAAAGCGACATCACCCAGTGCAATGGTGAATATCACCATCGATTTATTGGCGGTCAACATGGGCGCCTACACCCGGAAAGCGTTTGCACAAGCTGAGACAGACACACCCTTATCGCTTGATAGCCGTACGATTACCCAAGATGTCACCGAAGAAACTGCGTTTGATGATTTGTTAATGCCTTAAAAATCGACATCGTTTGTGCCCGCTATGGACAGTGGGCTTTTTAAAAAAATCAAAATTAACACACTATTTTGTTGCTGCGTTGCAGCGGGTGGTAAAACCATGAAATACCTAATGGCAGTGACTGTGCTTAACTGTATGGTGGTGTGCGCCCAAGCAAAACCCTATGTTCCTGTATCACCGGAAGAGGTGATTGCGGTATGGGATAAATCGGCGTCCCGGCAACAAAGTTTGCAAACACAAAATCATTTGCAACCACAGGATGTCGCTAGGTTAACCGAATTGGCTAATCAATACCTACAACAAGCGGCGCGACCGGGTTTCGCTTATCTGTACGGGGTTACCGAGGCGCTGCTAAAACCCGCAATTCGCAATAATATCCAGGATACTGCGCTTTTATTGGCCTGGGCCCAAGTGCTACAACACCAACATAAATTCGTGCTCGCACAAGATGTGTTACAAAATATTTTCACCCGCGAACCTAACCATATAACCGCGAATTTACTGGCGGCGCGTTTGCAATTAATTCAAGGCAATCCGACGGCCGCGCAGGTCTATTGTTTAAAACTCCTGGCGCATTCCGATCTGCTGACACTCAGTTCATGCTCCCTGGAAGTTCGCAGCCACCTGGGTGAAAAGGCGCTGACAGAGAGCTACGCACAATTACAACAACTTGTAGCATCACAAGGTCTGCCGGATGACGAGCGCCAGTTATGGATCTTACAAATGCTCGCCGATATGGCGGTGCGTTTGGAAAAATATACGGAGGCGCGCGATTTCCTGGAAAAAATTTCGCTGCCAAAAACACTGAGCGTATGGGTGCAATGGGCGGATATCCAGATTGCCTTGGATAATAATCAGCTCGTGTCAGAAAAAGTAACCGAAATTATTAAACGCAATACCCAGATCGATGATGCATTACTCATTCGCCTGGTGGTTGCCGAAAAAAAATTAGCCGGTGAAAGTCAATGGCAAACACAATTGCAGGAGCGTATTGCCTTGCGTGAAATGCGCGATGACCAGGCTCATGCCGCTGATCTCGCCCTGTATTACCTCGCTGTGTTCAGCGATCCACAAAAAGCACTTTACTGGGCCGAGCGCAATTGGCTGGATGCGCGCGAACCCGGCGATCAACAATTATTAATGCGCGCGCAACAGCTGGTGGGCACCACAGGAAAAATGCTGGAAAAAAATAACATTCCAACGGAGGCCCAATGATGCGCATTCCTTCGTTGATCATGTTAATCGCCTTGTGCTTTGCCTGCCTGCCAGTATCTGCACACCAACTCAGTACCGCCTACGCCAGACTACACGTAAATTCGCAGGGCCTGGTCAACGGCGAGTGGCAGGTTCGCTTATACGATCTTGAACAGGCGATCGGTGTGGATGTTAACGGTGATGGCAATTTGCGTTGGGGGGAGTTACAAACGCGCGCTGACCTGGTCCAGGAATATTTGTCCAATCAGCTGCAAATTCGTCGCAGCGATTCCCCTTGCTCGTTAGCCATCGGTGAGGAATGGAAGATAGATTCTCATTTTAATGAATCATATCTACTGGTGCCGGTGCGCGCGCAATGTGCGCTGGCCGGGGCAATCGTTGTCAATTATCAGGCATTTTTTAACGAAAATACCGAACACAAATTATTGCTAACCTTGAGCAGCGATAACGCGGACAGCAACCGTGTCTTGAGCGAAAGCCAGCGGGAAATTGAATGGAAGGTAACGGCGGGTGATCCCTGGAAGACTTTTTATGAATTTATGTATCAAGGCATGGTGCATATCTGGATCGGTACGGATCACATTTTATTTTTACTATCGCTGCTGTTGGTTAGCGTGTTAATTCGACGCAATGGGCGCTGGGTTGCCAATCATGATATACGAAAAATTATTATCAATACGACGTGGATAGTCACTGCATTTACGCTCGCCCATTCGATTACGCTATCCGCCACTGCATTGGGCCTCATTCACTTTTCAAGTCGCTGGGTGGAGGTGGGTATTGCACTCTCGGTCATGCTGGTTGCACTTAATAATATTTATCCAGTGGTCATACGTTTGGGCTGGCTCACGTTTGCTTTTGGTTTATTGCATGGGATGGGGTTTGCTGGTGTCTTGGGCGAATTGGGTTTGCCGGCAGATCAGCAATTTCTCACGGTGATGGCTTTTAATCTGGGTGTGGAGATTGGTCAAATGACAGTCGTTTTGTTATTATTGCCGCTAGTTATTTTTCTCCGGAATCAATTGTGGTACCTACGGTATGCATTGGCCGGTATTTCGTTAGTCGTTGCATTAATCGCGTTGGAATGGGTAATCGAACGCTGGATTGGTTAAGGATAAAAATGATGAAGCGCATTGTTGTGAGTGCTTTTGTTGGGGCGTTTTTTGGAGCTGCGGTATGCAGCGATGCCGCATCGGCCAATGCCGTCATCAACCAGGGCGAACTCGCTCAGATAGAGACGCTAATCGTGTATGGCCACCAATTGAACTTATTAGGCACCAGTGTTGCGGCTGCCGAAGGTGTAGTGGGTAGCCGGGAAATTGAAAATCGCCCGGTATTGCGAATCGGGGAAATATTGGAGTTCGTTCCAGGCATGGTGGTAACCCAACACAGTGGTTCGGGCAAGGCCAACCAATATTTCTTGCGCGGATTTAACCTTGATCACGGCACTGACTTTTCCACCACCATTGATGGAATGCCCGTGAATATGCGCAGTCACGGGCATGGGCAGGGCTACACCGATTTAAATTTTATTATTCCCGAATTAATTCATGATATTCACTATCGCAAAGGGCCTTATTACGCCGAAGTAGGGGATTTTTCCGGTGCAGGCGCCGCCGAATTTTCGGTAAAAAATTCGCTAGCATCAAACCAGCTTTCAATGACTGGGGGCGAGTTCGATTATCGACGAGTGTACGCTGCGCATCACAGCATGGTCGCGTCAGGGCAATTATTACTGGGACTCGAAGCACAAACCTACGACGGGCCCTGGACAGACATCACTGAGGCAGTGGAAAAAACCAATGCCGTAGTTCGTTATTCAACTGCAATGGCCAAGGGCACATTTTCACTAACCCTGATGGGTTATGACAACCAATGGATGGCAGCAGATCAAATTCCCTCGCGAGCTGTTGAGCAACAAGTCATCAATCGACTTGGCTCGCTGGATGAAGATGTTGGCGGCGAGTCGAGCCGCTATAGTGTTTCGGGTCAGTGGCAAAGTCCCGAGTGGAAAATCAATGCCTATCTAATCGATTCACAATTAAATTTATTTTCCAATTTTACCTATTTTTTAGATGACCCCATCAATGGCGACGAATTTGAGCAAGTGGATGATCGCCAGGTAATCGGTGGCGAAATAAAACGGAATCTGGCAAGGATAATAGCCGGCAAACCAGTCACGCATACGTTCGGTGTGCAAGTGCGTCACGATACAATTGATGAGGTAGGCTTGTACAAAACCCGTGCGCGTGAGCGTATAAGAACGACACGGACTGATGCAATCGATGAAACCTCCATTGCTTTTTTTGCACAAAGTGAATTGCAACTTACTGAAAAAATTCGTGGGAACCTGGGTGTGCGCTACGATTATTTGGCGGTGGATGTACACAGTAATCTGGTGCAAAACTCCGGTGATGCCGGCGACGGTATGGCTAATATTAAAGCTGGCGTGAGCTATCAATTAACGGACTCGGTTGAAACCTATTTGAACGTAGGCCAGGGATTTCATTCCAACGACGCACGCGGTGCAACTATCGCGCTTGATCCAATGACCGGCGAAATCGCCGAGCCCGTTGATTTATTGTCGCGTTCAGAGGGTGCAGAGGTTGGGCTGAAACTATTTGATCGTGATCGCTACAATATTTCCGCGTCACTGTGGCATTTGCAACTCGATTCTGAATTATTGTTTGTTGGGGACGCTGGCAACACCGAAGCGAGCCGCGCCTCTGCGCGTTCAGGAATTGAGCTTGCCGGTTATTTCTGGTTTGCAGAGGGCTGGAGTGTAGACACTGAATTAGCCTGGACGCGCTCACGCTTCACCGAAGCACAAGAAGAAGGAAAGTATGTGGATGGCTCAGTACCTTTTGTTGCCAGTGCCGGCATCGCCTATGCCCCAGCCCACACCGGTTTTCATGGTAGCCTGCGCTTCCGCCATTTTGGCGCGCGCCAACTGGATTCATACGGTCTACAGGAAGGTGAAAAAACAAGCCTGGTCAATCTAGGTATTGGCTACCGTTGGCAACAATTAAGCCTGGGTCTGGACATTTTCAATATATTTAATAGCCGTGACCACGATATCGACTATTTTTACCCTTCGCGGTTAGTGGGCGAGCTTGAAGGCGGTGAGGAAGGCTTACACTTTCACCCGGTTGAACCACGTAACCTGCGTTTGCGTTTTGAATATTCCTTTTGATTTTGACGCGAATTCATACTCCCATTATTCCTTTTACATTACCTTAAGCTTAAATTTATTCCCATGATAATTTTTCAGCAGGTAGGTTGGGGCGGGGGGCGCGATATATGAGAACGCAAAAAAATAAAATGCGAAAAGTGTTGGTAAGCATGAAAGTATATTCCACAAGCTTCATAGTGTGAAAGATTGAGGTGGAGGGTAAAATTGCGAGAATAAAAGAGCTTGTGAAAAATTGTCGCTTTAAAAAGCATGAGGATCATGAGGATGTAGAGCGGTAAACTATATGTATGTTCGCTAAGACATTGGTAGCTATCAGGCGATAGTTGTTCTGCCTCAATGCACCTCAAAAACAAAAAGCCCCGTTACTTTCGTAACGGGGCTTTCATGTTTGGTGCCCAGGAAAGGACTTGAACCTTCACGGCCGGGGGCCACTAACACCTGAAGC
>JAGKWO010000004.1 GCA_021151835.1 Gammaproteobacteria bacterium
GTAGTATTTGTACTCGTAGCTGCTGAGCTCGCCATTCCCGGTGTACTTGTAAGCCATCTCACTCGCTTTGCGCCCCAGGTGATCAAATGCATTCTGGGTCAGCAATTGGCCATCGTCACGGTAGGTGCTGACCGTTTTGCGGCTGTTTTCCACACTCGTCGTTACGAAGCCGCGCTGGTCGTAGATGTTGCGCTTGGTTTCGGTATAGCTACCTACTGTACCTGCCGCTTTGTGGTTGGCAGACAAGCCTGCACGGGTAACCGTTGCCCTCGATACCGTCTCTACCAGGCCCATATCGTTATAGCTGGTGAGCGTCTGGTTAAACAGGGTGCTGTTACTGGTGGTCATCCCGTATACCTGGCTGGTTTTCAGCCGCCCTGCGCCATCGTATTCGTAGGCAATACCGCCGCGCGTATCGGCAACCAGGGTTTTGGTCGCAGGATCAATATAGATACTGTCCACCAGGATGCGTCCTTCGGCGTCATACGCGAACAGTTGGGTGCCAGCCGGATCACTGCCGATTTGCGCGGTAATCGCGCGGCGGTTGCCCCAGGCGTCGTAACGGTAGCTCAGGTCGCTCAATGCCACCGTCTGCTCGCTACCCAGGCCCGTATTAAAGTTACTGGCCGGCGAGCGCACACTGGTGAGACGGCCCACTTCATCGTAACTGTAGAAGGTACTGATCGTGCTGTCGGTACCGTGTGTAGTGGTCACACCATAGCTGGTGCGTATGGTGTTATCCGTATTGGTATGGACTTCTGCTGTGCGCAGGCCGCGGATATCGTATTTGTAGCTGGACGCGACTACCCGTTGCTTGTTGACCCCCGTATTCTCCTGGTCGTACTTGCGCTTTAACAAACCATTTTCGTGATACTCGTACTCGACAAAAGAGGCGGGATTGGCAGCACTTTGTTCACGGCGCAACTCACCAAAGTCGGTGAAGGTGTTGTCGTAGGCACGCGACGCCAGCACTTTGTTGTCATCCACTGTTTGCACCGTGAGCCGCTCCATACGGTCCACCTTGTAATCACTATTGCTATAGGTCTGGGTTGTACCCACCCAGGTATCCACATAGATAGTGCGTTGGGCATATACCGGTGTTTTGTAGTCGATGATGTATTGTTCATTTACGGTTTTGTAATTGGGAATGTTGTAACCAATAAGGTGAGCCTCGGTTACGCTGCCGTAAATAGGGGTATTGTAAGTGCCGGTAAAATAGTTCTCCGTACGCCACTGATAGATTGGCGTTTTGTAGGTTCCGGTAAAGTAGTTTTCCGCGCGAGTGCTATACACCGGGATGTTGTAGCCGGTTACATACTGCTCATCACGCATTTTGTACACTGGCGTCTTGTAGGTGCCGGTGAAATAGTCTTCCGGCCGTGTCGCATAGATCGGGGTTTTATATTCCTTGATATAGCTAACCGTACGAGTGCTGTAGACCGGGATTTGATAACCGGTTATGTACTGCTCATCGCGTGTTCGATAGATCGGCGTTTTGTAAGTGCCAGTGAAATAGTTCTCTGACCGCATTGCATACATCGGCGTGTTGTAGCCAGAGATGTAGTCCACTGTGCGCGTAGCATAGACCGGTGTCTGCGCACCGTAGGGCCCGGTAGTGTAGTGCGAAATGTATTGTTCCTGGCGCTGACTCCAGATGGCGGTACTACCACGCTGTTCCGTACTGGTAGTCGTGTAGCCATAGATATATTCCACATCGCGGGTCCCCCAGATCTCGGTACTGCCGCGCTGGGCCGTGCTGGTGGTGGTATAACCATCGATATATTCAACCTGGCGGGTTCCGTACAACGTGGTGTAGTTGGTGCCAGAGGGCTGTGACGATACTACCTGCGTACCGGATTGGTAGGTTTCCTGGCGCTCCGCATAGATTGCCTCACTGCCGCGCTGGGCTGTCGCCGTGGTGGTGTAACCATAGATGTATTCCACCTGACGGGTACCCCAAATTTCGGTACTGCCGCGTTGCGCTGTGCTGGTGGTGGAGTACCCGTCAATGTATTCGACCTGGCGGGTGCCATAAAGCGTCTGGTAATTACTTACACCATAGGGGACCGTTGACACAGTCTGCCAACCAGACTGGTACTCCACCTGGCGAGTACCCCAAATCTCGGTACTGCCGCGCTGGGCACTGTTGGTAGTGGTGTAGCCATATACATACTCCACTTGCCTGTCTGCCCAAATCTCGGTACTGCCCCGCCCGGCAGTCGTAGTGACCTGGTACCCGCTAATAATTTCCCGGGTACGGTTCTCTGTAACCGGAGTGTATTCAGTCGCACCGTAAGGCAACTCGGTAACAAACCGCACACCGTCGCGCACTTCTACCTGTCGGGTGCCCATGTTGGGGGTACTGCCTTGCTGGGCAGTGGGCGTATTGGTATACCCGTAAAGGTACGTTTCCGATCCCATCACTGATTGCAAGGTTTGTTCGCCAGTCCTGTGCCCCAACGCATCATAAGTAACCTGGGTCTGGCGACCGCCAATATCCTGTTTACGTGTCATCTGGCCCAGGGAATTGAAACGGTAGTATTCACCCTGGTTGGCAACATTGAACTCGGCGTATTTGTTACCCGCCTGGTCATACTGGAAGCGATTGAGCGAAACCTTTTTACCCGCTGTCTGGTCCGCCATGGTGCTGTTGTAGGCGCGCTCGGTACTGGTGGTGGAAATATTCACCCCATAAGGGGTAGGCGTATTGTAGGTAACTACCTGATCGGCCTGGCGTAACAGGGACTGCTGGAGCAACTGGCCGTTTTTGTCATAGTCATACACCGTGACTGTGCCCACACCATTGCGCATACCCACCTTGTTGCCATGGATGTTGTAGGCGTAATCCACTGTCACACCCGTGGCATCTACTGTTTTGGCGATGTTGCCCGCGCGGTCAAAGTATTGGTATTTCTTTTTCTGCGCAACTTGTGCCACACCATCAATTGCACCCGACGCCGTGTGGGTCTCAATTCCCGCCCGACCGAGCAGGTCATAACTCAGCGTGCGATTGACTGCCGCTTGGTAACCTTTGTTTTCCTCATTATAAATCGTCACCGAAGGGCCGGTTTCACGCACCACCTGGTTATTGTGGTTGTAGGCAAATTCGGTAACCTGGCCAGCAACATCCGTACGCTTGGTCACATTACCCCAACGGTCATACTCCTGTTTCAATAAAGGATCAATACGCGCACCGGTATCAGTACCGGTTGAATAAGGCAGGCGCTGCACCAACACACGGCCAAGCAAGTCGTAATGGCTTTCTGTAATCCGTGCATTGGCAGTGTTGTTGTCAATACCGGCCTGGACCGCACGGGTGATACTGCCCTTGAGGTCGTAATAGTAATAGGTATAACCATCACCACCTTGTTTGAGCTTGATACGCCCGGCATTGTCATATTCGTAACGATCAACAATGGCATCGGTCAGGTCATTGGTAGCCGTATTTTCCGCACCCCAGATACGTTCGTTGCGCACCACCTCACCAAAAGCGTTATACACCTGGCGCGAACCGGTTTTGCTAACACCATCGTGATCCAGGGTAACCAACTGGCGCCCCACTGCATCGTATTCAAAAGTGCGTCTGATCGTGTGGCTGTAGGCCAGCGGGCCGGTGGTCACCGAAACATTCTGGGTCTGGGTGATAACCCTGCCATTGCTGTCTACACGGTAGTTGACCGCATTGCCCAGGCCGTCGATCACCTTCACCTGGTTACCGGCATGGTCGTATTCACTGCGGGTTATTATGGATTCGTCCGGACGACTGCTGGTGCCGTAAGTGGTTGACCGCACATTGCCAAACACATCGTAAACCAGGGTGCTGGTGGCCCGGACTGTCTCGGGGCTGCGGAAAGGGTCCAGGGCAGAGCCGGCAATCTGCCGTGCCGCTTCGGTGACCTGGGTGACCTTGCCCAGGGAATCGAACTGGTAATCTGTTGCGTGGTTAGTGGTGGTCGCCGTGATAGCTTCATTAGCCGCCACCCGCGCCGCCTCACCCAGCGCATCGTACTGCCGCACCACTTCCCCAAAGGCATTGTAGACGGAGCGGGACATCACCGCCGAACCGGATTTCTCCACCGACCAGTTGCTGCCACTCATTTCCACATACTTGAGGTTGTCGCGCGTCACCGTAAGTGTGCGCCCCAGAGCGTCGTAAGCGAAGGTCTGGACACGATCCACATTGGAGGTGGTAAACGTCGGCACAGTAGCCGTAGTAAAGGTGGTGGCGGTGCGCTTGTTGGCATATTCACGGACTTTGGACACATTGCCCAGAGCGTCATATTCAGTCGCGGTACCCAGCAGGACATAACCGGTCTGGGCATTATAGCTTTCCACTTGCACGGCCAGGGTCTGGCGCCCCAGGCGATCATAATAGTAATTGGTCTGCGCCCAACGGCTTGCATCCAGGCGGTCGCGCTGCGACACCAGTTCACCAAAGCTGTTGTACTCGTAAACTGTCTCACCCTGGCCGCTGTAATAGAGGTTGGCGGCATCGGCAGGATTTTGCAGCGTCCCGGCATCACCGGAGGCGTAATTGTTAGCCGTGGCCGGCATCAGGGTACCGATCTTTTGACCAATTGCGTCATAGTTGTGGGTAATCGTGCGCTTCGCCGTATCAGTATTGCTGATTGATGCGATTTCAGTCGCGCTCCAGTTTTCATTCCCCGGTTTGGCGGCTAACACGATTGCGTCGCTGAAGCGCGTTTGGGTTTTGATATTCCCCTGGTTGTCGTATGTGGTACCAGTGACATGCCCCAGCGCGTCGACATCAAACACCTCGCGTCCTGCCGCATCATAGGCCTTGTACTGATAAACAAATGTTGTGGCACCGGTAGTGATTTTGTTGCGCACCGCATTACCCAGGTTGTCATAGGTCACCTCGGTGATACGCTGGAAGCGGTCAGACTGCCCTTCCTGGTTTTGGTAAACGCGTCCGTCAGTGCTGTCGTACCAGCCGGCCAGGATAGTTTTGATCTGACGCCCGGCCTTGTCGTATTCATAGCGGGTCGTGCGCTGATCTACAGTGATATCACTTCCACTCGTGCGCTCAATGATCCCCTCTACCCTGCTAGTGACCTGACCCAGGGCGTTATAGTTAATATGGGTTTTGATCTTGCCGGTGTAAGGCACATTGTCACTGGCAGTGATAGTCACCGTTGAGGACAACTGATCGACTACGCGATTGGCGGCATCGTAGCGGTATTCGGTGATGCGGTCGGCACTGTCATTGCTGACCAACTGGGCAGCAATAGCATTCACCGAATAGTTGCCATTAAGTGGGTTGGGCTTGGTGGCATAGCGTTTTTGGAAGCGCACATTCCCCGCCGTGTCATAGACATTCTCGGTCAGGAAGCCTTCGGCATCGATACTGAAACGCAAACGATTGGCCGCATCGTAGGCGAAAAAGCTGCGGCGCGTATTACCCAGAGTGGTATTGGCATCGCCCCAGGCGGTATCGGTGTAACCGAGCCCCTTGAGAGCGGCAATCATCTCCGCTGCTGTAATCGCCGTGCCGGCTTCACTGCCAGTGCCGATTGCCGTGCTAATCGGCTGGTCCAGCAATGTGTTGTCATAGCGGCGGGTTTCCACCGTATTGCCGTTGCCATCGAAAATATTTTCGGTCACTACCCATTTGTTGGCATCGACTACTGCCACCGTAAAGCGTTCGCGGCCATCCTTGTCGCGCACGTAAAAAGTGCGGCGGTCAGCGGTGCCCTCGGTGACGATGACATTGGTGACTACATCGCCCCAGGTGGCCAGGGTGGTTGCAGCCACTTTATTAAGAATGGCGCGCGTACCGACCAAACGGCCGCTGGCATTATATTCGTAGCGAATAACCGTGCCCAGGGCGTTAATCTCGTGGGTTTTTTCATTGAACTTGTTGTAAACATACCAGGTGCTGTTGCCATTGGCGTCAATCACCCGGGTAAGGTTGCCCGACTTATCGTAGCGGTACCCGGTAGTAATATTCAGCGTTCCCGGCGCGACAATTTCCTTGGTCTTGCGGCCCAGGGCGTCGAATTCATACGCAGTTACCTGGTCTGCGACAACGGCACTGCCCACCAAACGCCCGCGCCCGACACTGACCGTATTACCCGCGTCATCATAGGTATAGGCGGTGGCCAATTTCATGCCATCAGGATCCACAATTACCCGCTTGATACGCCCATTGCGGTCAAAGCGGTAAAAGGTCTTTTTCTCAATGCCAACACCGGCCCCAACGCCTTCGGTGACCGAGATTTGCTGGCCCTGGCCGTCGTATTCATATTTGGTGCGAAGATTCAGCCCGGTGTCGGGATCAACCACTTTCTCAATAGTGCGGTTGGCAGCGTCATAGAAAAAACGCACCAGGTTGTTGTTGCCATCACGGGTTTCAAACAGGCGGCCACTGCGGTCGTAGGCGTTGTCGACCTTTTTGCCGGTGGCATCGGTGACCGTCAGTAACTGGCCATCTTTGTTGTAGGTGTAGCGGGTTTCATTGCCGTTCCCATCACGCACCTTCAGG
Organism: Gammaproteobacteria bacterium; assembly: GCA_021151835.1. Taxonomy (GTDB): domain Bacteria; phylum Pseudomonadota; class Gammaproteobacteria; order Pseudomonadales; family Cellvibrionaceae; genus Cellvibrio. The sequence goes on from JAGKWO010000004.1 coordinate 6,506, forward strand.
GTTTGGCCACTGATGCCTTTCCAGGTGGTGATAGCGATGCCTTCGGGAGTGGTGACGGTGGTACTGCGTTCGTTGTCGTTGTAACTGTAGGCGGTGGTGCGGCCCATGGCATCAACCACAGACACCACGCGGCCAAACGCACCGTAGGTGGTGGTTTCAATACGCTCGCTCAGTTCATCGCGTACCTTGATAGTACGCCCGCTGTCCAGGTAAACGGTGACTTTTTCTGCACTACCGCTACGGTTATCCTTCTCACTTACGATCCGCCCGAAGCCATCATAAGCCAGGGTACTGGTCATATTGAGGGAGCCGTAATCCCGTGTGCTGCTAATCAGACGGCTCAGCTTGTTGTACGTAAAGCGCTGCTGGGTGGTCGCGCCAGCGCCAGCGCCAGCGGGTGAGAATACATCCACCAACTCACCGTACTGGTTGTACTCGTTGCGGGTGACCTTGCCCTCGCCATCGGTGCTGGTGGCGACCAGGCCGAGCAGGTTGTAGGTGGTAGAAACCACTCGGTCATTAAGATCGTACTTGGCGTTCTCGATGCGGCTGAGCAGGGTGCTGGTGATGGTGCCGCCAGTCAGGTTGGGGAGATCGCTGATATCAATGCGCGCATTTAATAGGTGCACACTGATCGCCTGGTCAAAGGCGTTGTAGCTAGTCACGCTCACTTCGCCCAGGGCATTGATGGTATGGGTCAGGCGGCCGTCCTTGTCGTAGTAGAGGAAGGTTTTTTGGCCTTCCGGGCCCAACTCCGCGACACGGCGACCCATACGGTCATACTGGTAGCGCTTGCCGGCCTGGTCAATCGCGATATTGTAATCAGGATTGATCGCGACGCCTTCACCACTGACCTCGCCTGTCACTTCACCGAAGGCGTTATAGCGGTAAAAGGCCTGCGATGCCCCTTCCTGCGCACTCACCGATTTGGAGATCAAGCGTCCGACCGAACTGTAGGAATAAACGGTAGTTACCTGGTTGAGTGCCGACAGTTCACTCACTATCCGACCATAACGATCATACCGCTCCCAGCCAGATAACATGGCCGTACCGGCCTTACTCCTGACCTGGTCGAGAGTATCCCCGGCGCTGACGCTAATGGCTGTCGTGTAGTAGCGGAGATTATTCTGGACCTGGCCGGATGCGGGGTTGCTGACCCCGAACACCTTTTCCGTCAGGAAACCCTGCTCATCTACCGTTGCGACCTGGCGGCCTCGTGCATCATAAAAATAATAACTGGCAAGCTTGTCGTTCGCTGCCACGGCATTGGCTTGCAAGGTGCTAAAGGGGTCAGTGGCCGTCAGTTGCTTGCCATAGCGAATCGTGCTGGTCAGCCGCCCGGCGCTATCGTAAACAGACTCCGTCAAATAGCTTTCGGCATTGAGAATGCCGATCTGCCGACCATCCTTATCATAGAAGTAGCGGGTCACGCGGCCGCCCACATCGGTTTTAACCAGGCGCCCGGCGCCATCGTAGGTGTTCGTGGTGACCCGATCCAGGTTGCCAAACTCCTCCGTACGGGTCGATAAACGTCCATCCTTATAGTAAGCGTAGCGAGTGCTGCGATCCTCCACGTGGGTCGTGGGCGTCACGGTGGTTGGGACAACCGTGGTGCCATTGAACCAGGCACTGGTATCCACCCTGGTGGCATAGCGTGTTTCCTCGCTGATCTGACCATTCTTGTTGTAGGTATAAGCAATCACTGCTCCTTCAGCATCGACTCTATAGCTCACGCGGCTCGCCGCATCATAAAAGGTATAACTACGACCCCCTTCGGCATCCTGAACCATCGCCAGGCGGCCCGCGTTGTCATAGGTGTAAGCCGTAACCCGGCTCTGACCATCGCCACTGGCATTGATATTGACTACCCGGCCACGCGCATCATAGGCCGTCGTAACGGTCAGCCGCGCCGCGCTGTTGCTGACCGTGATAACCCCCGCACCATAGGTGGTTATTTCACTGCCGCTGCTGCCCGTGGAACTGGTCTGACGCCCCATGCCGTCATAGCCATAGCTGTTTACGGTGAAGTTCTGGGGAAACCCCGACTCCATACGCTGCCCGATGGTGTGGGTAAGGCGGCCATACACGTCATAGGTGTAAACAGTATAGAGTTCAGTACCATTAAGGATTCCATTGCCGCTGCTGTCCACCGTGGGATATTCCGTCTTGCGCGCCAGGTTCCCGCGCCCGTCATAGTCGAACTTCACCAATTGGGTCCGGGTTTTGTCCTGGGTGCCAACCCAGGTCGTTAGTTGGGTTTCTGTCAAGGACGCATCCGACGCCAGTGCAGAGACGTCATACAGACCATGCGTATACTGGATGCTATGGGTCACCAGGCCCTTGGGATCTTCATAGCGGTTCTCGCTCACCCGCCCTGACGGGGTGACAGTAAAACGCAAGCGGCCAGCGCTATCGTAGACAAAGCGGGTAATCTCGGGACTGGCGGGCGCTGTCAAGGAGGCCGTGGCATAACGGATTTCGGCGACCACCAGGTTGTTTTCATACCGGCGCTCAAGCGTATTGCCCAGTGCATCGTATTCCTTGACCAGGTTACTGGTATTGGGGGCATAGACGTACGTTATGGCATTGCGCTCACCATCGGTGACCTTGGTAACGTTATCGCGCACGTCGTATTCGTAATCCACTGCCTGCACCTGGCCATTCACCGCAGTGGCCTCCACCCGCGTCAAACGCTGTTGTGCATCATAGGTATAACGGACCACACGACCGGTGCCATCCGTCACCTCGGTATAATTGCTGCCATAGCTGAACGTGGTAGTGCCCATATGGTCAGTGGCAGTTTGCACCTTGAACACACCACTGGAGTTGACATAAGTGAAGCTGGCGCCGGTGCCATCGTTGTTGCTGACCGACAGGATGCGCGTGGAATCCCCTTCATAGGTGTAAGTCGTGGTGTAGACATTGCCGTCAGCAATACTGTTATCGAGGCTAAGGTCGGTCGTAACACTACCCAAGCGGCCTTTGTTATCGTACAGATAGTGGACCTGCTGGGTCGCAGTGCCATTTACGGAGGGCCTGGTATCCACCCGCTCCAGGCGGTTGTTAACATCGTAAACAAGGTCCAGGGTCTGACCTGAAACCAGATCGCTAATTCGGGTCAGGCGGTCGCCAACAAAGGTGTAGCTTAAACCATTGCCGCTGGTGTCACGGGAGGCGCTGATCCAGCCGGTGGCAGCGGAGTAGGTCTCGGTGGCCTTGGTGGTGCCTTCGGTCCACAACCAGGCGCCATTAGTGAAGATGATCGTGTCATCCGCACCGTCACCATCGGAAGACTCATAGGCTGAGCCATTCCAGGCATAAACCGACTCATAACCATCACCGCCGGTGCGGATCACCATACTGCCTGCCGTATTCAGCGTACCTTGCAGCACCACCCTTTTTTCGCCCAACCAGCGCCAGCGGTCACCATCGCCGTCGGTAACATTGCCTTGGGCGTTATAGGTGCGCAGATGCTGTATGTCGGCACCGGTACCGGATAGGGTTTCATCCAGATACTGAAGAATCAGGTTGCCATTAGCCAGGTTAACCAGGGATGAGCCTTTACTGAGCCCGATTTTGCCATCACCGGTAATACCACCGCCATTTGCCTGATGAGCGGTACTATCCAGTAAACCAAGTCCTGAACCGGTGATAATTGCAACCATGTCGACGAGCTCCTGCTATTAAAATAAGTTCCCACAGAGAACTGATGGAAAAAAGATGACTGATGAGATAAGAAAAAAACTGCTCTTATTTGTATAATCAGTGGGAACGGCAGGAAATTAAGCGGCAGGACTAAAAAAGCAAAATATTTGTTTAAAAACTCAATTTAACGAAAAAAAAATCTAATAAATATAAAAAAATCACAACAACCAACCTACATAGAAAATATTTTATTCCGCATAAACCGCTGCTTGACGGGGTTCTTTGCTATCAGCTGCGGATCCTGCGCATAGAATGCATAGGCCTCCGCAAAATCTTCCACAGGGTTACGGCCGCCATAAACAGAGACAGGGGGGGATGAAGAATAGATACGCGTGGTCCATTCTTTTTTGACATAGCTATTAATCACGCGATGAAAAACGTAATGCCCTATTTCATGGTAAATAATGTGCGGGGCCAAAGATTTATCAACCAGGTTAAAAATAATAATGGACTGAAATTCAGGAAAGAAAGCACCTTTGCAGCTTTGCTCGATGGGAATATGCAGTTGCCGGAGCTCGTGAGCCGGCTTGTAGAGAATGGTTTGCAACCCTCGCAAATGGGCTCTGGGTAGCGCATTGACATATGCTGCCACTGCCTCGGGCGACACTATACTTTGACGATTAAAATCTTTGATAATCAAACAAGATCCGGATATCAGCTAATAACATTGTGCTTGATTGCACGCCAAGCAGACGGTAAAGTCTGCCCACTGCTAGCACGACGCGCAAGTCTCCAGGCCAACTACGGCCTTCCAATTTCACAATCTATTGCTTGAAATACCAGGGGCAGCGGTCATTAGTTTGCACGCCAGACCTATAAATTAATCCAAGTGACTCTTATGGAATATCAGCACGCATCAACGGAAAGACTAGATCGCCTCCTTAAATATCTGGAGTATACACCCGACAATCTCAATCTTTTGATTGACGCTATCACAGTTACTCTTGAGCTTAAACATCCCGAGACTGAACGGCTTATTACCCAGGCACTCCAATATCATCCTGATGCAGCCGAAATTAATGCGCACGCAGGATTGTTCCATTTACAGCGATTTGAATACGAGCAAGCACAAAAACATTTGCAGTGTGCCATTGATTGCGGTATCAGCGCAGAAGCCGTGACCTACAATTTGGCCTATAGCCACTACCAATTACGCAATTTTGATACCGCACTCGCTACGCTTACCACACTGGAACCAACCAATGATTTACACAAAGAGCGCGCTATTCTAACCGCACGCTGCAAATATAATATCGGTGAGCTACAAGACGCAGCGGAAATCCTCAAACAGTTTCTTGTGATAGCCGAAAGTGATCAGGATGCAGAAGGGCTGCTTGCGCTCATACTATATGATGATGATCAGCAAACAGAATCAATCTATTATGCGAATAAATCCTTAAGCCACAGCAAGCCCTGCTTTGATGGACTACTTGCACGCGCCAGCGTCGCCATTATTTCCAACGATTTTAATCACGCCTATGCCGACTTCAAAAAAGCGGTAAACATAAATCCTCACTCAGGTCGGGCCTTAAGCGGTTTGGCACAAATTGATTTTTATAATTTTCAATTTGACCTTGCGCTAGAAAATTTGCAGCGCGCAGTTGAGTTCATGCCAGATCACATAGGAACCTGGCATTTACTAGGATGGACCCAGCTGATGAAAAATGATTTTCAAGCAGCACTTGGCTCATTCGAAAAATCTTATGAGCTGGATCGGAGCTTTGGTGAAACTCACGGCTGCCTGGCATCTGCCCACGCTTTGATAGGCGATAAGGCCAAGGCCGAAAAGCACATCAAATTAGCGGAAAAACTCGGCCCAAATAGTTTTGGTTACATTTATGCCAAAATGGTTTTATTAAACCAATCATCTCGTCAACAGGACGCGCTGGCTTTATTTGAGCAAGCCAAAGCAACACATTATCCAAGCCTGGGCACCACACCTTTCGCCCTGGTTGAATCAAGACTCAAAGAGCTTTCCACAAATCACCCACAGAATTAGTAGAGCAGTAACTATGTGGGCAAGGAGAAACTTATGCTAGATGCGCAGGAATATTTACACCTGGCAATCAAATCAAGTCAGGCTGGCTCCCACCAGGCCGCATTGGAACAATTGCACCACTGCCTTGCACTGGAACCAGATAATGCCGCTGCAAATTTCTTGATGGCTGCCGAACACGCAGAATTAGGTTTATTTGAGCGCGCCATTGATGGCATGGAAAAAGCGTTATCGATCAATCCTGGCCTGGAACTTGCCAGCTTTCAACTTGCCATGCTGTACTTCCAGAATGGAGAAGAACACAAAGCACAAGCATTATGGGATAAGCTCGGCAATACCACAGAAGACAAAAGCCTGCAGCTATTCTCCACAGGACTTTCATTGTTATGCAAAAATGAAACCGAACAAGCAGTAGCTTTTTTACAACACGGCATCGCGGAAAATACTGCGAACCCCGCAATTAATCAGCTGATTGATAACATCGTTAAATACATTGACAGCCTGCCTGAGAAGCACACAAATGAGCAATCAGAATCAGGTGACAGATTTTATCTGGGCGCCTATTCAAATAGTGCTATAGGCGATGATTAAAGATGCGCATAGAGTCTATTCGACTAGCACATATCCTCAAAAGCCTGAGCACCAGGAAGAATAGCACTACCGAAGAGCGGGCCGCATCGCAACAGGTAATTCATAAAAATGATGCAACTAACGTACGCGATCCTGATGTACTGAAAATGCGCATGGCAAATAAGCTCCGCACCCTAAAGCGGGGATCTGCTCATTTTATTGAAGAGGCTCCACTGGTAACAATACAAGAAATCATGACTTGGGAGTTTGGTGATCAATTCCTGAATCATCCAGACTTCAAACATATAACCCAATCGATTGTTACTGCGATTGGATGCTCCCCAAAACTATCCAGGCACCTAAACAGCCTAATCAAAAACCTGACGCAAGATGATGATTAAAATTGCAACAAAATTTTATTTTCGCATGTTGATTTTGACGGCACACCCTGATAACCTCTCTAAAACCTATAGCACACCCGACTCCTAAAATTTAGTGCATAGTTATCGTTTTAATAAAAATGATATATAAGACCGCTCTACATTTAACATTGGATAGAAACTGGATAATTTTTTTTACGGAAAAAAATGGATCAGGAAATTGTTTTATTTCTCATTAGCGAAATGCTAAAGACATCAGCAAAGATTGCTGCCCCGGTACTTTTTACCAGTCTGGCTGTAGGCCTACTTGTTAGTGTTATCCAAGTGGTAACACAAATTCAGGAAACAACACTCACCTTTGTGCCGAAAATGATCGCTGCAGTTTTCGTGATTCTTTTTACTGGCGGGTGGATGTTGAATAGCCTGGTTGAATTTACCAAGCAACTCTTTCGATTCGCAGCACTATCATGATACCTGAAGCCATCATGCCAATTGCATTGATTGCAGTGAGATTGCTGCCTATTCTTGTGGTCGCACCTGTTGCGCCTTTTAAGCGTGCCCCATTGTTGATAAGAATTATATTGTCAATCACGCTAGCAATTATTCTAAGCAGCAGCATCAAGCTGGAGGCAGCGCCATTGTATTTTGGATTGGCGGTGCTATCAGAATTGGTTATTGGTGCATCGCTGGCATTCGGGCTTCACGCGGCTAATGCCGCTTTGCATACCATGGGCCAGCTAATCGACACCCAAATCGGTTTTGCCGCTGCAACCCTTTTCGACCCGGCAACTCATCAGGCAACCAGCCCCACTGCAGAATTGTTGACAATTGGATTACTGGTAACTTTTCTGCAATTCAATGTCCATCATGATTTATTGTTAGGTTTCGCAAAACTATTGACAGTGATCCCCCTCGGTAGCACACCCGAATGGAATGCGGACTGGCTACATATTCTAGGAACATCATATGTGCTCGCATTTATTATTGTGAGCCCAATAGTTTTTTCTTTATGGCTAATGGATTTGATGCTTTCTTTCATATCACGCTCATTACCACAAGCCCCAATTTATTTTGTGGCGATGCCAATAAAAGTAGCCGTAGGAATTTTTATTCTTGTATGGTTTTTTACGCAAGCGCTAGAACCTTTATTGCGTTTGCTATCCCATTCATTGTTATCCTGGAACGGGATGTTCAGGGTGTAATATGGCTGATGAAATGGATAAAAACCATGACGCCACACCATTTAAATTAATGGAGGCGCGCAGAAAAGGACAAGTTGCAAAAAGTATGGAGCTGGTGTCTTTTTTCAGCCTATTAGCGATGCTGGCCGTTATGGTCTCGTCGCTTGAAGAAAGCACAGGCTTTATCGCCTCAAAAACAGCATGGTGGCTGGAGAGCGCGTATGAATCCGCACGCGAATCCTCCCATTTATGGCAAAACCTCGTTGCATATATCAGCGAGCTTGCTCATGTGCTTCTTTCGATTGTTGTTGCCGGAATAATCGCCGCAATTGTGGCCACCATTGTCCATGTGGGTCCAATGTTTTCAGGATTTCCACTAAAACCCGATTTTTCGCGTATCAATCCAGCACAGGGATTCAAGAAAATATTCTCGCTCAAATCACTTTTTGATTTATTGCGCCTGGTGCTTAAAGTAATAGTGTTCTGCTGGGTTTTTTATTTAGTTATCGATCACAAAAAAGCGGATTTATTTTCACCAAACCATGCGGGTATGGATTATCTGCTGGTCAACTTGCAAGACACCATATTGCTGATGATTTACGCCGCACTAGGTGTGTTCCTTGTCTTTGCAGTTATTGACACCTGGTATACAAGAAAGCATTTTTCCCGGCAGATGCGCATGAGCATGCGTGATATCAAGGATGAAGTGAAACGCCATGATGGCGATCCACAAATCAAAGCCAAACGCAAACGTGTGCTGAGTGAACTATTAAAAAACGCAGCAAATATCCGCAATGTGAAAGAGGCAGATGTTGTAATAACCAACCCGACTCACGTCGCTGTTGCATTGAAATATCGACCAGACAGCATGGCAGTACCAATAGTAATTGCCAAGGGCCAGGGGCTTATCGCAAAAAGCATAAAATACCAAGCGAGGAAATATTCTGTCCCCGTTATTCGCAAGCCCGCTCTGGCGCGAGCGCTCCTAAAACAAGTAGGTGTTAACAATCCCATCCCGGCTGAATTGCAACTTGGCGTAGCGGGTGTTTACAGATGGGTAATATCCATGTCCCGGCATCGAGTGTTTGACAAATGAAAAGTTTGTGGCTCAACCTCAGGTCTGGTATGAATGAGTTTATTCTCATTGCGGGAATGATTTCCATACTCTTGATTCTCTTCACCCCTATTCCTTATGCACTGCTCGACTTTTTGCTGCTGCTGAATTTTTGCACATCACTATTGATATTGCTTGTAACCTTTTATATTGAGAAGCCATTGAGCTTTTCGACCTTTCCATCACTGTTGCTAATGACAACGTTGTTTCGCCTTGCATTGAATGTGTCTTCAACCAGATTAATTCTGGAACATGCAGAGGCAGGAAAAGTAATTGATGCAGTTGGGAACCAGGTAGTTGGTGGAAATTATATTATTGGTCTCGTCGTATTCCTGATATTAATTGTTGTGCAATTTATTGTTGTAACCAATGGAGCACAGCGCGTCGCCGAAGTTGCGGCAAGGTTTATTCTGGATTCCTTGCCAGGCAAGCAAATGAGCATTGATGCCGATTTGAATATGGGTATTATTGATCAGGAAGAAGCAAAAAAACGCCGTGCTGAATTGGAGCGTGAATCCAACTTTTATGGTGCGATGGATGGCGCATCCAAATTCGTCAAAGGGGACGCCATCGCCGGAATAATCATCATCCTTATTAATATTATTGGTGGCTTGATTATCGGCATTGCGCAAAAAGGTATGAGTTGGGGTGAGGCCCTGCATATATATACCCTATTAACTGTTGGCGATGGTATCGTGACCCAAATACCCGCGCTAATTATTGCTGTATCGGCGGGCATAATTATTACTCGCGCTGCTACTGACGCACGTTTAGCCGAAGAAATTACCAATCAATTTTCTACCCATCCACGCACATTGATTATAGTGGCGATCGCGCTGGCAGGACTGGCATTAGTACCAGGTATTCCCATGTGGCCGGTTTTATTTCTGATCATTATCTTATGTGCACTTGCCTGGTTCGCCCATAAGAAAAATATATCGGCAAAAAATACACTTGATGCAGATAGTTCATCGCCAGAAACAACCGAACAACCTGCATACGAATCAGTAAAACCAAAGATGTTTGAAATTGGTTTTGGGGTGACACTGGCCGATCATTACCTAAACCCGACGAGTAATTTTGAAAAGCGGGTCCAATTAATAAAAAAATCATTTGCCGAGCGATATGGGATTGTCTTACCTACGCTCTCAGTGAAAACCAATAAATCCCTCGCTCCGGATTATTATTCATTACGTATCGCCGGTGTTGAAGTAGGAAAAGGTAGTATTCGCCCGGATAAAATTCTCGCCATAGACTCAGGTAAGAAAAAAATTACTATTGAAGGTGAGCGCACACGTGAACCCACATATGGGTTGGAAGCACTCTGGATTGAAAATGAAGTTCGCTCACAAGCTCACGCAGCTGGCTACACATTGGTAGAAGCAGAAACGGTATTAATAACCCATTTACAAGAATTGTGTCGCAAGAATGCAGCAGACTTTATATCGCGCGCCGAAACAGAGCGATTGGTAGAAAGCCATCGCGCGCACCTTGGTTCCCTTATAGATGAACTGATTCCTTCGATATTGTCTTATTCTGATATCCAACGTGTCTTGCAGGCATTGGTCAGTGAACATGTTCCGATTAATAACATGGAAGCAATACTTGAAGTGTTGGTAGATGCAGGTCGCACAGTAAAGGACGCTGACATATTAACTGAAAAGGTCAGGAATAAACTGGGAGCGGCAATTTGCAGTGGCCTTAATGACGCAAACGGCTCGTTAAATGCAATGGTACTAGCACCAGCCCTGGAAAGAAAGCTGGCGAATTCGGCAGTTAATACCGATAACAAAACAATAGGATTAAACCCGACAGAACTGGACACCCTCATCACTAAAATTGCCAGGGAAAGCGAAAAAATGTTAACCACCAACCTTAATCCTGTACTGCTCTGTTCGCCAACATTACGGCGACCACTTAAAGACCTTTTATTTCGTGCATGCCCGCAACTGAATGTGCTTTCAACTCAGGAAGTTAATCGGCACGCAAGTATTATTTCTGCGGGATTTATTGAGCTGGATCAGAATCCTCCAGCTCCCAGGAGTGCAACACGATGAGCAATTTGATTATCAATTTGTCACAAACAATGCGCGCCGAAGTAGACTCATTGAATGCCATCGCACAGAACAGCGCAAACATAAATACTGCTGGCTATAAGAGTGTCCGCAGCTCGGTTGTAGATACCCAATTTGTAAATGCACTTCAACGTACCGACTCTGCAAATAATGTAACAACTCGAGTCAATACCAGTCGTGGCCAAATAAATGCTACTGATCGTGCCCTGGATTTCGCCATCATTGGCGATGGCTGGTTTGGTGTACTGCACAACGAAAAGTTGGCGTTGACCCGCAATGGAAGTTTTAAATTAAACGATGACAACGTGTTAACCACACTCGCCGGCGATCCGGTATTGGGTGTTGACGGATTAATTACCCTTTCTTCCAACGATGTTAGCCTGGACCCCAATGGCACTTTGTTGACAGCGGCCGGAGAAAAAATACAACTAGCCATTTACAACGATGGCGATAAAGGTGTATCGCCAATTGGCGATGGACTGTATTCCGGCTCGCATGCAATCCTCACCGCAGATAACGCCAAAATTATTCAGGGTGCAATAGAACAATCCAATGTGGATTCCGCTGCGGATATGGTAAGAATGATGGAAACCACCCGACATATTGAAAGTATGCAGCGCGCACTCAATACCTATAACGAGCTGCTGAATAGCGGTATCAACCAAATCGGAAAATAAACCCAGGAAATTATCATGATAGATGCTTTGCATATTTCAGAAACCGGCTTAAAGTCCACGCAAACCTGGCTTGACCATTTGTCAAATAATGTTGCCAATATGCATACGCCCGGATATAAAAAAACCCAGGTTAATTTTCAGGATATTGTTGCTGCACCTACTGCAATTCAAACAGGCAATGAAGCAGCAGGCACGCGTACATTTTCAGGTCTAGGTTCTAAAATTTCTGCGCCTATGGTGGATTTTAGCGATGGCACATTAAAAGCTACCGGAAGGCCTCTGGATATTGCCGTCAAAGGTACAGGCTTGTTAGAAGTAATATTGGATAATGGTACGTTTGCTTATACGCGCTTGGGTAACCTTGAAGTCAACAGTGAAGGATTGCTCGCCACTAACGGTGGTCTTGCTCTCAGCGACAGGATTCAAATTCCTGACGATGTCAAAAAAATAGAAATCAAAAAAGACGGCATGGTGATGGGTATTTTTGCAGATAATAATCCCCCCACCGAACTTGGTCGCATACAGCTTGCCAATGTGATCAATCCCAATGCATTCCGTCCCATAGGTGACTCCCTTTATCAGACCGAAGAAGGTACAGAAATTATCCTTCGCCAACCGGGCGAGGATGGCAGCGGTGAAATTCAACAAGGATTTATTGAAATGTCCAATGTCAATCTGGTTGATGAAATGACGAGCCTGGTGCTAGCGCAACGCGCATATCAGTTAAACGCACGCCTTATTCAAACCGCAGACCAAATACTTGAAACCATAAATAATTTGCGTAGATAACATGGAAAGTAATTCATTAGCGAGTATCGCACTGGCGAGCGCATTATCCTGCGCTACAACGCCAAACTCGCCGTGGAGCGAAGGAATGCAGGTGGAATACGGGCAATGGCAAATTCCATTCTGCCAAAAATATATGCAGGAATATGTATCACTACATTTTGAAAAAATTGTGGAAAAAAAAACCATCCCGCACATCACCTTGTCGGGTGTGGGAGAAGTGAAGGTGGGGCCAATTAAATCTGGCAGGGTACAAGTAGATTGGTATTCCAGATCACTCAATGCGGGTACTACTATTTGGCTGAAGGTCAATGCAAAACAAGAAGTATGGATATTTACTCGTGCGCTACCGCCAGAGACTGATATCACACCGAATAATGTACGACGCGAATTAGTGAATGTCGCTCCCCTGGCGAATAACAAAGATATTGCATTAGGTAATCCGGTCGGGAAAACAGTAATGAGACAAACAAGGAAAGGTCAAGTGCTTACTGCTGACGTAATTTCAGAACCTCCCCTGGTGAAACGCAATAGCAAAGTCACTATTACGGTGGATGCCGGTGCACTGAAAATCAGTGCGGCAGGAACTGCATTGGAAACCGGTTGGCATTTGGATGATGTGGTCTCCGTCAAAGTGGAAAATAGCAATGGTCCGGTTAATGCAAAAATCACAGGAAAAAGCCATGTATTGGTTGAAATATAGTTTGATGCTGGCGCTGGTACTACCATGCACAGCATTCCCACAAAGACTTATTGATACGGAAAATTATCAAAGCCTGACCAGTGACAGTCGCTCATTATTGGTTGGCCAGCCTATTGTTATCCTCGTTGTTGAATCGACAAGTGCACAATCCACGGCAGGAACCGATGTGAGCAACTCCCTTAATTTCCAGGCAAATAGCTTTGACAATGTAACTCGCAATTCACTAGGCATAGGAGCCAGTGGCCAGGACGAAGGAAATGGCAGAACTGTGCGCAACGGAACAGCAACAACTCGCCTGAGTGCTGTCATCACTGAAACCCTTCCAAATGGCATGGTTCGTATTGCCGGGGAGCACAATTTATTAATCAATGATGAAAACCAGAAAATTATCATTTCCGGTATCGCCAAAATAGATGACATATCTAAAGACAATATTCTGATTTCGAATCGAATTGCTAACGCATTCATCGAAATACAAGGGGTCGGTGTTATCAACAACGCGCAACGCCAGGGAATTATTGCTCGAGTTATGTCATGGTTAGGTTTGCTATGAAACTATTATTCATATTGTTACTACTGCCTTCTCTATCTTTTGCAAATGGTGTGCGATTGAAAGATTTGGCCAGGATTGAAGGTAATCGTGAAATTTCAATCATTGGTTATGGAATCGTTGTAGGTTTATCTGGCACTGGTGACTCCGCACGCAACAAGGCTACATTGCAATCGCTTGCCAATACACTGAAACGCTTTGGTTTGCAGGTAAATGAAAATGACCTCAGCTCACGCAACGTTGCAGCGGTCATGGTCACTGCGGAGCTACCACCATTTAGTGAGCCGGGTGACAAGATTGATTTGCGTATTGCCTCGACAGGCGATGCTCGCAGCTTGGCGGGCGGCACATTGTTAATGACTCCACTTTATGGCCCCAATCAAAAACTTTATGTTTTGGGTCAAGGAGCACTTACCGTAGGCGGCTATGATGCCGAGTCCTTTGACAGTTCAATCAGGAAAAATCATGTCACAGTTGGCCAGATAAGCAATGGTGGGTCGGTTGAGCAATCACCACCGGATTTCGGAGGCCACGCAGGAATAATCAACATCATTTTAAATGAGCCAGATTATACAACTGCAAACCGCGTTGTTAATCAAATTCAAGCTGTAATGGGAATCAGCAATGTCTCAGCGACACATCCGGGGAAAATTCGTATAAAACTACCCGAGAATGCCCAACCTATGCCATTCCTGGCAAAACTTGAAAATATAACCATTGTGCCCGATGTGGACGCACGCCTGGTGATCAATGAACGCACAGGAACCATTGTTGCTGGCGAAAATGTAGTGCTCGGGGAATTGAGCATTGCTCACGGTAATCTTCGCATAGAAATTCAAACGCGATTTGAAGTATCCCAACCCCAGTTGCTGGCGCGTCCTGGACCAGGAGTGGGAACAGCGGTTGTTCCAAATACATCAATCACCGCAACCGAAGACAGGATAAGACCTTTGCATTTACCTGCAGGTACAACAGTTGCCCAACTTGTACAGGCCTTATATGCAATAAAAGTATCGACACGCGACACCATTTCCATACTAACAGCAGCAAAAGCCGCCGGCGCCCTTCACGCTGATTTGATAATACAGTAGGCATATATGATTTCGACCGATATAAGCATAACACTTGCCAGTTGGGCACTGGATCTGGAAAAACAACGTGCATCAATAAATGCGCTCAATATTGCCACTGCAAACACCGATGGAATTAAAAGAACTGGCAATTTTGATGCATTAATTAACAACATGTCGCATGCAGTAAGTGCAAAGGACTCGCTCACAATCAATCAGCTTGTTACAACAAAAGCATATATTAACGAGAACAGTGGCACCGAGCCAATTGCGCTGGATGATGAAGTGATCGCGCTCTCCCAAGCTAATGGTCGTTATAAAACTATTGCTGAAGCGCTTTCAAAAAAGTATGGGTTGATGTCCCTGGCAATGAGAGGTAAATAATTATGGATCTATCGTCAATTGGAAACATTGCAAGAACCGGCATGAATCTCGAGCGCAGCCGGGTTGAATTGGCATCGATGAAGCTTGCGATCGCGAACACCGGTTATGCTTCGGCAGGTGAGGCTGCGCAGGCAGCAGCAGGACTTGTGCATTCACCATTTGCAAAATCATTAGCCAGCCAGCCTTTAGAAGCGACGATAAAAACACTACACGACCCAAACCATCCCAACGCTAATGCGGCAGGAGATGTATTTTTTGTAAAAATAGATCCTATCCATGAAATGGCAACATTGGTATCGGCTTTACGTTCTTATGAAGCAAATATTCGAGCGTACAACACCAACAGTGAAATGAATCAGGCAGCATTATCTATAGGAAGTAACAAATGATCCTGGAACAAATTCAGGGGATCCATTCCCTCCAGCAACCGGAGATAAAAATCCTGGAACCCCTAAATATCGAAAACAATCCCGGTACAACTCCGTCGATATTTACGGACTTGATCCAGCATCTGGACAACAATATAAAGGCATCGGACAACGCCATGCAAAGTTATATTCTGAATCAAGGAATCAGCACGCATGAATTAATGATCTCCATGGAAAACGCTAAACATTCTTTGTTATTGGCAGTGGAAGTCAGAAACAAATTAGTTGAATCCTACGAAAAAATCACACAAATAAGTATTTGATAGGTATATGTTGATGGCGAACAATTTTCGTTTTAGCCTTAATAAGCCGGGCCTTGTTGTAGGCTTTGTCGGGCTATTGGTTTGCATGGTATTCGGCGTTTGGTGGCTGCAACAACCTTCGTGGCAGCCCATATTAAATTCCATCGACTCTCCACACAGCCGCGTAGAAATTCGCAATAAGTTAATGGAATGGGGCACAGTGTTTAAAGAGGATCCTGCAAACGGCAATATCCTTGTCAGAGACACAGAGCTGCTTGGATTGCGTGCAAAACTTGGCGAACAAGGAATTCCCGAAGAGCCAGCTCCCGGCCTTGAGATATTCAGCGATGCAGAATATGGGATGTCCGAATTCACTCAACGGATCAATTACCAGCGAGCAATAGAAGCGGAGATTGCAAATACTATTCGTTCATTCGCCGATGTTAACTCGGCCCGCGTCCATTTAACCATTCCCAAACAATCGATTTTTCGTGACGAAAAAGCAACGCCTAAAGCATCGGTTACTGTTAAACCGCGCCCCGGCCAGGAATTAAGTCCCAATCAAATAAGTGGTATCGCACAATTAGTAGCAGCTTCTGTAGACGGACTTGAAGCAAAAAATGTCATTGTCCTTAATAACAGTGGCGAAGTCATCTCTGCTGGGCAGGACGACACGAAAATAGAACTCAAGCAATCCAAGTTTGATTTGGAAAATCACTACACCGCAAAAGTTCGCGAGCTCGTGCGTGGTATTGCCCATACAGATGATATTAAAATATCGGTAAATGTCGAATACAACTTCGACAAGGTAAAATCTATTCGAGAACAAGTTCTTCCAAAATCTTCAGGTGACTACGGGCACTTGCAAAAAGTAAAACGAAATACGGTAAAAAGTAGTAATGAAAATACTGCCGACTCATCAACAACGACTTCTACTGAAGAAGAGTTTTTATTTTCCAAAGAACGCTCAGAGATCGAATATTCACCCGGTGAAATTGAAAAACTCAGCGTAGGTGTTGTGATATTGCGCGAATTGCCACAACAAACAATTGACAATGTTATCACTGTTGTCAGCTCGGGCTTGGGAATGAATTTGGCACGAGGAGATACTATCGCTGTTGTGGCGATTGCCGCCGATAACGTACCCGCTAAACAAGATAGTATTGTTAACGAAGACCCGCAAAGTATTCCTGCTGCTTTACCCCGAAGTACCGATACCAGAATTACCCCCCCCAACATGAACCAATTAATGTTGGGGGTTGGAGTAATTGTGATATTCATTTTATGTATTGTTGTCGCCATGCTTCGTATGCGTAAAAAAAATAAAGATAACCGACCCAGATTGTCGAAACACGAACAGGAAGCACTGCTATTGGATTTAAAAAAATGGCTAGCTAAAACGCCCTCAGGTAGATCCGATGCTTAAAGCTCTGGCCTTAAAATTAGCGTGCATACACCCAGAAGACCGTGACTGGATACTTCGGCAATTATCATCCGCAGAAAAAGTGGCTATTCAACCTTTGTTAAATGAAATTCATGAATTGGGTTTAGCTGCTGACGCGGGAATAGTAAATGCTGCCTTAGCTGAACTAAAACAAGGTCCTACTATAAATAAAGCAAATAGCTACGATGTGACAAACCTTGATAAATTTTGGTGCCGTATATTAGCAAGTGAAAATAATCAGGAAAGTTTCCAGTGGATGATTAACCCGGAAATAGCTGAAAAGGTAGAAACTCCTTTACAGGCAGTTCCTAAAAAATTACTTATTCTGGTACAGGATTGTGCGAAAAGGAATATTTTATGAGTTCACTCATTAAAAATGTGACAGTTGGGCAGAAAAGTTCTATTAGCCTGGGAACCAAAACACCAGTTCAAACCTCTACCCCCGAAAGTAAAAAGCCAGCACAAGAAACGCTTCAGAAAGAACTAGCGCTGCTTAAACAAAAGGCAGAGGAAGAAGGTTATAGCCAGGGGAGAAAAGCTGCACAGGATGAGTTAAAAAAACTGTCGCAACAATTACAACAAAAACAAGATGCTATCGAAGCAACATCTAAAGAGCTTGGTAAAACATACGAACGCGATTTTTTAGCAGCAATCCTGGAGCTTAAAAAGCATCAGGGTGCACTTGAAAGTATTTTTGAAGAACGCTTGCTAGCATTGACATTAACTTGCATTCATAAGCTTACGGGTAACAAAGATATTTATAGAGGTATTGTAGAAGAAAGTGTCAAGCGTTGTTTAAAACAAGAAATTCATACCGATAAAATTTATATTCGTCTGCCAGGTGCAAGCTCTGAATACCTAGGTTTTTTAGCCGAAAGTTTGAAAGAGAGCTGTGTAGTGACATTTGAACCTGGCCTGGAGCCAGGTAGATGCTTTGTCAGCTCTGCCTATACCACAGAAGACTTGAGTGTACAGACTCAATTGGAACAATTAAAAGAACAACTCTTTACCGTATGGGATGCGGAAAAAAATAATGCTTGATATTGATAAATACATCAATTCCATCCAATCGGCAAAATTGGGACGGAAATCCGGTCGGCTGACGGCCATCTACGAAGGCATGTTAGAGGCTTCCGGATGCGATGTATTGCAAGGCGAACTCGTCGAAATTATCCAGGCTCGCGGCAACGCACGAGTAGTTGCCGAGGTAGTAGGTTTGCGCGATAACCGTATCCTGCTGATGCCTTTTGGCAGTGCAAATGGGCTTTGCCTGAATAGCGAAGTATTGCCGTTGCAAAAGGTGCTCACTGTTCCTGTTGGCAATGCTCTGTTAGGGCGGGTTATTGATCCGTTATGCAATCCATTAGATCAGAAAGGCCCTTTAAAATGTGATGGCCATCGGCCTTCATATTCAGCACCAATTAATCCACTCCATCGTGAACCAATAGTCCATGCGCTAAATACAGGAGTAAAAGCGATTGATATTTTCACACCGCTGGGCAGGGGACAACGAATTGGAATCATGGCAGGTAGCGGAGTAGGAAAAAGCACTTTACTGGGCATGATGGCCGCCAATACAGATGCAGATGTTGTTGTAATTGCATTGATCGGTGAGCGCGGACGAGAGGTTGGTGATTTTATTTACGATTGCCTGGGTGACAAAGGCCTGCAGCGAGCGGTCGTTGTAGTTGCTCCGGCTGAACAACCTGCAGTTCTCAGACGGCAAGCGGCCTTCACTGCAACAACTATCGCAGAATGGTTTAGAAAAGCGAACCGGCATGTACTGCTAATCATGGATTCAATAACCCGATTCGCCATGGCCCAACGAGAAATTGGTTTGTCTACTGGAGAGCCTATCGGAGCACGGGGTTATCCGCCGTCAGTTTTTTCATTACTGCCACCACTCCTCGAAAGAGGAGGAGCCTTGAAGGGTGAAGGATCGATCACTTCCCTGTTTACAGTACTGGTAGAAGGCGATGATATCAATGAGCCAATTACAGATCATATGCGTTCATTGCTGGATGGCCACGTTGTGCTGTCACGCGAGCTAGCCGGACGCAATCATTATCCAGCCATTGATGTTCAGCACAGCGTGAGCAGGCTTACCGGGAAATTAATTAAAAATGAAAAGCAAACCATCGTTGCACAGTTACGAAAAACCCTCGCAATTTATAGCAGTTCACAAGATATGATTGAATTAGGTGCTTATGAAGCTGGAAAAAATATCGAGCTTGATGTGGCTGTTTCTGCAAAACCCATGCTGGATAAATTGCTCATTCAAAATCCAGCTGAAAGTATACAGGCAGAAGATGCATGGAAAGAAGCAAATACATTAGCCACTTATATCAATGACAGACAACAAACATGAGTATCACATCGCGTTTAAAAAAATCTAAAACCATCCAACGGCTAAAGGAACTACAGAAAACCAAAGCTAATGGGGATTTTTTATCAGCTCGCCAAGCAGCAGACGACAGTGGCAAGCGTATCGATGAAAAGCAATCTGAAATTGCCAGCACCCTGTTTTGCCAATCGCAACAGCTAAATCATAAAAATGCATTAGATCCAATGTTAATGCAAATGCATTGCCGATATTTATCGGAACAATATCAACAGCTGGACATGCTGTTGAATGTTGCACAAGAAAACAACCGGGAACTGGATAATAAGCGCCAGGTACTAACCAAGCGTCTGACCCAGGAAAAAGTATTTGGAAAGCTCGCAGGTAAATTAGAAGCGGAACAGCTCAAAGCAATAATCAAAGCGGAAGCTATTCATAACGACAACAATAAAACAATGGACGTAAGTTTACTTTAATGATAACGCCAACCAGCATTAACACCTATAGAAATATCCCGGAAAAAGCTGCGATACCTACTAATGATCGCCAACAGGTTTCCTTCCTGGATCTATTGGTAATCGATGACCACACTCGCAACCTGACAATAGGCAACGCAGAATCACGATTGGATAGCGAAGCCAAAAGCCGCGACGACATCCACCAAACAAGCTCCTTATCAGGTGATGAAGCTATAAATCTTTTTGCTGGCATGCAAGTGCCCCATCCGTCGATCAAACAATTACAAAAAACAAATACATCTGTCGCTCATATTATACCCGAACCAACATCAGCAAGCTTGGTCACTGAACAATTAGGCAATGCTAACGGTTCCTATATTTATCAAATAGAAAATGCGGATTTTGGTTTTTTACATGAGCAAACTATTAGTGAAAATATTCATATTCCGGTTGAGGATGACAAATGGAATGCATTAATCAATATTGATACCTGGCAGCTATTGGACACAACAGTTAGCCATAACCAGAGGCAACTAACACCAAGTGGCGGTGAATTTTTTGTAGATAACATAATACTGTTACAACAGGATACAGATAATTCTTTGTTACAAGTAACAGTCGAAGCTAATTGCTTTACTGTATTACCCGAACAGACAACCTGGCAAACAGATATCTCAAAAATTTCAAATTCGATCATACAGCACGATAACTCACTGTCACTGACGACTGTTAGCTTCTCTAACCAACAATCAGTCAGTATCGACAGTCGACTGGTGAATGCCGTTGACCTAAAGTGGTATGCGACGGGAAAGCTCTCAGAAACTGCAAAAATTACTCAAATACTAAACACAAGTAATTCAACTTCAGTGCTCACCAGTATCGATAAATTAGCTGCAGCGGGATCTACCGACCACGCTACACCATTACAAAATGATACGCGAATTTTATCTGTACAACGAATCACGGCATATGAATCTGATGTGAATCGCTCATGGAATAGAAGCTTGCCTGGCAACGAAAAAGCCTTATCGCAAAATTTGGTTGCCACGGCCATCGCATTGAATTTCCCGGAATTATCCAAGTGGAAACTGACGGTTGTTGAAAATAACGGAATGATAGATGTGATAGTGCGTGACTATGAACTTTCAGATAATGAAAAAGAGTCATTGAGTGTTTTTCTGACTCATTATTTTAAAGGTGCGGGAAAAATAGTGAATTCGTTAACCTTCAATGGAAAACTTTACGGTTAGGGGTAAACATTATGGCGATAGATGCGATAGGTAGTGTATTAAATTTAAATTCCACCAGCAGTATCAATAATTCGACAATCAATCAGGAAGATTTTATTAAACTTTTCTTGTCGGAATTAAACTACCAGGACCCACTGGAGCCAGTTGATAACAAGGAATTCCTGGCCCAAATGGCGCAATTCGCAAATATAGAACAAACACGACAGACATCTGAAAATATCCAGAACCTGGTTCTGTTGAATTCTACTGAACAGTCCGTCGGGTTGCTAGGTAGAAATGTGCAAGCCACAACCGAAGGTGGTGTCTATGCAGGCAAGGTAATGGCTGTAAATTTTCAAAGCGACGGCGCTTTATTAACTATCAAAACATCCGATGGTTCTGTTTTGACAGGTATAAGGATGTCACAAATCAGTTTGGTACAACCCTAATAATTCGAGGACAACAGAATGTTACAATCATTTTTTACCGGTTTGACTGGCATGTTCAATTTTTCAAAAACGCTGGATAACGTAAGTAATAATATTGCCAACATGAATACACCAGGCTATCGCGGTACGGATACTTTTTTTCGAAGCCTGAATGCAGGCGAACAGGGTATAGGTACAACCATCGAG
Source organism: Gammaproteobacteria bacterium (assembly GCA_021151835.1). GTDB lineage: Bacteria > Pseudomonadota > Gammaproteobacteria > Pseudomonadales > Cellvibrionaceae > Cellvibrio. The sequence continues at coordinate 28,474 of JAGKWO010000004.1, forward strand.
GACTCTTCAACACGCCTACAGAGCGGTGAAATCAGGCAAACAGGTAATAGCACGGACCTTGCAATTACAGGCAAGGGCATGTTCGTGCTGCGCAATAACTCAGGAGAGTTGTTTTATACGCGTGCTGGTCAGTTTAGCCTCAACGCCGATAACATTCTGATTGATACAGCAACCGGCATGGAAGTGATGTCAATAAGTGATGCAGGAAATCTGGAAAAGATTGATATCACCAATCGACGCACCCTTCCAGCAGTAGCAACTACCGCAGTAAAAATTAGTGGCAATTTATCGTCAACTGCTACTACCGCTGAAATCACCCCGGTCACTATTTATGATGCTGCAGGTAAGGCTCATGAGCTCAAGCTTAAGCTTGAAAACCCGACAACATCTGTTGACATATGGACAGTTTCAATCCAGGACAGTACGGGGACCGAATTGGGTACTGGCGAAGTAAGGTTTGATAACACGGGGGCCCCATTGACTGGCTTCAATACGATTAATGCCAACCTGACATTTTCCGGAGTTTCTCAAGCAGTGACTTTTGATTTTGGAACTCCAGGTTTATTCAGCGGAACTACTCAATTCTCCGGTAGCACTTCCACTGCCGGGGTAAAGGAAATAAATGGCAACGGTGTATTGGGCATTATTAAAGTTTCCTTTGATGAGAAAGGAATAATGCAATTTAAGTATTCAAATGGTGATATTAAAACAGGGCAGCAAATTGCATTGGCAGGTTTTTCCAATGAAGCAAATCTCGAACTCGCCTCCGGTGGTATGTATCAAACAAGCAGTAAAATGCCAGCACAATATGGCCGCCCGTCAGAAAGCATATTTGGAGCTATTCAGGGGGGAAGTATTGAGCTTTCAAACGTCGATCTCACCAAAGAATTTGCAGATATCATGATTATTCAACGCGGATATCAAGCGAGTTCTCGTGCGATGAGTGTCTCTAATGAACTTATCGAACAACTCTATAACAATACACGCGGTTAATAACAGTGATTAAGTTACAGCATTTGACGTCATCAGCACGACAGCTTATTGAAGAGCGAGTGATAGAGGCCTTGAATCGTTGGCAAGCAGAATGGTGCTTCAAGCAACACCCTCTCACCGTAGCTGTTCTCACTGGGCAGCAACCGGACAAGGATGCCTATTACTATTCTGACAAGGCTGATGTCATTGCGGTGCAGGCCGCTAAAATAAACTGGCGCGATGTGATATTTGCTAATCACGCAACTGACGTGCCCACGGATGCAATTTATGACTCTATTTTAACAGCGGCGAAGAGCGAACTTTACAGTGTTGCGCATGCTGCCTTCAAATGTAGCCCCCAACTTGCGACGCTCTCACCTACACAAAAAGCTCAGCATCTTGGTGTTATTCCTGACTCCATTCATCAATTAGGCACTGATACAGTTTTGCTTGAAATAATGATAGGAAAGCAGGAAATTCGCATTTTTTTTCCATTCTCACTGGCGGGAAATATTACCGCAGAAACCTCAATAAAATCCCGACTTGTATCCCTAACCCCACGAGACATAAAAAAATCTGTCTCGATGAATGTATCTATTTCATTAGGGCAACACCTGTTGTCAGATATTAATGCTTTGGAACCTGGTGACATTTTAATGTCGACAACCCCCCTGAATAGTTTATTTGCAGTTCAGCTAGGCGATAAAAAAATTGCTGATGCGAACTTGGGCCGCAAAGGAACGAAAAAAGCAATCTTATTAGTAAAACCCGGTAAGTAATTATGAGCGAAGAAATAAACAGTTTGAGCTTAAACGAATTAGCGGCACAGGTTGACAAATCCTCAACCACCCTGGCGCCATTAAACCTTGATCTTGTTGGCCATATGAGTGTCAGCGTATCAGTGAATATCGGCACAGCAGATATTTCGCTTAATCAGCTGTTTTCATTGAAAACAGGCGAGTTATTGCAATTAAATGAACATTTGAATTCACCTGTCACCTTAATGGTGGACGGTATGGCAGTAGCGCGAGGAAATTTAATCGCCGTGAATGATTGTTTCGGTGTTCAGATAACAGAGATGGCCAATACTTAAAATCGTATCTGGATTCCTTATATGACAAACTCAACGTCCACCAGCACCTTGGCAACACAGCCAGAATTTAGAAGCAATGATGTGATTCCTGATCATTATCTTGCAAATATTGTCATTTTTTTTATTATGTTCATTGCCATAAGTGCTATAGCTGTGCGGGTTCTAAAAGATAAATTCCCAACAACATTTGCTAAAGCAAATACAAATGAAAAACAAATTCTTAAACATACCCAACGTTTATCAGCTGCAACCTGCTTACATGTTGTTGAATATAAAACATCAACATTTCTGATTGTAGAGTCAACCAACCATATTGGTATTCAGGCGGTAATCGCGGATAAAGAGGAAAGTATTTCCTGTCAGGTATCGGAGGCTTCCAATGGCCAGTGATCTTGATATTTTAGAGCAATTAACCAAAGCTTTTGAGACAGGACGGCTTGCTCCGGAAACTGAAAGCTTTTTATTGATCTCAGCACTTTCATTTATTCCTTTCCTTTTGATAGCGACAACATCCTTCACTCGCTACATTATCGTTTTATCTTTTTTACGAAGTGCATTAGGCCTCCAACAGACGCCACCTAATTTGGTGATAGTGACTTTGGCATTGTTTTTGACCATTTTTACCATGGAGCCTGTTTTTAAAGCCAGTTATGACAACGGCTTAAATCCCTATTTGCAACAGGAGATTGATTTTTCCAAAAGCGTGTCAGAGACCTGGCAACCATTTAAAAATTTCATGATCAGGCAAACAACAGAATCGGATATAGAATTAATCTATAAGCTTGCTAAACACCCGTTACCAGAGTCTGCTGAAGACATAGATGCAACCCACTTAATACCTGCTTTTCTATTAAGTGAGTTAAAAATTGCATTTAAGATTGGTTTTATTATTTATTTGCCATTTCTATTGATAGACATAGTACTGGCAGCAATTCTTATGTCATTAGGCATGATAATGGTGCCTCCAACTGCGTTATCTTTACCTTTGAAAATAATGCTGTTTGTCGTTATCGATGGTTGGGCACTGATTTCTGAAACCTTGATCAGAAGTGTGAGTGGATGACAGGGGATTCATTATTGAAATCACCCAAATCTGATGATATTGCGATCTTATGGTCTAAGTTTAAGGATGAGGGAACAATACAAATTCGCAACAGGATTTTTGAACATTATTTTCCCTGGTGTCGAGATGTTGCGCGTACTTTATTTGTCAAGTACCGCCATTATTTAATTAACTGGGACGATTTTATTAGTATCATTTCGTTGTCCACTTTAAAGTGTATAGAGACTTACGATATGAATTTTGGAGTCCCGTTTGAGGGCTATGCGTATACTAGGTTAAAAGGAAGTTTACTTAATGAAATTAAAAACAATCTCAAACACAATAAACAGTATGATTTGACATATGTGCGAGAGGAAAATACAGATGAATTAGAAGAAAAAGCTGATGAAGATAGCTTTTTGTTTATTGTTGATTTAGTTGTAGAAATGGCTTTTACAAAGCTGCTGGAAATTGGTGCTCAAGAGTCAAATCAACCAGACTATTATTACGAGAAAGAGCAAACTGCCTCTCAATTGGTAAAACTGGTAGAGCAATTAGAATATCAACAAAAATTTATTATTAAAAGCCATTATTTTCAGCAAATCCCATTTAAGGAAATTGCTGGAATAATGGGTTTAACAAATGCAAGGGTATCTCAGCTACATAAAAGTGGGCTGCTTGCTTTGCGTGCAACTTATGAATCAATTTATTGATTTATGAATATATTTCAACATGGACTGCTTTAGGAAATTTTATGACAAATTACTCTAATTTTGATGGCGACGAACTTCTTGCCTTATCAGATTGGCATTTTCAGAACAACCAATATGACCAGGCTTTGGATAAACTCAAAGCGCTTGTAACACGCCAGGACGCCCCATTGCAATCTCATGCATTAATTGGAAGGATTTATGCCACACTCGGTTTATTTGATAAGGCCAAGAAAGCATTTGTCTTTTATTTAGAACACCAATCCAATCCGAACATGAGAGTTAATGAAATATTTCAACTGGGGTTGGTTGAAAAAGACTCTGGCAATATTGAAGCAGCATTAAGAGCCTGGGATGACTTACTAATAAATTACCCTAACCATACACCATGCCTCTATCATAAGGCGATAGTATTGGTTGATCTTAAGCAATATCAGCAAGCGGCAGATATATTGAATTATATTCTTGAAAATGCCGAAGATAATGATCGACATATACAACTGGCAGATCAGATGCTGAACAATATTGCTTTGCGTTAATCGACAATAAAATCAGAATGCGGCTTAATTTGCCGCAATCTGATTACAAAATTGGAACCTTGATAGTAAAACTCTCATGGAGTGAAATTATGCTTTCGTGTATTTTAAAAATCATCCTTTTTAAGCTTCTTAGTTAGGGTTATATATGGAAAAATCCTATCCAAAAATCTCTTGCCTTTGCGTGACAAGTAATCGGGTTGAACCTTTAAAGACAGCTGTTGCCTGCTTTAAAGCACAAACCTATCCTAACAAAGAGTTACTTGTTGTATATGAACGCAATGATAAAGCAACAGATGAATATATCAGCAGTTTGAATGACCCTGAAATACGCCCATACAAATACTACAACGGCCGTAACACATTAACCCTAGGCGATATTAGGAATATTTCCATTAAGGAAGCTGGTGGGGAATATTTTTGCATGTGGGACGATGATGATTGGCACCATCAAGAACGGCTTGCCTGGCAAATGGATCATCTTTTCATGTCAGGCAAGATGGCTTCTGTGCTGTTTTTAATTATTGTCTTCGACAATATAAACAAGCGAGGTTTTTTATCTGCACCTCGTCCATGGGAAGCAACTATTTTATGCCACAAAAATTTTGCGATTAATAATGGAGTATTGTATGACCCACTAAAACGTGGTGAAGATACAGGTTTTATTCATCGATTAGTTGCGCTAGACGCAGTTTATCCTATCTTTAGACCGCAGTTATATATTTACAATTACACCGGAAGCAATACCTGGGATAAAACTCACTTCGAAAGAGTATTTAGCCATTCACGCCTGTTACCAAGAAAAAATTCAGTTGCTCTGACAAAAGTGGTTGAAAACCTACCAGTCTCTGAAGGTTCTGCATTACTTGACCACAACGCATTCACACAACATTTGTCCTATCAGACATTTGTTGAATTCTTTTTAAAAAATATTATTTGGTATGACAAAGTTACATTGAGTGATTGACCGTGTCACGATAAGTTTAATTTCCAATGGAAATCATCGAGACCTTATGCCGATGACGAATCTTATTTTCAAAGATTCTGTAACATTCAAGCCAGTTTTTGGTTGACGGAGTTTTCAAGATAGAATTGAAAAAATATACATCTTCAAAAGTAAATTGGTGAAGGATATTTATATCCTGATGTTTTTTATAAAACCTCTGAATATTATCTATCCATGAATAATATTTTTCAGCATTCATATGTATTTGGGGTAAGAAATGCCATATAGGATTATCAAAAATTTCAAAATCATAACCCGCGTGATGCAGGCGATAACCCAACTCGCAATCTTCAAGCCCCCAACCAATAAAATTTTCATCAAATCCCCCGACTTGCAACAACAATGCTTTTTCAATACAGAAGTTGCATGTCCAAAATAAATGCCATCGCCCGAGCAATTGATTAAAGGAAGTTTTTAGATATTGCTGCAATATAATTCTTTCATCATCGATGTATGTATTCTTTTCTGGAGCCACAAATGGTTTTGTGTTTTGAAAGTCGTTTAATACGTTATTCCAATGACCGTACATTAGATGGCGCCTTGTGCCTAAAACAAGCCTTTTGTTCTTTTTATATTGAAAATAACGGGCATAATTTTTCAATATACTTGGCCCTACAAAATGATCACCATCCATGAATACCAGAAAATCAAACCGGGCATGACTAAGCCCCAGGTTTCTTGCTTTTGCTCTACAGGAGTTTTCGTCTCGTGGAATATAGATATAGGTTACGGAAAATTCGGGCTTGAAAGAAATACGATTACTTACAGGATCAGTACTTCCATCATCTACCACAATAACTTCGAATGATGAGTGAGGATAATCTATCTGTGCTATTGATCGCAAAGCACATTCAAGTAAGGCGGCATCGTCCTTAATTATGAGAATAATTGAAAAGCACAACATATAAGATCCTATACAATTAGGCATTGCAGTAATTACATGAAATATTTACATACAAAATGGATCAACTATAACAAATATATTTTTTTTTGACTTTGAAAAGATAAATTTTTACATGAAAAATTAATAGCCGATCACTTTTATTAAATACATTTACAGCGCCAACCAAACCGCCACATATTAGTAATCTTAAATGGACTAAATAACAACAATGAACAACAGCATTAGAACAAAAATAGCCATAGTAACAACCGTTGCAGATGCATCGGAGCATATAGATTTTTTCATAAAGTATCATCTTTCAATAGGTATAAAACATATTTTTATATTTATTGATGACAGCTGTGAAGAAACGTTTAAACGTGCAGCAAGATACGTTAATGTAACGCCGGTTTATGTAAACGAAGAAACCCGAGAAAATTGGAAATTAGTGCCCGCATATTCAAACAGTGAAAAGCGTACGCTGCGCAATCGCGAAGTCATGGTTCGACAGGAATACAATGCGTACCTTGGTTATTCATTAGCCAAAAGCATTGGAATTGATTGGCTACTCCATATTGATATTGATGAACTATTTTATCCAAACGGAGTTTGCCTTGATGATCATTTTACAGAATTGCAAAAAAACAATAACGGTGGATGCGTCTATCTGAATTATGAAGCCATCCCTGTCAAGCAAGAAAGCCATTGCATTTATCGCTCAACTCAATTTTTCAAAAAAAATTATTTTAAAAAAGGCCAATGGTTTTTCTCGGAAGCACAACGTTCCTTCATTCAATCCGAAGATTGGCTAAGCGATTTTTTCTTCAACTATTATCAAAATGGCAAGTCAGCAGCAAACCTTCATTACGAGTTGGTATTAAGCGATGTGCATGCAATGTGGGGCAAAGGAACGGATCTTGCATTTCTTGGGCATAAAGACCCAATTATCTTGCATTTCCCTTCCATTACACTAACAGAATTCAATAAAAAATATAAACGTTTAGGATATTTTGACGATTACTGGAAAGGATTTCTTCGTGTAGGTAAATTTATCGATCCACTACACTTAGATGCTCGAGATAAATTTTCTAGTAATAGTAAAGATTTTGAGAAACTTTTTGAATCTCGAATCATGTTAAACCAATATCAAATTGACACATTGCTTAATCAGGACCTAGCAGTAAAAATTGATGATATTGTCAGTATAGATTTTAGTTCCACCAATTTTGATACTGAGCTACCATTACTCTCTATGTCAAATAATCCATCATCATCTATCGCAAAAAAAAGCAACCTTGCTGTTTTACATACTACATTTAGCGACTTACTTCGAAGAAATAGCGTTAGCAGGATTACAATGGATTTTGGAAGTTTTGCTGAGGCACGGATGTGGCTTCGCCGCCATCCTGTTCTATCCAGAAATATACTTGCTTGCCACATCAGCGAATCGTTTCCATTTACTATCTACTGCAATCATTTGTGCTTATATGATTTTTCAAATCCTAACTTAAAAAGTGCGCTAAAAACCATAGTGACATCATTTATTGATTCGGGAAAAGCTGTGCTTTTTAAAATGGATGACACAGTTTTTTTAAAAGACTATGAACATAAAACAGAATTCGATATTGCAATGGATGCAATGAACTTTATGTTTGATCTGGCTAATTCATTGGATCAAGAGCAAGCTGATAATGTGTTTTTTGAAGTACCTTATGGAAAAGAGGCGCACTTATTGGCTTGCAAAAAATTAAATCTTTTTGATTCAAGATTGAGTTTCCTAATAGAACAATCCTTGCACGAAAATTCACCATATTCATTAGCTTTATATATTGCTGAGCATTATCCCCGCCATACAAAATTCAACTGGGCGTTAGATGCATCCATCTTCAATAACTACCCGAATGAGCAGAAAAATTGCATTTTTTCTATTTTGTATAGTCTCGGAGGAACGATACTAAACGATGTAAAACAACGAAACAGTATTAATGTTTTTTCTCTAGTTCGCGAAAAAAATCCATTTATCTATAAAAATTATTCCAGATTAATATTTAGTGGCGATGAAAATTTGATAATCCTTCACAAAGAAAATAATGAAAACGTTTAAATGCAATTCATTAAACAAAATCTCCCCTTGATTTGGAAAAACATGATGAATAATCAGGAAATTATATTTTCAGATTACGTATTTATTGTGCAGCCAATGGAATTTTTTTGGCTTATCGCTGCAAAAAAATAATTAAATAATTTGCTGTATAATCATAGTTTTCCTGACAATCCAGCTACTCCATCCGCAAATTGCTCTACCAGGAAATCGATAAACAAGCGCACCTTGGGCGCCAGGTGGCGCTGCTGCGGATAGACCACCCAAACCCCCATTTCGGGCGACTGGAACTCATCCAGCACCGATAACAATTTTCCATTCGCCAGGTATTCATCCACGTAGTAATCCGGTAATTGCGCCAGGCCGAGGCCTTTGAGTGCCGCATCCAATAGCGCCGGACCTGAGTTTGCCTGCCAATTGCCACGCACAATGATATCTTTGCGCTGGCCATTGTGTTGCAACAACCAATAACCGCGCGTACCAATCAGGCAATTGTGCCGCTCCAGGTCCGTCAGGGTTTGTGGCGGCGCGATACGCGCAAGGTAATCGGCCGAACCGACAATGTATTCACGCCGGTCACACAGGCGGCGCGCAACCAGTGTGGATTCACGCAACACGCCCATGCGGATCCCCAGATCAAACCCTTCTTCAATCATCTCCACCTGGCGGTTGCTAAAGTACATGTTGATCTTTAATTGCGGGTAACGCAGTTGGAAATCGTTCACCAGCGGGGCGATATATTTATCGCCAAAGGTCGCGGGCGCCGTGATTTTCAACACCCCGGTAGGCAACCCCTGATGCTGCTGCAGCAATAGCTCTGCATCGCGCACGCCATCGAACAACTGGCGGCAGGCCTCAAAATAAATACTGCCCGCTTCAGTGAGCCGGATCTGGCGGGTACTGCGATACAACAATTGCGTCCCCAATTGTTGCTCAAGCTGGCTGACCAACCGGCTCACATGTGAGCTGGATACTTGCAGGTTGCGCGCCGCCGCAATAAAACTGCCATGGCGCACCACCTGTACAAAACCTTCGACCCGTTCCCAATGCTGCATTATTGCTCCATAGCAACAATTAAGTGATTTTAAAATGGCTTATTGCCATTCGATAAGCAGTCTACACTGTGCGCAACGTTTTCGGGCTCATCAATGATGATCACTGGACCTTTTAACCTACCAAGGAAACCCTTATGAAATCTCGTGCTGCCATCGCCCTTGCTGCCGGCAAACCACTGGAACTTGCGGAAATTGATGTACAAGGCCCCCGGGCCGGTGAAGTGCTGGTACGCATTGTCGCCACCAGCGTGTGCCATACCGATGCTTACACCCTGTCCGGTGCAGACCCGGAAGGCGTTTTCCCGGCAGTACTGGGCCATGAAGGCGCTGGTATTGTGGAGGAAGTGGGCGAAGGCGTTACCAGTTTGAAAGTGGGCGACCATGTGATTCCGCTGTACACCGCCGAGTGCGGCAAATGTAAATTCTGCCTGTCCGGCAAAACCAATTTATGCGGCGCCGTGCGTGCAACACAGGGCAAGGGGTTGATGCCCGATGGCACCAGCCGTTTTTCCCTAGATGGCAAACCACTGTTCCATTACATGGGGACATCCACATTTTCCGAATACACCGTGTTGCCGGAAGTGTCCCTTGCCAAAGTCTCGCCAAGCGCGCCGCTCGATAAAATCTGCTTGCTCGGTTGCGGCGTGACTACCGGCATCGGTGCAGTGATCAACACCGCAAAAGTGACCCCCGGTTCTACTATTGCGGTGTTCGGTTTGGGTGCAATTGGCCTTGCGGTTATCCAGGGCGCACAAATGATGAATGCCAGCCGCATTATTGCGATTGATATTAATCCCGATAAATTCGAACTCGCCCGTCAATTTGGGGCAACGGATTTTGTAAATCCGAAAGATCATTCCGCACCTATCCAGCAAGTGATCGTGGACATGACCGACGGCGGTGTGGATTATTCATTTGAATGTATTGGCAACGTGAATGTCATGCGCTCGGCGTTGGAATGCTGCCATAAAGGCTGGGGGGAATCGATTATTATTGGTGTAGCGGGTGCGGGCCAGGAAATTTCCACGCGCCCGTTCCAGTTAGTGACTGGACGGGTATGGAAAGGCTCCGCTTTTGGGGGAGTAAAGGGCCGCAGCCAATTGCCCGGTTACGTTGATCGCTATATGAAAGGCGAAATTAAGATCGACGAATTTATCACCCACGACATGCCCTTCGAAAAAATCAATGACGCGTTTGATTTATTGCATGAAGGCAAAAGCATCCGTACTGTACTGCATTACTAATAGCGCACCCCTGCAAAAAACGATGCCCGCATAGCCGGTGTCGTTTTAATGGAAAATATATGTCGAAAAAATTAACCGAAATCGCAGCCAATAAAAGTTTTGGTGGCTGGCATAAACGCTTTAAACATTTTTCCACCACATTAAATTGCGAAATGATCTTCGCTATTTATTTGCCACCGAAAGCAGACACTGAAAAGGTGCCCGTACTCTGGTGGCTTTCCGGCCTTACCTGTACCGATGAAAATTTCATGCAGAAAGCCGGTGCACAAAAAACCGCCGCAGAACTTGGCATTGCGATTGTTTGCCCGGATACCAGCCCGCGCGGGTTAAATTTGCCGGGTGATTCCGACAACTACGATTTCGGTGTCGGCGCCGGATTTTATCTCAACGCAACCCGTGAGCCCTGGAAAAATAATTACCAGATGTATGACTACATCACCAAAGAATTGCCAGAGTTAGTGCGCAAAAATTTTCCGGTAAATGACAAAGAATCCATCAGCGGTCACTCCATGGGCGGACACGGTGCTTTGGTAATTGCGCTAAGTTCACCATATCGCTATAAATCCGTATCGGCATTTGCACCAATTACCAACCCGGTAAATTCTCCCTGGGGACAAAAAGCATTTACGGGATATCTGGGCGATGATCGCGAAAGCTGGAATGCTTATGATGCGTGCTATCTTATTGCCAACGGCACATCAAAACAGCAATTGTTTATTGACCAGGGACAAGCTGATAATTTTTTATCAGCCCAACTAAAACCTGATGCCCTGCAAAAAGCCTGCGCCGAAAACCAGCACCCGCTTAAATTTCGCTTGCACGCTGGTTACGATCACAGTTATTTTTTTATCGCCAGCTTTATTGAGGATCATCTTCGCTACCACGCACAGCATTTAAAAAATTGAAATGGTTTTTCTTTAATTCAATAAAAAGGGGCGCAACGCCCCTTTTTATATTTGGAAATTATTTCATTAACTTGCAGGTAACGCGGTAACACTGCTGCGTGATGCACGAACCAAACAGAGCGCTCGCGCCACAAAATAACCACTAAACAAACCGTAGGCAAAACATAATACTGGCATAAACGCTACCTGCGCAGTAAGTGGGTTATGCAGAGCATATAACACCGCTGCTGCATACTTGGTAAAAAATATCGCCAGCATTACCAATAAAGGAATCCGGCTTCCAGGAATATAAAATTTATTTGACTCGACATGATAGCGAATATCTTTTATCGCGAATAATTGGTAACCCAACACTGCCATTAGCGCCAACCCTGACAGCCACAGGCAGAGCGCTATCACCTGCGCACCAAAATTAGACACAACACCCACCAACGATAAAATCACCATACCGGTCGGCAGCAAATAAGCCAGCCATAATTTTACTTGTCGATTCCGGGTTTGCTGTAAACCAAGGACTATCAACACCAGCAACAATCCAAAAACCCATGGCGGGGTATGCGTAAGTATTTGCAACATATTTATTCCTTGTCAGGTAGACCAAATGAGCGGATAAGCGTAGCACCGCTCTATAGATATTAAACTGCACTATCGATATTAAACCGTACCAGGGCTATTAAATAGTTACAAAAATCATCCGAAGAGACAGCAGATGTCAGCGATTGATATATTTATGGGACAATTCCTGTTAAGGCGTGATGATGTGGACAGGATCCAGATAAAACGCTTTTTTCCAACCTTGCGTAGAACCATCAATTTTCCACACATAAGGCAGCAAACTCACAACGGCATAATGCAAATGTGCAGGCTTGCCTTTGGCATTACCGGTATCGCCGAGCAAACCAATTTCCGCACCACGCCATACCGGTTTGCCAATAAAAACTGAATCTTCATTCAGGTGGGCATAATAATGGATTCGCCATTTTGGCCCGAGCACCGCAACTACGTTTCCACCCAAGGGCAATTCACCGGCAAATATCACAAGACCGTAAGTGGTAGCAACAACCGGTGTGTCCAGCTTTCCGAAAATATCTATCCCTTTATGTACACCGGATTTTCCCCAAGGCTCAAACCAGAATGATTTTGCATTCCAGTCTTTACTCGTCGCGCCCTTAACCGGGACAACCGGAAATTCCGGCAGCAGAAACCCAAGCAATACGACAATCAGGAAAATGTTTAGCTTTCGCCACTTTTTCACAAGGTTGCACCTGCATCAATTAGCCGAGCGGATAGGTAAGAAACGAAAAGTGAATCTGGTTAACAAAGAAATGGACCATAATCGGGTAGCAAATATTTTTGCTCAGGGTGTAACTTAACCCGTACAGAAATCCCGCCAAGGCATATACCCAGATTGCAGCATCGCTTAATCCGGAATGGATAGCGACAAATATTGCCGTCACCACTAACAATGGAATCAATTCTTGCACCCAGCGATTCGCGCTAACAACTGCAACAGCATCGCGCAACGCTTGCTGTAACAACAAGCGCATAAATGCTTCCTCTGCCACACTGATAATTAATAAATTACCCAGCGCAAACAGTATTATTTTTTCGATGGCTTTGGGTTGGAGATACAAACCAAGGACAGGAATCGCCACAGCAATCACAATAGCCGGCGCTAATAACGCAACAAGGAATTGATACTTCGGTGCTGCAACGAATTCGTCGTTGTGTGGTTTTCGCAACAGAAAAAATAATAAAATAAATCCACAAATACCCTTGCCAAAATTAGCAAAAAATTCATAGCGCGGAGACAAGCCTGACCCAGCTGACAGATCAAAAATTAAAGGGTAGGAAAATCCCTCCGGCTTATAAGTGGCCACCCAGAAAACCACAGGCACAATAAAAAGCCACAACATCGGTTTTTGCCAGGAATTCAACGATACATCCCGATAAACCCGAACGGCACCCAGCAACACAATCAAACCCAGTGCATTAGCCAGGGGTAACCATTGCAGCGACGTTAATACCGTCACCACAACCAATGAAAAACCAACAAATGTTTTCTGTGAAAATACTTTAATCATTTATGCATCCGGAGACCGGCCCCGCAAGTAAACATAGCGATGGCCGGGATCACGTTATTATTTGCTGGGACCGCGCCCTGCTTGCCCCACGTTACGTTTAATCATCTTAAAATAAAAAGGCCGATTCTCTCGAATCGGCCTTTTTATTTTAAAACATTCATTACTCATTAAAAAACTTCTTAACGCCATCAAACCAGCTTGTCTGTTTGGGCGAATATTTTCCGCCCTTCATGGTTGCCTGGAATTCTTTGAGCAATTCCTTTTGTTTGCTGGTAAGGTTAACCGGTGTTTCCACGACGACGCGGCAAAGCAAATCACCTACCCCGCCACCGCGCACCGGCGTTACCCCTTTACCGCGCAATTTAAATAATTTTCCAGTTTGGGTTTCTGCGGGCACCTTAAGTTTTACACGACCGTCCAGGGTGGGCACTTCAAGCTCTCCACCGAGCGCGGCATCAACGAAATCAATCGGCACCTCGCAATATAAATCGGCGCCGTCGCGCTTGAAAATATTGTGTTCACGCACATGGACCTGCACATACAAATCACCGCTCGGACCACCATCAGCACCCGCCTCACCTTCACCGGACAGGCGAATACGATCACCGGTATCAACACCGGCAGGCACTTTCACTTGCAGGGTTTTGGTTTCTTCGATGCGACCCTGGCCATTACAGGACTTACAAGGATCAGAAATAATAGTGCCGCGCCCGCGGCATGACGGACAGGTTTGTTGCACCGAGAAAAAACCTTGCTGCATGCGCACTTGCCCATGGCCGCCGCAGGTAGTACAGGTCACCGGTTTGCTGCCCGCTTTTGCACCGGAACCATCACAGGTTTTACAGGAAACCAGTGTTGGAACTTTAATTTGTACGCTGGTGCCTTTAACAGCATCTTCCAGACTTAATTCGAGGTTGTAGCGCAAATCCGAACCGCGACTCGGGCCACCGCGACCACCGCGCCCGCCACCGAAAATATCGCCGAACACATCGCCAAAAATATCGCTGAAATTTCCAAAGCCCGCACCGCCAGCGCCACCGCCCATGCCGCCCTGGCCATCTACCCCGGCGTGCCCAAAACGATCATAAGCCGCACGCTTGTTTTCGTCGGACAATACTTCGTAAGCCTCGTTGGCTTCCTTGAATTTTTCTTCCGCCTTGGGATCATCCGGATTGCGGTCAGGATGGAATTTCATCGCCACACGGCGATAAGCTTTTTTCAATTCGGCTGCGTCTACATCTTTCTGGACGCCGAGGATTTCGTAGTAATCGCGTTTTGCCATGGTTACACCGGTAGTAGAAATGTGTTGTGCATTTCAAATAATAATTTCACCGTAGCACGTATGGAGCCTGGCCCAATACGGGACTGATCATCTAAACCATTCCCCGCATTTCGTTGCACTCAATACGGGCTACATTTAGCTACTTCTTACATGACAAATGCGGGCATGAGCCCGCATTTGTTATTTATATTTCCATCAAGCAATCGAAAACTTATTTCTTGTCTTCTTTCACTTCTTCGAACTCGGCATCCACTACGCCGTCATCCGCTGGCTTGCTACCGCCCGCCTGTTGCGCACCAGCACCACCGGCTGCTTGCGCACCCGCTTGTTGCTCTGCGTAAAGTTTTTGCGCGAGGGAACCGGATGCTTCCGTCAGCTTGGTAGTTGCCTCTTCGATCTTCGCCAGATCATCACCTTTAGCAACATCGCGCGCCTGGGTGAGTGCAGCTTCGATTGCCGATTTTTCATCAGCCGTTGCTTTGTCACCGGCATCTTTCAAGGTTTTTTCCGTTGCGTGGATCAAACCTTCCAGGGTGTTGCGCGCCGTTACAATTTCTGCGAACTTGCGATCCGCCTCAGCATTTGCCTCAGCATCTTTTACCATTTTCTGGATTTCTTCATCGCTCAAACCGGAAGAGGCTTTGATCACGATGGATTGCTCTTTGCCCGTCGCTTTATCTTTCGCGCTCACGTTCAAAATACCGTTTGCGTCGATATCGAAAGTTACTTCGATTTGCGGAATACCGCGCTGTGCAGGCGGAATATCGGCCAAATCAAAACGACCCAGCGATTTGTTTTGCGATGCTTGTTTACGCTCGCCCTGAACTACGTGAATAGTTACCGCCGTCTGGTTGTCATCGGCAGTTGAAAACACTTGCGATTTCTTGGTTGGAATCGTGGTGTTTTTGTCGATCAACGGCGTCGCTACACCACCCATGGTTTCAATACCCAGGGTTAATGGAGTTACGTCCAGCAACAATACGTCTTTAACATCGCCCGCCAACACCGCACCTTGAATCGCCGCACCAATCGCAACGGCTTCGTCCGGGTTAACGTCTTTACGTGGCTCTTTGCCGAAGAAATCGGCTACCGCTTTTTGCACGAGCGGCATACGGGTCTGGCCACCCACCAAAATAACATCATCGATGTCACTGATAGATTTGCCTGAATCTTTAATCGCTTGTTTCACCGGCTCCATCGAGCGGGTTACCAATTCTTCCACTAATGACTCAAGTTTGGCGCGCGTCAGTTTTACCACCAAATGTTTTGGCCCTGTTGCATCAGCAGTGATGTACGGCAGGTTCACTTCGGTTTGCTGGCTGGATGACAATTCGATCTTGGCTTTCTCCGCCGCTTCTTTCAAACGTTGCAGCGCCAGCGGATCATTGTGCAGATCGATACCGGTATCTTTCTTGAAGGTTTCCGCCAGGAATTCAATCAAGCGCATATCAAAGTCTTCACCGCCGAGGAAAGTATCGCCGTTGGTTGAAAGCACTTCGAATTGGTGTTCGCCATCTACATCGGCAATTTCGATGATGGAGATATCGAAAGTACCACCACCCAGGTCGTAAACAGCAATGGTGCGATCACCTACACCTTTGTCCAGACCATACGCCAAGGCAGCAGCAGTTGGTTCGTTGATGATACGTTTTACATCAAGGCCAGCAATGCGACCGGCATCTTTGGTTGCCTGGCGTTGTGAGTCGTTGAAGTACGCCGGAACAGTAATGACTGCTTCAGTCACTTTCTCACCGAGGTAATCCTCAGCGGTTTTTTTCATTTTTTTCAGCACTTCAGCAGAAATTTGCGGCGGTGCTTTTTTATCGCCTTTCACTTCTACCCAGGCGTCGCCATTGTCCGCCGCGACGATTTTATAGGGCACCATTTTGATATCTTTTTGCACTACATCGTCTTTGAATTTACGGCCGATCAAACGCTTTACCGCAAACAGTGTGTTATGCGGATTGGTTACAGCCTGGCGCTTGGCGGATTGGCCGACCAGGATTTCTTCGTCGTTAGTGAATGCGATAATTGACGGCGTGGTGCGATCGCCTTCGGCATTCTCGATCACTTTTGGTTTGCCGCCTTCCAATACAGATACGCATGAGTTGGTGGTACCCAAATCGATGCCGATAATTTTGCCCATGGTGTTGCTCCTGAAAAATTCTGTTTGTTGCTAAGTGCAATTACAAATGGATTTGCACTGAATTGTTTGTACGTCAGTTGTTAAGAACTTGCCTAAGTCGTCGCAGATCGTCGGCGATTTGCGTTTTGTTGGCAGTTGGTTTCTATATTGGCCCCGGGCGAATAAATTCAAGTCCGGCGCTAAAAAATCCTGTTGCGTATGGCCAGGTTTTACGGCGCTTTGGAAACCACCACCATGGCCGGGCGAACCAAACGGCCATGCAGGGTGTAACCTTTTTGGAAACAATTAATAACGGTATTGGGTTCTACATCCGGACTTGGCACTGCCGATACCGCCTGGTGCAAATTCGGATCAAAGGGTTCACCATGGGGATTAACCACTACTACCTGGTGGCGAGCCAATGCATCCACAAACGTTTTGTGTGTAAGCTGGATACCTTCTGCAATGGCGGTGAAGGCTTCATTGCTGGTATCAATCGATGAAAGCGCACGCTCCAGGTTATCAACCACTGGCAACAAGTCATTCACGATCTTTTCCAGACCAAACTTGTGGGCTTTTTCAACATCCTGCTCGGCGCGGCGGCGAGCGTTCTGCACTTCAGCCTGCGCGCGCAAACTTTGCTCTTTGGCTGACTCGTAAGCCGCAGCCAAAGTAGCCAACTGCGCTTGCAAGGCCTCTACAGTTACTTCTGCAGTTTCCGGCTGGGCTTGTTCGGCAGCAGCATCCGCCGGCTGGGCATCGGTTGCATTTTGAATGTCGGTGTAATCTTGAGTTGACACTGTATTCTCCAATCACGGGTTGGGCGGTGGCATGGCCACCGGGATAACTCGAAAAACCAAATAAGGCGTCCTATAAGACAGTGGGGGCTATATGGGGCTGGAGGAAGGAGATTCAAGCGTTGGCGCTAAAGTTTTTGTGGATAAATCCGATCACTAAATCGACAAGGCAATGTATTAAGTAAGCAATGAAATTGTGCCTATACTCAAAAAACACCACACAGCCTCAAAGTGAATTTACAAGCAGAAAACAGCACCATTCTTGTGCAATCAACAATGAATTATGCGCCAATAACAAGATTTTTTTCCCGCTCCAAACGATTGGGAATAACGTCACAAAATACTTGGCTTTGTCAGCAAAATATCATTTGACAACGTTGTCTAGTCGACCTATTGTCCATTAGACCTGTATATAAGTTCGCCACCCAGAGGGCTCCTCACTATGTCATTGCGCGTTAAAATCTGGATTGTCTCCGCCCAAATCCTGCTCGGCCTCCTGGGAATGATGCTGATTGGCCTGTTTACCGTTCGCTACTCATCCAATCAGGACAATGCCGCCCGCGTTGAACAGTTGCTCAACAGCACTTACGCCACGGTGATCCAGATGGAACAGATGGCCGCTCGCGGCGAAATGACCGACGAAGCTGCCCAGAAGATCGCCACCCAGATCTTGCGCAATAACATTTATCACAAGTCCGAATATGTATATGTGGCCGATGAGAAAATGAATTTCGTCGCCGCTCCGCTCGATCCGCAGTTGCACGGCACCAGCTTCCATGAATTTAAAGATGGCAATGGCCGTAGCGTGGGGGAAATACTGCTCAAGGCAGTAGGCAAAGCCCAGGGGCAAACAGCACGTTATCATTGGACCCAAAAACAGGCTGATGGCTCCATAGAAGACAAGTTATCCATCGCCAAATTATCTCCCCGCTGGAAATGGGTGGTAGGAACCGGTATCGGTTTTAATGAGGTCAATGCGCGTTTTTGGGAAACTGCAAAATGGCAGTTGGGAGTTTGTATCCTGGTGATGCTGGTGATCGTTGTACCGGTGGTGCTGTTTGCACGCAAACTGGATAACGGGCTGGGAGCAGAGTTAAAAGAAGTACTCACGCTGGTACGAGCAGTTGCCGATGGCGATCTGACCGAGCGCAACTCACACCGCGCCCCCGAAGACAGCATTTATGGCTCGGTAGTCCGCATGCGCCAAAACCTGCGCGATATGCTCAGCAGTATCTCTTCCATGGTGGCGCGCTTGCATGAGATCAGCGATGACATTGTCCATAAAGCCGAAACCAGCACTGCCATGGCCGAAGACCAGAGCTCCAACACCATCAAAATTGCATCCTCGGCAGAAGAGTTCAACATGCAAACCAAGGACGCCATGCAACAAGCCAAGGTGGCCACCAACCAGACCGACCACGCCTCCAAAACTGCCAACCAGGGCCAGAAGCTGATTTCCAACGCAGTGAAAAGCTTTGTCGAAATCGATAACAGCGTGATCCAGACCCAAGGCAGCATTGATGATCTGGCCAGCCGAATTAATAGTATCTCCGCAGTAATTTCGGTGATCAGTGAAGTAGCAAACCAGACCAATTTGCTTGCACTCAACGCTGCGATTG
Source organism: Gammaproteobacteria bacterium (assembly GCA_021151835.1). Classification (GTDB taxonomy): domain Bacteria; phylum Pseudomonadota; class Gammaproteobacteria; order Pseudomonadales; family Cellvibrionaceae; genus Cellvibrio. The sequence continues at coordinate 47,928 of JAGKWO010000004.1, forward strand.
AAGCCGCCCGCGCAGGTGAACAAGGCCGCGGTTTTGCGGTTGTTGCCGATGAAGTTCGCCAACTGGCCCAACGCACCACCCAGGCCACCACTGAAATTAGCGATACCATTACTGCCGTCCAGCATTCCAGCCGTGTTGCAAAACAGAATATGGATGACATGGTTACCCAGTTGAAAGATGGCATCAGCCAAACCCGCCAGGGCGGCGAGATTGTTGAAAGCGTGCGCAAGGAAACCGATGAAGTTGCCAAGATGGTGGCCCATATCGGCAATTCGCTGATCGAACATGTGCAGGCAAGCAGTTTGATTCTGGAATATGTCAGCCATGTCGAGCAGTCATCTTTGGGAACCAAAGATGCGGCGCGCGGAACCCTGGTCGCATCGCAGCAAATTCGCGATGCATCCGATGAACTTAGTCGCAAACTGGAGGGTTTCCGCCTCTAATCGCGCTTGCCGACGCACCACCAAACACTGTATAAATAGCCAGATACGAAATAGCCCCGTATCTGGCTTTTTTATTTCCCTTTTTCAACAGTGTTGCGCCCGCTAATTGACCCGGATTGCCTATGCTCACACATCTGAACATCCAAAACTTTACGCTGGTCGATCATCTGGACCTGGACCTGAAACCGGGCATGACCGTGATCACCGGGGAGACAGGCGCCGGTAAATCCATCGTGCTGGATGCGTTGGGCCAAACACTGGGTGACCGCGCTGATGGTGAACGGGTACGAACCGGCGCGAGCCGTGCTGATATCTGTGCGACCTTCGATACGCGCAAAATTCCGGCAGCTGCAGAATGGTTGGTCAACAACGACTTACAGCAAGCCGATCACCCCCATGAATGCTTGCTGCGCCGGGTAATTGCCAGCGATGGCAAATCCAAAGCTTATATCAACGGCCAATCGGCAACCCTGCAACAATTGCGTACGTTAGGTGAGATGCTGATTGATATTCACAGCCAGCATGAGCACCAATCGCTGCTGGTTAAGGACACCCATCGCCGCCTGGTCGATGAGTTCGCAGGCCAAATTGACCTGGCCAGACAAGTGCGCCAGGCATGGCGCGAATGGCAGAGCAGACTGGAGCATTTCATCCATTTGCGCGATAACGCCGCCGAGGTTAATGCCCGCTTCCAGCTATTGAGCTATCAAGTCGATGAACTGGAACAACTGGATTTGCAAACCGGCGAACTGGCAAAGCTGGAAGCTGAACAGCGCAGCCTCGCCAATGCGGAGGAAATCCTGCGCGGCAGCCAGCAATTGGCGGCATTTTGCGGGGATGACGAACAAGGGCCAAGCGTTAACCTGCATCGCGCCTTACATATTTTGCGCAATCTACCGGAAAAATCGGCTGCCCTGAAAACTGCGGAGGAGCTGCTAATCAGTGCGCAAATCCAGGTCGAGGAAGCCCAGCACGAAATTGAACATCATATCGATAGCTTTGCCCTGGACCCGGCACGCTTGCAACAAGTGGATGAACGCCTTTCCGCCATTTATGACTTGGCGCGCAAGCATCGCATCCAGGCCGATGAGCTACCGGAATTAATCGGCAAGCTAAGTACCGAACTTGAACAACTCCAGGGCGGCGACGCCAAACTTGATCAACTCGCCCAGCAGGTCACGCAGGCGGAAAAAAACTATCGCCAATTGGCCGAGCAGCTTTCCGGTAAACGTGCCAAAGCGGGGACAACGCTGGCAAAACAAGTTAATGAGCAACTTAAATTGCTGGCAATGGAGAACGCTAAATTCAGCGTCAGCCTGCTTCCCCTCGGGGACAAACCCGGTGCCAATGGCCTTGAGGAAGTGGAATTCCTGATCAGTACCAACCCAGGACAAGCCCCGCGCCCACTGGCCAAGATTGCATCGGGCGGCGAATTATCGCGCATCAGCCTTGCGGTTCAGGTAGTTACTGCCCAAACATCAGCAATCCCCACATTGGTATTTGATGAAGTAGATGTAGGTATTGGCGGTGCAACGGGCGATGTGGTGGGCCAGTTGTTGCGTCAATTGGGCGAGCGGGGTCAGGTAATTTGCGTCACCCATCTGGCGCAAGTGGCAAGCAAGGGGCACCAGCATTTGCAAGTGGTAAAAACGGCGAGCAAAAAATCCGCTGAATCGACACTGGTTGAATTGTCTGGCGATGCCAAAGTGGAAGAAATAGCGCGGATGCTCGGCGGCTTGAAAGTTACCGATCAATCCCTTGCCCATGCGCGGGAAATGTTGGCGCTTTAGCGGCTGCCAACTTCGGACAATAAAAAGGGCGCAATCAATGCGCCCTGATTTAATACCGCAATACTGGCTAACTAACGCTTTTTACGCACGTAAAGTACCAGGCTGTGATCGGTAAGTTCATAACCGTAGTCAGCCGCGATGCGTTTTTGCAGCGCTTCGATTTCATCGTTATGGAACTCTATGATGGTACCGGCATCTATATCGACCATGTGATCATGATGCTCGCCGCGCGCTACCTCGAATACAGAATGGCCGCCATCAAAGTTATGACGCACAACCAAACCGGCGGTCTCGAACTGGGTCAATACCCGATATACCGTAGCCAGACCTACATCATCCCCCTGCTCCATCAGCGCTTTATAAACGTCTTCAGCGCTCATGTGATGCCGTTCAGAGGACTCCAGCATTTGCAAAATTTTAACTCGCGGCAAAGTGACTTTAAGGCCAGCCTTGCGCAGCTCGTGGTTACCATCTGCCATTATTTCCCCCAAACCCTTCTCAGTGTTCCTGTGGTTCGGGTATTATCCGCGTTCATTTTCGTTAGTGGAAGCCCTAGTATGAAATTAGCCAGCCGTGTTTTTCTGGCCGTTATCGTTGCAACCAGTCTCACTGCCTGTTCCAGCTTCCGCTTTCCCGGTGTTTATAAAGTCGGCATCCAGCAAGGCCATATCATTACCGAAGAAATGGTTTCCCAATTAAAACTGGGTATGTCCAAGCGCCAGGTGCGTTTCGTTCTTGGTAATAGCCTGGTGCCGGATACATTTAACGATGATCGCTGGGACTACCCTTACAGCGTTCGCCGCGGCTCACAAGGCGAGATCACCCAATACCTGTACACCGTGTATTTTGAAAACGACAAGCTGGTAAAAACCGAAGGTGATTACTTGCCCGGTAAGGCGCCATTGAGCGGGGAAAAATCCAAAAGGTACCTTGAGGATATGAACCGCGATGTACCGGTTCCAACCGAGGACTCCACCCCGCGTGATATAGAGATACCGGATCAGGACGAGAACAACTAAATACCCGCTCCAAAAACAAAACGCCCGCTAATGCGGGCGTTTTTATTGTTCGATACAAACCGTTAACGGCCAAAACAGACCCGGTTGCGCCCTTCCGTTTTGGCTCGATAGAGCGCCGCGTCAGCTTCCTGCAACAACTGCTCGGCCCGATCAATACCGGGGCGATAAGCCGCGATACCGGCACTCAGGCTCACATTGAAACTGATATCGCCCGCACTGAAACTGATATCGCGGAATCGCTGGCGAACATCCTCCATTAACATCAATGCCTCGTCGCGACCACAACGGGGTAGCACCGCCACAAACTCTTCACCACCATAGCGGCCAACCGCATCGGTTTTGCGCAAACGCTGGCGTAATAAATGAGCGATGGCCTTGATCACTTTATCGCCCGCCGGATGCCCGTAGGTATCGTTGATTTGCTTGAAGTGGTCCAGGTCCAACATAACCACACTTAATTCGCCGCCACCGCGTACCGTGCGGCTCAGCTCAATATCCACCTGCTCCTTGATACGGGAATGCTTGAGCAAGCCCGTCAGGCTATCGCGATCCAGGGCATCGCTAAGTTGCCGGCTACGCGCCGCGCGCGTGGAAACCGCCGTGACCAATTCACGATCACCCAGGGGTTTGCTCAGGAAATCATCGCCAGCGCGGCCAAGCGCAATTGCCCGCTTTTCCACATCCTGTTCGGAAGATAAGTAGGTGATGGGGACTCGCAGCCAATCCTGGTTAAGGCGAATCACCTGCGCCAGCTCAATACCATTGCAGCCCGGCATATTGATATCGAGCAATACCAGATCCGGATGAAACTCCTGCAATAACTCAAAAATAATGCGCGGGTCATTGCTGATTTCCGCATGGATTCCCGCCGCCTTTAACACCAGTTTATAGTGCTCGGCCAACGCCAGATCGTCATCGATAATTAACACCCGGTGCGGCGCGCTGCGGTGGCGGTCCAGGTAATATTCAAAACAATCCACCAGGCGAATAGTATCCAGCGGCTTTACAAAATAACCGACGGCGCCTGCGCGCACAGCCGCGTGATACGCCTCAAAGTCGGTGCGGGTAGACACAAAAATAACCGGGACCGGCGCGGGCAAATGTTGTTGCAAAATCATGACCGCTTCGGGAGCTTCACGCCCCTCTTCCACAAACATGATGTCGCAAATCATAAAATCCGGGGGCCGGCGCAGCACCTCTGTCTCCGCGGACGCAATCGTCGCAAAGTGTTCAACCTGATGGCCGAAATGGCGCAGGGTCATACAGACTTCATCGGCGATATCGGGGTCATCTTCCAAAACATAAATCAGGGTATTGGTTTTTTGTGGCGATGTTTGCGACACCAGCGGCATGGGTTTGTTATTGCGCTCTGCCTGCAAATCCCCGCCGAGCGCGGCGACGGCAACCGAAAACACCCGCAGCAATCCCCGATCAATGGGTGTACCTGCCACCCACTCCTGGGCTTGCAATTCAAGTTTTTTCGCTTGCTTGCCCAAATCGGTAAAACCAAAACTGCCGGCAGAACCCGCCAATTTGTGCAATCGATGGTTAAGCTGGGCTAGCGCGCCAGCACGCAGGCCGGGTTCTGCGAGGTCATCGACCAATTGGCGTAGCTGGTGCAGTTCGGCGGGTAAACGCGCGGCATAATCATCACGCAAAGCCTGGAGTCTGGCTGCTATATCAGCATTTTTGTCCATGAACACCTGGCCTGTTGTTGGGGGAGTATTGGATAGGGAGCACTCCGCTCACAGCTTCTCTCTCATCTAAAAAGTTAATCATAATCACGCTGAATAATAGGTGCGAAACGTCAGTTTGGCCAATTTCAGGAGCAACCTGCGGCTTCTGCAAATTCCCAGCATAAAAACCGTAATTTCATTGGAAAAATATTATGGACGGAGCAGCAGCCCGCGCGCAAAGCCTGACTATACTCAGCCAAAGGAGCTGTTAACCCCTTCACATTCCCCAACCAGTTGATCCACACGGCAGATGCTGAAACGAATCGCGGTAAAAGACATAAAACTTGGCATGTTCATTTGTGAATTTTGTGGTTCATGGATGGAGCATCCTTTTTGGAAAACCCGCTTTTTACTGGAAGATGAAAAAGATCTGCGCGCTATCCTGGCAAGCGGCATCAAAGAGTTGTGGATTGATGTGAGCCAGGGCCTTGATGCAACGGGCGGCAGCGCGGGCAAAACCGAGGCCGAAGTCGAACGGGAAACGGATGCATTATTGCTCGGCGCGGTAAATCCTGCGGCAGCCGATCGTATTTCCCTTGATGAAGAAGTCCAGACCGCTGCGCGCCTGTGTAATCGCGCAAAAGAAGCGGTGATTGAAATGTTCAGCGATGCGCGCATGGGCAAGGCCATTCAAATTGAAAAGGCGCATGAATTAGTCGAAGAGATTTCCAGTTCGGTCTTACGCCAACCCCATGCACTTATTAGTCTCGCGCGCTTAAAAACCGCAGATGAATATACATTTTTACATTCAGTGGCGGTGTGCGCACTGATGATCGCACTTGCGCGGCAATTGAATCTGGATGAAGGTATCGTGCGCGATGCCGGTTTGGCAGGCTTGCTGCACGACATCGGCAAAATTGCCATTCCACTTAAAGTATTAAACAAGCCGGGAAAATTAACGGATGAAGAATTTGCGATTGTAAAATCACATCCGGAAGTGGGCGCAAAAATTTTAATCGATAGCTACCAAGTACCGCCGATGGCCTTGGATGTCTGCCTTCATCACCATGAAAAAGTGGACGGTACCGGCTATCCCCATGGGCTCAAAGGCGACAACATTAGTTTGTTCGCGAAAATGGGGGCGGTGTGCGATGTCTATGACGCAATCACTTCCAATCGCCCTTATAAAAAAGGATGGTCGCCTGCAGAATCGATTCGCAAAATGGCGGAGTGGAGTAAGGGCCATTTTGACGAATCGGTATTCCAGGCATTTGTCAAAACGGTGGGCATTTATCCCACCGGTTCATTGGTCCGTTTGGAAAGTGGAAAACTGGCTGTTGTCATTGAGCAAAATGAAAGCTCATTATTAATGCCCAAAGTAAAAATATTTTTTTCTGCCAAAACCAAAATGCCGATCATCCAGGAAGTTCTCGACCTGGCTAAATTACAAGGCAAGGAAAAAATTATCGGGCGCGAATCGCCCGACGATTGGGGCTTTAAAAACCTTGATGTGCTGTGGTCGGGAATCACCTGAGCCCATTCATTATTTTCACTAATGTTAACAGCGTTATATTTGTTGCCGCCCCCATATATCGCGCAACTCTTGCGCAAGTGTCATGGGATCAAACGGCTTGGCGATAACACCTACCGCACCCATCCCTAGATAAGCCTGTACTTCCTGCGGCTGAACTTTGGCAGTCATAAATACCACTGGCGTTTTTTCCAGCTCGGGAAAACCGCGCAAACCTTTCAGGGTTTCAGGTCCATCCATACCCGGCATCATTACATCCAGCAGAATTAAATCCGGATTAAATGCCACAGCTTTTTGCAAGGCCTCGCTGCCGCATGAGCATGCCTCAACGGTAAAACCACTGATAGTTTCCAGCACCATCATGGCGATAGCCTGGATATCCGGGTCATCTTCCACATATAAAATTCGGGTTAATTCGCGTGTCATACTGTGTTTCCTGCTTGATTACTATTTTTTTCTTCAGAAGTAAAAACCGGGAAAATTGCAAAAAAAGTCGCCCCTTTTCCCAATTCAGAATCGAATCCTATTGAACCTTGCATTCGCTCAACAAATGCTTTGCTAATTGCCAACCCTAAACCGGTACCTCCGCGCTGACGCGAAGCGGAGGAATCCGCTTGCGAAAATTTCTGGAAAATACGTGCGCGAAATTCATCGCTAACGCCGGGACCATGGTCAATAACAGCAATTTTCACCTGATCACCCATACGGGTCGCCTGGATTTCTACCTGCCCCTGCGGCGGCGAAAATTTTACGGCGTTGGAAATAAAATTCGTTAGCACTTGTTGCAGACGTTGCGCATCCACAAGCACTTGCAAATCACCAATATCCGCCTGCAATGTTAAACGCACGCTAAAGGTATCGGCGTAGGCATAATTACTTTCCAATGACTGCTCCATAATTGGCAACAGCGATTGCGCGCGCATATCAAATACCATTTTTCCTGCGAGCAATTTTTCCATATCCAGTAAATCATTTATCAGCAAGGTTAAACGCAGGGCATTTTTATGGGCAATCGACAACATATTTTTGACGTTATCCGGCAAATCTCCCAACATGCCACTGACAATTAATTTCAACGATCCGGAAATAGACGTAAGCGGTGTACGCAATTCATGACTGACCGCAGAAACAAATTCATTTTTCATTTGCTCGATACGTTTACGTTCGGTGATGTCCTGCACAAAAGACCAGATTTGCTGTTCACCATTGGGGCTTTCAATTAACACGCCATTCAATAACACGGGAATCAAATGCCCGTCGCGATGGATCAGGTTTTTTTCATAAGGACCGTAGCGCCCGGTGAGATGCAGACATTGCAATTGCTCATAATCGTTCGGGTAATATTCCGGCGGAGTGATCTCATCATTGCCCAATTGCAATACTTCCTGGTGACTGTAACCAATAAGGCGGCAAAACTCCGGATTACATTCAACATATTGACCGTCACTGAATTTGTTCAGCGAAATTGCCATTGGCGCCTGGGTATAAAGCGTGGATAATTTTTTCTCACTGATTTCGATAACATCCTGCGCTGCTTTCGATTCAGTGATGTCCCATATAAAGCCATCAATATATTTCAATGCGCCGGTTTGATCATAACCACCGGTGCCAACTTCCTGCACATAAATCCAATGACCGGCCGCATGCTGTATACGATAAACCAAATGAAATGCCTGGTTATTGGCCAGCGCGTGTTGAACTGTTTCATAAATCCTGGCGATATCATCTACGTGGGTAATATCGGTAAAACTAAGGCCGTTCTCGCGCAGAAATTCTTCGGCGCGGTGCCCGGTAAGCCGTTGCACTGCATCGCTTAAATACAACATGCTCCAGCGGGCATCGTTGCGGCAGCGATACACCGCACCCGGAAAGTTGCTAATCATTGTTTGCAAGCGAGATTCACTTTCCTGTAACTGCAAACGTGAGCGTTGCAGTTCGGTAATATCACCATGGGTGCCGGACATCCACAGGGGTTTACCATCGGCGGTAGAGCTGATAACCCGGCCACGCGTATAAACATTCAGCCATTCGCCATTTTTATGTTTCATCCGGCAGTGGCATTCGTAGTGGTCCAATTCGCCACTGAAATGTTTTTCCAATAATTGCCCGGACGTTTTTAAATCTTCAGGGTGGCACAGTGTCAACCAGGTTTTAATGGATACCGGCGCAAGCTCTTCCAGGGTGTAACCCAGCATACTAGCCCAACGCGCATTAAAAATAGTTTCGCCGGTTTGCACATTCCACCGCCATGTACCCAGGTTAGCGCCTTTAATAACGTCTTCTATATGCTGGCGTTCCTGATTCAGTTCAATGTTGGTTTCACGCAACTGCAGTAACTGTATTACCTGGTTGGATAATATTTTTAACGTATTTTTTTGCAGCTCATTTAATTGGCGCGGACGATAATCAATCACGCAAAGCGTTCCCAGTGCTTCACCATTTTTTGCAATGAGCGGAGCACCGGCATAAAAACGGATGAACGGCGCATCGGCAACCAGTGGATTATCTGCAAAACGCGGGTCGAGCACTGCATCTTCAACAATCAGCGTTTCTTGTGGTGCAAGGATGGCGTGCGCACAAAAAGCCACATCGCGCGATGTTTCGGTAGCATCCAGGCCCAAACAACTTTTAAACCATTGGCGATCGCGATCCACAAACGACACTACCGCAATCGGGGCTTCGCAAACACTCATGGCAAGTTGCGCAATATCATCAAAATTTTGTTCGCGCGGTGTGTCCAGTACGTCCAGGCGATAGAGCGCCAGTAAACGTGCGTCTTCATTGGCAGGCAGTGCAGCTTTCATGATTGCACCCCGGAGGCAGAAGCCAATTGTTGCAATGCCTGTTTGATTACCGCATCCAATTCACCATTGACCAGGGGTTTTTGTAACCAATAAATATCGTCTTGTACGCCCAGCCGGGCCAAACGTTGTTTACCTTCATCGAGGCCGCCGGTAATAATAATGATCGGCAATTTTTTGGTATTTTTAAACCGGTGATTTTCTTGCTGGCGAATTTGTTCCACTATATCTGTACCATTCATATCGGGGAGATTTAAATCCAGTGTAATTAAATCGTAATCGCGCAATTGCAAATGTTCCAACGCGGCTTGCCCATTCATTGCACGGTCTACATCCATTCCCTGAACTGACAACGCCGTTGCTAATACCTCCGCAGTCTCCGGATCGTCCTCCACAATCAATAAATGCGGTTTTGTTTTGATTGGCTCTATTCGTGTGGATGGAACTTTTTGCGTGGCATCATCACAGGGCAAATCAAAATAAAAACTGGCGCCATTACCCGGTGTAGAATCGACGCCCACTTTCCCACCCATGCGTTCGATAATTTCCTTGCAAATTGCCAGGCCCAAGCCCGTTCCACCTTTTTGACGGGTATCCGATGAATCCGCCTGGGAAAATTTCTGGAACAAACGTGCACGGAAATTTTCGGGGATACCCGGGCCTTTATCGGTCACTATCACCCGGACACTGCCAAAACGCGGCTCAACGCTCACCAGTACCTGATCATTGAGCGGAGAAAATTTAGCCGCATTCGATAAGTAATTGGCAAGCACTTGCAATAAACGCTGGGCATCTACAATAACTTTTACGTCGACAACCGCTGGCGACAACTGGTAGGTCACACCATATTGGGCCGCGAAGGCGGCATTGGATTCTATACTCTGTTGAATCAGCGGCAATAACATTTGCGGCTGCAAATCGAAATGCATTTTCCCGGCAACCAGTTTTTCCATATCCAGCAGGTCATTCACCAAATGAATTAATCGCTGGGAATTATTGTGCGCAATCTGGATCATACGCGCAGATTGTTCACTCAGTGTTCCCGCCAAACCGTTTACCAATATTCCCAGTGCACCGCTAATGGCGGTGAGCGGTGTCCGTAATTCATGACTGACGGTGGAAATAAATTCGGTTTTCATTTGATCAATGCGTTTAATTTCACTGATGTCGCGCGCGATCCCTAAAAACCCGGTAATGTCACCCTCGGCATTGCGCAGTGCTGAGGTAGTGAGCAGCACCGGGAACTGACTGCCATCCTTGCGCACATAATGCCACTCGCTTTCTTCGTTACTGCCCTCACGCGCTTTCGCTACAAATGTTTCAAAGCCGGGTTTTATTTCATAACCCAATTCACAGGTCAGGCGATGTGCATGTGCTGCAATTTCTTCCGGTAAATGAACAATGGTGGGATTTTGTTTATCAATCATTTCAGCAGCGGTATAGCCCAACATTAATTCTGCGCCCAGGTTAAAGGTTTTGATCACGCCGTTAACATCGGTAGAAATAATTGCAATACTGGCAGCATCAAGAATCGCTTTGCGCAGGGCATTGGTTTCCTGCAATTGTATTTCTGCTTGTTTAAGCGGGGTGATATCGGATACGTAGCCATGCCAGAGCACACTGCCATCTTCCAGTTTCTCCGGGATCGATTCGACATGGGTCCAGATCATGCCACGCTGCGGATGGTTAACCCGCACCGTAGCCACCCAGGGCGTTAGATGCGACGCCGAATAGGAAACACTTTCACTCACCCAACCCACATCATCCGGATGGATAACCGCAAATACTTTTTGCGCAGAGGTGGCCACATCCTCCGGCGCAACGCTGTAAATATTTTTCATGCCGGGGCTGGCATAGGGGAAAAATGAACTGCCATCGGGGCGCAACTGGAATTGGTAGAGAAAACCCGGCAGACGTTCGCTGAGTTTCTGGAAGCGATTGAGGATAATTTTTTTCTCGCGCTCTTGCTGCCAGCGTTCTACGACCGAGCTGATCCAGCGCGCGAGTAACCGCACAAAGTCTTTATCGAGGGAATCGTATTGGTGATGACGGGTTTTGCGCGAGAAAAAACACAAGGTGCCGTAAATCCGTTCATGGATCCACAAAGGCACACCAATATAAGATTCGATTTGGGTGAGCAGATAGGCAGGATGCTGTTTATGTTCGCTCGCAGGAATATCGTCCTCGGCAAACACATCGCGCAGCTCCACCGTAATACTGCAATAATTTTTCCCCAGATGATTGGAGGTTGCCGCCTCCCTGTTGCCCTGCGCCGAAAATTGCACGTGTGCGCGATAATCGTCGCCGTTAATCTCGCTAATCATGCCGCTGCTTAGCCCCAGGTAACGGGCGCCCAAACTTAACGCCAGACGCAATTGCTCCGCCGGGTCTACCGCTGACAGTGAGGCGATTTCGTTTAATGAATGCAACGCGGCCTGTTGGCGGATGCTAACCAGTTCGGTATTTTTGCGCTCGGTAATATCGGTATAAACACCGACCATCAATGCCGCTTTACCATCGGGCTGCCACTCGACAACCTTGCCGCGGGTGAGAATCCATTTGTAAGTGCCGTCGTGTATTTTGAGCCGGTATTCGTTTTCGTACATCGGCGTTTCGCCTTTGATGTGGCGAATAATATCGCTGTAACTTACCCGCTTGTCGGCGGGGTGCACCCGGCTCATCCATTCATCCAGGTCGAGCGAATCGGATGATCCCGGCCCCAAACCACAGAGCACCCGCCACTCCGGTGAGAAGCGCGCTTTATCATGGGCGATATCCCATTCCCAAAACCCTGAATCACTACTGCGCAATGCCAGTGCCAGGCGCTGCCGCGCCTGTTCACTTTCGGCGTGCTCCTGGCCCATTTGCTTGCTGTAATGGTTGATGAGTTGCTTGACGTAAAAACGATTCAACCGGATAAATCCCACCAGCAATAACTGGGCGCATACCAGGGCCGTCAGCCACTTGGCAATCACTCGCTGGCGGATGGATTGATAACTTTGGTAGGCCTGGGTTACCTCATTCCAGACCAGCATTGCCAGGCCGGATTCCGCTTCGGGCACATCCACCTGTTTGACCGGCCACCAGGAAATCAGGAATGTGTTGTCGCCATCGTGCAGCAGCTGGCCTTGCTGGTTGATGGGGATCAAGCCGCGGCTCCACCAGTTATTCAGGCGCGGATCGCTGGTTTCCTCCAGGCGCCAATCATCAACCACGGTCGGATTACTCTGGTTGAGCGCCTGGCGGATTTGCTCCCACAACACTTGTTCCACGGCAGCCTTGCGCAGGAACATCGCCATTTCGATAGGAACTGCCTGCCCATCCTTGTGCGGCGGGATTGATGACATACCCACTTCCAGCACTGCAATGACGCCGCCGGTTTGGTCCTCATTGGCCATGATGGGTAACACCGCGCGATGACCGCTGCCATGGCGGGAAATATCCTCGCCCCACGCAGGTAAACCCGAGTTAAAGGCGTTGGTGATTAACGGCCGCAAACCGCTCAGGCTATCGCCAAACCGGTCGGGGCGGTGCATCCGTAAAAAGGCGATAGCACCGGGGGCATAATAGATGCTCAACTGGCGCACACCGATCTCTTCCATGCTGCTCCAGCTATCGTGCAAACTCGCCTGCAATGAACTGCGTGCTGCGCTGAGTTGCTCGGGAGTAACCTCGCCATCAAGGTTGGCAAAGATGCGATGGGTACGGCGGATTTCAGCCACAATCGCGGCATCGCGCACTAACAGTTGGGCGAGTAGCATCGCTTGCTGGGTCAGGTCGCGGCCGCTGGCCTCCATATAATCTTTTTGGGTTTGGGCATTCCAGGCGATGCGCTCATCCCAGACCTGTTGGTGGACCTCAAGGTCAGCGCGCATAAACAACAAAAATACCAACGCCAGTGCCAGGGCAGATACCCAGGGCAACCACTGGTACAGGCGTTTAGTATTCGACAGCATGAAAATCCCTGGGGTATTTGTTATTGGCAATTCCACCGAAAATTGCGGCGAAGTATTACCCCAGTGTAGTGCAAAATTATTGTGTAGCCGGCCGCTACAAAATTAACGCCCGGCCTTGCCGGCACGCTTGCGGCGCGTCTCTTTCGGGTCAGCGGCGAGCGGGCGATAGATCTCTACCCGGTCACCACTGTGGAGGACATGTTTATCGGCAGAATCCAAACCCTTGGTACCTAACGACTGCCCGAAAATCCCCATTTTGGCATTGTTGATATCAAGGTCGGGGAAATGATCGGTAATACGCGACCGCTTCACCGCCTCCAGTGCAGTGGTGCCCGGCTCAACCAGCAGCGCGATAATTTTTTGCTTATGTGGCAAGGCATAGGCCACTTCAACACGAATCAAATCAAAATCAGCCATGCGCTTTTCCGGGGATTAAAAACAACCGTGAAAATTAACGATAAATCTGTCTGGCGCGGGCGCAGAGCGCATCCACCTGTTTGGTACCAACCGCTTCAAACAGCTTGCCCACCGCCATGCCAAGCAACCGGCTTTTCATTTCGAACTCCAGTAAAAAACTTACCTTGCAAGCCTGCTCGTTCAAGGGGGTGAATTGCCATACACCGCGCAAATAATTAAACGGACCATCAACCAGTTGCATGTTCATCTGGTGGGGGGCTTGTAATTGATTGCGGGTAATAAAACTCTGGGTCACTCCGGCTTTACTCAGATCCAGGCGCGCCTCCAGCCAATCGTCGCCACGCGCCAGGATTTTCGCCCCGACACAACCCTCCATATACTGCGGATAGGCCTCGATATCATTGACCAGATCAAACATCTGCTGCGCGGAATAATGTACCAACGCAGACCTCTCTACCTTTGTCGCCAATGCGCAATCCCCATACAAATCAGCCCCGATCAGGCCCAGCGAATAATTGTATCGGGATTGCGGCGCCGGTATAAGCCTGACCCAAGACATAATCGCCGGATTGCCGATATAATGCCCGCCCGATGTTCGAGCGGAAACCCGAGATTCCATGGCCAAGAAAGCGCAAAAAAATAGCGACAACACTATCGCCCTCAATAAAAAAGCCAAGTTCGATTACGAATTACATGAGCGTTTTGAGGCAGGTGTCGCCCTCACCGGCTGGGAAGTGAAAAGCCTGCGCGCGGGCAAAGGCAACATCACCGATTGCTATGTGATTTTTAAAAATAACGAAGCCTGGTTGCTGGCCAGCCAGATCCAACCCCTGTTGAGCGCCTCAACCCACTTCGTTACCGATCCGTTCCGCACGCGCAAATTGCTGCTGAACCGCCGCGAAATCAATCGCCTGCAAGAAGCGGTAGAACAAAAAGGTTACACCGTCGTACCTATCGCGCTTTATTGGAAAGCCCACATCGTGAAATGTGAAATTGCGATTGCCAAAGGCAAGCAATTACACGATAAACGCGAAACCGAAAAAGAACGCGATTGGGCGCGGGAAAAACAACGCCTGTTCCAAAAAGACCAACGCGGTTAACACCAATCGCAAACCTGGTTGCAATAAAAAATCCCGCACACGGCGGGATTTTTTATTGCAAAATTTATCGATTATTTCTTATTTTCCTTCAACATCACCTCACGGAAATGTTTACCTTGCATGGTAGGTTCATAAGTTTCGTAGTCCTTGATCATTTGTGGTGACCACTCCGGATCAAACACCCAGCCCACCCAGCTAATCCCTTTGTTACCAAAATAATCAGTGATGCGTTTACCGTAGCTACCATCATCAATGACCGGCACATGCGCGCCTTTATCCGTTGCCAATTGATAACCAATTTCGGTGGCAAATACCGGATATTTATCGGCGGCAAAACCAAAATCGCGCTCCCAGTTTTTTTCATAAGGCGCGCCGACTTTCATCGGATAAGGGTGACTTACGTAAGCAATGTTGTCGCGCTCAATCGGCGCTTTGGCGATGGGTGTTAAATCATAGGCCCAATTGAAACCGGCCACCAGGGAAATGGCCTTGGGGTTATGTGCCTGGATAATCGTAATGATTTCTTCGTTAATCGCTTTCCAATCGTCCCAGCTGACAATGCCGAGGCGACCGTTAAATACCGTAGGCTCATTAAAGATTTCATAAAACGCGACCGCGTGAATACCGGCGTAACGTTCAGACACCGTGCGCCAGAAATCATAGGTTTCCGGTTTATCGGTGTAATAGGAATTGTTCTGGAACATTTGCGATTTCAAATTGCCGATTGAATGCCAATCCAGAATCACATACATGCCTAATTCATTGGCCCAGATGACCGTTTGGTCCAGCAGTTCCAGATAGGCTTTTTTGCCCTGTTTACGCCAGGCTGACGGATGAACCGGCACGCGCACCACATTGGCGCCCCAGGATTGGATAACTTCAAAATGTTTCCTGGTGAAGCGTTTATCGCGTGCAATTTTATCGGGGTCGGCAATATTCAGGCCGCGAAACACCACAACCTTGCCCGACTCGTCGACAAATTTATTGCCCTGCACGTTAATCAAGGGCAATTGTTTGGTAATTCGGGTTTTATCAAACGCCGGAATATCGGTTTGGTTCCACCAGCCGCTGGTATTTTCCCAAGCGTTATCGGCAAGGCTACTCGGGCTGATAAAAAATAACGTACAAAAAAATGTCAGGTAATAACCCAGGGTTCTCATGAACAATCCTCGTGGTATTTTCTAATTGTGTATTATCGAGTTTTATGAAAATTTATTTACTCATCAGTTATCGATAAATAAATCTCCAGCAACGCCATTGGCTTACTGCATGGCTAGCCAATCCCTAGCATAGATAATTCACACAATTTGGGGTGAGATTTAACCCTATTTAACTCCCCCACATAATGAGCCAAAGCCCTAGCGCTCGACTTTATAAACAACGTCCACACTCTGGGTCTCGCCTGACTCTGCTTCAATGCGCAAGCGTTCGGTTAACTGGTATTCCATCCCCAGGCTAAAGGCCTGGTCAAAAATTCCTACCACATAACGTACCAGCAAGCGCGGGGTGAGATATTTACCAACCCACAATTCGCTTTGCTCAAGCCCTTGGTCGGCTTTGATTTCCAATTCATCGACATGGAAAAAACGGGTGATTTCACTGGTGATGGAACCCCCGGAATCCATTCCCAAACCGCTCATTGCACTGACCAGTAATGACGCATCCGCTTTGGATGCTTCACTTAAGGGTTTACCCGTTAGCAACATCATCATCGCCTGGCTTTCACTCAGGCTTTCCGATGAAAACACCGTGGCTTTTGGTTTTTGCAAGGTACCGCTGATATCCAAACCCACTTTGGTATTGTCCGCATCGCGGATAGTGCGCGATGCGCGAATTTCCAGCCCCGGATTTTCATAGGGTCCCTGAAATAACAAGCGCCCGCGCTCAATCGTTAATGTTTGCCCATAGGCTTTATAACTACCGTCAACCACGCTCACAAAACCGCTGGTAAAAAATTGCCGCTGGGTTTCTTTTAGCAAATTGATTTTACCGGCAAGCTTGCTGTTTAAACCAAAACCGTTGAAGCGCACATCATCGCCTAGCGACAAATTTAAATTGGTCAATATTTTTAATTGCTCGCCCTGCCCATCTTGCGCGGATTGTTCATCGACAATAACCACATCCGGTGAAACCTGGGTCGCCGTTTCCGGCAGGCTTTTGATATTTGCACGCGCCCAGGGAATAACCGCCGTACCGGTTAGCTCGACAGTATTATTGCTGGCCGATACTTTGATATCGGGGCTTAAGGTTGCTTTCAATTCAGGCAAGGCAACCACTTCAAAATCGTTACCGTTAATAAAACCAATCAGATTCCACTCGGGTGTGCCTAATTTTGTTAAATCGCCTGTTAATGATAAACGTCCTTTATCCGATTGCATCTGGCTCACCAGGTTAATAGAACCTGCGGTGCTGGAATTTATTTGCAATTCAATATTGGTTAAATCCAACCCGAGGCGCGGCAAATTGGCAACCCCGTTATGCAAGCTCACATTGCCCAACAACTGCGGCTGGGCAAACGTTCCCCCCAGGGTCAGATCGGCAAGAAAGTCACCTTTAACATTATTGGCAAAGGGCAACAGTGTTTCCAGCGGCGCAAGGTTGCTAAAGCGTGCGATAAAATTTCCGTTATTAATTTTTTGTTGGGCCAGATCAAGCTCTACCGCTGTATTGAGGTTGCCATAACCGGTCCATTCCATTTCACCACTGCTGGCCAATTTTCCCTGCTGCAATTCCGCTTTCACGGAAAATTTTCGCCACGGATACACTTCGGTAGTACCACCGGCATATTGATAACGCAATTCGGCGTTGCGCGTATTTACCGTCGCACTGGCTTTGGTATTGGCCAATGAAAAATCCGGTGTGCTCGCATGGAGGGAACCATCCATAACGCCGGCAAAATACACTTCAACTTTAAAAAGCGATAAAAATTGCCGCAATGGTATTGAATCAAGATTTGCATTCAGGTGCGCGCCGGTTGCGCTTGCCCATTCACCATCAATACACAATTGCGGTAACGAATAAGTTTCGATAGGAGTCGCCGGCAATTTTTTAGCACTCACCAGCCAATCGTAATTATTTTTTACAAAGGTTGCATTGGGCATCCATTCGCCAATCACTTCTTCCTGCTCTACTTGCGAGATTCTTTCAACCTGACCGGTAAGGTTGCTACGCGTGGTTAAACATTGGCGCTCCAGCGTAATCGCATCGCCCTTGATACGTATCGGCTGGCTTGATGTTAACCACCAGCGCGGCACTTTTTTAAGTTTTATCGCCAGCTGTTCGAACTGCCCTTGCCATTGCGCATCGTGGTATTCACCGCGCATTTTTAAATCGGCACGGCCATAGGCCTTATGTCTTATAAGCGCTTCCAATTTATGCTGATTGATTGAACCAAAACCATTCACAATTAATGTAGAAAAACGATTGCTGCCGATTTGCAATTGATTGGCGGAAAATGTGAGCGCATAGTTTTCATCGCGCAATGCGGCGATTACGGTAGCGGCAACCGGTGCAGCAATTGGTGTAGCCGGTGTAGCAATAGGTTGTGTGGCAACCGGGCCCTGCGGGGTTTCATTTTTAGGCACCAGCGCCAGCTGCAATTTTTTTACCGCATAATTACCCCAGGAAAAATCATTTATTTCGGTGTCAATTTCCAGCTGAGGTTTTTGTGCATTCCCCTGCAAATGCCCTTTGCTGACTACACTGCCTTGCACACTGCCATCAATTTGATAGAGCATCGGCGCATTGATATCCCATTGCAAATTAAATGCGTCACCGATATCACCTTTTACATTCAAGCGGTTTGCACCAAAAATAAATTGCAAGGCATCGCTGTGCAAATTCTTACCGTCATACGCAACGCTGCCATTCGCAGACAAATTAATTCCGCGTACATCACCGTTCATTTCCAGATCCTGCAAACCTATGTTCCAGTTGGAAAATGCATTAGCAACTTGTATGTAATTGGTGCCCGGCGTTTGCACCGATTTGATATTGGACCCGTGCGTGGAAAAACTGGCATTGATATTACTTGGCCAATCAGCCATCAGGCTCGCCAGGTTCAAATGTTCCGCATTGACCGCTAATTGCCATTTCAATTGTGGCAACCAATGTACATCGCCACGCACACTTAAACCCGCATCACCATCAACATAGGTTGCCGATGGTGAATTCGCGGTAGCGGAGGTATTTGCACTGGCACTTGTCGCACTGCCAGCAATTTCCGGTTGCGCTAAATAACGCTCGCGCAGATTTAAAAATTCGATATGGATTTTTTGCAAATCGCCTTGTGCAGCCGCATTGATACCGAGCATGGGTGCTTGGGGTAAATGGATATCACCTTGCACGGCAGCGCTGTAATTTTTCCAATTGCCTTTGGCCGTGAGTTCGCCACTGGTCACCGGCGCAGCCTTGCCGGGCACCCACCATTGCGCCGGTAACGTTTGCTGTTGCCAGCTAGCGGTTAACTGCAACAAGGGGGCAGTTAGCAATACATTATTTTTATCCACCACACTGGTGGTCACCACACCGGTCAAAACAACCGGTGAATGCATGGCGGTAGTTACTTGAAGGTTTTTTAAATTACCACTGACTTCACTTACACCCGCATACGGCAGCACCACCGGTGCAGGACGCAGCATTAGCAAACGAGGCGACGCCGATGAAACAGGAAGCATCGGTGCGACGGCTGACGATACGATCGATGCAAATAATGAAGTACCGGAGCCAATACTGTTTTTATCCGCCGCTTGCCACAGCCATTGCACATTGGCTTTGGTTGCATAAGGAAATGCCAGCTCGGTAACCCCCGTTAAGCGGAGCGAATAATTATCATGCACCAGCGCCAGGTTGTCATAACGCAGGTTAAAGGTTCCCCAGCTCAGAGATGAGCCACTTAACTGCTGCCAGTGTTGTTGGGTATTTCCCTGGATTAAGGTGATATTTTTTATGTACGCCTGCTGCAAATAAATTCGTACAGGCAAACGCAATTGCGGCCACTGATTGAAAGGTTTTGCCGGTTCTGTTGTTTCAGCTGCTGGCGGTGGTTTGATAACAACCGATTCGGCGCGCAGGGATTGGATTGCCAGGGCGCCGTATAATAAATCCACCGGTCGCCAACGAAATGATAATTTTTGTGCGCGATAATATTGCTGGTCGGTACGATATTCCAGCATCTCGATATCCAAACCTCGGCGCAGGTTACCCGCTATACCACGCAACTCTATTCCCGCCAATGCCGCCACACGTGTAATCAACCAACGGCTGCCGGTTTCCGTTTCAACAATTGCACTAACAGTCGCCAATACAATGATGAACACGGCCAGCAGGCTAAAAAAAACCGCGCGCGCTTTTTTAACTATCGCATTGGTACGCATTACAAATCCGGCCCCATGCTGATGTGCAAACGCCAACCTTTGGTTTTGTCATCTTTGGTGATGGGGTCCAATGCTTTGGCCACGTCAATGCGAATGGGACCAATTGGCGAGACCCAGCGCACACCGACACCGGCACCCTGCTTGAGATTAAAATCGCCATCATCAATCGCGTTACCCATATCAAAAAAAACGGCGGCGACCCAATTGGTTTCCTCAAAGCGATAATCGTATTCCACACTGGCCACAAACAAGTTATTACCGCCGATAACTTCTTCTTTTTGGGTGCGCTTGCTTTTCTCGGAAGGTCCGAGCGATTTGTAATCATAACCGCGCACACTCGCATCACCACCAGCAAAATAACGGACGGACGCCGGTAAATCTTTCACATTGGTGATATCGGTTAAACCCACTTCAGTGCGCAATAACAAACGTCCCTTGGCCATTGGCCGGATATATTTGACGCGATTATAAAATTGCAAAAAGCTGCGATCCGAACCCAGGCTTTCCGGCGAACCTGATAATTTACTGATTAAACTCCAGCCGCGCATGGGATAGGCACTGCCATCTGTTTTGGTGCGCGACAATGACACCGACGGAATCAGCAAACCAATAGTTTCCGGCTCATCGGTCCCCACTAGCGATTCTTCGTAGGTATAGTCCAATGCATAGGTTTGCAGCCATTTATTATCCTGGTAATGCGTGTAACTGGCGCCGTACAAATCTTTTTCGCTATAAAAAGTATCGACGGTCTCTTCGAGATAACCAGTGTAAACATTGAGGAATTCATAGGCGGGGCGGCGCAATGGGATTTTGTAATTAACCAGCGCCTCTTCCTTGATTTCCGAGGCGGAATAATCCGCCGTCAGTGAATGACCGCGGCGATTGACATAGCGGTCTTCAAAACCCAATTTAACGCGCGGCTCATCCGCTTCAATACCAAGACCAATCGAATACGCACGGCGCTTGCGCTCTTCAAGGTCGATATTAATTTGTACTTCCTTATCGTTTAGCGCTTGTAAATCCGGCGCCACACTGGCGATAGAAAAATAATTACTGGCGTTATATAGATTTTTAAGTTCAAGCAGCTTTTCCGTATCGTAATAATCACCTTCCTGGATGTTGTAGTACCGGCGCAAAAAATCATCGTTCAAAATATTATGCTTTAAATTAATAGCACCAATTTTGTAACGCGGTCCGGTATTGTAAACCAGTTCAATAACCGCCGATTTTTCCGCAACATTCACTGCCACCCGCGCCAACGCAAATTCCGAATCGAAATAACCGTGGCTTGCGGCCAGGGTATCAAAGCGCGATTTCAAGGCTTCATAGCGGCCGTGGTTTAAGCGGTTGCCAATTTTTATTCCGGGATTGTCGTAAAGTGGCTGGAAAATTTTATCATCAGTCCCCTCGCCCAGGATTTCAATACGCAATTCCTTTACCACTACCGGTTCACCGGGAGTGAGGATAATATTTACTCCCCAACAATTTTTATTGTTGACAATTTTTGCTTCATATTCCAACTGGTAATAGCCCAACGCCTGGGCAGCAGCGGTGATTTCAGTTTCGGCATTGGCGAGCAAGGAGTTGAGCCGCCAGATGGGCGCCTTGCAACTTTCATCGGCAAGGGACAAGTGTTGGCGAATATTTTCACGCAGGCTTTTGGTGCCGCCCTCAATATCTATTTCCGGCTCAGCGGCATAGGCAGGGACAGCAGCCAGCAGGAGTAGCGGCGCAAACAAGCGATAGGAAAACAGCTGCAGCAATAGTGAAGTTTGCAATTCCATACTCTTCATCGGTATACGCGGTGCCTACTTTAACCGCTAATAAAGGCCACTAAAAGGCATCATTTGTGACATTCTTGTTCGGGTAAATGTTCCTTGCACCCGTTATAATCGCGCCGATCTTACCTGTATCCCTACGGACTTTACCATGCTCAGTTATCGCCACGGCTTTCATGCAGGCAATTTTGCCGATGTACTCAAACATACCGTGCTGGTGCACATCCTTGAGTATATGAAACAAAAAGATAAAGCCCTGCGTATTGTCGATACCCACGCCGGGGCCGGTGTTTATAAATTGAACGGCCCCCAGGCCCAAAAAAATCGCGAGTTTGATACTGGCATTGGCCCGTTGTGGAAGTGCAGCGATGCGCCTCCGGCTATCGCCAAATACCTGGACGCTGTTCGTGCAGTAAATGAGCATGGCCAGTTGCAGGTTTATCCGGGTTCGCCTTTGTTAATGCAAACGCTGATGCGCCCACAAGACCGCTTATTTTTACATGAATTACATCCGAATGATTTTCAGTTTTTGCGCGATTGCATGCGCAACAACAAACACGTCAAAGTAGTCAATGAAGATGGCTTCGCTGGCATGCAGGCGTTATTGCCGCCACCGGATCGCCGCGCGTTGGTATTAATCGATCCATCATACGAAGTGAAAAATGATTACCAGCTTTTGGTAAAACAAGTCATACAGGCACACAATCGTTTCCAAACCGGGACCTTTGCAATCTGGTATCCAGTAGTGTTGCGCCAGCGTATTGATGAAATGGAATTAGCGTTTAAAAAATCCGGCATCACTAATATCCACCTGATGGAATTCGGTTTACTGCCGGATAACCCCGAGCACGGCATGACCTCCAGCGGTATGATCGTGATCAACCCACCCTGGACACTGTGGAGTGCAATGGAAGAGGCCTTGCCCTGGCTGGTAGAACACTTGAGCGAAGACCATGCCGGTTTTTACCGCCTTGAACAATTGGTTGCTGAAAAATAACAGGAGAAACCATGCCAGCTAGAGTAAATAAATCGGCGGATAAACCCATGAGTTATGCCGCGCGTGCCGCAATAGCGTCTGCGTTTATTTTTCCGGGCGCCGGGTTGTTCCTGCTCAAACATTATGTGCGCGGCTGTATTTTTGCATTACCGGCAACGATTATTATCGTGTTGATGTTTAAAAATTTATTCAGCACGGCAATTGCCATTAACGAACAACTGCAACGCCAGGCCGAGCGCGGTATTTTTTCGTTTGATGTGGTGGCAATATCCCATCAATTACACAGTTCCATTTTTGCATCACCCTATTGGCAAGATGGCAAATGGCTGTTGTTGGCGAGCTGGTTACTGAGTATTGCCAGCTCTTATTTTGCAGGCAAAAAACTTGACCAGCAGCAACTTACAGCGGGAGATAATTAATGCAAGCCTCACTGATTGCTATCGGCTTATTATTTTGCAGTAATATTTTTATGACATTTGCCTGGTATGCGCATTTAAAAGAGCTTAACCAAAAGCCCTGGATTATCGCCGCGTTGATCAGTTGGGGAATTGCCTTGTTTGAATATTTATTGCAAGTGCCCGCCAACCGTATTGGTTATACCGTTATGAATGTAGGGCAGTTAAAGATTTTGCAGGAAGTTATTACGCTGAGCGTGTTTGTACCCTTCGCTGTTTTTTATATGAAAGAGCCGCTTAAGCTAGACTATCTATGGGCGGGCTTATGCCTTTTGGGTGCAGTCTTCTTTATGTTTAGGGATAAATTGACAGGGTAAAACCGGCAACGGCTACACAGAAATCGGCTATAAATAAAGGTAATCCATCTGCCCCCTATAGTCGGTTAGCCCAAGGTGCCTGTGTGTCTGAACCCAACGCCACTCATTCCGCCACCCATGGATTTGTTTACAGGGATTTTCATAAACAAAATATCAAACGCTTGATGCAAATACTGCGCGCAACCCAGATTGCATTATTGCTTGTCAGTATTATCAGCATTACCACTGGCCGCTATAGCGACACCATCATCATGCTGGCAACCGGTGTTTTCCTGTTTTGTGTCGATTGGCTGGTTTATAAAAAGCATCCGCTCGCAGGCACGTATGTTTTTCTCATTACGTTAACCTTAATGCTGTCTTACCTGATTTGGGTAGGCAGCGGTATTCGCGACAGCGCGTTGCTGGGTTTTTGCGGGGTATTGATTTTTGCAGCTACGCTTGGCAATCGCCGGTTGCTGGTGTGTTTGCTAGCGGTAATGGTAACCGTTTTATTGGCCATTGCTTATGTGAATGACCGCGGTATTTACCAGCATCAAATTGAACCGACCAATCTTGCCACCGGCGCTATCGTTATTATTATTTTATGTGTGGTGGGCCTGGCAGCCTGGTTGCTGGCACACGATTATCGTTTCGCGCTGGATGAACTCGCGCGCGAAAATGATCGGGTAAGGACAGCCAAAAATCATATCGAACACATGGCCTTGCACGATGCGTTAACCGGCCTTCCCAATCGCCTGCTCGCACAAAGTAATTTTGAAACTATCTACCAATACGCAAAAGCCCATCAACAACAGCTCGGCATTATTTTTATCGATCTCGATAATTTAAAACCCATTAATGATTCCCTTGGCCACCAGGCGGGTGACCAGATTTTAGAAGAAGTGGCCCTGCGCTTATTAAGTTATACCCGCAAAGTAGATCACGTGTGTCGTTTTGGTGGCGATGAATTTATTGTATTTATGCCGAATATCCAATCGGAAGAAGATGCCTCCAAAGCCAGCCTGGAAATTTTACAACTCGTTTCAGAAAATTATTTGTATCGCAATATCGAAATTTTCTGCACGTGTTCAATAGGCATTGCGTTGGCGCCGCAGGATGGTGAAGACCTGGACACCCTGATTAAAAAAGCCGATATCGCCATGTATCACTCCAAGGATTCAGGGCGCAACAGTTTCCGGTTTTTTAATCCGGCCATTAACCGCAATATGCTCGACCATATCAGTTTAATTTCCGGTATGCGCAAAGCCTTGCACGACGAACAATTCGCACTGTATTACCAGCCCAAGATTGATTTGCAGGCAAATCGCATTTGCGGTTTGGAGGCACTGCTGCGCTGGAATCACCCGGAACAGGGTTTTATTTCGCCAGCGACATTTATTCCGCTCGCAGAATCATCGGGTTTGATTATCCAGCTCGGCGAATGGGTAATTAATGCGGCTTGCCGCCAGGCCAAGGCGTGGCTGGAGGCCGGCTTTCTGGATTTCAGTGTGGCAGTAAATATTTCTTCGATCCAATTCAAACGCGGCAACATTGATGTCATCGTGCTTAACGCCCTCTCCAACGCACAACTGCCACCGGAATACCTGGAGCTGGAGCTTACCGAATCGCTGCTGATTGAGGACAGTGATCGCTTGGTACATACACTCGCCGTGCTGCGCAGTGAAGGGGTACATTTTTCGATTGATGATTTTGGTACCGGTTATTCCAACCTCGGTTATTTGAAAAAATTTGAAGTGGGCGCATTAAAAATCGATCAATCCTTTGTGCGTAAAATGGATGACCAAACCGGCGATGCCGCGATAGTGCGTGCCATTATCCAGATGGCTTCCAGCCTCGGTTTAAAAACCATTGCTGAAGGTGTGGAAGATGCAAATACTGCTGCTTTGCTACGCGGCCTGGGTTGTAATGAAGCACAAGGATACTATTGGGCCAGGCCGATGCCGGCGAATGAAGTTGAAAATTTTTGCAAAAGCTGGCCATCATCATCGAATTAAACGCATCCATTTTTTGTCTGTCACCCGGCAACAAACAACCTGAATGTGTTTATCACCCGCACCATTTTTATTAGAAAAGTGGCGTTTTATTTTTAACAGTAAACAATCTTCCAGCAATCACATTTATTCCGCACCAGCACTTTCATACCGCACGGGTTTTTCCGCCGCATCACAAGCACAACTGGTATACTAGTAGCCCAATTTCAGTCTTCAACTACCGCTGTCCGTTGCGCAAGGGATTCGGGCCACTCGTGCGCAGCGGGTTTAGCCAATTGGCCTACGCACGAAGGATTATCTCCATGATTAAAATAATTCATAAAATTACTACATCTGCTCTACCCGTATTAACCGCCAGTGTGTTGCTCGCCAGCCTGGATACCAGCGCTGCCAGTTTGCGTGAGGTCACCGGCTTTGGTACTAATCCCACCAACTTGCGCATGCATTTGTATGTCCCCGACGGATTGCCCAACAACGCTCCCATCCTGGTCGCCAACCACTATTGCACCGGCACCGGCCCGGCACTTTATTCCGGGACCCAGTTTGCAGCGCTCGCTGATCGCTACGGATTTATCGTGATTTACCCGAGCGCGACACGCAGCGGCCAGTGTTTTGATGTGTCTTCTGCGCAGGCCTTGCGCCGTGGCGGCGGTAGTGATCCGGTGGGAATTATGTCGATGGTGAACTACGTACAGCAGAACTATAACGTGGATTCTACGCGCATCTTTGTTACGGGCGTTTCCTCCGGCGCGATGATGACGCAAGTATTGCTCGGCCTTTACCCCGATGTGTTTAAAGCCGGCGCGTCCTTTGCCGGTGTCCCCTTCGCTTGTTTCGCCACCACCAATGGCAGCACCTGGAACAGCGACTGCGCCAACGGCACTATCAGCCGCACTGCGCAGCAGTGGGGTGATTTGGTGCGCAATGCCTACCCGGGTTATACGGGTGCGCGCCCGCGTGTGCAACTCTGGCACGGTACGGCAGATACCACGCTGCGCTACCCGAATTTTAATGAGGCTATCAAGCAGTGGACTAATGTGCACGGGATTAGCCAGACACCAGTCTCTACCGATACGCCTTCATCCGGCGCTACCCGCACCCGTTACGGCACCAGCGGTGGCCAGGCTCTGGTGGAAGCTATCAGCCTGCAAGGCACCGGCCACAATATTCCGGTAAACGCAGCAGAGGCAATTCGCTTTTTCGGCCTGACCAGCCCGGTAGCTTCCAGCGTTGCTTCTTCGCGTGCGCCAGCCAGCTCCAGCGCGGTCAGTAGCTCCTTGCGCAGCAGTGTTGGCAGTTCGGTCGTTGCCACCAGCAGTGCGCGCAGTAGCACGGCATCCAGCAACGCTACCGGGGGCAATTGCAGTTATGTGATTACCAATAACTGGGGTTCCGGGTTCACCGGTGCTATTCGCATCACCAACAAACGTACGACGACGATCAACGGGTGGAGTGTGAGTTGGCGCTACACCAATGGCACCAGCCTGAGCGGGACCTGGAATGCCACCATCACTGGCAGCAATCCATACACTGCCACCAATCTCGGTTGGAACAGCAGCATCCAGCCCGGCCAAACCGTAGAGTTCGGTTTCCAGGGTAATCACAACAGCGCAGAAATTCCGGTGGTAACCGGCGCGGCGTGCAATTAATTATTCGCGTGTAAAAATAAAAAAGCCGATGGTAATTGCCATCGGCTTGCGCGGAACATTCAATAAAATAATTAACGCATCACGCGTGTCATAAATACGCTGTAAGGGTCTTCCTTGTAATCTGCAAATGGCTCGCAATATTCAAAACCGTAACGCTCATATAATGTGCGTGCGGGGATAAAAAAATCCTGCGCGCCGGTTTCCAGGCTCAAGCGTTGATAGTTACGCTGGCTAGCTACTGCCAGAATATGTTCCAGCATTGCCTTGCCTACGCCTGTCCCGCGCGCACGATTGGATGAACGCATGGATTTTATTTCCGCATGGGTTGGATCCAATTCTTTTATCGCCCCGCAACCAGCCAGCTCATCGTTATCCCACACACTCCAGAAGGTGATTTCCGGTTTGCGCAATTTGTTCAAATCCAATGCATGCACACTTTCCGGTGGCGATGTCGCATACATATCCTGCAAATGCTCATTCAATAATTCCGCGATCTCGGGACTGGTTAAATCATCTATACGGATTTGCATGTGAGTTTTCCTTTATTTTACGAACAGCAAAACGGTGCGGTATTGCGCGGCAATTAAAAATTATCTCGTCAAATTATTCATCCACTTCTTACTAGCGATACGGCGAATCACCGGAATAAATTTCAACCCGTCTTCCAGGAACATCAGGGCATAAATATAGACAAATGAAATCTTGGCCAGGAATACCGTGGCGATATAAACAGGCAAGCCAAAGCCCCACATCACAATCGTATCGGTAATCAAGGTAAAGCGATTATCACCACCAGCGCGCAATACGCCAATAATACGCATCATGTTAATCACCTTCACCCACACCAGCAGGCAAAACACACCGAGGGTGTTTAATAACAATTCGGTAGAATTTTCGTCGAGTTGATCAAAAATAGTTAACACCCAGGGGCGGGCAAACCAGAGCGATGTGCAAAAAATAATAAGCAGTATAAACGTGAGGCGATCAAAAAATTTGTGCAGGTGCCAGGCGGTATCGTTATTGCCGGCGCCCAACTCGCGCCCGATCAATACTGCCGATGCATTGGCGAAACCGACAAACAATGCAAAGAATGCGCTTTCGATAGGTACGATCACGCCCATCACCGCGAGTGCATTGGTACCCGCATAACCGGTCATCAAATGGTAGGTAGAATTTCCCACGGCCCAAATGGCGTAATTAGCGACTAACGGCATTGAGAAAGCGAGGTAGCGATTGATTTGGGTTTTATCCAAACCCATTTTCAATTGCGCCACATTCAAGGCAAAACCATGCTTGCGCGCGTAAACCCAACCAATAACAATACATAATTGCAGGATGCGCGCCGACAAGGTCGCCCAGGCGGCACCGGCAACACCCAATGCCGGAAAGCCCCAGTTACCTTCAATCAATGCATAATTGCCGACAATATTTAATGCCGCCGCAAACACGCCGGCAACCAATGGCATAGTCGTGCTCCCCAGCGCGCGCAATGACGCTTCGTAAATAACAATCCATTGCGTTAGCAATAATGTCGGGGCAGTAATAATTAAAAATTGCGCGGCGAGTGTTACCACTTCCGGATCCGGATTTACCCAGGCCACCCAGGTATTGGATGCAAAACCAAAAGCCAGCGTAAACGGCAACATCACCAGGGTTCCCACCAGCAATGTCACGGCAAGTGTGCGCTGGCAACTGGGAAAATCTTTTGCACCGGTGTACTGCGCGATCAAAATACTGCAGCCGGTAGCCAAACCACTCATCAGTACCAATAGCAGAAAATGAATTTTTGCAGCGAGCCCAACCGCAGCAATTGCCGTCGCACCCAAACCACCGACCATAATGACGTCGGCCATTCCCAATAAGGACTGCAATAACATTTGCGCCGCAACCGGCAGCGATAACAAGAGTACGCTACGCGAGAACGCACGCTTATCATGCATGGAAACAGGTTCAGGGGTGGCAACCACGAAAAACTCCGGCGGGAAAATAATAATCCATTATAAAGCTATTCAATCACTGCCACTGTTAATAAGTGGTAAGACAAGAGGTTCACTTTACGCACTTGCGCAAACCGGTCCACTTATTCCGGATATCACACAAAAGTGATAAGCGTTCGCGCTTATACCCGAACGATTTAACAATTCTTAAGCAGGCAGAATAATAAAGGTCGCTAGACTTAACCAATAATATTAATTACGGGAAATGCTTCCATGCAGAATACTTTTTCACCCGCGCCGTCATTCATCACTCCCAAACCCCAACGCATCGAATTGGTTGATGCTATACGCGGCTTCGCACTGATGGGCATTTGCCTGGTGCACTTTATGGAATATTTCGAACTGTACTGGATTAACCAGGACCCGACACTGCTGCACAATATTGTGTTCTTTTTATTTGCAGGGAAGGCTTACGCCATTTTTGCATTAATGTTTGGCTTGAGTTTTTTTATCATTATGGATAACCAGGCGCGCAAAGGCGTGGACTTTCGTTACCGTTTTGCATGGCGCCTGGTGATTTTATTGATTATCGGTTATATCCATACACTCTTGTACCTGGGTGATATTTTATCGGTGTTGGGCATTATCGGCTTGAGTTTGTTGTTTGTACAAAAGCTTAACAATCGCTGGCTGTTAATTGCCGCTGTCCTCTGCCTGATGCAATTGCCATTCTATTACCAATTGTATGCCGCGCTGAATAATTGGCCCGGTGCCAATGATGCACCTGCGCATTGGGCCGTGTTTTCGGAAGTCTATAGTACAATTGCCAAAGCAACGAGTTTTTCCGAACTGATTGCAGTGAACAGCTGGGATGGCCTCACCGCCAAATGGTTGTACTTTGTAGAATCAGGACGCGGCATTCAATTAGTGGGTTTATTTATTGTTGGCTTGCTATTAGGGCGCATCGGTTTCTTCACGCAAGTTGAGCGCTTCGCCAAAGCACGCGTCGTTGCGCTGGTTATTGCATTGGTTGCAACTACTGCGTTTTATGTGCTCGATAATTACCTGAAACAACTGCCCGCTACTATTCTGCAAGAAAAAGGCATGGCAAAAATGTATCTGGAACAAATCATCGGCTGCTATTTAAGTACAGCGATGATGGCATCGATCCTGTTATTGTTTATCCAGCTGTATTTGTGGCAACCACTAACAAAAACCTTGAACCTGCTTGCGCCTTGCGGCCGCATCAGTTTGAGCATTTATTTAATCCAGGCGGTTGCAGGTGTGCCACTATTTTATTCCGTTGGATTGGGCGGATACCTGACCCTTGGCCAAACCAATAGTTTTTTACTCGGCGTTGCTTTTTATGGGTTATTAATAGCCATAGCGCATTGGTGGGTAAAACGTTTTTATTATGGCCCGGTTGAATGGTTGTGGCGTAGCGCTACTTATATGACGACCAGGGTTCCATTCAAACGGTAATCCGGAAATTAATTGCTCAACAAGGTATCGCAATGCGCGATACCTTTATTATTTTCCATCTACTGACTCTCTTCACCAATCACATTAAAGCGTCGTTCCAATTTATAACCGTTCTTATCCATTACTAACAATTTATGCATGCCCGGCTCAAGCGATGCTTCACGCTCGTGGAATACTTTAGTCTCACCCAGAAACTCATCGTCCAGATGCCAGTACAGTGTTGCCGCCGAATCGCGATGCACGGCTTTGAGCACCACACGACTGCGCTTGCCATCCAGATCGACCGGAATATAAATCCGGCTTTGTGCTTGCGGATAAATTAATTCCATTGGATTGTCATCATCTACTTGCGCAGAGTCCGCAAGGCAATCGCGCCGCCAGGGCGGCAAGGTGCGATACTCGCTGTGATGCTGCCGCCAATAAAATTCCTGCGTTGGCGGCAACAAAAACCAATTCGCTGCTTGCATATTGCTTACCGTTTCGCAGCGATTATGCACACGAAATTGTTCGCCTTTATCCA
Organism: Gammaproteobacteria bacterium; assembly: GCA_021151835.1. Lineage (GTDB taxonomy): Bacteria > Pseudomonadota > Gammaproteobacteria > Pseudomonadales > Cellvibrionaceae > Cellvibrio. Next base: position 79,162 of record JAGKWO010000004.1, read on the forward strand.
AGTGGATAATGCGATGATAGGGAGTGATTTTTTCGAAATGGCTGGAGCGGGGAATTTCCATATCCGTAGCGTCGCATTGGCCACCGGCAAGGTAACCGTCATCCTTGCACACCGAAATTATTTTCAGCGCATGCGCCGGCTTGGCAAACCAATTTACCTTGGGCAAGGCATCGAACACATCAAATAAAATGGGTGCAGCACTGCTTTGCCCACTGATAAATGTCGCGGGCTCTCCACCGGCATTGCCAACCCATACACCCAGGGTATAACGGCCGTTGCTGCCAATGGCCCATGCATCGCGCAGGCCATAACTGGTTCCGGTTTTCCAGGCGATGGTTTGGCTGCCGGCGAAATCGCGCCAGTAATTATCATTACCCGGGCGCGCTACTTCAATTAATGCTTGCAATGTTAACCATGCGGCACCTTGATTAAAAACCGGTTTGATCCGGTTTAATTCTGCAGTATTTTTTGTTATCAACAACTGCATTGCAGATTGATCTATTTCACCATCGCGCGCGCTGGCGGCAAGGCGTGCATAAATTCCGGTTAACTCCCACAGTGTTCCTTCTGCTCCTCCCAGAATCAATGTCAAACCATAATCATCCGCAGGGCGAAATAAACTGGTCATGCCCATCGCCTGCAATTTTTCCTGAAAGCGACCGATGCCGTAATCGCGCAACATCCGCACTGCCGGAATATTGAGCGAATGCGCTAACGCAAATTGAGCCGGTACGGCACCGCGAAAAGTGCGATCATAATTTTTCGGGTTGTAACCATTAATCTGCGTGGGAATATCGGCAATTAAACTGGTGGGAGCAAGCTCACCTTCCTGCAACATCAATCCATATAACAAGGGTTTTAAAATGCTACCGGTGGAGCGCGGGCGTTGCACTATATCTACACTCGGGGCCGCACTGATTTTATTCCGGAACGCTTCATTACCGACATAAGCCAGCGTTTGCATACGTTGATGGTCGAGCAATACCAGTGCAATATTATTGACACCATCATTTGCCAGGCGATTACTGTGGCGTTGTGCAATCTGGTTAGCGAGTTGCTGCAACTGCGGATCAATCGTCGAGGTGAAAATTTTTTGTTCGGGCAACTTTTGTTTTAATGTGGACAACAAATGTGGTGCCAGCTGCGGCAATATTTGTGGTCGCTCGGGCAAAGGCTCGAGCAATGCCAGTTTTAAATCCAGATCGGAAAAATAATGTTTTTCATGCAATCGTTGCAGCAAGCGGTTGCGCTTTTGCAAGAGCAGATCGCGTTGCCGTCCGGGGTGAATTAACGCCGGGCTATTGGGCAAAACTGCCAGCAACGCCGATTCAGACCAGGATAAATATTCCGGCGAGCGCCCGAAATAACGCCATGCGGCCGCGCGCAGCCCGACAATGTTGCCACCATAGGGGGCATGGCTGGTGTAGTGGATTAATAAGTCTTCTTTACTAAAACGCCATTCGAGTTTTACTGCCAGTGCCGCTTCCTGAATTTTATTACCCAGCGTGCGCCCGTTATTTTTTTCATCTGGACCATAAATTTCCTGACGCAATAGCCGCGCAAGTTGCATTGTGAGGGTGCTGCCGCCGCTGGTAACTTTGCCGGCGGAAATATTTCCCCGTAATGCGCGCGCGATGGAGAGCGGATTAATTCCGGGATGGCGATAAAAATGACGATCTTCAAATAACAACAGCGATTTTTTATATTTATCCGGCAATTGATCGACCGGTGCAAAACGCCATTGTTGATCCGCCGCAATACTCGCGCCGAGCAAACTGCCATCACGCGCTAATAACAAAGAGGCATAGGGAGTTGAATAAATACTGGCGGGAAGGGGTGAGAATTGCAACCAGCCAAGGACAAGGCCGGTTAGCACTAAAAAGCTGGTGAAAAATATGTGGCGACTTATCCAGGCGCGGCTCCATCGCCACAGTTTCATACGTTCAACCGATAAGGGTTAGCGAAAATAAGGTAACGCGAATTATTTATGCTCGACCAACAATAAACTTTGTTGATAGTACTCAGCACTTTTCTTGTGGTCACCCAATTTGGTCATCAGGCGCGCCAACTCGGCGGTGGTTTCAAGCTGTTGCTTTTGGTTTAGGCTGCGCTGGAAATATTCGCGCGCTAACTCCCACTGCTGGTTGCGTTCCATCAAGCGCCCCATAGTCAACAATAAGGTGGCATCTTGCGGCCTGGCTTTTAACCAGGATTCTACCGTGCGCAATTGGGTATGAATTTCTTTGACTTGCAAGCGGCCATAAAGCGCGACAAGTGGATCATACCATTGGTTACCCAGGGCTTTGCGCACAATAACTTCCGCTTCCTGATCCTGGTAATTTTCCGCCAATGCGCGCGCATAAGCCAAAATAACTTGCGGTTGTTTTTGCAAACTGCGCGAGAACGATTTCCACAATTTTTGTAACGTCGGTAGACGCTCGGCAATGAGCAACGCTTTGGTTTGCGCCGAGTGCACATGCATTTTTTCCGTCGCGAGCAAAATTTCCAGCTCGTCAAACTCTACATTGGACAGCACTTTTGCTTTGCGCATTACCGGGAAAAGTTCTTCCAGTGCGCGCCAGTTTTTTTGCGCAATATAAATATGATGCATCAAATCCAATACGGCTGGCTGGCGTGGCATTTTAATATCAATGGGTTTGAGGATATTAATGGCGTCTTCGTAACGTTCCGCCTGGACATGCAACCGTGCGCGAATTAACGCAACAGGTAATTCGCTATTCGACACCGCGAGGGCCTTTTCCAGGATTTTTTCCGCTTCCGCTTCATCACCCATTTCGAAACTGCTGCGCGCAGCGGCGAGGTAGTTGGCAAGCGGGTATTCCACTTTATCGAGTGTGCGGGTTAATTTTTTGCGCGCCTCAAACCAATCGCCAACGAGGTAATCCACCATGCCGGTCGCCGCACGTTTTTGGGCCCGCTCTACTGAGCCGAACAAAAATATTTCACGGAAACGGCGCGCCATTTCCACACCGCCAGCCAGTAATTGGCGCAGCAACCAGATACTGGCGAGAATCAGGGCGATGACAATGGCGGCAACCCAGAGCGTCATCTCAATAGTTTTGGTGCCGTAGGCAATTAACAGGTAACCATCGCCGCGCACCAATAAAAAGATGACGACAGCAACAATCAATAAAAAGAAAACAGCTTTTAGCAAGCGGCGCTTCATTGGCGTACCCCACGGCGGGCGGCGGCCATTTTTTCACGTTTGGCAATGTAGTCAGCTAATGCTGATGCACTATTGCTGAAATTGGTTAGCTCGGGCGAGATTTCTTCCCGTTGCAGCGATTGCAATTCTTCCAGCACCGCTTTGGCTTTTTCATTCAGGGCGTAATACTGGTTGATCCAGTTTTGTGCTTTGACCAGGCTCTCCTGATAAATCCCTTTCTCGTTGCGCAACAATGCCACCTGCGCTTGTTCCAGCATCAAACGCAAATTTTGTTGCAGGAATTTTTGTTCATCCGGTGGTAGCACAGCGTTAATGGTTTTGCCGTGGTCGCGCACACGCACATAGGAACCCAGTTTATGGAGCAATGCATAAAAGTTGCGGGTGATTTTTTGTTTGAAGGTTTCGTCAGCAGGAATTTCTTCCTCGGCGAGCAAATTTTCTTCCTGCCCTAAAGGTTCGATAAAAGGAATCGCATCCACCTGGGTAGATAATGCCGAGAGACGCAAAAATATTCCTTCGCGATCAATTACACCGGCAAGTTTCAAGACTGCAATTTCTTCAGTGAGTAATTTGCGCACGCCCACCAGATCAGCTTCATCGATTTCACGTAGCACATCGTCAGCAGAGAGCGCGAGCGCCAGGGCATTTTGGCTATCTTTTTCCAGTAATATACGTTGATCGGCCAGGCGCAATAAATATTGTGCTTCCTGTAATTTCCACTCATCGCGATTGACACTGGAGAGCGATAGCAAACGCGCATTGTTACTATCCAGTTGTTCTGCCAGATCATTCAAATTCGCTTGCACATTGTTTTGCTGTTCAACCAGTTCTTTTTCGAAATCATCTTCCAATGCTTGCTGCTTGGTTTCAGCGGTCAGTGCATTTTGCTCGATTTGTTCACGTAAACCGTTAATCGTTTGCTGTTGCACATCCATATAACGCCAGGCATAAACGCTACCAAAACCCACGGCGACTACCAGCAAAATAATAAATAGCCAGATCAGCGAAAATGCTCCGGCGTAGGATTTTGCCGGTGCCGCCGGAGCGATGTAGGGAGCATGCACAGGAGGCACCGGTGCCGGGTTTACCGATTGGGTAGTTGATGAGGATATATGGTCAGTCACGCTGAAATCCTATAAGGCTTGAACCGTTAATTAATGATCGCGGGCAAAACGCACGAGTGCATCTGTCATGGCCGCATCAGTGGCATTTTCAGCACTGATTATGTTGTTAAATCCCGCCGCTTGCGCCACCGCTGCAATCCGTTGGCTTGGCACCAGCAATGGCAAAGCGCGCACTTGCTGCTGATCCTGAATTGGATATTCATTTAGCACAGCGAGCAAATTATCCAGACTTTCACCACTGTGTACGCTCAGCAAATAGCGTTGCTGCGCTTGTGCGATATCGTGGCAGAGTTTACGTACCTGTTCGCTGGCCTGTGCGGGCAAGTGCCGCTCATAGAGTTCGCAGTATTCCACCCAGGCACCGCGCTTGCGCAACTCTTCTGCCATGTGGCCGCGCCCGCCGCAGCCGCGAAAAATAATTATTTTTTCGCCATCCACTTGCTGCAAACCCGGTGCGCGCAATAAATCCTCACTGGTCATACCGCCGTTGCCACTCACGGCGAGGTCAGTTACAACGACATCGTATGCGGCCAATTTTTTTGCGGTGGTTGCGCCCACGGCAAAAAAATCGATTCCTACTGGCAATTGCGGCCAGTATTCATCCAGCCATTGCATGCCGAATTCAACCGCATTCTGGCTAACAAAAATTGCTTTCTGGTACAGGTCAAAATCCAGAATTTTATTTTTGATCGCGCGTGTTTTTTCTTCGCTGCCGACCGGCACAATTTCCAGCAAATTCAATGTTGCTGTCGCAAAACCCCGGGCCGCCAGTTGCTGCGCCCAGATGGCCGCCTGCGCGTGCGGGCGAGTAATGACGACGCAGTATGGCAATGGGTTGCTCATAAATTATTCCGCGCTTGCATAAACCTCGGCGAGGATTTTATCAGCACCGGCAGCGAGTAAACGCTCCGCCAATTCGATACCGATTTTTTCTGCATCGGTCACCGGCCCGCTGATTTCATCAAACAACATTTGGCTGCCATCCGGTGCGCCCACCAATCCACGTAACCACAACTGGTTATCGCGATGAATAGCATAGCAGGCAATGGGCACCTGGCAGCCGCCTTGCAGGCGACGATTCAGCGCGCGCTCGGCCAGCACTTGTTCTGCCGTGGTCTGGTGATGCAAAGGCTTTAGCAGGGCGATGGTTGCCGCATCGTCAACACGACATTCAATACCCACTGCTCCCTGACCACCGGCAGGCAAACTTTGTTCCGGTGTGATGTAAGCGCGAATGCGTTCTTTTAATTCGAGGCGGATTAATCCGGCCGCCGCGAGAATAATTGCGTCGTATTCGCCGTCATCCAGTTTTTGCAGGCGCGTTTGCACATTGCCGCGCAGGAATTTCACTTGCAAGTCCGGACGACTGGCCAGCAACTGGCATTGGCGGCGCAAACTCGAAGTACCAATCACGCCGCCGGCAGGGACTTCATCCAGTGAATGGTAGCGATTGGATACAAACGCATCGCGTGCATCTTCGCGCGGGCAAATGACCGACAACCCCAAACCTTCCGGGAATTCCATCGGAACATCTTTCATCGAATGCACGGCGATATCCGCCTCACCCGCCAGGAGCGCCTGCTCCAGTTCTTTCACAAACAACCCCTTGCCGCCGACTTTGGCGAGGGGAACGTCGAGAATTTTGTCACCACGGCTGGTCAGCGGCACTAGTTCAATCACCAGGCCAGGATGGTGTTTTTCCAATTCGGCTTTAACATATTCCGCTTGCCAGAGAGCAAGCAGGCTTTTACGGGTGGCAATACGCAGCGGCGGGCGATGGGCAGACATGGATTCCAACATTCGGCAATGAATTCAGGGGGCGAATCATACCATTGGAGTTGTGTTAGTAGGGATAGCTGATGGGAGTATGAGAAGGCGTAGGAGTTTTTTCACCAATCTGGCGCAGGCCAGATTGGTGAAAGCAACGCTTAATTGGATAAATTGAGCTTGTAATGCTCGCCGCCCACGTTGGGAATAATTTGTTTGCCCAATGAACCGACAACCATTCCAAGTCCCGCCGCCAACACACCGGCAAGCTGGGCAGGGAACACCTCGCCCAATGGCGAGAAGGTGAACAGCAACCAGACCGCTAAACCCGCACCGATAGAAAACAAGGCGCCCTGGGTAGTCGAACGCTTCCAGTACAATCCGCATACCAGCGGTATAAATGCACCCACCAACGGAATCTGGTAAGCACCGGACACCAGGTCGTAAATCGAAGTACCTTCCAGTGCAACCGAATAGGTGCACACACAAATACCAAAAATAAACACAGCGATACGCATGGTGAGCAATTCGGTTTTGTCATCTTTGCGCGGTACAAACTGGTGCCAGATGTTTTCCACAAACGTAACGGAAGGCGCAAGCAGGGTAGCCGATGCAGTCGACATCAATGCCGATAACAAGGCGCCGAAAAACAATACCTGCATGGCAAATGGCATATGCTCCATCACCAACGTGGGGAGTACTTTTTGCGGATCATCTGCGATTAATTGTTTGGCTTGTTCCGGCATGATGATGAGCGCACTCAACACCAGGAACATAGGAACAAACGCAAAAATGATATAGCAGGTACCGCCGATAATCGGACCGCGAACCGCTGCTTTTTCACTTTTGGCAGACATCACGCGCTGAAAAACGTCTTGCTGGGGGATCGAGCCAAACATCAAGGTAATCGCCGCACCGATAAAGAACAGGATTTCATGGAGATCCGGCGGCGGCAGGAAACGGAACAATTCTTTTTCAGTGGCGAGGCTGATCACTTTGTCCGCGCCGCCCGCCAGATCGGCAGCATACATTGCAATCACCGATAGGCCGACGACCAATACACAGATCTGGATAAGGTCAGTAACGGCAATCGACCACATCCCGCCCAACAAGGTGTATGTAGTAATGATTAATGTGCCCAGCATCATGCCAGTGGTGACTTCTATTGCACCATCGGTGAGCAAATGGAATACCAGCCCCAACGCAGTGACCTGTGCGGCAACCCACCCCAGGTAGCTCAACAGAATCATCAGCGAACACAACAGTTCTACTTTGCGGCCATAGCGCTCGCGGTAGTAATCGCTGATAGTTAACAGCATCATCTTGTAGAGTTTGGCGGCGAAGAATAGTCCCACCAGGATCAGGCAGGTACCGGCACCAAAGGGATCTTCCACCACACCATTCAAACCTGACTCCACAAACCGCGCGGGAATCCCCATGATCGTTTCAGCACCGAACCAAGTAGCAAATGTAGTAGTCACGACCATAATGAGTGGCAAATGGCGGCCTGCAACGACGAAGTCGGCCGTTCCTTTAACACGTCTGGAAGCCCACAGACCAATAGACACAGTGATTGCCAAATACATGAAGACAAGCGTCAAGAGCATGGTTTCACCTTTATCATTTGTTGTTTTTACCTTTGATAGTTTTGAACACGCAAATCCAGACTGGCAGACGTCCTTTTATCTTGACCAACGCCGGTTGTCACACACCAGTAATGATTAAATCCGGTCGGCATTCTATTGCATTTTGATAGCAATTAGCTTGCCTAATTACGGCCATTTATTAACAAGTCACCACATAAAAAAACCCCACCAAATGGCGGGGTTTCCGGGTAACTATTCAAGGCCTGAATCGACCTGGATTATCTCTGGCTTCACCTTGAAACCACTGCACAAACGGGGTTAAATCGGGCGACCACCGTAGTCGGGCGTAGGCTTTTTAGGCGGGTCGGCAGTAACGTTAGGGGCAACTTCGTTAATCTTGCCGCCGCGCGCAAGGAAGGCAGCAATTTGATCTTCGATTTCGTCCCGGACTTTCTGGCGCGATGCGATGCTGAAATCTTCCAGCGCTTCCGATTCAGCAACTGCTTTACTGGAAGAACCGGAAAAGCTTGCCTCATCACTATCGCCGGATTCGTCTACGTCCTCAGCGTCCTCTTCCCCTTCTACGCCAGTATCTTCTAATTCTTCGTCGTTAATGGGGTCTTCATCAGTCATAATGTCACCTGAAAACTTGTACAATGAAACTCTTTTATTCTTGGTCCCAACAAAAATTACCTGTTTGATGGGAGACTCCGGCTAATTTATAGCGCAGACTCTTTTAAACGTCATGAGGATTCATGATGCTTTTTTAGGCTTTTTTTGCCTTACAGGTACCAATGCCGCGGATTTTAGTTATTAACAATCAGCAAGTCTAGCGCCGGACAGCGATGATAATAAAAGTAACAAAAACGTCATTGCAATTCCGTCATGTACAACTATTAAAGGCCATAAGACCAGGCAGTTTGTAATCATCATGGACACAAAAAAACTGACCAAATATTTTCCGGAGATTGCGCATCTTCCGCTTCATGAACAGCATTCGCTATTGAACAAAGCGTATACAGATGCACTGTCCACCGAAAATAAAATACGCAACTCAGGTAACAATCTGGTTACGATTTTATTGCTGGTTTCACTCTGTTTTGTTGTGGTGCTCAGTATTCGTTCGGCCCTGGATATGTCGCCGGCAACCAGTGCCATATTGTTATTGCTGATTGGATTCCCGAGTTATTTACTAGTTCAACAACAGCGGATGATCCGGCAAATACGCATCAGTTTGCGCAAATTCCTGCCATAAAAAAACGCCACCCGGGAGTGACGTTTTTTATAACCGAGCTACACAACGTAACTCAATGACCGCTGGAATTAAACAGCATCGGAGCCGGTTTCACCGGTGCGGATGCGGATAATTTCATCCAGCGGTGCGATGAAAATTTTACCATCGCCAATTTTTCCGGTTTGCGCTGCTTTGGTAATTGCTTCTACCGCTTGCTCAACCATTGAGTCATCAACAGCCAACTCAATTTTTACTTTGGGCAGAAAATCAACAACGTATTCAGCACCGCGATACAGTTCAGTATGCCCCTTCTGGCGACCAAAGCCTTTCACTTCAGTCACGGTCATACCCTGAACACCTACGTCTGACAATGCAGTGCGCACGTCATCGAGTTTGAACGGTTTTACAACGGCAGTAATCAGTTTCATTATTAAATCCTTTGCTGGAGTCTTAAGGAGGCGGCGCTGGAACATCTTGCCAACCAAACGCTTGGCTTGAATCCAACAACTTGGAGGTAAAGATACACCCAAGTTTCGCCCATCAACAACAACTTTGTAATAAATTGGTTTAGGGAAGCCGGCGCCTGCAAGCAGGTGTCACCGGCTGTTTTTTTGTCTAGCAATTACTTGTTGGTAAATTCAGGATAGGCTTCCATACCGCATTCAGCCAAATCCACTCCTTCAAATTCTTCCTCTTCAGATACGCGTATACCCATTACCCGTTTGATCGCAAACCAGGCCACAAAACTGGTTGCAAATACCCATCCGAAAATCACCAGGGCACCAATAAATTGCCCCAAAAAGCTGGTCCCCACGGCGGTAAATGGCACTACTAACAAACCGTAGAGGCCTGCCGCACCATGGACAGAAATCGCACCAACCGGGTCATCAATACGCAATTTGTCCAAGCCGAGAATACTGAACACCACAATCGCTCCGGCAATCAGGCCGATAAAAACCGAGCCGAGCGCGCTGGGGGTATCCGGGCTGGCGGTAATTGCTACCAGGCCTGCAAGTGCACCATTGAGAATCATGGTGAGATCCGCTTTGCCGAACAGTACACGCGCAACCAGCAACGCACCGATCAAACCACCCGCCGCCGAGGCATTGGTATTCACAAATACCACGGCGATGGTATTGGCGTTGGCGATATCGCCCAACTTGAGCACCGAACCACCGTTGAAACCAAACCAGCCGAACCAGAGGATCAATGCCCCAAGTGTCGCAATTGGCAGATTTGCACCGGGAATCGCATGGACTTCACCGTTAGGGCCGTATTTGCCCCTGCGCGCGCCCAGGAGTAAAACGCCCGATAGCGCCGCCGCGGCCCCTGCCAGATGCACAACACCGGAACCGGCAAAATCTTTAAAGCCAAATTGATCATCCAGATTTAACCCGAAGACGCCCGCCGAACCCCACACCCATGATCCTTCCACCGGATAGATGCAACCGACCATGACCAGGGAGAACAACAAAAACGCCCAGAGTTTCATCCGTTCAGCAACTGCACCGGAAACAATCGACATGCAAGTTGCCGCAAAAACGACCTGGAAGAAAAAATTTGCTGCGGGTGAAAAAATCGCACCCCCACCAAAACCACCCTCACGTTCGCTAAAATTTTTCAGGGTCTGGCCGACATCAACCGCACCAATTCCCATTACAAAAAATTTATCGCCGTACATGATTGCGAAGCCACAGACCAGATACATCACACTGGCCGTTGCATAAAGCACGATGTTCTTGGTTAAAATTTCTGCGGTATTCCTGGCGCGCACCAGGCCGGATTCCAGCATGGCAAAACCCGCCGCCATCCACATCACCAAAGCGCCACACACCAGGAAATAAAAGGTATCGAGCGCGTATTGGAGGTGATAAATATTTTCTTCCATCAGCAGTTCCCCTACCCGGCAATAAAAACGGCGCTGTGCAGCCAGGCTACAAAGCGCCAGGGGAATTACATGTGGTAGCCACGCTCGCCGTGTTCGGCGGTATCCAGGCCTTCGGTTTCCACTTCTTCAGTCACACGCAGACCGATTACTACATCAACCAGTTTGAAGGCGATAAAGGAAACCACACCGGACCAGAGGATGGTGATCAACACACCTTTGGTTTGGATCCAGGTTTGCGCACCGATACCGGCGAAACCCCAGGTTCCTGCAACATAGTCGTACACGCCGGTACCACCCAGGTCAGGGCTGTTGAATACGCCGGTCAGGATCGCACCGATGATGCCGCCGATGCAGTGAACACCGAATACATCGAGGGAATCGTCATAACCCAACCAGGCTTTCAGCTTCAGCACCGCCAGCATACAAATCAGGCCACCGGCAACACCGATTACCAGTGCACCCATTGGACCTACCCAACCACACGCTGGAGTGATCGCAACCAGACCGGCAATAGCACCGGAAGCAGCACCCAACATGGTTGGCTTGCCACGTACCAGCCACTCACCGAAGGTCCAGGCCAATACTGCAGCTGCAGTTGCGAGGAAGGTATTAATGAAGACTTGTGCTGCGAACGCGTTGGCTTCCAGGTTTGAACCTACGTTGAAACCGAACCAGCCCACCCACAGAATCGCCGCACCCACCATCGTGAACGGAACGTTGTGCGGAGCAAGGGACGCATTACCGAAACCTTTACGCTTGCCGATCAACAAGCAGCCGACCAGACCAGCAATACCAGCGTTGATGTGAACTACGGTACCACCGGCGAAATCCAGCGCACCCAATTGGAAGATATAACCCGCACCGGCAGTCGCAGCAGCCGCCGCTTCAGCAGTGGTGTAAGCATCAGGACCTGCCCAGAACCACACCATGTGCGCGATTGGCAAATAAGCGAAGGTGAACCACAGAACCGCAAAAATCAGTACCGCAGAGAATTTCATACGCTCGGCAAATGCACCCACGATCAAACAAGGAGTTAACGCAGCGAACGTCATCTGGAATGCGGCATACAGATATTCAGGTACATATACACCCTTGCTGAAAGTTGCTGCTGGCAGCAGGTTACCGGCTGCATCGAGCATATCTTTCAGGAACAGGCGATCAAACCCGCCGAAGAAGGCACTGCCCGAGGTAAATGCCAGTGAGTATCCGTAAATCGACCAGAGTACGGCGATCAAACAGAAGGTCACAAACACTTGCATGGACAGTGACAGGATATTTTTAGCGCGCACCATACCGCCGTAGAACAGGGCGAGGCCGGGCAATACCATGAAGATAACCAGCAACGTGGCGGTCAACATCCAGGCGATGTCACCTTTATCAAATGAAGGCGCTGCCGGTGCAGCGGCCTCTTCTGCCGGTGCAGCTTCAGCCGGTGCTGGCGCTGCCGCTTCAGCAGCAGGAGCTTCAACGGCGGCAGCTTCGGTAACGGTAGCGGCCGCATCAGAAGTGGCAGCGGCATCTTGCGCCCAAACGCCACTGGCGGGAAGTATTAACGCTGCCAACAAGGCCAGCGGCGCGAGCTTGACGCCCATACTAAATAGTTTATTCACGAAAATATTCTCCTGAGGTGATTTGTCTGATGCCAGCAGCCATGCATAGCTGGTCGCTTGTTATCGTTTAAAGAGCTTCGTTACCGGTCTCTCCAGTGCGAATTCGCACCACTTGCTCCAGATCGGAAACAAAAATCTTGCCGTCGCCGATCTTGCTGCTATTGGCCGCTTTGGTGATGGCTTCAACCACTACATCGGTCTCGGCATCAGAAACGGCTATTTCCACTTTGGTTTTTGGCAAAAAATCCACCACGTACTCTGCCCCGCGGTAGAGTTCGGAGTGGCCTTTCTGACGGCCAAAGCCTTTTACTTCAGTCACGGTCATACCGTGGACGCCTATGTCGGAGAGGGCTTCACGCACCACATCCAGCTTGAAGGGCTTGATGATCGCTGTTACCAATTTCATTAGTCGCACTCCTGAAAAAATCCCCGCACCAGGCGGTGCGGGAAACACCGGAAATACTGTCCAGTTGAGGATTGAAGCAGCTGCAACAACCACCCAAACCGACATCAAGTACTCGCGGTAAATTTTGCACAGAGCAGGCCAATTTCATAAAATTTATAGAAATCAAACAGATAAGAGTATTTATGGGCGCCAACCGGGGAAATATCAAAGATCGAATACAGGTGTTGCACCATTTTTGATCAACACAGCAAACCCAAGGCACCATTTATGAACATGGGCATCCAAAACAACATTGGAGAGATTTTCAGCGCCTTAAATAGCGGATCCGGATGCGATTGGGGAAGGGAGGCAGTAAACTGCATGCGATTGACCAAATGAGGCGGGCAAAACCCGGCAGATACACCATGATCAAAAATTTCACCGAAAATCTGGCAGAAGAGATTCAGCGCCAATTCGCGAATGGCAACCAGTTACTTCCGGCCCGGGAAATCCATATTGCATTGCAAGCTGCGCTGGCGCGGCTGGATCTGGTAACGCGTGAAGAATTCGATGCACAAGCCGCCGTGCTACAACGAACGCGCCAAAAGCTGGAGCAACTGGAACAACAACTGGCGGCACTCGAACAATAAATGACTCCGGGGTCGCTTTAATCACTGGCCTGTTACTGGCGCCTGATTTATAGTCGACCCGCAAAAATTGCTTTAAAAACAACTACAAGGACCGTATATGTCACTCGCTATCATTTTTTCCCGCGCCAAACTTGGTATCAATGCACCGCAAGTAACTGTCGAAGTTCACATCTCCAATGGCCTGCCCGGCCTTTCCATCGTCGGGTTGCCGGAAACAGCCGTAAAAGAAAGCAAGGACCGGGTCCGCAGCGCCATTATCAATAGCCACCTTGAATTTCCAGCACAACGCATCACGGTAAACCTCGCGCCCGCCGATTTACCCAAAGAGGGAGGTCGCTACGATTTACCTATCGCGCTTGGGATTCTCGCCGCTTCAGGCCAGATTCCACTGGAGCAACTTGAACGCCACGAGTTCCTCGGGGAACTGGCCCTTTCTGGCGAATTGCGACCTATTAGTGCAGCCTTGCCCGCAGCGCTCGCCTGTGGCGATGCCCGGCGTGACTTGATTATTAGCACAGCCAGCGCCGGTGAGGCCGCGTTAAGCAGTATTACGCGCGTATTTGGTGCACCTAACCTCCTGCAGGTCTGTGCCCATCTGCACCAGCGCGAACCACTGAAACAGGCGATCGCCAACCAGGAAACCTTCCAGACTACAGCAGAGCCACTCGATATCCTCGACGTTAAAGGGCAATCCCATGCCAAACGAGCGTTGGAAATTGCCGCGAGCGGTGGCCACAACTTACTGTTTTACGGCCCGCCGGGGACTGGCAAAACCATGCTCGCCAGCCGCCTGCCCGGCTTATTGCCAGGCCTGAGCGAGCGAGAGATGCTGGATGTCGCCGCGATTTATTCAGTGGCCGCCCAAGCCAAGGAATATCAATGGCGCCAGCGCCCTTTTCGATCTCCGCACCACACAGCTTCCGCGATAGCGCTGGTAGGGGGAGGAACCAATCCGAAACCCGGCGAAATTTCTTTGGCCCATGCCGGCGTATTATTTTTGGACGAGCTGCCCGAATTCTCCAGGACCGTATTGGAAGTGTTACGCGAGCCACTGGAAAGCGGCGAAGTGCGCATCTCCCGCGCACGCAGCCAGGCGTGTTTTCCTGCTCGCTTCCAATTGATCGCAGCGATGAATCCTTGCCCATGCGGCTATCATGGAAGCGATGCGAATCGCTGTCGCTGTACTCCGGATCAAGTGAAGCGCTATCGCAATAAAATTTCCGGCCCGTTGCTTGACCGCATCGACATGCACGTTCCCGTCCGCGCGTTGCGCCAGGGCGAACTGCAAAGCAAAACCCTGGGCGATGGCACAATTGCAATTCGTGCGCGTGTTGAACAAGCGCGCGCACGCCAACTACACCGGCAGGGAAAAACCAATAACCAACTCAGTGCACCCGAACTGGAACAGCATTGCGAATTAACGAGTGGCGATAAAAACTTGCTGGAGCAAGCGATTAACAAATTGGGATTATCAACGCGCGCTTATCACCGCGTGTTAAAACTGGCGCGCACGCTAGCTGATATGAATGACCGGGAACAATTAAATACCGTGGATATCACTGAAGCGCTGAGTTACCGCACACTGGATCGCCAATCCGGCCATTAACAAATAAATTAATTGAGTTGCTGGCGGGTTGCTGACTCCTGCAACCAATTCATAATTTCCGCGTAGGATTTGGGTGCGGAAAAATAATGCCCCTGCATTAAATCGCACCCCATTTCTTTCAGCCAGTCTTTTTGCTCCTTGGTTTCCACACCTTCCGCCACGACCAATTTGCCAAGGTTGTGCGCTAACGTAACCATGGCAGAAACCAGCCGTTTATCAGTGTGGCTGCGATTCAATTCCTGTAAAAAATTCAAATCAATTTTTACTGCACTGATGGGTAAGCGTTGCAAATGCAATAGCGATGAATTGCCTGCACCGAAACTATCGAGCAAAAAATTAATACCAAAAAATGACAGCGGACGCATACACAATGAAACCAGTTCGATATTTTCCGCAAATACAGTTTCCGTAATTTCGAATTCGATATCACCCGGTTGAATATCGCTGTCCGCAAAAATACGCGCGACTTCATGCACAAGGTTGTCATCTTTAAATTGGCGCACGGACAAGTTAATTGCCATCATCAATGGACCATCCCAAAATGCCTGCAAATTTTTCACGTCATTGCACGCCTGGCGAATTGCCCAATAACCGATAGCGGTTAATATCCCGGTTTCTTCAGCGGTTGCTACAAAATCACCTGCGTCCAATAATCCAACGCCGGGCTTATCCCAACGAAGAAACGCTTCGAGCGCTACAACACGGCCGGAAGAAACTTCTACACGCGGAATATAATGCAACACAAATTGCTGCTTTTTTAATGCTGCACGCAAGTCGGCTTCCAAACGCAATTGCCGGCGCACATCCTGGTTCATCATTTCTGTGAAGAAGCGATAATTGCTATTGGGTTCCTGTTTGGCCTTGTACATCGCCATATCAGCGTGTTTGAGCAACGTGTCAGCATCACGGCCTGCTTGCGGATAAATAGCGATACCGATACTGCACCCCACCACCACTTCATGGCCATTTATGTCTGCTGGCATTTCGATTGCGCGAATTACTTTTTCCGCAATGTGCGCAACGTCGGTGTTGTTAGCAATTTTTTGCAACAGTAACGTAAATTCATCGCCACCCATGCGCGCAACGGAATCGCTGCGGCGCAGGCATCCATTGAGCCGCTCGGCGCAAATGCGAATAATCGCATCGCCGGCATCGTGACCAAAATTATCATTAACCTGTTTAAAACCATTGAGATCGATAAACATCAGCGTAAAGCTATTGTTATCGCGCTCCGCCAGATTAATGGCGTGCTCAAGACGATCACGGAATAAAATGCGATTGGGTACATCGGTGAGTGGATCGTAATGCGCAAGGCGGGTGAGATGTTGTTCGGTCTGTTTACGCTCGATGGCGTAGCGAATTGCGCGTTCCAGCAATAAGTGATCAATTTGACCTTTGATTAAATAATCCGCCGCACCAGCGCGAATTGCTTCGCGATCGACTTCGGTTTCCATTTCATCGGTCATAACTACGATAGGTGTTTGGCAAGCTTGCACGCGCGCGGCATTTAATAAATCGCGCGCACTGGCATTACCCCAGTAATAATCCAGCAATGCCACATCAAATTCCTGGGAAAGAATTTTGTTGAGTGCCGCATCCAATTGATTGCACCACACCAATTCATATTCGACATGGCGAATATGGGACAAAATCTCGGCGATAAGCAGGTATTCACCTTGCTCGCGGTCGATAAATAAAATCTTTACCTTCTTGTCCATCGTGCACCGTCTCTTCCTGGCGTACAGCGGGAGCTGGCGTCAGCATCAAAATCAACACTCATGGTAACAGCCGCTCCTGGCAAACAGAACGCTTCTCTATATAACAAATAACCGTTACAAATTTGATCGTATTACTCTGTGGTTATAGCCTTTGAAATCGCGATTGCAAGGCAATTTTAGCTTGCTAGAATGCTCGCCCGACGTTTTCCAGGCCATCGCCGTGACTCAACTCAACCCCCGCCAAAAAGAAGCCGTGCTTTATATCGATGGCCCGTGCCTGGTGCTGGCGGGTGCCGGCAGCGGCAAAACCAGCGTAATTACGCGCAAAATCGCCTATTTGATTGAAAAGTGCGACATGCCTGCACGCCATATCGCGGCCCTCACCTTTACCAATAAAGCCGCGCGCGAAATGAAAGAGCGGGCGAGCAAGCTGGTAAAAGGTAGCGCTTCCCGGGGGTTGACCGTATCCACGTTCCACAACCTCGGCTTAAACATCATCCGCCGCGAGCATAAAGCCCTTGGCTTCAAACCCGGTTTTTCCATCTTTGATTCGGAAGATGCCCGCGCCCTGCTCAAAGAGTTGATGCTCAAGGACGGCGATCTGGATAGCGACCACCTGGATCTGGTCCAGCACCAGATTTCCAACTGGAAAAACGACCTGGTTATTCCCGAGCGCGCCCTGGGTATGGCGCAAAGCCAGGGCGAACAAACTATCGCGATGATTTACCTGCGGTACAACCAGGCGCTCCGTGCTTATAACGCGGTGGACTTTGATGATCTGATCCTGATTCCGGTGGAATTGTTCCAGCGCAACCCTGAAGTTCTCGCCCGCTGGCAGAAAAAGATCCGCTATCTATTGGTGGACGAATACCAGGACACCAACTCCAGCCAGTATTTGCTGGTGCAATTAATCGTGGGCAACCGCGGCGCACTAACCGTGGTAGGCGATGACGACCAATCGATTTACGCCTGGCGCGGCGCTCGCCCCGAAAACATGAGCTTGCTCAAACAGGATTATCCGACGCTACGCGTGATCAAACTGGAACAAAATTACCGTTCGACCAGCCGTATCCTGCGCGTTGCCAACCATTTAATTGCCAATAACCCCCACGAATTCGATAAAGCGTTATGGAGTGAGATGGGCCTGGGCGAGCCAATTCGGGTTATCCGCTGTAAAAATGAAGAAGCGGAGGCCGAACGCGTCGCTACCGAGATCATCACCCAACGCTTGCGCAAACAATACAAATTCCGCGATTTCGCCGTGCTCTATCGCGGTAACCATCAAGCGCGCTTGCTGGAAATGAAACTCCAGCACCACCAGATTCCGTACAAAATGAGCGGCGGTTCGTCGTTTTTTGCCAAGACGGAAATCAAGGACGTCATGGCTTATTTGCGCCTGATTGTAAATCCGGATGATGACAACGCCTTTCTGCGCGTCATCAATACCCCGCGTCGCCAGATTGGCACCAGTACCCTGGAGGCACTGGGTACTTACGCCAGCGAACGCAATATCAGCCTATTTGCCGCACTGGATGAGATCGGCCTCCAGAGTCGCATTCCCGAGAAAAACCTCGAACGAATCCAGCGTTTTGCGCATTGGGTCAAGCAAGTCGCACGCAATTGCACAGGCGATAACCCCGTGAACGCTATTCGTGAAATGCTCAATGACATCGATTATGAGGGCTGGCTGCACCAGAACTCGAACACCCCCAAAGCCGCAGAAAAACGCATGGAGAATGTGTTTTATCTGGTGGAATCACTGCAAAAAACCCTCGATAAAAGCGAACTCGATGATGAGGACGAAGACACGCGCATGGAGGACGCCATCGCCAAATTGGTGTTGCGCGATCTAATGGAGCGCCAGGAGGAAGAAGATACCAGTGACCAGGTGCAACTGATGACATTGCACGCATCCAAGGGCCTGGAGTTTCCCCATGTGTTTATGGTTGGTATGGAAGAGGAATTGCTCCCGCATCGCAATAGCATTGAAGACAACAACATCGAAGAAGAACGCCGCCTCACTTACGTGGGTATCACCCGCGCGCAACGCACGCTCTCCATGACCCTCGCTGGCAAACGCAAACAATTTGGCGAAATGAGCGAAACCACCCCCAGCCGTTTCCTGGATGAACTGCCACCGGAAGATGTGGAATGGGAAGGCTTTGGTGAACAAAGCGAAGCAAAAAATTTGGCCAAGGGCGAAGAGACGCTATCAAGCTTGCTTAACCTGTTTGATTAATTCTTGCGCATATTATTTATTCGCATTGTCTACCTACCCATAAAAAAATCGTCGGTATCAATAATGTTATCGGCGGGAACCCGGCAATGACCAGCTAGCTATGCGGGTCATTCCGGTGGCCGGTAAACGGACTACGATTGCGCATACCCAAATCAATAAGCGCGGGAACGACAGCTGGGAGGCATGTGCCGTAAGGGGAAAGGAATATCAACCGTCGAGTTACCAGGTTGTAATCAGGAAACCTTGTGGGATGTTGTTTTATGACGGGAGTTCGGGGAGTTTCTTAGCGGGCCATGAGACCCGCTTTTTCATGCAAGCGCAGGGCGGGAATCGAACAACTTATTTGCTGTTACTGATCATGTAATCCACTGCACCTTTGATTTCATCATCAGTACACGCCGCGCACATACCTTTAGGGGGCATTGAATTAAAACCACCCAATGCGTGGGTATAGAGGGTTTCTTTACCTTTAGCTACACGCGGAGCCCAATCCGCTGCTGTACCAAATTTTGGCGCGCCCATCAAACCCGCACCATGGCAAGTTGTACAAAAACCACTGTAAACATCTTTCCCGGATTTTGGGCCCGCAGCAGCGGCCGGTGCCGGGGCGGCTGCACAGGGTTCGCCCGACAGGCAAGTGCTGCCAACCGGGGCAGTGCGCGCTTTCACATCATCTTCAGCAACGGCAGAACCGGCAACCAAACCTGCAACAAACAAAATTCCAAACAGCTTTTTCATGGGGCTCACGGTGATTTCCTCGAAGGTATTGTCGGGCGACTGGAATGGTGGTCAGTCAGGCCCAGTTTATAAGTGCGTCAAAGCCAAAATTCTGAGGCACATCAAATCGGCGCGCATTATAGCTGCAATAACCCTACAGGCGAAGTGCGTATTGTGTAGCTTTCCTATCGCTGTCGCGATTTGACCCCTTTCCATCTACTGTTATGCTTATCACTCAGACTTATACCCCGATAAGGCTTTCATCCGTTATGGAATATAACAGCGTCACCTTCGTTGCCTACTTCAGTGCTGCCGTCGTGGCCATGCTGCTGACGTTGACCTATCTATTCCAATTGACGCGCAAACAGAAAACCTGGATTTTTTCGGCAGCCGCAGCGGTGCATACCCTACACCTCGGGACTATTGCGCTGTCTTTCTCGGATTACTCCATTCCACTGTATTTACTGATTATATTTGAATATTTGCACTTCAATGCCTGGGTTTTTTGTATCGGCTTAAGCGTTAAACACAACACCCAGCGCAAACAATTGCCGGCCAGCATGCAATTGCTCTTTAGCGGTGGCTGGCCGATTACCGCCTTGGCAATTGCCATGCTATTTATTCCCAATATGAACCAGGCGGGTTTATCTGTCTGGTTTGCACTGGGCCTCGCGGTAATCGCATTGGTTAGTGTGGAACAACTTTATCGTTTTGCCGCCGAAAATGATCGCCAGATCAAATTGTTGTGTATGAACCTGGCGGCCATTTTCCTATACGACATTTATCTATTCACCCATGCCCTGATTTTTAAAGGCCTGGACCCAATGCTATGGCAGTCGCGCGCGGCGGTATCAATCGCCACCTGTCTGTTTATGGCGTTAGGCGGACTGCTGTTACTCCAGCGCGCGGAGCGGCCAGCAAACTTCAACCTCTCACGGCCAATCGCCTTCTATACCACGTCGCTGGTAGGTGTCGGAATTTTGATCACCGTGCTGTCATTGGGCGGTTATTATGTTCGCTTATACGGCGGTAATTGGGGGACTGTTTTCTACAGCCTGCTGCTCGCCGGTGCGATTCTGCTGATCGCCACCGTATTTGTTTCCAGTCGTATCCGCATGAAATTATCGGTGCTGATCAATAAGCATTTGTTCCGTTACAAATACGATTATCGCAACGAATGGCTGCGCCTCATCAATTACCTGGCCCAACCGGCCGAGGCGAGCGAAGTCAACCAACGCGCCTTTTTTGCAGTGGCTTCTACCACCAAAGCGCCGAGCGGCGCTATCTGGCTGCGCAAGCAAGGGTTTTACGAACCGGTTTACCGGGCCAATCTACCCGGCTTTGTAGATTTACAGGAAGAGCCGGTCGATAGCCCTTTCTGTCGGGCGTTTATTGAATCGGAATGGGTTTTCATTCCCGACAATGGCGATAACCAGGCGTTGGGCCAACACAATGAATTGTTGCCTGCATGGATCCATAACATTCCCGATTTATGGTTGCTGTTCCCGCTCATTGTGGGGGAAGAGCTCGTCGGTTTCATGGCTCTGACCAAACCCGGCGGCGATGAAACCCTGACCTGGGAAGACCTGGACTTGCTCAAAACCATGGGCCGCCAGGTCGCGAGTTATCTCAAACGGCACCAGCAAGCCGAGCAATTAGTGGAAGGCCGCCAATTTGATACCTACAACAAACTGGTCGCCTTTATTATCCATGACCTCAACAACCTTATCGCGCAACAAGCACTCGTGGTGCGCAACGCGGAGAAACATAAAGGCAACCCGGCGTTTATTGAAGACGCGATTAAAACCATCAGCAATTCCGTTGATCGCATGAATAATCTGCTGAAAAAATTACGCCGCGACGATTCCGATCTGGTCAAACGCCTATCAATTACCGATGTAGTCACCCAGGCCGTACAAGAATGCCAACAGCGCAGCAGCCCGAAATTGACGGCCGAAATTGAAGCCAGCCATCGCACCATTAACGCCGACCAGGTACGGTTGGTAATGACCATCACCAACTTCATTAAAAATGCCCAGGAAGCCACGCCAGACAATGGCACCGTTCATGTTACACTGCGCGTCCAAAATCATTGGGCCATTATCATCATTGAAGATACAGGCTCAGGCATGGACTGGGATTTCATTCACAACCGATTATTTAAACCCTTCGAAACAACCAAATCCGGTAAAGGCATGGGTATCGGTGTTTATCTCTCACGCGAATACATTAGCGAATTGAGTGGTACGCTGAATGTTGCCAGTGAAGTAGGCGAAGGCACAGTTATCACCATCACCCTGCCATTGAATAAGGATTAGCGGGATCGCATGAGCAAATCAACCTCCACCAAACCAATACTCCTGATTGTTGAAGATGACACCGGCCTGCAAAGTCAGTTGCGCTGGCACTTTGACCAATACGAAACCGTTGTTGCCGATAACCGCCAGGATGCCATTGCCGCCTTGCGCTTGCACGAAGCGCCGGTGATTATCCAGGATCTGGGTTTACCTCCCGACGAAGACGGGGTTGATGAAGGCTTTAAGTGTATCCAGGACATCTTACGCATTGCCCCGAACAGTAAAATTATTGTGATGACCGGGAAAACCGACCATGAAAATGCCCTGCGGGCCGTCGCAATGGGCGCTTATGATTTCTATCAAAAACCTGTCGACCCAAACACCCTCGATTTGATTGTCCAACGCGCATTCCATATTTTTGAACTGGAAGATTACAACCGCCGCATTAGTATCTCCCAGCAGGCCCCGCTGGAAGGGTTAATCACCAATGATCCGCAAATGCTGAAAATTTGCCGACAATTGGAAAAAATTTCCCCCACTACCGTCACCTGCACGTTGTTGGGTGAAAGCGGCACCGGTAAAGAAGTCATGGCGCGCGCCATCCACCAACTCAGCCCGCGCAAAAATAAACGTTTTGTTGCCATCAATTGTGCCGCTGTGCCTGAAAACCTGATCGAAAGTGAACTTTTCGGTTACGAAAAAGGCGCGTTCACCGGCGCGAACAAAACCACCATCGGAAAAATAGAAACTGCGCACGAAGGCACCTTGTTTCTCGATGAAATTGGTGACATGCCTCTCAATTTGCAAGCAAAGCTTTTGCGCTTTTTACAAGAACGGGTTATTGAGCGTGTCGGCGGAAGAGCTGAAATTTCTGTTGATGTCAGGGTCATCTGTGCAACCAACAAAAATCTGGAAGCCATGGTGCACGACGGCAGTTTTCGCGAGGATCTTTTCTATCGAATCTGCGAGATGACAGTCAATATCCCTCCTTTGCGTAACCGCCTGGGTGACAAAGTATTGCTGGCGCGCCACTTCAAATTGCAGTTTGCCAAGGAGCATGGGCAAAACGTCACTGGCTTTACGCCTGATGCCATAGCAGCTATCGAAAACTATACCTGGCCAGGCAATATTCGGGAAATGGAAAACAAAATAAAGCGTGCTGTCATCATGACCGATGGCAAACACATCACGCGTGAAGATTTAGGTTTGGCAGAAGCAGGAGAGCTATCGCTCAATTTGCGTCACGTCCGGCAAGAAGCAGAACGGGGAGCCATATTACGCGCGTTGAGCATGACGGATAACAATATTTCAGCGGCCGCCAAATTGCTTGGCGTCACACGCCCGACCTTTTATGACCTGATTAAAAAATACGACATGAACCAACAATATTTGATAAACAACAATGAGCAAGAAAAAAATAACGATTAAAGAGTGCCTATCTGAGGCAGGTGCTACGGAGCAACTAATAAAAAGCTATATGGAAACCCGGCAACAAACAACACAGTTGTCACTTTACATCCAATACAACTCTCAATTTTGAGAAAAGTTGCGCAGGGATTACAGATTGCAATCATCCACTGCTAACAATCTACTTTACTGTGCTTTCTGGCGCGCTAATACCTCAGCGTATGACTTATAAATTCAGGAAACAATGATGTACGAATTGGCAAAACGTTTCACCGGAGCAATGTTGATGCTCACAGTGTCATTTTATCTGACTGCATGCGGTGGAGCTGCAAATGAAGAATCAACCAATACTCCCCCTGCTAATAAACCAACCTCTAGTGCAACAGCAATATCGAGCTCTATTGAAGCATCAAGCATACCTGATGTGACCAGCAGCAGTGTTTTGAGTTCCTCATTAAAATCTGAATCCAGCTCACTAAGCGATGCCATAAGCACCTCATCGTCCTGGTCATCATCGTCATCGTTATCGTCAGCAACCTATCAACGCGCATCTCGCTCAAGCACTTCCTCGGTTAATCAAAACAGTTCTGTGTCTGACACAACCCCTCCGAGCAAGGTGAAGTTGTTGAGCTACAAAATAGGCACCACCAGCCTTACATTTATATGGGATCACGCTTTAGATGATCAGGGTGTATTTGACTATGTACTTGAGCGAGACGGAAAATTAATAGCGACATTGGAATACCCTACTTATATCTATGAAGACAAAGGGCTAGATCCGTCCACCAGTTACTCCTATTCTTTACGCGCGCGTGATTACGCTGGCAATGTTTCCGAATCGACAACACCAACGGTTGCACGCACTTTACGAGCTAATACCGCCATTTCTTCCTCATCATCTGTAGCAGCGCTATCTTCATCTTCGCAATCAAGCTCAAGCAGCAGTAGGCAGACTGGCAGCTTATCGTCATCGTCATCGTCATCGTCATCGTCATCGTCATCGTCATCGTCATCGTCATCGTCATCGTCATCGTCATCGTCATCGTCAAGCAGCATTATTAGCAGTAGTTCCGCCAGCTCAACCGCTACAAGCTATAGCGTACATTTGAAATGGCAGCATCCAAACCAAAGAGCCAACGGAACCTACCTTGAGCTGCAAGAAATCGCCGGTTATGAAATTCGCAAAAAGAACAATTCAACCGGGGACGTCATCTTCATAGTCATAGAAGGCAATACCCAAACCGACTTCATAATTGACGACATAACCGCTGATGATGTCATTGATATTACGGTGTACGACACCAACAAGCTTTATAGTGATTTCGTCCGGCTATACCCACAATAATTACCGTAGTAATTCGTACGCTGATTGGCGACACCTTTTTTACAAAAAAATGTCGCCATTCTTTACACATTATGGGAAATAGCTCACAAAAAAAATCGCAACCCTTTGTTTTATATAGATAAAAATACATGGCACAGATAATGCTAATTTTACTAAGCTTTTAGCATTCACTCACATCCACACGGAAGGATATTGTCATGAAATTAACATTTAAAGCGTTACTCGCCAGCAGCGCGCTGGTTTTTGCTTCTGCCAGTTCCCAAGCAGCATTACTCTCAATTAACTTCAGCACTGATGCAAATGCTGAAGCAAATTTTTTGTCCTCGCTGGTTGGTACCAAAGCAACTGAAACATTCAATGGCTTAGGCGGTGCTTATGAAAGCATTGGCGCCGGAGACCAAAACAAGTGGGAAAATCGCAGTAGCGTATTCAACACTGCCGTTGGTACCTTCAAGCTAGTTACCCCTGGCCAAGTAGCTGGCAATCCACACAACGACCAATTAATGATCGAAAGCAGCAAAACCGGTGAATTCGGTCGCCAATCTTTGGCAAGCAACAACAAAGATTTCTGGTTGGACAGCAATGATGCCGAACTGGTTACCTGGACTTTCGGTGCACCATTGTCCGGTAGCTTCAACGCGTTTGGCTTTTACATTTCTGATGCTACTGACCAAGGCGCAACCCTGACCTTGAAATTCACCAACGGCACTTCAACCCAAGTGACCATTCCTGCTTTCAGCAGCAATGGCAATGTTGGTTATGTAACAATCAAAAGTAGCGAAAACATTCTGGGCGGCGTACTGGAATTCATTAATAGCAACAACCACGATGGTTGGGGTATTGATGATGTAACAGTAGGTACCGTACCAGAGCCAAGCACCCTGCTGTTAATGGGTCTGGGTCTGCTGGGTTTAGGTGCTGCGCGTCGTCGCAACGCTGCCTGACCCAAATACAGACAACGTATTAAGAAAAGCCGGCACGAATGTGCCGGCTTTTCTTTTTACTTCATAAGACTAACTATAAAAAGTAATACGCTTAAGGTAACATTTGGAAAAATTTCCGCATGGATTCCCGCATGGAAGTCTCTCATCCAAATACGCCTCATATCCGGTATTGGTATTCAAAACTAATTCCCTCAGCATTGATCTTGCTGGCGGCATTCCTTTATTTTGAAACCACCCATGCACTTTTTGTTCGCTGGGTAAAATGGGATGAAAGCCTTTCTCATGGTTTAATTATCGTTGGCTTATTTTTTTATTTTTTGTTTGCCTCATCCCCGATCAACGCACAAAAAGATTCTTTTCCTATACGGCTCCTAACGCTCCTCGCGCTCGGTTGCAGTTCCGTAACCTGGTATTTTTCCAATCTTATCAATTTGCAAATCATTGAACAGTTATCATTGCTGTCAATTATGGTTATTTTGTTCATGGCAGTCTTTGGCATGCACGCATTAAAGCAACATATAAGCCTGTTTTTGCTGCTAATTTTTACGATTCCAGTCTGGGACCAATTAACCGACCCGTTAGTGAATCTTAGCGGGCTCATCGTAGGCAAAATGGTTCGCCTGATTGGACTGCCTGCAGTAATAGACAGCAATAGTATTTTTATACCGTTTGGCGAAATTGTTATTGCCGATGGCTGTTCAGGCTTACGTTACCTAACCATTTCCCTTGCTATCGCCTACATTATTAGTTATTTAAATGGCTATTCCCTGAAGAGACTTTTTGTAGCACTAATTATTGCAACAGTTGTTGGGCTTGCAGCCAATTGGCTGCGTATTTTTATCCTTGTTATCGTCGGATATGAATCGCAGATGCAAAGCTCGCTAATGAAAGATCATGAATATTTTGGCTGGGTTCTTTTTGCAATTATCCTCTTTCCCGCGATTTATTTTGCTCCCGTTGTAAAACCATCACCCAGACCAAATGCAGCCCCCAATTCCAGGCCAAAACTGGTTGCGGCAATAGCACTATTAAGCCTCGGCCCCTTGCTTAATCTTTTTTTGACTGTTAATCCGGTTGTAGCAACGATTGGCAGCGGGATACCGCATGAGTACTCCCCGATTCCGGAAAACAGAATGCCGATTAAGGTTGAATTGCCATCAGCCGATAAAACTGAAAATGCGGTCGACCCGAATCAGGTTTATATTCAAATTAGCCAGTACCAACGAAAACACAGTGATGAGAAACTCGTTCCCTACATCCCAAGGCTGTATGACCATGTAACATGGTCTCTGATCTCAAAAAAGAAAGCCGATGATAATTACGGGCTTAACATACAAATATTTCGCAACAAACATAGCGGTATAATTATCGCCCAAAGCCAATGGTTTAATGTGGCAACAATGCAAACCAGTAATTATACAGTGGCAAAATTTTTACAAATCCCGGCAATTATTTCCGGGAAGAATAATTTCACCATCTATACCTTGCAAAGTATTTGCAGTACATCGAGTTGCTCCAACGAGATAAGTAACATACTGAATCTAAGCAAGATTCTAATCGCTAAACACAACTAAGGAGTCAGAGTGGAAATTTTTTTCTGGTTAAGTAGCTTATTGGTTATCTACATATATATAGGCTACCCCGTACTCCTGAAATTTTTACCAAAGATATCGAAAAGCCCGGAACCTACAGGTGAATACCATCCAAATGTTACGGTGTTGATACCTGCATTCAACGAAGAGAAACACATTGAAAGTACAATAAAAAACAAGCTCGACTCAAACTACCCGCAAGATAAGTTGCAAATTATTGTTATTTCAGATGAATCAGAAGATGGCACTGATGAGATTGTCAAAGCGTATTCAGCAAAAGACTCACGCGTCACATTAATCAGGCAATCGCCAAGGCAAGGAAAAACAGCCGGGCTAAACCTCGCCATGCCCCATGCAAGTGGCGACATAATTGTATTTTCTGATGCAAACAGCCATTACCATCCCGATGCAATACAACATCTCGTCAATACGTTCCAGGATTCCGAAATCGGTTATGTCACCGGGAAAATGGTCTACGTCAATGAAGACGGAAGCCTCATTGGAGACGGTTGTAGCGCGTATATGAAATATGAAAATCATATGCGTAAACTGGAAACACAAACCGGATCAGTTGTTGGGGTAGACGGCGGAATAGATGCAATTCGTAAAGAGCTCTATCAGCCGATGAATGCTGATCAACTTCCTGACTTCGTTTTACCGCTAAAAGTAGTTACGCAGGGCAAAAGGGTTGCATATTGCGAGCAAGCCCTGTTAAACGAAGAATCACTCAGTTCCACCCAATCAGAATTCCGCATGCGGGTTCGCGTATCTTTACGCGCATATTGGGCGATGTGGGATATGAAACATCTCTTTAACCCATTCAAGTATCAATGGTTCAGCTTACAAATTACTTCACACAAATTGCTGCGTTATTTAGCGTTCATTCCGCTTTTCATTGCATTTGTTAGCAATGGCCTGATTACCGGTGAAGGTGTTTTTTATAAAGCCACATTTATTGGGCAGATTGTGTTTTACAGTATGGCTGCATTTGTCGCCTTGAATGATGGTAGCAAGAACAAGCTTTTTGGGTTGGCTCATTATTTTTGTTTAATCAATATCGCCTCTGCGATGGCATTTATTAAATTTCTCAAGCGCGAGAAAATTGTTCTGTGGAAGCCGCGTGTAGGTTGAGAAAGAATCCCTATCAACTCTTTTGGAATTATCTAACTTGTGAATATTTTGTTCTTGGTGGATTCACTGCATAGCATTGCAGCAGGAAGTGAACGACAAATCTATAAATTGATTGATGGCTTGGTTGCACAAGGGCATAACGTTAGCCTTAAGTTGCTAAGGCACACTGATTTCACTCGCCAATTAACAAATTTTCCCTGTACGCTGGACTCATTGGACATCCATAGTATTTCCAGTGCCAATGCACTACGGACTATGATTAACCTCCGCAAGCAGATTGTTCAGCATCAGGTAGATATTATCCATGCATATTTCCCCGACTCCTGCATACTTGCACCATTATTTTTAAAAACAAAAAAAAATGCACTGTTCACATCGCGCCGGGACATGGGATTAATTTATCAGGGCAAACCTGCATGGATATATAGCCTGTTGGCAACACGTACCGATGCCGTAATTTCGAACTCAAAAGCCGTAAGCGATTTTATTGCAAAAAAAGAAAACCTGAGCGCACAAAAAACCCGGGTCATATATAACGGTCTGGAGGAATATACTGTTACACCAGACAGTAGTTTTACTATATTCAACGGGGAAAACTCTATCAAATTAATCCTGGTGGCCAATATAAAACCCGTAAAACGAACGCTGGATGCGGTTATTGCCGTTACCCAACTTATTGAGGAAGGCCACAATCTGGAGCTGACACTGGTAGGCGAAAACCAAGACACGGATTATGTAGCAACTATTGTTGATGTTATCAATAAAACCGGTTCCAGCAATCGTATTCGATTGACAGGTTCGATCACCGAACCACGCCGTCTTTTGCCTCAAGCGGATATTGGCTTGTTGGTATCAGAGTCGGAAGGTCTATCCAACACCATTATGGAATATATGCATGCAGGACTCCCCGTTATTGCAACGAATGTTGGCGGCAATCCGGAGTTAGTTATTGACAAGCACACCGGGCTATTAATCGAAAAAGGTAATATTGAACAACTTAAGTCAGCAATTCTTTCTCTGGCGGCCAATAAAGAACTGCGCGCATCACTTGGGGCGGCAGGAAAATCACTTATCCAGAACGAGTTCTCTATTGTTGCTTTGATTTCAAAACATGAAGCAATCTATACGAGCAAGAGCATACGCACACAATGAAAATTATCGATAAATTAATTGGGAAGTTTGCCTATTACCTGTGGGAAACGAAGGAAGGTGGTAACCGCCTTGCCGAGTTGAAGCAATTACACAACCTGGAATATGCAGAAAGCGATAAGCTAAAACAGCTTCAGGAAGAAAAATTAGCGCGTTTAATTAAGCATGCCCATAAAACGAGTGACTGGTACCGCCCACTTATTGAACAGGCCAAAATCGATCCGGAAAAGAAAATCATCCTTGAAGACCTGAAAAAGCTTCCGATCACCACAAAAATGGATATTCGCGAAAATACGCTGCGCTTTATCAGCACCGACTATCCGTTAAATAAATTGGTAACTGCCAAAACGGGTGGTTCAACCGGTGTATCACTGAATTTATATTTTGATGAGCTTTGCCAACAGAAACGCAACGCCGCACAAATGTATGCAGATGAACTGGCAAATTGGGAAATAGGTACAAGGGTTGCCGCTGTGTGGGGTAATCCTCCGGTTGCGCGCACATTCAAACAAAAGTTACGTAGCTATTTATTGGAGCGCACAATCTATCTCGATACCATGGATTTAAATCCAAAATCCATGACGGCATTTATAAAGCATTGGCAGCAATTTCAGCCGGAAGTTATTTTTGGTCACTCCCATTCTATTTTCATTTTTGCTAAATATTTAGTGGAAAATAAAATTCAGGCTCTTCGCCCGCAAGGAATAGTAACCACATCCATGATGTTGCTTGATCATGAGCGGGTAATTATCGAGCAAGCATTTAACTGCCGCGTCACCAATCGTTATGGCTGTGAAGAGGTTGGACTGATTGCTGTTGAATGCGATCGTCATGAAGGCATGCATATCAATAGTCCGCATATCATTCTTGAATGCCTCGACGCAAACGATCAACCTGTAGCGCGCGGCGCGCCGGGAAAACTGGTTATTACCGATTTAAATAATTTTGGAATGCCCTTGATTCGTTATCGTGTGGAGGATGTTGGCGTCTTCGCCGACGAACCCTGTTCATGCGGGAGAACAACACCTTTACTAAAACGCCTCGAAGGCAGAATTGCAGACTTTCTTAAAAAAACAGACGGCGGCCAGGTTGCCGGTGTGTCGTTGGTAGAACGCACGTTGACCAAAATAGCAGGAATTGAGCAAATGCAGTTGGTACAGGAAAAGCTCAATGAGATTATTATCAATCGGGTCAAAGGAGCAGAATATACCCCCGCAACCGACCAGGAACTCATTGCAGAATTTAGCGAGGTTTTCGGCGAAGCCGTATCATTAACAATTAATGATGTTGAAAAAATACCTCAAGAAAAATCAGGCAAGTACAGGTTTTCCATATGCAAGATATAAGTACACCCCATCAACCTTTAGTAAGTGTGGTGATAGCGACTTACAATATGGGTCAATATATTGGCCAGGCGGTTGAGTCGGTTCTTAACCAATCATGGGCAAACCTCGAAATAATTGTTGTTGACGATGGATCAACAGACAATACCCAGGATGTTATGCAACGCTTTTTGGACAATAAGAAAGTTATTTATATAAAGAATGAAAACCAGGGCCAGCCAAAAGCAAAAAATTGCGGCATAAAACACTCAAAAGGTGAATTTATTGCTTTTTGCGATGCGGATGATTTGTGGGAACCAAATAAACTAGAAGTCCAGATGCCGTTATTCTCAACACCCAAAATTGGTATTGTTTATAGCGAGATCAGTAACATTAACCCCAACAATGAACGATTCTTTCGTCCAAGCAATGAAAAGCGATATTCCGGAAATGTAATTGATAAAATGTTACTGGAAAATTTTGTTCCTTTTGGGACATCCGTAATTCGCCGGGCCTGCGTTGAGAAAAACGGAATGTTCGATGAACAATTCAGAATGGGAATCGACTGGGATCTTTGGCTAAGATACGCAATGGATTGGGAATTCGCATTCACTTCAGAACCAACATATATTTATCGAATCTGGGAAGGCCAGATGTCAAATAATTATCGTGGCAGATACAAACATGCCCATCTTATTTTGCAAAAATTCATAACGCAGCACGGTTCGAAAATTAAAAAATCGGTCTTAAACAGGGCAATAGCAGATACCTACATTAAAGAAGCAAACGTTATAGCAAAGCATGAAGGGCTATTTTGGACACCATTGAAAGGTATTCTGATTGGTCTCCGTCGCTCACCGGGATACTGGCTTGCCTGGAAATCCTTAATTAAGCTGATCATCAATAAGCGCTGAATAAAATCATGTCAAAAAAGGTTATTGTCAGCATTTTAGAGCGCATGGGTGCGCTAGCGCTTTCCCGGTATTTGAATCGGCATTCACCATTGATTCTGATGTATCACCGCGTGCTCAAACACGAATTAATTCCCGGTACATATCCGGAAATTTTTGCTGAGCAAATGGCCTACATAAAAAAACATTTTAATGTTATTAACATGTCCCAATTGCTGATGCACCTGGAACAGGACAATTTACCTGAACGGATATTGGTGCTCACATTCGATGATGGTCATTACGATTTTTATGCTAATGCGTGGCCAGTAATCAAACAGCATGGACTTACCGCAACACTATTTGTAACAACCAATTTTATTGATCAACAGACGTGGCTTTGGCCCGATTTACTTAGATACCTATTAATGAATGCCAGTCCCTGCGAACTGACATTTGAAGGCCTCGGTACTGTTTCGATAAGCACTACAAACCTATTGGCTACATGGAATAAATTAGGCGATTTTTGCCTGGAACTCTCCAGCGAAGACCGAAATACATTTATAAAAAATATGGCAAGCCAATTGAAAATTTCGATTCCGGAAAACCCCCAAACTCCTTTCGCTCCCACTACATGGCCTCAAATCAGCGAAATGATCAATGAAGGACTGGATGTTGGAAGCCACAGTGTTACGCATCCGATATTAAGCAAAATCAAACCGGATCAATTAATCACTGAGCTGGTAGCGTCAAAAGCACGCATACGCGAAATACTCAACGTTAACGCCATCGGAATTTGCTACCCAAATGGTATGCCCGTTGATATATCACCTGAGGTCCGGGAAGAGGCAAGTAAACATTATCAATATGGAGTTGTTGCGTATCCTAAAAAATTTAATGCCAAGGACTTAATGCGTATTGGCCGAATAGGTGCAACTAACGATATCACTAAATTTAAAGTGAAAACTTCGTACCTTTCCCGCGCTGAAAATATTGGTGAGTACAAATGACTATCAAGGTTGCGCATATTATTGATAGTGGTGGTTTCTATGGTGCAGAAGTCATGTTACTCAATCTATGCCAGGAACAAATTAATCAGGGCCTGTCTGTTGAAGTAATTAGTATTGGTTTACCTGGCGAACCGGCCAAAGACCTGGAAAATAAATTAACGGATCATCAGATTAAAGTCACCGCATGGAGAATGAAACCCTTACCGGACCCGCGTGAAGCAATAAAAATAATTCGCTATTGCAAAAGTAATAATACAGATGTTATTCATTCTCATGGATACAAAGGTAATATTTTATTAGGAATATTACCGAAGTCATTAAGAAAAATACCTATCGTCAGTACTGTTCATGGTTACACACAAGAAAAGCAATTCGGTAAGCTGTTTTTATACCAGATAATAGATAGGGTCTGTTTACAGCGTCTTGATGCGGTAGTAATTGTTAGCGAGAGCATGCGCCAGCAAATTCCCACAAAAACGCTATCTGACAAGCTATACGTGGTGAATAACGGTTTGCCTGATATCAATCAACTCCAGCAAAGCGGAAATTATAATTCTTTATTCAAATCCGACGAAATGAAAATCGGTACATTAGGTAGATTCTCGTTCGAAAAAAATTTCTCGCTGCTGATTGATGCAATGAGGATTGTGGTTAAACAATTCCCTCGCGCTCGCCTGGTAATTTATGGAGATGGCCCTCTGCGCCATGAATTACAACAACAGATCAACCAATATGAATTAGCACAACATATCCAATTACCGGGATACCTGGATAATACGCCACCGTTTTTTGCAGAACTGGATGTGTTTGTAAACTGTTCCTTGACAGAAGGCATGCCCATTAGCTTGCTTGAGGCAATGAGGCAGGGATGCAGGATCGTAGCAACCGATATCATTGCAAATCGCTGCCTTTTACAATCTATCTCATGTAAAACTTACCTTAGTACTCCGGTTGCCGAAAAACTGGCAGAAAATATAATTGTTGCGTTGAATGAATCACCGGAAGAAGTGGCGGCCCAGAAAAAAAGTTATCAGGATACTTTCAGGGAAAAATTTTCCAGCCAGCTAATGGCACGAAATTACACCGAAATATACCGTAAGATCAAAATTTAGTGTTAACACCAATTGTCTGGTTATCTATATGTGTGGAATTGTAGGAATAGTCTCCATTAAAGACACGCCGATTAATTCGGAAACTATCAAGGCGATGAATAACAAGATTTATCGGCGCGGCCCCGATGATGAAGGTTTTTACTTTAGTGATCGCGTTTGCCTGGGCATGCGCAGGTTGTCAATTATTGACATAGCGGCAGGTCATCAACCTATTTTTAATGAAGACAACAGCGTAGTTATTGTCTTCAATGGTGAAATATATAACCACAACGAGCTGCGCGCGCAATTAAAAGAAAAAGGTCACGTCTTTAGAACCAACAGCGACACCGAAGTAATAGTGCATCTCTATGAAGAGTATGGCATTAAATTTCTGGATTATTTGCGCGGCATGTTTGGTTTGTGCATTTGGGATTCCAACAAAAAAACCGGTTACCTGTGCCGGGATAGATTTGGTATCAAACCAATTTTTACAGCAATAACAGATTCAGGCCATTTACTTTTCGCCTCCGAACTGAAAGCAATTTTTGCCAGTGACGAAATAAAAAAAATAATTTCCCCTGCAGGCCTTGATGCATACCTGGCTTATAATTACATTCCCGCACCATTGACAATTTACGAAGGCATTTTCAAGCTTCCCCCGGCACACTACATAGCATTTACCGAAAACAATATTTCTGCACCAATACAATACTGGGATGCAAATGATATCCCCGCACAACAAGAACCATCAATTGATGAAATTGATAATTTAATAAAAGACTCCATTACCGTGCATATGGAAAGCGATGTACCCATTGGGACTTTTCTATCCGGAGGAATTGACAGTTCTTTAGTAACTGCTGTTGCAAGTACACATGAAAAATTCCATTCCACATTTACAATAGGTTTTGAAAACAGCGGCCATTTGTACGATGAACGTCCGTTGGCAAAATTGGTTGCCGATAGATATTCGGTAAAAAATAGTGTATTCCACAACGTAAAACCCAACCCTGAGAAAATCCTTACTGAAGCTATCAACGCTTTTGATGAGCCGTTTGCGGATGACTCCATAATTCCCACCTGGGAAATTTGTGAACTTGCCAGTAAACAATTAAAGGTATGCTTAACTGGACTGGGTGGTGATGAATTATTTGGCGGGTACTACCGGTATCTGGGCATCCAGTATTACGGCCTGTACGCCAAATTACCTTTATTCCTGCGCAATTTATTATTCAAAACCGCAACCAAAGTATTTTCAAAATCATCTTCACGGCGAATGAACCATATTATGCGGTTTTTGCGTGCCGGCCGGTTAACCGCAGCGGAGGCCTATACCTCCTATTTAACCGCACTGGATATCAGTGAACGTGAGAATATTTATTCTGCTGGTTATCGCTCGAAAATAAATGACCAGGCCACGAAGGATCTTATGCTGAATCATTTTAATAAGTGCACGAGTCAAAGCCTGCTGCAAAAAGCGATTTACACTGACATTAACACCTACGTTGCTGAAGACATATTGGCACTCTCCGATAGAGTGAGCATGTGGCACTCCCTTGAACTAAGGGTTCCATTGTTAGATCATATTTTATTTGAAAAGTGTTTCAAGATAAAAGATGCCTTAAAAATTGGCAGCAAGGAAAAGAAAATACTCCTTCGTAAGGTAGCAAGAAAATATTTGCCTTCGCCATTGTTCCAGGCAAAGAAACAGGGGTTTGAAAGCCCTACTTCAACCTGGATCAATACTTCATTAAAAGAATACATTGACACCATGCTGGACCCACAAAGAATCGCCGCACAAGGCATTTTTAATGCGCGACAAATTCAAACACTGATCGATAAGCACCGCGATAAATCGCAAGATAATTCAAAAATTATTTTTTCCTTACTCATGTTCCAAATTTGGCATAAGGAAATTTATAGCGCATGAACAACGTAATTTTTATAAGCTGGGAGAAGCACCAGCGGACGCGGACTATCTGTGCAAAGCTTGGGATCCCATTACATGAAAAAATCAGTGCGTACCATGGCATAAAGCGCTATCTGTCGTTATGTGTAGCCACGCTGAAAACAATTAATACAGAAAAACCCAAAGTTCTTATTACGCAAAACCCGTCAGTAATTCTTTGTATTTTGGCGTTGGTATTAAGACCTTTCTATAAATATCGTTTATTTATTGACGCACACAATGAAGCAATAATTCCCTACATCCACAATAAGGCACTTTTCAGGTTTATTGCCAGATACCTGGCGAAGAAGGCTGACCTGGTTATTGTTACCAATAATGTTCTTGCGCAAACCGTA
Source organism: Gammaproteobacteria bacterium (assembly GCA_021151835.1). Classification (GTDB taxonomy): domain Bacteria; phylum Pseudomonadota; class Gammaproteobacteria; order Pseudomonadales; family Cellvibrionaceae; genus Cellvibrio. Next base: position 115,355 of record JAGKWO010000004.1, read on the forward strand.
ACAAGTTATGGCGGAAAGCCAATAATATTCCCCGACTTGCTGCCCATCGCAAAGCACGAAGTACAACAAAACACTTCATCGGCTAAAAAAAATTTTCAAATTACATTGATAAGCACTTATGCACCGGACGAGCCCTATAGCAATGTATTTGAAGCATTCCGAACTATTCCTGGCAATGTTGAAATGTTTGTAACTGGAAAAATTCCCCAACATCTGGACCCAAGCACCATTGACTCTCGTATTCATTTGACTGGCTATCTGTCTGATAATGAGTATGAGCAACTGCTCCACAACTCCGATTTGATTATCGACCTCACTACCATGAAAAATTGCCTGGTATGCGGCGCATATGAAGCGCTATCAATAGAAAAACCGATGATCCTGAGCAAGGATCAAGTCAACGATGAGCTTTTTCCATGTGCGGTGCTTACCGAAAATGACACAACCAGCATTGCCGCAGCCATTCAGGCTGCAATATCCGACATTCACGCGATTAAAACCAAAACCGCTCACTACAAAATAACTTTCAGTGAAAAAGAGAAGCAAAATCTTTCTCACTTTATTGAGATAATTCGCAATGCTTAATACAAGGCTTTATTTGTTTAAACGAAAAATTATTGAGCTAAATCTGGTAAGAAAGTCATTGGCATTTTTATTATTATTCGCCGGCAAATTGGCTTATGTGTTTAATAATAAACTCGGCTTTGGAATGGTATCCAAGGCAGCCAGGCTAACATCAAACGATTTTATTATTTATTCTGCGTTATCTTCCTTTAAAAAGGGTCACTACATTCCCACATTTGAGTCACCGGAAACTCAAGGTGAGTTTGGTTCAAGGGTTTTCCTATTGAAAGAGAAATCTGGCGGAGGAGAAAAAGGTGTAGTTCTCTTAAAATTTAATTCAACCATCAGGGATTTCCCATTATTCGTTGATATGGAGAGGTTTTCAGAAGATTATTTTTTAGTCATTGAACCATCCTGGACTGGATTATTTCTGGACGAAATCTTGCAGTACACAAAATTCAAATTTCCTATCTGGGTTCTTAGTGCTTATGAAAAGGATTATGAATTGTTAGCTGCTATGCAGAGCAATCTCATTCCCGTTAGATTAGGCCCTTGCGACTGGGTCGATCCGCAAATAACCGAGAGTGTGCTAACCCCGGAAAAAAAATACGACATCGTCTTTAATTCGAATTGGGCCTCATGGAAAAGACATCAGGTATTATTTTCCGCTCTAAAAACCATTGATCAGCCATTAAAAGTTGCATTAATTGGCGTTGAATGGGAAGGACGAACGAAACGTGATATAGAAAATCTGGCGCATTATTACGGTGTGGCCTCACTGCTGGATATCCATGAACGAATCCCTTTTTCTGAGGTGCTACGTATTACTGCCGAATCAAAGTGTGCAATCTTGTTAAGCTTGAAGGAAGGGAGTAATCGGGCACTTGCCGAGGCGATGATGTGCGACGTTCCAGTTATCCTGTTGGAGGAGCATATTGGTGGTATTCGGAAAAACGTTACTACGGAAACCGGACTATTAACTTCTGAAAAAAACCTCTGTGGTGCGATTAATAATATGCTGGAAAATCACAAAAATTTCACCGCACGTAAATGGGCTGTCAATAATGCATCATGTTTTGTCTCAACTAAAACACTTAATACTGCAATAAAAGAATATGCGCAAAACAATAACCAATCATGGAACAAAGACATTTGGGCCAGAGCAAACTCACCGGAACCACAATATATTGACCAGGCCCTAATCAACGAAAAACCAACGTTTAACTATAACCTTTACCGGGTCAACTCCTGATAATTTTATTCGCAGCGGGAAGACCAGATGCAATTTTGGCAAGACTAATGGTCAATCCTGCTGCAAACCACCAATATACCTCATACAAATCCATCCCAAAAAGACCTAGGACCAGCCTGCATAAAATATATAAATTTACTACATAGCATAATTCAGCCAGAAATCGCCGGTCTTCCTGCAAGAAGATTTTTCGCGATTTTGAATTAACCTTGAATATTGCAATTATAAACGCAAGGAAAGCAATGAACCCAATAGGCCCAAGGTTTGTCAGCACCTCCAGATACAAGTTATGCGTGTCCTGTTCGCGGCCGAATTCCAGACCTCTAACATAGGGGAAGGCTTGGACACCAACCCCCAACGGGTATTTTAATGATATAGCCCAGGCATCTTCTATAATTTCCAGGCGCTTATTAGCGGACCCCCCCATTTCCTCCTTCGATTTAAACATTGTGCCAAATCGATCTTTATAGCTTTGGGGAACAACTGCAACGATGACAGTAAAGGAAAGTGCCAGCAGCAGCAGCGTTTTAGGCTTAAAAATTCCCACACGCAATAGTACGCAAAGAAAGAGAACCGCAGTCGCAACATACCCTGTTCTGGAGCCTGTAGTCATTACAATATAGAGAAGACCTATAATTCCACCGAAAAAGATTAGTTGCATGAATCTTTTTTGATAAGGAAGTAAAAAAATGAAAAATGGAAGCGCGCTTACAGCCAATCCAGACAGGCTGTTAGGATGGACATACATTTTGGTTACACCGTGCAATCGGGGGATTCCCTGATTCTCCCAAACCAGACCGCCTCCGATACCCCCCACAAAACCTTCCTGAATGATCTTAAACATAGCCAAAAAGTAGCCCAACAACACCAGCTTCAGTTCAGCTTCACTTCTGACCAGAGAACCAATAAAAAGCGTGAACATGGAGAATTTTAAAATGCGGTCAAAAAAAACTGTCTGCGAATTTTGTGAGTTATAAGAACAAAATGTATAGATGATCAAGATAAGATAAAAAATAACAATAGCGCGAATCAAGCCGGAATAGTAGTTTGTAGTTGCAACTCCTGATTTACTGATCGACATTAAGGACAGTACAATCAAAAGTGATCCAGTTATAAACTCAATCCTTATAGCGCCAAGTATCCCGAAACGGTCACCAATCTGCATATACCATATAAAAACATAGAAGGACAAAATCCATATCGGGAGCGATGAGTCTTGTAATAATTTTTTTAAAGAAGCATACATTCAACCACCACCCAAAAAATCTATTAAACAGGTCATAAGCTGTAAATTTAAAAGCCAACCTTTTATCCATTATTATTATAATGAATGTTACACGACTTCCCCATGAGCGGCTAAACTATTAAATTAGGTTAGCTAACCCTGAAAGGCCATATGATGAAATCCCTCTTAACTGCTCTTGTTCTTTCATTAACTACACCATTTGCCCTCGGTGCCACCATGCTTTATAAGCAGAGCTTCGAGACCCCCCTTGAATTGAGCCCTGAAATTCAATGGATTACCACCGGATATCCAGTCACTCAGGCAATAGTTAGCCACATGCCCGCTGACGGTGAAAAAAGTGTGAGGGGCAACTTCAATCCGCTGTTGAAAGATCCCATAACAAATATGACAGGGGTCACGTTTACTCAATTCAAAATAAACTTTTCAAAAATAGATAAACTTAAAAATTGGTACCCAACCACCGATAAAATCTATGTGAGCTGGAAATTTAAGCTGGACGAGTGCTTTTGGAAGGGAACCGATTATGACAATACCGATCCCTACCGCGTATCGGGAAAATTTGCCTACCTCAAAATGAAAGAAGATCCTGCGACCTCTTACTATTTCACGATGAATGGAGGAAAGGCGGGGTCGGCGGCGCTGTCTGCAAACAGCTGGAACAATTTATGGGAGCAATGGTATGGCCGCTCCGCGCTATGGTTATCCAACGGGATTCCATGGGGCTCTGATGGTAAATGGCATAAGCTCAGCTTTTTTATCGGAAAACATCCTGATGGACAAAAATATATTATGTGGTGGATTGACGACAAGCTAATGAAAGCCGATAAATATGAAGTCGATGGAAAAATGAAAATTTTCAACGGATTTGTTTTGGATAGTATCCAGTTTTGGCATAGCAAAAACACTGAAATGGATAAATCAACAGACCCTAATCCAAACGACAATCAATATTGTAACGGCTGGCAAGTTGATGACTTCCAGGTGTGGGATGACATATCAAACCAGCCACTCCCACCCACACCATTAGCGCCGTCAAATCCCTAATATTATTGAGGGCTGGTAATGCCAGCCTCTTTCTCCTTCAGGCTACAACCTATCCTTCATTTCCCACCATAGATTTCTGCCTATCCCCGCGTATCAATTTAAGACAGCGCTTCGATAGGTAAGTGATGGGTATCGCAAAGATCAGGGACGACGTAACAACCAGAACAATTTTTACCAGCGCAAGCAAAGGGTTGCCCATCACACCCTTCAATCCGAAGACATGCTCATAGAAAATAATAAAAAATGAGTGATTTAAATAGATTCCATATGAATGCACACTGCAAAAATCCAGAAGTTTTGCAAGATAAGTAATTCTCTTGAGACACCATTCAAACTGATCAACCAGCAATAGGACCAACAGTATTCCTACTATGCCCAAAGGAAAATAAAGCAGATTGGGCGCATAGGCACTTCGACTCAAATGAGCATCAAGGTCCCATACATTAAATGCGGTAATGGCAATAGACAAGCAAAGTAGTATCAGAATAAAAATAACTAACTTATTTTTCCTCCAATTTGTGTTGTACACAAAGGATCCAATAAAAAAATAAGCGCCATATAGAATTTCTTGCAATAAATTATGCCCAAAATAAAAAAACAATCGATGAAATTTAAAATCAGTTTGGATGCCCGCAAAAATGCTTGCAAGTAAAACTGGCGAGAGCAAAATATATTTATTATTCTTTGCTGCTAAAAAAAATACGGGGCTTATCAGCGCGCATAAAATTAATACGCGCAAATACCATATTTGCCCCAAGGGATAGGGCATATCTTTCAAATCAGGCGCGACGATAATAATCTGGAACATTTTATAGAGATTGATATTAGGCTGCTGTCCAGTCCAAAACACGCTAATAATTAACGCAATAATATATACCAAATAAAATGGCACTATTATTCCGAGAACCCTACGAAACAAGTACGCTTTGATATTATGTGATCGGCTAAACAAGTGAAAAAATACATAGCCTGAACAAAAAAACAGTATCGATAAAAATATCCCGATATATGAGCTATACGGTAAAAAAATCCATCCAAGCCCCAAGTGCCCTAATACCACTCGCAAAATGGAAGCACCACGAAGTCTGTTTATATATAAACTATCCGCCGCATTCATTTTTTAAATGCCCTCCCAATAAAAGCATGCAAAAAAAGTTTTAATGCCTTTCCATTAAAAGAATATTTCATGCTTTGCCAGGCACTATGCTGCTGATTTTTGTAATCAGCATTCTTCTTGAAACTATATGCTAATGTGGCGTAGTCATTCGAAATCTGACGAGACAACTCCATTTTTAAAACATTATCATTAACCAGACTCATTACCTTTTTTAAGGCCTGTATTTTACTTGACCCCCTCCTGATAAAGCCCTGATTACTAATGCTTCCCGGTATGATACGGTATTGATGTAAAATGTGGTTAAGAAAAATAAAATTGTGGCTCATAGAGAATAACATCCAGAAAAGACGATCATCGGAATTCCTCAATGACTCATCAAACTTGTCATCCACCCGCAATGAACTTTTTCGAATCACAACACTGGAGGTACCTACAAAATTCACCCGTATTAACACAGGGTGAATTTTTGCTGCCGCAATTACAACACAATCAGTAGAGCGATCTGGTGTAAGATTCCACAACGAATCATAATCATCCAGGAAATTTTCGTTCAGAATATTATCTTCTGCATCAATAGTGGAAAAATTAGTAAATAACAAATCTGCTTCAGGAAATCGCTCCATACACTCGATTGAACGACCGAGCTTGCCCGCCAACATCAGGTCATCTGCGTCAAAAATAAAAATAAACTCACCTTTAGCGCATGAAATACCCACATTTCTGGGCTTGGCTGGGCCTCCGCTATTGGGTTGCGTTATATATTTGATTCGTTCATCTAATGAAGCAATTTCTTTAACTTTTTCTTCTGTAGAGTCAGTTGATCCATCATTCACAACAATTACTTCAAAATCAGTAAAGTCTTGCACCAAAATTGAATTAAGTGTTTTTTCAATGTATCGCTCGGCATTGTAGGCAGGGACAATGATGCTTGCTTTGCACATTTAATTTTTCCAGCAAAAATGTATTGAATCATCCAAATAGGACTTACTTGATCAAAAGTATGGCTTAGCTTATTTCGATGGACTTTTCTTCAGTTTCTTCATGATCATGCCCTTTATCTGCAACAATTCATCCTTATCCAATAAAACAAGCAATAATATCGGTAGCAAACACGAATACCCGATGCTCAATATCAATAAGTCTTTTAGAGCATATGCTTCGCGCGGACTAAAGAATAATTTCAAAAAGTAAGCCGTGAATATGGAAAGGGTAGTTGCGACTAACAAACGCATCAATAAACCTAAACTCATAAATCGCAGGTGCTTCTGGGTATATACAGGCAATATAATAAGTCGGGTTACCAGTAATGGTAATGCAATACTAATTGCAGCCCCCACCAAGCCTTTTGCAGGAATTAACCATATACATAAAGCGCCACTTATAACGGTTTCGACTATTGATAATTTGGCTGAAAAGCTATGCTTTTTAATGGTTAATAGTAGCCCACCCAAAGGAGCTGTAGCGTAGGTTGCCATCTTACCAACCGCAAGAATTAATAAGCACTGATAAGCCAGTGCCACTTCAAAATCCTTTCCCATCCATATGGTGATAAATTCAAACCCAACCAGATAAAAACCATTTATAAACAACAATGTAAAAAGACAGTTTATTTTTACAAAAAAATTAACTGACCATACTAATTTTTTCTCATCCCCTAATGCGTAATATTTGGTAAAAAGCGTATTTGATATACCTGTTGCCTGAACCAGGAATTGAATCGCATATTCAACCAGACGAACAGCAACATAATACACGGTCACCAATGCTGCTGAACCATAAAATGCGATGAGCCAGACATCCATTTTTTCTTTCAACAAGCGATTTGCATCTATAACAAAAACCCATTTACTAAAATTAAAAATTTCTTTAGTGGTTTCAAGATCAATATTTTCCTTGCGATATTCCAATTGCCTGAAAAGCTGGTGACAGTAATACATGTAAAATGCAGTGCTTAATATACTGGTTACGAAACCGACCATAGCCATAGCTACAAGCCCGTAACCGTTTTCTATAAATAAATAAATAAAAACTGCATCGATAACCGTTTTTAAAAGCGCGACTATCGCTGTGGTGTCGTAACGCATGTAGGCGTTAATAATGCCGGGAAAGGCTTTGGCAGGAAATTCAAATGCTAGTGCGATGCCTGTAATAAGCACTAATATTTGCACTAACTTTAAATCATCCGGATTTTCAACCAGACGTTGAACAGCCGTGCTCGATAACAACAGCGTGAGTAAGATAATCAACACTGCAAGCGCACTATATATTGCCAATGCGGTATTAATTATCCTGTTTGCACCAGGATAATCCTGCTGATGAATGCATTTGGCAACATAACGGGTTACCGCTTGAGAGAACCCCAGGTCTAGCAAATAATAAGCTGCTACAACACTCCCAATGGTAATCCATAGGCCATAAAGGTGGTCACCCAATTGATTTATAAGAAATGGCATCATCATAAAACCGATGACAATGCTGACTATTGTTTTAATTACCCGGAGGCTGGCGCCACGGAGCATTAATTTTGCAGTAGAACTCATATCCTTTACCAAAAATTTAATTTTCGCCCAAACCTGGCAATAGTGCGTGAGAGCAAGGTGTCGTAAGCCAACCCACGCGGACGAAAAATAGGCCATGCCCTTCCAACAGGAGCGTTATCCAGGATTTTTAAGAAATCTGTCATTTGCCCGGCGTATCTTTCTGCAGATATAAGCGGTTCCACGCTCTTGATCGCCGCGTTGCTCATCGCCAATCTTTGTTGCGGATTTTGATGTAACTCTTGAATTTTCAAAGCCACCAGATCTGCCCTCCCCCATGGGAATAAATAACCATTCACATCATTTTGAATCAGATCATGAAGCACTTCGTTTTCATAGACTACCGGAACAATCCCTAAACTCAGCGATTCGGCGACGCTGTAGCAGAAACCTTCATAGGTCGACGTTGAGAGTGCAATATCAGCATCGCATAATTCCTGGATAAGCTGGTCACGGCCCAATTGGCCAATTAATTCAACATTGGCAATAGCGTCATCTTTAACTTTTTGCTGGATATCTTTCAATGCATCTCCAGCGCCAATAATTTTTAACGTAAAGGGCACCTGCAAGATATTTAATTGCAATGCAATTTGAAGCAATTCCATGCTCTTTTTCTGTGCATGAGCCAAGCGGCCATGATATACCACGATCAAGCGGTCTTCTTTTTCGCTTCTGGGTTTGCCATCACCCAGGGCAGAGAAATAATGTGGAATGCAAACCTTGTTAACAATACCGGGGATAGTGTCGTTACTTTTTGCAAACGCAGAACGACTAGGAAATATAACGCCATCAATAGCAGAAAAATAAAAGCGTATGGACTGATATATTTCTTCTGTATCATTGTGCACGATAATTATATTTTTAATGTTTCGTGGTAGATAACTAAGCGCTAAATGTGGCATGTAACGATAATTCGGTATGTAATAATCAATACCGGAATTCACCAGAATGCGGTTAAGTTCTTGTGCTGCTTTTTTTGAAGAAGAATAATTTCTGGAAAGAACAAAAATGCCAGCGGAGTTCTTCTGTAATTTATAAAGTCTTTCTTGCTCTTGTTGATTACGAGGTGAGGAGGTAATAACAAATGTGTTTATATCGCTATAATCTTTCAATGCAGTTAGTAGCATTAATGTATAGGTGAGCATGCCGCTGTCGGAGTCACAATCGCAATAGATGGCTAATTTTTTACTCATGATGATCGTGTATTTCTATCCTGCACCATTTGCACAAGAGCGCCTTTAGTGATATTGAATGCAATCATTTTTTCTATCCAGTCAGATGTTCCAAGCAAGCTCGCCCAACGGTACACCACGTATTCAGTTAAACATTTCCGATAAAGATAAAGAGGTGCATTAAGAAACCTAAACTTTGATGCAGGAGGCGTTCGCTTTACACTTCCCCGCCCCCAACGGAATGCTCGGCCAGCTAACCAATCAATAGTTAATTGCTCTGGCCGGATCTGGTGCCGCACTTGCGCTGACGGAATATATGCCCCTTTAAATCCCTTTGATGCAGCACGATTTAGAAAATCCGATTCGCTGCCCATAATATAATTTCCGCCATTCGGGCCGATTTTGGGATCAAACGTGATACCAGAATCAAACACCCTGCGCCTTACTGCCATATTTGGCCCCCAGATATGGCCAACTTTTATTGGGCCTTCCGGCAATGGCCAATCAGCAATAACATAAGCAGATTTGATGAACGATCCACTACGTTGCAAAAGCCCATGTTTATCTTCAGCATTATCTGGCAGGCTCGGCAAAATTCGCCCACCAAATAAATCGTATTCAGGGAGACGTTCAATACCTGCAACCAACGAGTTCAGCCACTCAGGATCAGCAATAACATCATCATCCGTAAACACCAGGATTTCACCCGTTGCATGCAAAAGCCCCGTTATTAACGCGGAATTTTTACCGGGCGCAGGCTCTTGTAAATAACGAATAGGCAACAGGGTTTGATATGAACTCACCAGATTGGCAATTTGATGCTCACAGGCATTATCGATCACAATAATTTCATATGTGAATTGACCAGGAGATAACTTCGCAAAGCTATCCAATGTGATACGCAAAATTTCCCCACGTTTGTAGGTGGCAAAAAGGATACTTACAGCAACTTGCTTCATGGTGGATTTGTTGAATTTAAATAGTTATCAGGATGTTGGGCGGGGACTTATTTGCCATAAATTTGATAAAGTTTTTTAAGCCATCCCTGCGCCAAATAATAAGTTTCCAACGTTTTGAATTCTGTCGATATGCTCTCTTTGTAATTTGCATGCATACCTGAGCCTGCCAGAAAGTCATAGCCATAGCTTGAAGTCAATGCCTGCTCAATCGCAAAACCAAAATGCAGCGACCCCAACGCCAGATTGCCATAACGTCCTTCAAAATACCCTGATTGCAAGTTATAGCGCATGCCTTGCCAAATAATGTCAAATAAAACAGAGACTATTTCACCGGCGACCTGGATGTATTGCATTATGGGATTTCCACCCTCCAGACGAATACGTTCGATAAATAGCGTAAAAAACTCCATTGATTGCAATGAATAGCAGGGGCGCCCCCAACGCTTAAGATGAAACTGATTAAGTGTTTTAAAAAAATCTTGTGGGGAAGTTATCTCTATTAACTCTACAGAGCCATGCTCTGCCAATCTGGCACGACGATTAAAATATTTTGCTCGTGTTGATGCACTTAATTGCCGCTTGTAATGATCAAAACTGAGCGGCGCTATTTGATAAGCATTTTCTGACTTGGCTTTAACGGCATGCAATCCGTGAGCATTAACAATATGTTTTAACTTGCAATCCAGGTCATCACCAGCACAAAAATCCGTTAATACCCACTGATTCCATGAGAGCGATGATAATTCTTTCATTAATGGATCAAGGCCACCAGCCATCTGAAGTAGCCCATCCAGATCATTATATTCCGCCCGTGGAGGATCAAAATCTGCAAAGCCATATCCGGCGATAACCAGGCTTTTAACAGGTATAACGCCTTTTAACTTATGATCAATCAGGTACATCATTTCCAGGGGGTTGGAGCGCCCACCCAGATCGAGCAATGTAATGCGCGGGTTTGCGCCCCAAATATCAACCCAGGATTGAACCCAAGCCAGGGTGCGAAATAAACTACATGGAACACCAGTTGGTAGGCTCATTGTTAGACAGCAAACACGCTATTTACGCTTTTGCGCCTCTTTCACGTGATCGAGGATTTCCTTATTGTCCGGTGCAGCCGCAGCGGCGCGCTGCAGGTACTCAAGCCCTTCTGCCACTTTTCCTTTTTCAACCAGAATCCAGCCATAGGTATCCAAAACTGCCGAGCTGTTTGGTGCAAGCTCATAAGCACGCTTGGCAATTTCTTCTGCACGCTCATCCTTTTTCTCATAATACAACCACGCAAGATTATTAAGAGCCGCGGGCATTTTTGGAGCGAGCTCAACGGTTTTTTCATACCATTTCAGCGCCTCTTCCTGATTATTAGCCTGTTGGGCACTGATCGCATTTACTAAAGTTGCACGATAGCTCTTGGGTAATTTTTCCGACCATTCCTTGCCAAAGGCATTCATCAAATCTGTTTTCTTTTGAGTTTGATAGATGCCGTAAATTGCCTCTGCGACTTGCTCTAATGGTTTTATACCCCAGGCAGTTCGATAAAGGGTCAATGCATCATCTACTTTGTTTTCAGCCATACGGATACTGGCTTGTAAATAAAGTCGCTCCGCTTCATTGCTATCTGTTTTAATAAATTGATCCAGCAATTTTTGTGCTTCAGCGATGTTGTTATCTGATAGCTCAACTTCAATTAAATTATTAAGAAAGCCGGCATTTTCAGGAAATAGTTTTACCGCACGCAAAAAACTGGTCCGCGCTTCGGCTAATTTCTTTTCCTTGCGTAACATTACACCCTGGGTTTGATACAGTCGCGCGGCGATTTGCTTAACATTCGCGGCCTCATTACTGCGAGTCAATGCTTGCTCGATGTGGGTAATCGATTTTTCAATTTGATTGTTCTGCAACTCAAGCTGGGAGAGAAGCAACGAAGGTTGCCATGCTGAGGTATCACTTTCCAGTTTGCGCAGGAATTCCAATGCGGCATCCTGACGATTCAATTTTTGCATCGCGGCAAACCAACGCCCGTAAGCCGCAGTCATACCAGGATCAGATTCTATAGCCATTTGCCAACTGGTAACCGCTTTCTGGGGCTGCTCTTGTAATTCATAGACCTGAGCTAAACCAGAGTACGCCAATTGTCTTTCAGGATTATTTTTAGCGGCGGCGGCAAGTTCAAAAGCTTTTTGGGCAGCGGGATAATCCTTTTCCTCGATGTTATACCAACCCTCGATAAAATCCCCACGCGGGTTCGCCGGGAATTTTTGTTTAAAGTCTGCTACCTCTTGTTTTACTCGCTCCGCGGCGCCGTTATCAAATAATAATTTGAAATAGGTTTGCTGGATCACCAGATCCAATGGTTGTTCTTGATAGGCTTTTTGCAGTTGGGCTATCGCTTGCTCGGTTTGCTCGAGGGCGATATACCTTTTTGCCAATGCAATCCTGATTCGTTGTTGCGCAGGGTTTAGCGCAAGGCTTTTTTCCAACGCCTTGGCACCTTCAAGGCTCTTTGGATCCTGATCCAATAAAGCCAGGCCATAGGTTGCAAGGATTGCCGCATTACCCGGTTGATTTTCTGATGCCTTCTTTAGCAAACTGACAGCGTCGCCCATTTGATTATTGCGATACTTAACCAATGCAGCTGCCTGGATAATGGTGGGGTTTGCAGTTTCCGGATCGATAAACTCATCAAATAATGAAGAGGCTTTATCATCTGCACCTTTACGAAACTCCACCATCCCCAACAAGGTGGCAGTATTTTTATCATTGGGAAATTGTTCGCGCAATTCGCGCAGGATATTTTCTGCTTCCGTTAATTTTCCTTGTTGGAATAGTTCCATCGCTTCATTAAAGCGCTGTTGTGCAGCATTGCTATCCGGATTGGCTTCTGCGATCACTTTCTGGTAAGTGTAAGCTTCGCTAGTGCGCCCCAATTGAATGAGTGTTTCAGTCAACTGGGTCAGTACATTAAGACGTTGGCTGGTGATGATATCGGTCTTTGGTAACAAGCCCAATGCCTTGGTGAGATGAGTCTCAGCTACATCCAGTTTACGGTTGTACGCATTAACGTTTCCAAGCATTTGCAACAAATCAATATTATCCGGTGCAGTTTGCAATGCTGTATTTAGCAACACCAAAGCCTCTTCCGATTTTCCCTGGGCTAGGGCTGCAGTTGCGGTAACAATAGCAATATCAACTGCATTTGCATTTAGTTGTTTAAGCTCAGCCAAATACTTTTCAGATCCGTCATTTTCCCCGAGGTAAATACTGGAGAGTGCGGCAATTTTTGCCTGGCGAATTTTTTCTTCCTGTGCTGCGGCAGGATGTTCCGCTATAACATTGAGCGCAGAACGATATTTCTTACCATTCAGATAAGCCTGTGCAAGTTCCGTTGAAACTTCAGGTAATGTATCCAATTTGGGTTCCAGCAATTTATACACTGCCGAGCTGACTCCCAAGTCATTATAAATACTGGCGAGCAATATATAACCCTGGGCATTTTCGGGTTGTAGCTGGATGACATTTCTGGCTTCAAGCATTGCTGCTTTCAATTGCCCTTGTTGCTTATAGGTTTTAGTAGATGTTGCGTGGCGAGCTGCATCCACCGCAACTTCTTCTTTTTTATCGCTACACGCAACCACTAATAACGATGACAATAGCAGCATTGTTGTTAACGACTTTTTCATGGGAACTCCCAATTTCAATATGTAATTTAATTTATCTACTCCGGCACTGTACGCACCGGATAACTCTTTTTGTTTTCCGATAATCTTTTCGAATACTTTTCTAGAATGAATAAGTCACTGCCGCACCAATAAACTCTTCGATATAAGTTCGCTGGTTGTTATCTGAATCGCGGTCTTCTCTTTCATAAAAGGCGCTAAAACCCAAGCTATCGGTAAATTTAAACTCATACTGCACGGCTTGTGTCTGATACGTATAATCCCTACCTGCCATAGACCCGGAAAACTCCTGCTTCATATCGCTGATACGATAGGATAGCCGACTCTTTTTTGTAAACGCATACCCAAAGGTGAAAGCTCCTCCCTGTTGGCGTCCTTCATCACCCAATACCAGATAATCATCGATATTTTGATGCAGAGATATATTCGCACTGCATTTATTACACATAAATTCGGTGCTCCAGGACAACTCGGTGTTGGTTCTTTCAATTTGATCTACCCGATGCGAACCATCACTATTCGGGTTTTGATTAACTGACTGAACGTTCCCCCCACCCATTGATGAATCGGTAATACTTCTACCGGAAATTAATTTAAATGTATGAAGTGGCGCGTTATAACTGGCATTAAATGAATATGTTGAACCGCTGTATTCCCCACCAATGTCACGTTCACTTTTGTTGTAACCAACCATTAATGAATAAGACAACTTACGTAGAGTTGTCGAATAAACTACGGCAGAGTTGGTGTAACGGTAATCAGCGAATTCAAAATTATCAAAACCTATGTCAGATTGTTGTGCCAGGAATCTGACATCGCTGACCCTTGAAATAGAATGTAGCCAGCTGAACTCACCCAATGTTCGTGTGGAATTATTGAGTTTATTTTTTGCATACTCTATCTGGCTATAATCAGCCGAAAGAGATAGTAAATCGACTTCAGTTATTTTTTTTCTAATTCGAGGGATAACATTAACTATTTTGCGTTCATCCTGATTGGTAGTAACATTCAAGTCATCAGGCGCCGATAACAATGTGCGCTGCGAGTGTTTTACCTGCAAATCAACGGGGCTTGATAAGGAACCCAATAAAATCGATGAGGACCCATCAAGAAAACGCCGATCCTCCTGTGAATCTTTAGCAAAACGTTTATCTTGACCGGTGTATTCTGCCGTAGCACTCAAATATTGATTATTGTATTTACCCGCCAAGCCGGCCTCGTATGTATCCTGCCGTTCACTTAAAAAATTGGTTGCTGACTTGAATGCATTATCCGACTCGCCGGAAGATACAGAGATATGGCCCCCAAGCTCCTGGGCTGCAGCACCACTTGAGATGAGACCCAGCAGAATCCCCGCCGGGCTAATTCGCAGAAAATGTTTCATATCCCATAGCAATCCTTATCAACTGTTAAATACCAAGCCGGCAAATTTATCTTTCCCAACGGCATCAACTGCAGCCAATACTTCGTCAGTAACAGCTTTACCAAAGGGAACCACTAACAGCGCATGATCACAATAACGGGCCAAAATTCGTGCCTCTGTTGAATGCTGAACTGAAGGAGCATCCAACACAATAAAACGATCCGGGTAGCGTGATTTTATTTCTGCGACAAAAACTTCCATCCGCTTTGAATTAAAAAATTCTGCTGCCGATTCACTCGAACCACCGGAAGGAATAACCCGTAACCGCTCAATACCACTGGGGTAAATGATTTTTTTCAACGGGACTGTGTAATCATTTAAATACTGCGTAAGTCCCGCCTCAACATCCATCACTACATATTTTTCAGCGGCTTTACTGTAGGGATTACAATCTACAAACAGTGCTGTCTTGTGCTGGTCCAACGCAAAGGTCGCAGCGAGGTTGAAACTAAAATTTGCCGATTCAGCGACACCAGCCACTGAAGAAACCAGCACAACAATATTATCGGACTTACTTCTATTTAATAACCTGATTCTTACTTCGCGATAAGCATTGAGCACATCGCGCTGGCGCATGCCGATGAAAACAATTTTTTTCTCGTACAACTCATCCTGCGACCAAAGCAGCGGCAGCGCCATATTTTTAATCTGCTCGCGTTTACGATGCTCCATCACCGCCGTTTTTACCAATTGACCGCTTGCCTCAACAAGCTCATCGACATCAGCAATCAGGTCATCTAATTTACTTTGCTTTAAGTTATCCATTTGAAGAAACTGAAACCTCGAGTCGAGTTAGCCTTGCATGATTTGCCAGAACACGGCTATGCCTATATAAGCCGCAAGTGATGCACTCAAAATAACCAGGATCAACAGCATATCTTTTCTAAATAATCGCTCACCCAATGGCGATTTATAATGCGGAATGACACCTATCAATTCGATATCGTCCGGTAACTGGCGTTGCAATGACCGCGCCGAACGGAAGTGAGGATCAAACAAAACATAAACAACCAGCAAGCCCAGCGATAAAATCAGACCGGCAACAGGACCAATCAGGACAAAGTGAATAAAAGTAATACCGGAAGGTTTCAAAGGAAAGGAAGCGGGTTCCTGAATTCGATAACTAACACCCTGGCCTTCAATATCCAATGTCATGGACAAACGCGCCGCTTCTTTACGCTGCAGCATTTCCTCATAAACTTTTTTGGTAACGTTATAGTCGCGGGTTAATTCCGATAATTGCGCCTGGTTTGAGGCAATACGTTGCTGGCGCTCATATTCCTGCTCTTGCAAACTTATTAGCGATTGCATACGGCGCTTTTGCGTGCGGAGATTGACATCGGCATCGGCCAGTTGTTTTCTCAGCTCTTCATAGAGGGGATTTTGCACTTTGTCGGCGTTGCCAAATACTGTTCCTGATGACTGCATTTTTTCAATCGCCACATCGAGGTCGGCGATTTGTGTGCGCAAGGAAATAATATCCGGATAACTTTCCTGATAGCTCAACAACAGCTGTTCAAGTTGCCCCGATAATGCCGTGCGGCGCTGGCGCAGATCGTCCACCTGACTTTTCGCTTGCAAGTATTGGCCTTCAGAACCCAATTGTTGCTGGATGGTGTTCATGCGCGCCTGGGTTTCTTCAATCGTAATTTTGAGCGCTTCAATTTCCTGGCGCAATCCGGAGATGCGATTGCTCACTGACTCTTCGCTGCCATCAGTATTTTTTGCATTGAATTCTTTTAATTTTTCTTCCGCAGACTCTAATTGTTTCTTGTAGGTCTGTACTTGCGCATCAATAAAATTATAGGCCCCAACGCTTTCTTCCCTTTTTTTGCGCGCCGTATCTTCAATAAAAACATTTACAATTGCATTAAGGACTTCAAACGATTTATCAGGGTTATCCGCACTGTAACTCACCGTAAAATGGTTGTTGTTACGCTCCTTGCGAATAGTGATAGCACTGCGGATTTGCCGGATGATACGATCCTGTTGTACTTCATCAGTTTGTTTGGTGATAAGCCCTGCTTCCAGGGCTGCGGCAAGCATATTATTACGGGTGTAGATAACTTCCCCCGCTTGTTCGCTGCGATCTATTTTAGTGACTTCAGCGCGCCCTTTAAGCAGCGGTTCGATAATGTTGGTCACATCAGCAAACAATACTGCGCTAGTGGTGTAGGTCTTTGGCCATATCAAGCTGAGGCCCAGAAAAGAAAAGGCAACAATAATAAACAGCGCAACACACCAATATCGGAAACGGACTAATTCCGCCCTCAGTGCTACCAACATATCTTTTAGATAAGCTTTATCCATGAAATCTCTCTGTGGTAAAAATGTTGATAGCGAGTTTCCAAATCAGAATACGCGCTCGGGAACACTGACAATATCCGACGGCTGCAAAGAATAATTGGTGGTCAAATCACCATTATTAATCAGGTCATCCAATTTGATCTTATAAACCTTTACCTGGCCATTCACATTGCGATAAAGCTTGGCTCTGTTTGCCGACGCAAATTCACTCGGCCCACCGGCAATCAACACCAAATCAAGCACTGTCATACCGTCGCGATACGCAATCGATTGCGGGCTTTCCACCGCACCGGTGATACGCACCCTGCGTTGGTAATCAGAACTGCTGGGATTAGTAACGATTACAGTGACTTGCGGGTTTTTAACGTAACTCGACAAGTTCTTTACAATAAGATCCGAAAGCCCGGTCGCGGTGGAGCCTGCAGCCATAATATCCCCGATTAGCGGCATGGAAATTTTTCCATCCGGCCTGACCGGTACCGACAATGACAATTCAGGATTACGCCACACACTAATTTGCAGTGCATCGCCCACACCAATTCGATATTCCGCCAATAACGATGCAGCATTATCAAATTCAGGCCCTGATTGCGGTTTGCTACTGCTACAGGCAACGAGCAAAAATGCTGCCGCCAGCATTACAGATAACGCCCTGATAATTTTGTTCACTCGTTACTCCTTGGTTAATTAGCGATTACCGAATTGTCAGCCATTGAAAAACTCAATGCACACCCTTGCCCAACAAGATGATTTCAACCGTTTGAATCATGATGAGCATATCCATCAAAAAACTGTGGTTTTTAGTGTAGTAAAGATCATATTGCAGTTTGTTCTTGGCATCTTCCACTGAAGCACCGTAGGGATACTTCAATTGTGCCCATCCCATCAAACCCGGTTTTACTTTGTGACGAGTTTCATAGAATGGAATCTGATTTGCAAGTTCCGTGACAAACTCGGGACGCTCCGGACGAGGCCCAACAAAGCTCATGTGACCCGCCAGGACATTGTAAAGTTGCGGCAACTCATCGAGCCTTGTATTACGAATAAAGGCACCAACCCGCGTCACCCGCGAATCGTTTTTCTTGGCCCACACAGCGCCATTTTTTTCTGCATCCTGACGCATGCTGCGGAATTTATAGATCCGGAATGTTTTTCCATTTAGCCCGACACGAATCTGGTGATAAAGGATTGGACCTGAACTATCAAGACGCACAGCAATCGCGGTCAGCACCATAAAAGGCCACAGGACCGCAAAAAATACCGATGCCAGCGCAAGGTCAAACACACGCTTGGCAATCATGCGGCGCTTGGAATATTTAAAACCATCGGAAAACAACATCCAGCTCGGTTGCAACAGGCTGATATCGATCTTGCCCAACTCACGCTCACAAAAACTGAGTGAATCGCTGGAGACAATTCCCGCCAGTTTGCAATCCAGGAACTGCCCAAGCGGGAAGGCATTGCCTGAACTGCGGCGGCGCTCATCCGGGGAAATGACGATTTCCGATATTTGTGCCTGACGGGCATAGGCCAGCCAGTCGGCCGGCTCATTAATTACCAATTGGGGATCGACCTGGATTGTTTCGTTTTCACTGGGAATGCATCCGACGATAGTTACTCCCAGCACAGAAATCTCGGGCGCCAGATCATCCAGCAACTTTTTGGCTCGCACCCCCGCACCGTAGATGACCACGCGGCGCTTTAACTGATCAGTATCCACTACTTTCAAAAAGATGAACCGGGCAACCACTACCAACGCGGTAGCAATCAACACCCCCCAGAAAATTAACGCTTGCGAAATCAGCTCTTCACCAAAAATAAGACCGATGATGAACAGGCTTAAGCTGCCCAGCAGAAAAAAACTGACCAGTGTACGCAGCACCATGCTGCTGAAACCCTCGCGCACCAGCGCAAGATAAACCCCCATAGAAAGGGTGCAGCAAGAAAGCAGGATAGAAAAAATCAGTATTTGCGCCCAATTTTGAACGATCTCTGGCTGCTCGCGCATAAAAAATTGCGAAGACCAGGCTGCCACACCCAGCAAACAGGCTTCGGCGATCCCAAGAAATAAATAGGGTAAATGAATGTAGTGCTTATTGAGGCGAATGTAAGACAAACCCGATTCCTTCAAGTGAGCGATTTAGACGGCCGCACATTATATCTACTTTTATGACAAAAGCTCGACCACCTATGACGTTATTCTGTCAGCCCGGCAGCCAGGACCCGAATTTCCTGACGAAATGACAAGGCTTTGTTTGTACACTCTCTGATTGACACAAAGAATATGGTAACTTAGCGCACCTTTGGATCCCTGTTTCGCTAAGGAAACCCTCTCATGTTTGCAAGCAATCCCTCGCTTTGTGTTATTGGATTAGGTTATGTGGGCCTGCCCCTCGCCGTAGAGTTTGGCAAAAAAATCACTACCACAGGCTTTGACATCAACCAAAGCCGTATTGATGCGCTGCAGCGGGGTGTAGACAGTACCCTCGAACTGGACGCCGCTGAACTCGGCCAGGCCACCCATTTGCGCTACACCACGGATGAAACAGCAATCAAAGGTTGCGATGCTTATATTGTCACTGTCCCCACCCCCATCAACGACAGCAAGCAACCCGACCTGACACCCCTCGAGAAAGCCTCCGCGCTACTCGGGCGAGTTATTGGTAAAAATGCCATTGTTGTTTTTGAATCGACGGTATACCCGGGCTGCACCGAGGAAATCTGTGTACCTATTATCGAAAAAATTTCCGGCTTGAAATTCAATGTCGATTTTTTTGCCGGTTATAGTCCGGAGCGCATCAATCCGGGCGATAAACAACACCGCGTACACAACATCACTAAAATCACTTCCGGTTCCACGCCCGAAGTCGCAGAGTATGTTGATCAACTTTACCGCCGCATTGTAGTGGTTGGCACCCATAAGGCGAGCAGCATTAAAGTTGCTGAAGCGGCCAAGGTGATCGAAAACACCCAGCGCGATATCAATATCGCGCTGATCAATGAACTCTCGCTGATATTCAAACGCCTGGGCATAGACACCCTGGAAGTATTGGAAGCGGCTGGCACCAAATGGAATTTCCTGCCCTTCCGCCCCGGCCTGGTAGGTGGGCATTGCATCAGCGTTGACCCTTATTATTTAACTCACAAAGCCCAACAAGTAGGCTATAACCCGGAAGTCATCCTGGCCGGGCGCCGAATCAACGATGGCATGGGTACCTTTGTTGCGGAATCGGTAGTTAAAATGATGACCCAACGTAAATGCCACGTGGTCGATTCAAACATTCTGATTATGGGCCTGACCTTCAAGGAAAACTGCCCGGATTTACGCAACACCCGGGTGATCGATATTATCAACGAGCTGCGCAACTATAACGCCAATGTTGCAGTTTACGACCCCTGGGCCGATCCGGCAGAAGCGCAACATGAGTATGGCCTGGAGTTAATTAAAGAACCCCAACCCGGCACTTACGATGCAATTATTCTTTGTGTTGGCCATCAAAAATTCCGCGACTTGGGCGCGGATGCCATACGCACCCTGGGCAAATACAATCATGTATTGTTTGATGTAAAACATATCCTTCCCAAAGATGCTGTTGACGCTCGCCTCTAAACCCTAAGGACTTCTCCATGAAAGTGCTCGTAACAGGAACCGCTGGTTTTATTGGTTCCACCCTTGCAAAACGCCTGCTTGCACGCGGCGATGAAGTAATCGGTATCGATAACCTCAACGATTACTACGATGTGCAAATCAAAAAGGACCGCCTGGCCCACCTTACTTCCAATAGCGGATTTACTGATATCCGTTGCAACCTGGAAGATAAGGCCGCAATCGATAATGTATTCAAAACCCATAAGCCGGACCGTGTTGTAAACCTGGCTGCACAAGCAGGAGTGCGCTATTCGCTGGTTAACCCGCAAGCGTACATAGATGCAAATATCACCGGTTTCCTGAATATCCTCGAAGGCTGCCGCCATTTTGGTACCGATAATCTGGTATACGCCTCAAGCAGCTCGGTGTATGGCCTGAATACATCAATGCCGTTTTCAGTGCATAACAATGTGGACCATCCCGTCAGCCTGTACGCCACCAGCAAAAAAGCCAACGAGCTGATGGCACACACTTACAGCCACCTATTTAATATCCCCACCACCGGTTTGCGGTTTTTCACCGTGTACGGTCCCTGGGGCAGGCCGGATATGGCGCTGTTCATCTTCACCAGAAAAATTCTCGCGGGTGAACCGATTGATGTATTTAACTACGGCCATCATCGCCGCGATTTCACCTACATCGATGACATAGTAGAAGGGGTAATTCGCACCGTGGACCATGTTGCACCGCGCAACGCGGATTGGAACGGCAACAAGCCGGACCCAGCCACCTCCAAAGCCCCCTATCGTATCTATAACATCGGCTCGAATAATCCTGTAGAGCTGCTTCGCTACATTGAAGTGCTGGAAGACTGCCTGGGCAAAAAAGCAGTGAAGAATTTATTGCCATTGCAACCTGGTGATGTACCGGACACCTATGCCGATGTAGACGCGCTGATTGAAGATGTGGACTACAAACCAACCACACCGGTAGAGGTTGGTATTGAAAACTTTGTGAAGTGGTATCGCGATTACTACAAGGTTTAGTGTGTAACGCCGCTACCAATTAAAACGGCATCGCGAGGTGCCGTTATTGTCCCGCCCGAGCCAATCAGTTTTAACCAGCGAGCAACCCGATGAGCAATGCCCGTATCACACACGCCATGACAGTCGATGTTGAAGACTATTATCACGTTGCCGCCTTTGCCAAGGTCATCAAACCATCTGAATGGCCGCAATGGCCCTCGCGCGTGGAAGCCAATACGGAAAAACTGTTGCAGTTGTTTGATGACAACAACATCAAAATTACGTTTTTTATTCTCGGCTGGGTCGCAGAGCGCTATCCCGAACTGGTAAAAAAAATTCGTACTCAAGGCCATGAAATTGCATCCCATGGCTACAGCCATCAATTGATTTACCAGCAAACGCCGGATGTATTTCGTGAAGAGACGGCAAAGTCCAAGCAGATTCTGGAAAATTTGGCGCAAACACCCATCACCGGTTATCGTGCTGCAAGCTATTCCATCACCCGCAGATCACTATGGGCACTGGATATTCTTGCCGAATTAGGATTTACCTGGGACTCCAGTATATTCCCTACACGCCATGATAATTACGGCATACCCGGAAGCCCGGAAGAGCCCTATCGAATCATCACCAGCAACGGCTCGCCATTAGTTGAATTCCCATTGACTACTGCGAAAGTATTGGGCCAATCGATACCAGCCGCTGGCGGTGGTTACTTTCGCCAATATCCGTATGCGTTATCGCGCTGGCTATTCAATCGCGCCAGTGACAACCAGGCGAAACCGCAAATTTTCTACTTGCACCCATGGGAAATCGATCCGGACCAACCGCGAGTTCCCAATGCCAGTTGGTTCAGCAATTTCCGCCACTACACCAACCTCAAGCGTTGCTTGCCGCGCCTGGAAAATATGATCCGCGATTTTCCGTTCGGCACCATGAGCCAAAGCCTGGGCTCTGCCACCATAACGCGGGAACTGAATATCAAGGAATTAGCGGGAAACTAGCAGTGGACGGCCATGAGCCAGATAAGTAGAATCGCGGGCCTTTCCTTTTGCACCTGTAGCTCAGTTGGATAGAGTAGCGGTTTCCGAAGCCGTTGGTCGCTGGTTCGAATCCAGTCAGGTGCGCCATTTCATCCCGCCACAATCACGAACCGGTTAAAATTTACTTCCCGTTTTCGCCGTGCGACACTCGATCAGCATTGGGCCTGGGCAATAGCAAGCATGAAAATACTAATTACGGGAGCATCCGGGCAAATCGGAAAACATTTAATATCCCAATTTGCCAATACCGGACACAACATCCTTGCGCTTGATCGCCAGCAATTGGATATCACAGACTTCAATAAAACCGTACACATCTTCAACACTTATCAACCAGAGCTCACAATCAATTTGGCTGCCTACACGGCTGTCGACCTGGCAGAAGAAAATAGTGAACACGCATTTTTAGTGAACCAGCAAGGGGCTGAAAATATCAGCAAAGCCGCTGCCAGCATTGATATCCCGATCATTCACCTATCAACTGATTATGTGTTTTCCGGCACCAAGTCCGCCCCCTATACCGAAGACGATGTTCCTGACCCCATCAATACGTATGGCAAGAGCAAGCTTGCCGGCGAACTTGCGGTAAAAAAATCCAATCCCCGGCATTTGATTTTAAGGACGGCCTGGGTATTCAGTAATGAGCCAAAAAATTTTTTAACAACCATGCTGCGGCTGGCAGAAACACAAAAAACAATATCTGTTGTGGATGACCAAACCGGTGGGCCGACCTATGCAAACGATATTGCCCGAACCCTGGCCATCCTAGCCAATCAAATCCAGGGTTTTACTGCTTCTGATTGGGGTACTTACCATTACGCAGGCATGCCCTACACCACCTGGTTTGAATTCGCACAGGCAATATTTCAGCTTGCGCCGCAAAGGGATGGGTTTGAGCCAACCCAATTAATCCGCATCAAATCCAGCCAATATAAAACCCTGGCCAAACGCCCCCGCAATTCTCAGCTGAATACTCAAAAAATCACTGATAGGTTTGCAATCCCGCCCGCTAATTGGCACTTGGCACTCAAAGAGCTATTCACGAAACCCGATGCTGCATAACACATCGTACAGGCTGCCTTATTCCCGGGCCGGCCGAAATCTTTAACAAACACGACAAACCCGGCATAAAGAACTAGCACCAGTTTGTATCTTTTTGTATCCCACCGAAAATAACGATGCAGCCTGCGCCCGATGACATTAAACTACGCGCCCAGTTAATGTCCGTTGCGCATCCATGAAGTTAAATGACACCTCAATCCCCGACGTTAAGATTCTTATCCCCGAGGTTTACTCGGATAACAGAGGTTTTTTCTTCGAGAGCTTTAACCAAAAGACATTCGAACACCTGATTGGCAGAAGCATCCATTTTGTACAAGACAATCATTCCATGTCCCGCAAAGGGGTGCTTCGTGGGCTCCATTACCAGGAGGAGCCAATGGCACAAGCCAAGCTCATCAGGGTTATCTCAGGTGAAGTCTTTGATGTAGCAGTAGATATACGCCCGTCCTCAGCAACATACCGCCAATGGACCGGAAACATATTGTCAGCGCAAAACCACCATCAATTGTGGATCCCGGAAGGGTTTGCCCACGGATTTTATACATTATCGGAAACCGCTGAAGTGGAGTACAAAACAACCAATTTCTATTCCCCGCAACATGAGAAATGCATTGCTTGGAATAGCGCCGAGCTAGCGATAGAATGGCCGATTTTTGGAAAGCCTCTGCTATCCACAAAAGACGCTCACTGAATGGAAAGGATCGTAGGATGAAAATTCTTGTTACCGGGGGCGCAGGCTTTATCGGCTCTGCTGTTGTTCGCCATATCATTAATAACACTGATGATTCAGTCGTTAATCTGGATAAGCTCACTTATGCGGGCAACCTTGAATCCCTGGTTGATGTAGCGGCAAGTGATCGCTATACCTTCGAACGTATTGATATTTGTCATCGCAGCGAACTTGATCGCGTTTTTCAGCAGCACCAACCGGATGCAGTGATGCACCTGGCAGCTGAAAGCCATGTCGACCGGTCAATTGATGGCCCCGCCGCATTTATTGAAACCAATATCGTTGGTACCTATACCCTGCTGGAAGCTGCACGTCATTATTGGAAAGATCTATCCGGTGACCGGAAAACCAATTTCCGCTTCCATCACATCTCGACCGATGAAGTATATGGCGATCTTGAAGGTCCGGAAGATTTATTTACTGAAACAACACCCTATGCACCAAGCTCACCTTATTCAGCGAGTAAAGCAAGTTCGGATCATTTGGTTCGCACCTGGCGTCGTACCTACGGACTACCAACGATTGTCACGAACTGCTCCAATAACTACGGCCCCTACCATTTCCCCGAGAAATTAATTCCGCTGGTAATTCTCAATGCACTCGAAGGAAAACCTTTGCCGGTATACGGAAAAGGCACCCAAATTCGCGACTGGTTGTTTGTTGAGGATCATGCCCGCGCACTTTACAAAGTCATTACAACAGGTCAAATCGGTGAAACTTACAATATCGGCGGCCACAACGAAAAACAAAATATTGAAGTAGTAACCAAAATTTGCGAATTGCTGGATGAACTGCAGCCCGCGAGAAATATTCCTGTGAAAAGCTACAAAGAACTCATTACTTTTGTGCAAGACCGGCCGGGCCACGATATTCGTTATGCAATCGATGCAGGCAAAATCCAGCGTGAACTGGGTTGGCAGCCGGAAGAAACTTTTGAATCCGGCATCCGCAAAACTATTGAATGGTATTTGCAAAATCTCGACTGGGCGCATCGCGTTCAGGATGGAAGCTATCAGCGCGAGCGTTTAGGCTCATTAAATCAATTAGATATACAAAAGGTTTAAAAGTAATGGAACTGAAGGATAATAAACTGGCAATTATCGGTTTGGGCTATGTGGGTCTTCCACTTGCTGTTGCATTTAGCAGCAAATACAAAACAATTGGTTTTGATATCAATAAAAAACGTATTGCAGAATTATCAGAAGGTAATGATTTTACGCTTGAAGTAACTTCAGATGAACTGAAGGATGCCAAGCTTTTGTCCTTTACTTCTGACCTGAATGATATAAAAGCTGCCAACATATACATTGTTACTGTGCCTACGCCGATTGATGAACATAAACAACCAGATCTTACGCCTCTGATAAAAGCCAGCGAAACATTGGGTAAAGTCATAAAAAAAGGCGATATCGTTATCTATGAATCAACCGTTTACCCCGGCGCAACAGAAGACGATTGTATCCCTGTCATTGAGAAAATTTCGGGATTAAAATTTAATCAAGATTTTTATGGAGGCTACAGCCCGGAACGTATTAATCCTGGTGACAAAGAACACAAAGTAACAAGCATAAAAA
Source organism: Gammaproteobacteria bacterium (assembly GCA_021151835.1). Taxonomy (GTDB): domain Bacteria; phylum Pseudomonadota; class Gammaproteobacteria; order Pseudomonadales; family Cellvibrionaceae; genus Cellvibrio. The sequence goes on from JAGKWO010000004.1 coordinate 141,673, forward strand.
AGGTTACCTCTGGCTCTACACCAGAAATAGCAGAAACTATTGATCAGTTATATTCTTCGGTAATTACTGCCGGCACTTATAAGGCCTCATCTATCAAAGTCGCAGAAGCAGCAAAAGTAATCGAAAACACTCAGCGTGATCTCAATATTGCATTGATTAACGAGCTTGCAATTATATTCAATAAACTCGGAATCGATACTGAGGAAGTATTAAAAGCAGCGGGAACAAAATGGAACTTTTTACCTTTCCGCCCGGGTTTGGTTGGTGGTCATTGTATTGGTGTTGATCCTTATTATTTAACTCACAAAGCTCAATCAATAGGTTATCACCCGGAAGTTATTCTTGCAGGCAGAAGAATCAATGACTCAATGGCTGCGTATGTTGCATCCCAACTGGTCAAGGCGATGATCAAACGCCGGATTCATGCTGAAGGTGCGAAAGTGCTAATTATGGGGTTAACGTTTAAGGAAAATTGTCCGGATCTGCGTAACACCAAAGTCGTTGACATAATTAATGAGCTGCGCGAATACAACATCGAAGTAGATGTTTATGATCCATGGATTTCTGCGGAAGAAGCACAGCACGAATATGCAATTACACCAGTCACCAATCCAAAATCAAATAATTATGATGCTGTAATTTTAGCAGTTGCCCATCATCAATTCCGCGATCTCGGTATTGAAGGAATCAAGCGATTTACGAAAGGTGACGCGGTTATTTATGACTTGAAATATATACTGCCCGCTGGCTCGACAAATTTACGACTCTGATAAAGATTTTTTATGACAAATACATTTGAAACTTGTAAATCCTCTCTGCTGCAAGCCCCTAAAACCTGGTTGATTACAGGGGTGGCAGGTTTTATCGGCTCAAACCTGCTTGAGTTTTTACTAAAGCTTGAACAGAAAGTAGTAGGCCTGGATAATTTTTCTACCGGATATCAAAAGAATCTTGATGAAGTTAAAAATAGTGTTTCCCCATCCCAATGGGAAAATTTTACTTTTTTCCAAGGTGATATACGCAATTTGGATGATTGCAAAAAGGCAGCAAGCGGCGTTGATTATGTATTGCATCAAGCAGCATTAGGCTCAGTACCACGTTCAATCAATGACCCCATTACCACCAATGAAACGAACATTTCCGGTTTTCTGAATATGCTGGTAGCATCCAGAGATGCAAAAGTGAGCAGCTTCACCTACGCCGCGAGCAGCTCGACATACGGTGACCATCCCGCTTTACCAAAAGTTGAAGAAAATATTGGTAATCCATTATCTCCTTATGCAGTTACTAAATATGTAAACGAGCTTTATGCCGGGGTTTTCGCACGAACCTATGGATTTAAATCTATAGGGCTACGTTACTTTAATGTTTTTGGAAAACGACAAGACCCCAACGGAGCATATGCGGCAGTCATACCAAAATGGACCGCTGCAATGATAAAAAATCAGGAGATTTTCGTTAATGGTGACGGCGAAACTAGCAGGGACTTCTGCTTTATTGAAAACACTATTCAGGCCAATATTTTGGCTGCCACTGCAGAAGATGAAGCAAAAAACCAAGTTTATAATGTGGCAGTAGGTGACAGGACCACATTAAATCAATTATTTGCCTCAATTAAGCAAGCACTAGGCAATCATAATGTGAACTACGTTTTACCTCCAGTTTATAAGGATTTTCGCTCAGGAGATGTAAGACACTCTCAAGCAGATGTACAAAAAATACGGAAAAATCTTGGCTACGATCCATCATTTAACATACATCAAGGAATTGAACTAGCTACGGCATGGTATATCGCTAATGAAGGCTGCCACACGTAAATCCTAAGAACTCATCGATAAACATTTAATTAGCCAAAGAAACAACCATCGCAGCAGAGGCATGAATTGAAACTAGGAAAGCTATTTCTTTCGTCTTCCATCGGAAGCATAGCATCTGCCGCTTTAAATCTCTTGGCCACTATAGCAATAGTTAGATGGTATGGAGATGGTGCTTTTACCGACTATAGTATCGACCTTGCTTATTTGGCACTAATTGGTATTTTAATTGAACTGATTCCAAGCAATTTCTCAGTTTTTAAACTTCAGGACAATCCTGAGTTTATTAAAGTCATTAGCCTTTTCACCATTTTAATGACTCTTATATCGTTCGCGATTACTGTAATTACATTGCAATTGGCACCGTTGTTTAAATCAGATACATATTGGATAGCTGCGTACTCATCAGTGCTCGCCTTTAAAAAATATCTAGATATTCGACTACAGTCCTTAGGAAGGATCAAAGAGTTTTTTATAATTGAAGCAACGATAGCAGGGTTACGACTATTATTGCTTTGGATATTTTTTTGCTTAAATATTCCGTCAACAATGAGCATTTGGGGCTCAATAGTAATTGCAACAACCATAATCTATTGCATTTGGATTCTTGCAAACAAAGAAGAACTCCGAAATTTCACTCAATGTCTCTCCAATCAAAGCTGGTCAAAGTTATTGCAGCACCGCAATATATACCCTAGCTATTACTTCGGAATTATCCTAAAAAGAGTTAGAGACAACATTATTATAATTGTAGCGCCGCATATACTACTGAACAAACAAGATCTCGCCTCGTTCTTTCTGGCATACCGCGGACTTTCTTTCGCACTGGGCCAAATTAAAATTATAGAAGCAATACTAAATTTTAGAAAAGCCTTAGAAACAGCAAAATCTATTAGCATAATGCAGATGTTTCTAATCGCTATTGGCGCTCAATTGCTTAGCGTATTAGCAATTGCCTTAATAATTTTTTCAAGTGGTTTATCATTCAGTGATTGGAGTGCAGTCATCATATTAAGTTTAATTTGTTGGGTATACGTTTTTTACTCTCGAATAAGAGCAAATGCGCTGAGCAATTATCAACAAAGATCTATAAACATATCTTCATTAGTTTATATTGCACTAATTTCATTAATGTTTTTTATTTTAATATACTCAAAAAATGCAAACATTATTTTATTTTCCATCGTTCTATTAATTTCTGAAATATTTTCAGTTTTTACTTTAAAGTTATTGCATAAAGGAAGATAGATGTTTTCTCTTATTAGAAAAATATTAATTGCCATTAAGTTTCGCAAAATAAAATTTAAACATATAGGCGATAACTGCCAATTAAAGTCACTAAGCTCAATGTACTCCAATACTGAAAAAATTCACATTGGAGACAATGTTTATATAGGCCCAAAAGTTTTGCTAGACGGGGCTGGAGGCATCAAAGTAAATAATGGAGTTATAATTGCACCAGAAGTGCAAATTTACTCAAGGACCCATAACTTTGATGATGAGCCTACCGCCATACCCTTCGATAACACAATGTTGACAGCGGAAGTAACAATTGGAGAATACGTTTGGATTGGGTCAAGAGCAATTATTTTACCTGGAGTTACCATAGGAAAAGGAGCTGTTATTGGCGCCGGAGCAGTGGTTGCCAAAGATGTAGAAGATTGCGCTATTGTTGTAGGTAACCCGGCAAAAACGGTTAAATTTAGAAACAAAGAAAAATTCTATTCTTTATACGAAAACCCTGAAAATTTTGTTTATATAAAGTATGGCCATAAAAAAATATTTCGACCAAGAAGCATAAAGGCATCATCAAAATGACCGAGAAAAAATTTATTTACATATTAAATAGTTATTCAAAAAATGAGTCATCTCATTTTTTTCATATTCTTGGTCTGTTGGAAGCGCTAGCCGAACGCGGAATAAAAATTATATTAATAATTGAAAAAGCTAAAGATATTCCAACATTTAATACCCCTAATATCATTGTAACTGCTTTAAAACATCAAAGCGGGATTAGGCGGTATGTAAATATTTTTTGCTTATTAAGAAAATACATTAGCCAAGGCTATGAAAAAACCTACATACGCATAACAACTCCTACCGCGCTTGTGGCAGCAATTGCCCACAAAATTTATGGAGGCAAAAGTTACCTTTGGCTCAGCGGGACAACCCTTGAATTTGATAGAAACCAACCGCTTAGCATTAAAAAGATTAAATGGCGCCTTACCGTAGATTTATCCTACAAATTGGCAACCAAATACATATCTTATTTAGTCACCGGCCCGGAGAGCATGGTTGATTATTATGCAACAGTGGGAGGTGTTGAGAAAAAGAAAATCAAGCTTTTGTACAACGATATTAATTTAAAAAGATTTGAACTAGACCCATTAGTCAAAATTAAAATCCGCCAAGACGCTAGAGAAAAGTATGAAATTCCAGGCAATTCAACAATTTTGTTATTAGTTCACCGCTTATCTCCTGTCAGAAAAACCATGCTGTACTTTCCCAAATGTATGGAATTTTTAAAGAATGCAGGAAAATTAGAAAATTTATATGTGATTGTCGCTGGGGCAGGTCCAGAGTTAGCCGCAATTCAAGAACAAGCACGGAATTTCAATATCACACACTCATGCAGGTTTTTAGGCAATGTTCCCAATAAAGACATTCAGGATTTATATGCCGCTGCAGACATATTTATTCATCCAACGTATAACGAAGGATTTCCAAGAGTTGTTATTGAAGCAATGGCCGCAGGATTACCAATAGTTACCACTGATGCAGGAGGTACTCGTGAGCTCCTTGGTACAAGGCAACAACAAATGGTTTCAGAGAAGGATGATACAGAATTATTTTTTAACAATCTAAAAACTTTGGCTGAAAACCCAGACTTAAGAAATCTGCTTGCCAAAGAAAATCAGATCCATGTTGTTAGATACTCAACACCTAATGTTGCAAAAATGTATGATGAGACAATTTTTGATGAATAATCAAATAAAAATTATGCACATCAGTGCAAATCAGTACTCTCCTCTTCCAGATAATCATCACACATTAAATATATGGAAAGAATTATCTAGCATTTCCGCCGAATATCATGTTTTTTCAAGAGCCAAAAAAAATTCCTTTAACACAACTAATGAAGGAAAAATATTTCTCCACCTCATCCCATCACTAGGAAAGAATCAATTTTCATTTTTCATAACAAGCCTATTATTGATATTTTATGTAAAAAAGTTAAAACCAACTCACCTTATAGCACAATGCCCTGCATTGGGAGGTATATCAGCTACTCTCTGTAAAATTTTTTTTGGTACAAAACTCCTAGTTGAAATACATGGAGAACACTATTTTAAGAGTGTAAAAAGCGGATGGTGGGGAACCGCACACCATTTGTTTTTCCGATTTTTTGCTAAATTTACCCTTGCAAAAGCAGACAAGATAAGAAGCCTATCTAGTGAAATGAGCAACCTTTTAATTGAAACATATGGAGAAAAATTAGCTCACAAAATCGTACTAATACCTAATCGCGTTAATTTGAAAATATTTAACGCACCTAAAGCTACATATAAAACAGGTAGCGCATTAAAGATTATTACAGTTGGAAGTTTTGTGCGAGGAAAAAATCATATTGAACTTATTCATCATCTTCAGAAATCTAAAATTAATTTTGAATTAACTTTAGTCGGAGCAGGCCCTTTGAAAGATGAGTATTTAACACTAGCAAACTCTCTTAACTTACCTGAAAAAATTATTATCCGGGAGAATCTTTCTCACGTAGAACTCTCTGAAGTACTTCGAAGTAGCGATATATATATTCATTATTCATTAACTGAAGCAGTATCTAGGGCTATCATGGAGGCGATGGCAATAGGACTTCCTGTCATATCAACAAATGTAGGGTACCTAAAAGATCTCATACAAGAAAATGAAAATGGCTTTCTGATTCATGAGCGCACCCACGCCGCTTTAAAAACACTATTGAATAATTTAACTTCAATTGAACTTCGAGAAAAAATAGGTCGAAAGGCGCGATTCACTATCGAACAAAATTTTGAATGGCAGCATGTCTTCAACCTTTACCGTAAAGCGATTCAGGATTGTTAACATGCGTATTTTAAGAATATATCCATTTATCCCACCTCTCACGGGAGGGATGGAGAATCATGTATACAAATTAACCGCCGAGCAGCGTGCTGCTGGATGCAATGTTTCTCTTTTTTTTAATGGAGGAGAGCGTCAGAACGAAGATGATGTCAAAATTCTCCCTTACCTTAATCTTCGAAAGATAAAACCGGCACTGTTGCGAGATCTGGTATTTTATATGCCAGTTTTTTTCGTGCTTTTGAAAGCGCAAAAAAAATATGATGTTGTTCACATACATGGAGATTGGTCAGCATTTTTATGGGGAAAAGCCATAAAAAAAATTACAAAAGCAAATGCTCTTACCGGTTCAATACACGGAGCATTAAAAAGGGGGAAATTTTGGAGCTTCGTTTACAAAAAAATACTTTCACAGTACACATTTATATATTGCACGGGAAAAAATGAATACAACCAATTACATAAATTAATAAAATCTTCAGCACCCATATATTGGCAACCAAGCGGAATAGAAAGTTATTTTTTTGATGAAAGTGAATACGGGAAAAGTATCGACGTTGTTCACATCGGTTCTTTTTTGCCAGTGAAAAATCACAAATTTATATTGGAGATCGCCGCAAAACTACCGGGTGTTACTTTTTCATTAATTGGGGACGGCCCAATAAAAGCGGAGATTGAAGAAATATGCAAATGTAGAAAAATAAAAAATGTAGACTTTCATGGAAATCGAAAGAAAGAGGAAATCCCATCCATATTACAACGTAGTAAAATATTCCTCCTATGCTCTTTTTCCGAAGGAACACCCACAGCTCTTCTTGAGGCGATGGCTTCTGGCAATATTTTGATAACATCTAGTTCAAATGATTTTTCTGATTTTTTAAAGCATAACGAGAATGCGTTTATTTTTGATGAATTTGACATAGAGCAATGGGTCGAAACAATTAGATCCTCTTTAAAAAATTTTACAAGTTACGAGCGAGTTTTAATTAATAATAAAAAAATATCTAAAAAATTTTCTTGGGAAATAGCTGCAAGAAAAATCACTCAACTGATGAGTAAGTATAATGAAAGAGAAAAAATATAAAGTGGCTCAAGCCATAACCGGATATGGAATTGGTGGAGCAGAGCGTGTTTTAAGCGAGCTAGTATCTGCATTAGCTAAAACAGATGAATCAATTTATATAATTGTGTTGACTAACGCATTGGGGATGCTAAATCAGTACCCTCTTTTAAAAAGAAATATTTTTTGCCTTAATATAACTCATAATCCGTTAACTTGGATTTCAGCCTTGCACACGCTCCATTCGATAATTAAAAGAGAAAAAATAAATGTGCTACATGCGCACATGTTTCATGCTTTAGCCATTGCAGTTATCGTTAAAATACTTAACCCTAAACTAAAATTAGTTTTTACAAGCCATAGCTTTAAAGGCTTTTCTTTTATAAGAAAATTTTTCATTAAATTAACAAAAAACCTAAGAAATGCGGATATTATATTTAGCGAAGCCCAGCATAAAAATTTGAACGCAAGCAATACATTAATCATACCTAATAGTATCAAGGTTGAAGAAAATTATTTTCAGCATGAAAGATCACCGAAGAAGTATGACTTCATATTTATAGGAAGATTAGAGTATCCCAAAAATCCTCAAGCGTTATTGCGTGCACTCGCGCAAACGAAAAATAAAAATTTGAACTTGTTAATAGTCGGAGATGGCTATGAACGCCCTGATGTGGAAAAAAGCATTACTGCACTAAATTTGAACTCTAGAGTGACCCTATATGGGATATCGACAAATGTGCAAGATCAATTGTTGAGCGCAAGATGTTTAATTCTATGCTCCGTATTCGAAGGTCTGCCAATGGTTATTTTGGAAGCCGGAGCAATTGGGCTTCCTGTCATATCTACACCTGTAGGCTCTATACCAGATTTATTATCCGACAATTGTGGCTATTTAACACAAATCGATAAGCTATCTTCCACTATGGAGTTAGTTGCTAAAAATCAAGGAGAAGCCCTTGAACGAGGACGCAATTTGCATAAAAAAATCCTTCGAAGCTACAGCCTTGAAAAGATGGTTAATGATCATGATGCCCTCTATAAGAGCTTAATAGATATGGAAACAATTTATGAACGGAGCTGAACTAGTTAAATATACTTTCCCTATTATTATTTTTACATTTTGGATTTATACTTCTCATAAAGAAAAATCCAAAAAAATCTCTCTTGGGTGTCTATTTTTTTCCAGTATTGTTGCATGTTCTCAGAATTTTGAGTTCATTTATAGGCAGATTCATCAGCTAATTCAAATCCTACTTTGTGTATGTTTTCTAACAAATTTAGCCAGCAAAGGCTCTTTGCCAAAAGCTTCATATATTTTAATTATTTTCTTGGGTTTTGTTGTAGCATCTTTAATAGCGACTCCTTTCGACCAAGATGCTAAAGCTCAACTAATTAATATAATTATCTGCGCAATTATAAGTTGTTTTCTATTGCAAATTGTTGATTCGACTTTGACATTTTCTATTTTTTTGCGCTATATCGGTAGCCTCGCTTCAATAAGCGCCACTTCGGGCTTAATGGAATTTTTTATTGATCAACAATTGAGAATAGAAAGTACTTTCGCTAATCCTAATTATTATGCTTTATTTCTAGGAATTGGTTGGTGCAGTGTATTTTCTTTGGGCAAAGGCTTATCAAAGTGGATTCAACTGTCTCTAATAACTAGCGCTCTAATTTTAACAGGCTCGCGCGCAGGCCTTTTGCTTCCTATCTTTCAGATTTTATGGATCTTATATGTCCAAAGAAATTTTCTTAAAACGTTTTTGTACACGATATTATCTTTAGCAATAATTTTATTCATTTTAGCATCAGGACTAACACGGTTTAGTGCAACCGAAGATACTGCCGGCAGCGACTCAGAGAGATTAATATTTGCTAAAATAGCTATCAATATGGCAGGCGATCACCCACTCACAGGTGTTGGCTGGGGACGTTTTGTTACAGAATTCGCCAACTATTCATCATCAGTAGATAAAATCGAACTTGAAAATGGCGTAATCGATGCATCACTTCAAGAGAGACGCGTGACGCATAACGACTTTTTACGAATACTTGCAGAGCTCGGATGGCCAGCAATGATCACCAGTTTCTTCTTCATATTCATAAGTGGGAGTTATCTGCTGAAATATAAAGCGTATGATATAGCAGCGCTATTCCCAGTATGGGCAGGCTTAGTTGTCTTTTCGCTACTCCATAATAATCTTAATACTGCATTGACTTGGTTTTTTTTGCTAATACCTTTTCATTTGAGAATAAAAGCCATGAGAGATTTTTACCGCACTCGGTAAAGCGTACCTTCAAATTTGACAAAATTTATAAGCCAAGACGATGAATAGGATCGGAATGAACATAATCTGCTTTTCTATTGCAAAGCGAATTTAATAGAAATTGAGCGCAGATGCCTGCAACTCAATTATGCTTAAATGGAATCAACAGAACTATAGCTCATATAAGCCGGCGATTTCCGATAACTAATGTGAAATTGCCCAAAAAGTAGCCCAGTACAAAATGAATACAATTCTTCTCGTCGTTAATAGTCCGAAATTTTTTTTAAGCCATTGGCTAGGAATAGCCCTGATTTCAAAGCAACAAGGCTTCGACATTCAGATAGCAACTGCCTATTTAGATAGCGAAACTCAAAAAATCGAATCTTATGGTTTTAAAGTCCATTACATACCTTTGTCTCGTAGCGGAATGAATTTAATTTCAGAGATCAATTTGATTCGAAAACTATTTAAATTGTTTCGAACAATTAATCCTGACATTGTTCATTTAATTACAATCAAGCCTGTAATATATGGAGGTCTGGTAGCACGCTTTTGTGGAATTAAAAAAGTAATTGCAGCAGTCACGGGTTTGGGATACGTATTTTTAAACACCAATCGCTCAGGTATTATTTTGAGATCGGTTGTAAGTTTTTTATACACAATTTCATTATCCAACAAAAGAATATCTGTAGTATTTGAAAACAAGGAAGACATGCTTAATTTTGTAAACCTAGGTTTGGTAAAGGAAAAAAAATGTGTTGTGATCAACGGAGCAGGTGTTGATCTGACACAATACACCCATTTACCAGAACCGCCCCTTCCAATTAGGGTTATTTTCGCATCTCGCCTTCTCAAAGATAAAGGTATATTCGAGTTTCTGGAGGCAGCTCAAATATGCCTCTCACTTAATAAAGATATTAATTTCACCATCGCGGGAAATATCGACCCTGATAATCCAGCCTCTTTAACCACTGAAGAAGTCCTGCTGTTTAGCCAACGTAAAAATGTAAAATTTTTGGGCTTTAGAGATGACATAGCAAACCTATTTTCAGCATCTCATATTGTTGTTTTACCGTCCTATCGTGAGGGGTTGCCTAAGGTATTAATAGAAGCTGCAGCATGCGGCAGAGCCGTTATTACAACAGATGTCGCTGGGTGCAGGCACGTAATTATTCCAAATGTAACTGGCCTCTTAGTACAGCCGAGAAATGCTTCCGATTTAGCGAATGCTATTTTCAAACTTTCGGAAGATAATATAATGCGCGTTCAGTTTGGAATCGCCGGAAGAAAACTCGCTGAAGATAAATTTTCTTTAGAAGAAGTGTCTCGCATGTATATAAATCTATACCGAAAAGCATGATATGACCAGATTACTTATTACCGGCGCCACCGGCTTCGTAGGTACCGAACTAGCTAAATACTTAAGTGAAAATACTGATTTTATTTTGCGGCTCGCGACCAGATGTCCACTTAACATCAAAAATCACGAGCATATTTCTGTTGGTGATTTAAATGAGCATACAGATTGGGGAATAGCCTTGGAGAAGGTAGACGTAGTAATTCATCTTGCTGCCAGAGTGCATATGATGGATGAAAATATTCCAACTCCTGAACGATATAAATCGGTCAATACTCTAGCAACAATTAACTTGGCCGAACAAGCTGTAAAGGCTGGAGTTAAGCGGTTTATATTTCTTAGTTCAATAAAGGTAAATGGAGAATTTACTACTCAGGAAAAACCTTTTGTTGCTGATGATATACCAAACCCTTCAGACCATTATGGAAGGTCCAAGCTGGATGCAGAGATAGCTCTGAAAAACATTTCTGATAGAACAAAAATGGAAACTGTTATTATTAGGCCTCCATTAATTTATGGGCCTGGTGTAAAAGCAAACTTTCTCAGCATGATTAAATTAATTAACAAGCTACCTATAGTTATACTACCTGTTATTAAAAACAAGAGAAGCCTTGTGTCAATTGATAACCTTAACCATTTAATTAAAGTTTGTATTGATAATGCAAATGCTAAAAATCAAACTTTTCTTGTTTGTGATGGTAATGATTTATCTACAACTCAAATTTTTGAAAGCATTGCAAAAGCAATGCAAAAAAAAGTTATTAAAATTCCTATCCCGCAAATATTTTTTAGGCTTATATTTTTTTCGCTCAATAAAAAAAATCAGTTCGAAAGAATATTTGGCTCTTTACAGGTGAACATTTCCAAGAATGAAGAAATTCTTAACTGGAAGCCAATTTTTACAATGGATAGGACACTAGGACGGCTATTAAAAAATGAAAAGTAGTTTTTTCATCATATTAATTTCTTTTATATTTTTTGGCTGCAATGAAAATAAAAAGATATTTTGCTGCAATCCGGTAAATCCTATATCCACTTTTAATTTAGATATAAGCGAGGACCTTCCGGAGGAGGTTAATTTTCTCATTCAAATTAATGATGCACTTGAAAGATATAAAAATAAAAATTATGAATACCCTGCATTTAAAGATAGAAGTATCGTAAATAATCAGATGTTTGGACGCGCAATTAATTATGAAGGCCAGTTATTTACAGTAATAAAACCTTACTGCGAAAAAGCCTGCCAAGATTTTATTGATAACTCGAGCATTCAATATAAAACTGGATACATTTCTAATGGTGCTCAATATAAACTATTATTTTTTGATAAAAATTTATGCGAAGCTATAAAAATTGGGTATCCATTAATCATTAATCCACAAACCTATCAAAGTTGTTCATCTATTGGCTTTTGGACCTCCAGAGCAACTTATTGGTAGAGACAGTAATTTTACAATGGCAATGGGTATTATCGATGATAAGAATTTTTGATTTTATTTTTTCATTCTTCAGTCTGTTAATAGGTTTTCCTATATTTGTTTTTATTTATGTTTTAGGTTTATTTGATACTGGGTCACCATTATTTTTTCAAGAGCGTGTAGGTAGAAATAAAAAAGCATTTATATTAATCAAATTTCGTACAATGAAAAAAAACACTGCAAATGTTGCCAGTCATTTAGCTCCTACTAACTCTGTTACTCGAGTAGGAAAATTCCTTAGGAGGACAAAGCTTGATGAGTTGCCGCAACTATTCAATGTCTTAAAAGGAGATATGAGCCTCGTAGGCCCCAGACCGAATTTATTTAATCAAACTGATCTTATAGCGGCCAGAGAAAAACTTGGTGTATTCAATGTTAGGCCAGGTATTACAGGTTTAGCCCAGATTAAAAACATTGATATGTCTACGCCTAACTTATTGGCGGAAACAGACAAAAAAATGATAGATTCATTGAATTTTAAACTTTATTTAAAATATATTTTGCTTACTATTAAAGGTGGAGGCCAAGGAGATGCCGTCAAATGAAAATCGACTAAATTTACCCCTAACATTTGAGAAAAGCACTTTGAATGATCAGTTAGATTACAAGGCCGAAAAATGGCTAGCGGTAGGGTTTATAGCCTTCGTTTCTTCGTTTATTTGGTCACCATCTCGCGACGGTCTGGAAGTTGTCTATATTTTATTTTTTCTCTTTCCTTTAGGTTATCTTTTTTTTAAAAGAAAAGCTTACAAGACTATTAACATAGATTTAAATTTAGTCCTTATATTTATTTTCTGTGTTTATGCAACAATTACAGCATTATGGAATACACCAAAAGATATTTTTTTTTTACTACTCCAATTATTCCTAATTTCGACCTGGATCACCGGAGCTTTTTGGCTAGTACGTGAAAATAAAATTAATCTGCTAAAACTATTTTCCATTTTAATTTTTATTGGATCTATCGCCTCTGTAATAACCATTATCGAGTTTTATGGTATTCGCTCGCAAAGTTTCAATGAAAGATTAACATGCTGGTGCTCTGCCAAAAATTCCAACTTAATTGGTGGTGTGTACGGTATTTTAGCTTTGATGAGCTATGCATTTCTCATAACCGAAGTCAAACTTATTAACAAGTTGAAATATTTTACCTTTTTCATACTGTTAGTTATGCCGCTAGCTTTTTCTCAAAGCAGAGCGAGTCTTCTGGCATTTTTGGTATCAATAATTGGTGCACTTTTAATTATTAGACCTAAGATTTGGATTGTAATTTTTCAATTATTCTTGGCAATCTTGATGGCATTGGTTTCTACCATTCTCTTAAGCCCGACGAAACTGTTAGAATCCAGGCTAATGTCAGGAGGCGAAAGAGACCTAATATGGAGCGAAATATATAATCAACTATTTGAAAGGTTTTTCTTTGGTATAGGATTAAGTAAAGATACAAAGACGATAATACCTGGGGTGGATGTTTTTAATCATACACACAACTCTTGGCTCGACACTTTTTATCGCACTGGATTTATCGGTTTTTTATTAATCTCATTAATAACCTTTACTATAGTAAAAAAATCGCTGTCACTTAAAAGTATAGAAGGTAAAATTCTGTTTTTATGGATTCTCTTCGGAGTTATTACTTTAACATTTGATCATCGTATATTATTTTGGCAGATCGATACAAAGTGGTTTTTTTATTGGATACCTGCACCGCTTATAATAGGCTTATACAAAAAGCATTCATTGTTAGAAAAAACGAATGTTAAATTGAAATAATTATTTTTAGGCAGAAGTTTTGGCGGTATCAATTAATGTTAGCTTTGCAGCTGTGCGCTTCACCCAAATGACATCCTCCAGTTTTTCCATTGAAGAATAGCCAGCAGGTGCAGCAAGCAAGATATTTTTTAGCAAATCACACCGATATGACTCGCTTGCTTGTTTCAATTCCATGATTAATGACTCGGTATCCATCCAAGTCAGGGCGTGCTCTTCGGCCCTCATTATGCGTTCATGTTCAGTCCCGCTTACATTGTCTCCTATTAATAACTCTTCATATAATTTTTCGCCAGGACGAAGCCCCGAATAACGAATTTCAATATCTCCGTGAGGATGTACTTTATCCTTTATTTCCAAACCAGAAAGGTGAATCATTCTACGAGCAAGATCTACTATTTTAATAGGATCGCCCATGTCCAATACAAAAACATCTCCACCTGTTCCCATAGAACCGGCTTGTATAACAAGTTCAGCAGCCTCAGGAATTGTCATAAAAAAACGGATAATATCTGGATGTGTAACTGTAACTGGTCCGCCCAGTTTTATTTGCTGCCGAAATAAAGGCACAACAGAGCCAGAGGATCCTAAGACATTCCCAAATCGAACCATTGTGAAGCGTGTCTTATTTTGACGCTGCGCCAAACCTTGAAGTACTAATTCAGCAACACGCTTGGTAGCACCCATAATATTTGTTGGACGAACAGCTTTATCTGTAGAAATTAAAACAAAGGACTCAACACCAGCTTTAATCGCAGCCTCGGCACAGCGCCATGTGCCTATAATATTATTATTAACTCCTTCAACAATGTTATGTTCAACCAATGGTACATGTTTATAAGCAGCAGCATGATAAACAGTCTGCACGTCATAAGCATGCATACTCATCTGAAGTCGTTGCTCATTTTGCACCGACCCTAACACAGCAATTAGCTCTACTTGGTTTGCAAATTGAGATAATTCTGACCGCAATTCCCTTTCGATGACATACAGCGCATATTCATTTTGTTCAAAAAGTAATAATGTTTTTGGTGAGTGCTTGATAATTTGACGACTTAACTCACTTCCTATTGAGCCCCCTGCTCCTGTTACCATCACCGATTTACCTCGAATGCATGCATCTAGCAGTTTAGGATTTGGCTTAACAGGGTCACGGCCCAATAAATCTTCAATTTCTACATCCTTGATATTCTCTATTCTTGTTTTCCCACTCAATATGTCAGAAGCTGCAGGTATTGTTTGCACTTCTATTGCATAAGGTTCCAATGTTTTTAAGATTTTGGCTTTATTCGCATTATTAGTATTTCCTAGAGCGAGTAAGAATTTTTTTGGAGAATACTGCTGAATCAACAACTGCAAATCGCTTGGTGAAAATACTTTAACCCCACCAACTGTCGTATTGTGCAAACGGGGATTATCATCAATAAAAGCTTTGACGCCATAAACGGAGACACTTAAAGCCCCCAATAACTGATGTCCTTTATCTCCTGCACCGTAGATAATTACAGGTATTTTTCCTTCTACATCAATTTGATTCAACATCATTACCAAACTGCGAACAAGCATACGCGGCACGCCGATGAATATAAGCAGAAGAAGCGTATATATAATCGGAACAGATCGAGGCGTAATTGAATACGTAAAAAAGCTGGAAACAGCTAGAATAAGACCTGATACACAAACACAAATGGCAACTGTAATGATCGCTTGAGCGGAAAGATAACGAAGAATGGCCCTGTACATTCCCATACGGACAAAGACCAGAAGGCTTATACCACCTGTCATCCCTAACATTAATAATTCGTTTTTTCCTATATTAGGTACTGGTACCCCCAACCTAAGGCAAGAAGCCAAATAAAAAGCAACCAGGATTGATAGTAAATCATAAGCAATCGTGAGTAGGCGCTTGATATTTCTTGGGGCTTCAAAAAGGCTACGAATCATTACACCTGACTCCTTAACAGATTCGGTTTCTGGCCGGCAATTTTAACGGATTTTATTGACTAAAACAGAGCTTTTTAGGGATTAATAGCGCGGTTTACAATTTGTTACTCACCATGTCTAATACGCAGCCAGATTCGATATGCTTTTGACAAGAACCATATTTAAAGGAGCCTCTCTTGAATACCCCACCAAGTTATGAAAAACCACAGACCAACGACGAGATAGATTTGTTAAAGCTCTTTAAATCTGCCGTAGCCACCTGGAAACACCTATTAATTGCACTAATTATTGTGTCGGCTGTTTTTGGAGCAGTAAAGGCTGCTCAAATCTCACTGTTAACCCAGGAGATTGCCTACAGCAAACCAATCCGCTTGATGTTCCCTAACGCACACAAATTAGCCTTCCCTAATGGAGCAAAATTTGCCTATAACGATATCGTCTCCCCTGCCGTTGTTAAAATTGCCTATGATCGCAACAGTATCAACGAGTACGGGATTGGTGTTTCTGAGCTGCAGTCAGCTTTGACAGTTACGCCCTACTCACCACAGTACCCATTCATTATCAAGCGCTACAACATTTTAATGGGAGATAAGCGAGTAGATGCCGATCAGCTAATCGAACTACAGAAACAGATGGAACTGGACATCGAGCAGGCAACTTCCGGAGAAGCATTGATAACATTACGTTTAGGCAAGAAAGAGCTGCCAAAAGAAGTCGCCAATAGATTATTAAATGATATCCCGTCAATTTGGGCAGACATGGCAATTAAACAAAAAGGCGTTTTGAATATTAACGTCCAATTGGCTTCTGCTAACTCAATAAATAAGGATTTGATATTAAATGAGGATCCTATTGTTGCCAGTGACATTATTGGTGAAAAACTCCAAACCTTAAAATTAAACATCATTAAGCTAAGTGATTTTGAGGGCGCGCAATCTATTGCAGACCCGGTAACTGGCATGAAAATCCTGGACTTAACCTATGCTGCAGAGGATATGAACAATTATCTATTAGGTGGTCTTGTTGCACCTGTGCGAGAACTGGGCCTGACGGATTCTGCACAAAGGACTATTTATTATTACCAGGACAGGATCAAACGATTAAATTTGCAATTAACGGCTTTGGATAAGAAAGCTACCTCGGTGAAAGCTATTTACGATTCATATAACCAAGGTGCAAACAGTAATACCACCGCATCAACGGGTAATAGTACAAGTATTTCCGAGATAAATTCAGACTTGGTTGACAAATTGTTAAGTTTATCGGGCGATGCCGATAAGCAAAAATACCTTCAAGAACTGCATAAGGATTGGATCAAATTAAGAGAGCAAATTGCAGATATTGAATTGAACATTCAGGATGCAGAGCAAATCCTTACAGCAGTTAGAAAATCCATCAGTATTCAGAAAACGGAAGAATATAAAACATACCTTGAATCAACCAAGAAAGAGATGCCTGTCCTGCTGGATAAATTAATAGGTTTCTATCAGGTATCAGAACGTCTTTATGCACAACTTAGTATCGAAT
Organism: Gammaproteobacteria bacterium; assembly: GCA_021151835.1. Classification (GTDB taxonomy): domain Bacteria; phylum Pseudomonadota; class Gammaproteobacteria; order Pseudomonadales; family Cellvibrionaceae; genus Cellvibrio. The sequence continues at coordinate 158,994 of JAGKWO010000004.1, forward strand.
CATCAGGTGTTAAGGATCAATTATATATACCGGTCACAAATGACGTTTTATCAAACCGTGTTCTGATTGATATTAAAGCAACTATTCTTGTCTGGCTTGCGTTTATGTTTATAACCACAGTAATAGTTGTTCCTGGTGTTATGATTATCAATGCAATGAAATCAAAAACGACATAATTAATAACGCTCCCTCTAAATATAGAGGGAGCGTTTTTTACCTGATCACCGTGCTTGGACTCATTGCCAGAAATTTTCCCCTGAAAAGTGCTTGATAGTGTGGTCCAACACTAATTACCTCAATTATTTTATATAACGGCTAATAAGAATAAATTCGTCGACCTTCCGGTTAAGTTTATGGTGTTATATTTATCCCACAGCTATAAAAGCCACTACGTTCAAACGCGCTGATATCGCACTTTATGCAACAAAAACGCAAGGCACAATGGCAGCGTTATTGCTAAAAGTGAGTCAATCCATCAGGCATAATCAATAAAAAAACCCGCTAAAAAGCGGGTTTTTTACGCATAGATGGCAATCACAGTTTATCAAACGCATCTGTCAACAAGCAGTCAAAGCGGCGCGCATCATATTCAACAATACGGGCTACATCATGTGGTTGAATAATATTTTTCGCCGCTGCATCTTTTGCCAGTTCTTCGGTAGTTGAACCGGAAATTTTGCCGGCGTTTTTGGCTTTCAGGAACGCGTGCCATACCGGGCCCAGTGACAACAGCAATTGGTATGTACTCTCTACGCGGCCTGCTGCGTCTTCCGGATCATGGCTAATGTACAAATATTGCGCCAGCATTTGCCGTACCGGATTCTCTTCCATAATCAAATCACCCAATTCGCGAATCAAATTGTCATTGGGCTTATTAACAATTTTTCCCCCCGGCATGGTGAGGAAACGAATTAATTTAGCGATCCATTGTTGCGGGAAGTTATCGGCAAAATCGCGCAATGCTTCCTGGGCGATAAAGAGTGCTCGCGTTAATGCGTATTCGGCGTGAGCATCTTCTGCGCGAGTACGCGGATGTGCCGAGTGGAATTTTAAAATCGAACTGGCAATAAATAGCTGGCTGTGAACATCACCCAAACGCGCCGACAACAGTTCACGGCGTTTTAAGTTACCGCCCAAAATGCCCAAGGCAATATCAGACATGGATGCCAACGATGCACTCAACAAATTAATGCGTTGATACCAGCGAGTGCTGAAATCATCCGCATTGGCAGGCACACTACTAAAACGACCACCGAGGAAACCCAGCAATTTAGTGCGCAACATGTTATTGCAAATATGGCCGAGATGGCTGGTGAAAAGCTTGTCGAATCTGCGCAAGCCTTCGCTACCATCTTCCAGTTGCATCGCCTGCATTTCCTCAAACAGGAATGGATGACAACGCATTGCACCCTGACCAAAAATCATTAAAGAGCGAGTCAAAATATTTGCGCCCTCCACGGTGATGGCAACCGGAACCGAATGGTAAGAAGCCACCAGAAAATTGCGCGGGCCTTTTTGGATTGCGCGGCCCCCTACTACGTCCATCGAATGTTCCACCGATTTACGCATCAATTCAGTCGCGTGGTATTTTGCCATTGCAGTCATCACCGAAGGCGCACCGGTCTCCAGACCTTTGGTGACAAACTGCCGCATGGCTTCCAGCGCATAACCGCTGGCGGCAATTTCTGCCGTCGCTTCCTGCACCCCTTCAAACTTGCCGACTTCCGTATTGAACTGACGACGAATGCGCGCGTAAGCACCTACCAGCCGATAGTTCATTTCACCACTGGCGGTGGAAAGCGATGGCAAAGATACACCGCGACCTGCACCAAGACATTCAATCAGCATGCGCCAGCCTTTACCGGCCATGGCGGCACCACCGATAATCCAATCCAGCGGGATAAATACATCGGTACCAAAAATCGGCCCGTTCATGAAGGGTGAGCCAGGGTTGTGGCGTTGACCGATTTCTATACCGGGGTGCTTCGCAGGAATCAGCGCACAGGTGATGCCGTACTCTTTTTTGGATGGGTCACCCAATAAACCATCCGGATCATAGAGTTTGAACGCGAGGCCAACGACTGTCGCCACCGGTGCCAGGGTAATCCAGCGCTTGCTGAAAGTCAGTTTCAGGCCGATAACTTCCTGCCCCTCGTAATCACCCTTGCAGACAATACCAGTATCGGGAATAGAACCAGCATCTGAGCCAGCTTCCGGACCAGTCAAACCGAAACAGGGAATTTCAGTACCGTTTGCCAAACCTGGTAACCAGCGTTGGCGCTGCTCTTCCGTACCGTATTTCACCAGCAATTCGCCCGGGCCAAGGGAGTTGGGCACCATGGCAGTCACCGCTGCGGTACCGGAACGGCTGGCGATCTTACTCATAATGCGGCTTTGTGCATGGGGGCTGAAATCCAGACCGCCATACTCTTTGGGGATAATAAGGCCGAAGAATTTCTTATCTTTCAGATACTGCCAGGCCTCAGGCGACAGGTCTTTCAAATCATTCTGGATTTTCCATTCATCAAGCAATGAGCACAGCTCACTAACTTCATTATCCAAAAATGATTGTTCCTCGGCAGTGAGTTGCGGCAGGCTGATTTGCGCAAACTCGTTCCAGTCGGGTTTGCCGCTGAACAATTGTTTTTCCCACCAGGTAGTACCTGCTTCCAGCGCATCGCGCTCGGTGGCGCTGATCGGCGGCATGGATTTTTTCAGCGCGCCAAAGACCGGTTTGGTCAGCACTGCGCGACGAATGGGCGCAACATTCAGCACGGCCAAAACCAATACCAGCGGCACCAGCAACCAGGGTGAATAAAGGGCGGGCGTGACCGCACCTAATACCAGCCAGGCAATTAACACAATGGCGGAAGCAGCACCAAGCGCTACTTGCCGATATACCAGCACAGCCACGAGGACCCAAATCGCCAGTAAAGAAAGGAGTAACATCATATTATTTGACCCCTGAAAAGGTATTTGTAGTTGTGAGTTTTCCGGTGCGAACTCTACCCTTAACCTTAGACCAATACCGTTAAGTTGGTGATATTTCCTGTATCAGAACGGCGCTTTTCAGCGATTTGGGCACCGGAATCGGGCATTTTTCCAGCCGATTATTTTGCCGCGTCAATACGTGTAGCCAGCAAAAGTGCTTCCCATTCGCCTACCGCCAATTCGCGGTCATCAATTAATTCAATGCGGCTATCAGACAGCTCGAATTCACTATCTATGGGCAGTTGGTTCACACTCAAGACACCCTGCTCCGCATTAAACATAAATACACCCTGATCAGTATTCAGCACCGCTTTGGCGCGCACCAGTTGCAAACCGCTTAACCAGCCGAAGACTTGATTGAAGCCAAAACGGATTTGAGGTTGGAACATCCAGCCGCAGGAATAAAATCCTTGCCCGGCATTTTCGCGGCGCAAAAATTCCTGACCTTCGGGCAGGCTAATCGCCGTGTTATATAACTCACGCTGTGGCTGCAAACGAGTGTTACGCTGGCCTGCGTGATGGTTCGGATGCGCAAGTTGATGCGCAGTGCGCGGATAATCCAGCCACGCCAGTTGCAGTTGCCCCTGATCCACTGCAAAACTCGCCGTTTTTGCTGGCTCAAAGCGCGCGACCAATTCATCAAACCGGGCGCGGTCCTCCGCTGCTGCCAAATCACTTTTATTAGCCACCAACACATCGGCCACGGCGATTTGATCATTAAAATTGGCATTAGTGCGATAGCGCTCATCACTGAGTTTACGTGGGTCGACGAGGGTGATGGTCGCGCGCAAATCCAGTACGGAATCGTAATATTCCCCGGTGAGCGTATTGATGATTTCTTCGGGATGGCCAAGGCCGGTGGGCTCGATCAAAATGCGGTCTGGTTTGGTTTTGGCAATGAGCATATTCAGGGCCATTTTCATCGGCAACCCCGCCACACAACAAATGCAACCGCCCGGTACTTCGCGCACATGGGCATTCACATCTTTTAACAACGCACCATCAATACCGATTTCCCCGAATTCATTTACCAGTACCGACCAGACTTCGTCAGCGGGTTTAATCGCCAGCAAATGACGAATTGCTGTGGTTTTGCCCACGCCTAAAAAGCCGGTGATGATGTTGGTGGGAATTAAGGTGCGCCCGGCAGAAGTGCCGGGCGCGGAGCTGGAAGTAGCAGGGATACGCGGGTGACTCATAACGCTGGCCTTGGTAATCAGAAGCTACGCATTCTACACAGCCGCTGCCGCCAGCCAAACCCGGACTAGCGAGTGATACTGATATCCTGCACATTTACTTTGCCGCCGGAAACCGGTGCAGACGCAGGTGCACTGACTTCCTGGCTGGACTCGATTACCACTTGCGAACCGGCTTCGCTGACTACCAGGCTAAATAATTGCGGCAAACTCTTATCCAGGCTTTTGGTAATCGTCATGGGTTTGTGCATGCGTTTGCCAGTTGCCAAACCGCTGGCTGAATCACGCGGGCCTTTGATTGAGTGCGACAAGCTCGTACTCGAGCTGACTGCATTACCTTTTTCATCGCACACTTGCACCTGATAAGAACCGGCAGCTACATCATTTAATGTACACACACCGCTGGGGCAGCTCACAATTTTCGATTCACCTTTACTATCGCTGACTTTAATAAATAGATCAGCCGCTACCGCATTGACTGACAACAAAACACTCAACACTACGCTGCTCAAACTGATTACTTTCATGGCTATTCTCCGTGGTTAAATCGTCTCGTGATTAATCGTTTCGTGATTAATTATGTTGTTACGCAAAGTGTTTTCTTTGCGTTGAGATCAGAATGAACCGGCGGCCATGAACGATTTCTGAATGAATTGGGCGACTTATTGTGATTTATTCACTTTGGTGAAACTTGCGTTATTCCTCCAGCCACGCGGGAAATGGATCGGATAAGGTTTTCCAATATTGCTGACCGAGCGCGAATTCAACATCATCCAGCAGGCAGTTATCCAGTTGCTGGATCATCCAGGTTTTATCCAGATTCTGACCGATAAATACCAGTTCCTGACGCATATCGCCGAAGGGTTCGTGCCAGTTACTGAAAATAAATTCACGTTGTTCCGGCTCTTCCGGCCAATGCTCCGGCGGGATCGCTTTCCAAAACAGTCCTGCCGCACCGTGTTGGGCAACACCGCCCGCCTGGCTCCATTGACCGGCAAATTGCGGGCGCGACGCTAGCCAGAAAAATCCTTTGGAACGCAGCAGACGGCGTTTTTTTACCAAGGCTTTTTCTGAAAAATTTTCGCCAGAGGAATGATCAAACGTATTGGCAAAAAAATCATAAATTTTTTGCGGATGAAAGGGCCGGCGCGCGCGATAAACAAAACTTTCAATTCCATATTCAAGTGTTTCCGGCTGGTGTTCACCGCGCAATTCTTGTAACCAGCCAGCCGATTGTTGCGCTTTTTCAAAACTGAATTTGTGCGTGTTCAATATTTTCTGTAACGGCACTTGTCCTTTTACCATCGGGATAATTTCAGCAGCAGGATTCAAGCGCTGCAAAATGCACATCAGCTCATGCAATTTTTCTGCATCGATTAAATCTGTTTTGCTAATCAATAGCAGATCGCAAAATTCAACCTGGTCGATCAACAATTCCGCCAGATTACGTTCATCGTCCTCACCCAAACTTTCGCCGGTTTCTGCTAACGATAATGCAGCGTAGTAGTCATCCAGGAAATTTACTCCATCTACCACTGTAGCCAGCGTATCCAGACGTGCGCTCTGAGCGAGGCTTTCACCGTCTTCATCTTCAAAGGTAAAAGTTTCGGCAATCGGGAGTGGTTCGGAAATACCGGTTGATTCAATTACCAGGTAATCAAAACGCCCCTCTTGTGCGAGGTGCCGTATCTCAACCAGCAAGTCTTCGCGCAAGGTACAGCAAATACAGCCATTGCTCATCTTTACCAGTTTTTCTTCGGTGCGATTGAGTTTGACCTGATTATTCACCAGCGCGGCATCGATATTGACCTCACTCATATCGTTAACGATTACAGCTACGCGCAGGTTTTCACGGTTATTCAATATGTGGTTTAACAATGTGGTCTTGCCGGCCCCTAAAAAGCCGGACAGCACAGTGACGGGTAGCAGGGTCATAAATAGCCTCAATGAAAACGTTATAATATAACATATTCACAAAAACACAGAATGGCAACCACTAGGTGAAAAACACTAATAACAGTAAAGATAAATTTGGGGGGTAAACAACAATTGTTAATAACGTTGCTCGATTAAAGCGACTTAAAAATTTGTCACCACCAGTAACGTTTTGTAAACGTTTGCAAATATCTGTGGCATTTTTAATGGCACAAAAAACAGCAATAAATTTATTAATGCAACATCAACAAAATTTTTAAATCATTAAAAATCAACTAGATATATGACTATTTTCAATTATCCGAAATAGTATTTCCGACAATAATTCATCCATAAAATATTTTTCCCACTCATATTTCCACCACAAACCGTTTGAAAATGTAAACGATTACATCTAGGATTGCGCCGTTTATGTGGGTGCCAAGGGATGCACAGATATCTCTACCCATCCACCTGACACCCGCATCTATATGTTCAGGAGCGGGTGTTCTTTTTTATAACAATCACAAACTAGAGGACGCACGCATGAAAAGTTCTGCAAGTTTTAATCGAAAATTGCTTTCCACACTGGTTGCAGCCAGTATCGCGACTGGCGCATTTGCCCAAAGTGATGACGTGGAAGAAGTAGTCATCACCGGTATTAAAGCCTCTTTGACCAACTCTGTTAGCGTAAAGCGCGATTCTGCATCGGTAGTTGATGCGATTAGCGCGGAAGATATTGGCAAGTTGCCTGACACAACCATCGCCGATTCGCTGCAACGTGTTCCCGGTATCCAGATCCGCCGTAATGCCGGTGAAGGCTCAACTGTTAACGTGCGCGGTATGCCGCAAGTCAGCACGTTGCTGAACGGCGAACAATTCCTGAGCGCGGGTTCAATCACCACCGCTCAACCTGACTTTACTGATATCCCGGCGGAATTGTTGTCGCGCGTGGACGTCATCAAATCTGCCCAGGCATCAACCCTTGCTGCCGGTGTTGCCGGCACTATCGACCTGAAAACCCGCCGCCCGTTTGATTTGGATGATGGCTGGACCTTTGCCGGCTCTGCAGAAGGTTCACAAGGCAAATACACTGACGACGACATCGGCCATAAGATTTCCGGTTTTGCCGGCTTCAACAACGGTGACAACTTCGGCGCCTTGTTGAGTGTTTCCAACTCCAAAGCCACCCTGGCGAACTTCCGCTACGGGATGTATACCGACTGGTGGTTCCGCGGTTATAACGAGAATGGCGATTGGCCAGGACAGGGCACTGCGTCTGACCTGACCGGCGACGGCGATACCAACGACCAGGTATTCGGTACCATCGACTACGGCATAACCAACCGCACCGCCGAGCGTGAGCGCACCGGTATTTCCGGTACCGCGCAGTTCCAGGTGAACGACAGCATCGAACTGGTTGCCGATGTGTTCTACACCAAAATGGACCAGGGCGATTATGTGAATGGCCTGATTTCTGATAACTCCTGGGCACAGTACGATTGGGTGAATCCGGATCTGGACACCCTGGTTAACCGCGGCCCGGCGGCTGGTGGCAACGGTAAGGATTTCTACACCTCATCAGTTACCAACCTGGAAGCCTTGCGTGTTATCGCCAAAGGCGAAACCCAGATGGATGACCGTGAATCCTTGAACTTCAATTTGCAAGCCAACATCGATTTCGCTGATAACTTCCGCGGTTCTGTGCGTTATGCACACGGCAATGCAACCAATGATCACACCAGCAGCTTCGCCGATGCATTGCTCACCAGCGGTATGCAATCCGGCCTGCAAACCAGTTACGGCGGCGTTAAAGCACCGGTTAACCCCGGTGGTTACGGCCCGAATGGCGAGCGTGTCCCGGTAGTGGCTGATTTCTCCGGCAAACACCCAAGTATCCAATACCCGACCGGTTTCGGTCAGGATATCGATGCCTATGGCCTGGTATCAGCGTTCTCCCATCAAAACCGCGATGAAGAATCGACGCTGGATGTGTTCCGCTTTGACAGCACCTATGAATTTGATGACGGTGTAAAAGTGGATTTCGGTTACCGTTTTGCTGACCGCGAAATCGAGCGCAACCAATACGACCTGATAGCACCGTTCACGGTTAAAGATGCGAATGGCAACAATGTAACTGTGTACTCCAAGTGGAAAGATTCCGGTATTCCCGGTGTTTCCGGTGGCGACACAATTGCCAGAACCTTTAAATTCAGCGAATTGCAGGACCTGGGTTACATCCATCAGGTGAGCGATTTTGGCCCGGCAAGTGATGGCAACAGCTATTACTTCATCAATCCAAAAGCGATGAAGAATGCCTTTGGGTTCCATGAAGCCTTGTACCCGGGCAACGTGAAACAAAAAGACGGCGCACAAAGCTATACCGTTGAAGACCAAACCCAAACCTTCTACTTCCAGGGTTCATTCTCAGGTGAAGCTGGCCTGCCCTACCAGGCTAATTTCGGTATGCAATACATAGAAACCAGCCTGGACATTACCCAGTTCATCCCGGCGGTCGATACCACCAAAGTCACCGTAAATGGCACTGTGTACCCGGCGCTGGATGGTGTTGCACCAACAATCGCCAGCACCGAAGTAGTTGAGCGCACTTTTAACGACTTCCTGCCACGCTTCAACATCGCGTTCGATACCAGCGATAACACCAAGCTGCGTCTGGCGTATTCAAAAACCATGACGCAACTGGATGCTAACGATCTGGGCCTGGGCCGTACCTACACCACGAACAACAACCCTGAACTGGGCGTGTTCCAGGTGGTTAGCGCCTCGCAAAACGGCAACCCGTACATGGAACCATGGCGCGCAGACAACTATGACCTGAGCTATGAGTGGTATTTCAACGAAAGCGGCATGGTCAGCCTGGGCGCATTCCGTGTCGATGTGGAAACCTCGATTGCAACCACCACCGTACAAATCCCGACTGTGGCGGATTCTGATGGTGTTAACCGCAGACCGGGCGAAACTATCGATCTGACCACCCGCGGCAATACCAATGGCGGCATCGTGAAAGGTTTGGAGTTGGGCTACCAACAAGCCTTTGACTTCCTGCCTGGTGCCTGGAGTGGTTTGGGTACAACCATCAACTACACCTTCACCGATGGTACTGGTGGCGAGAAAGATTTCTACGGCAAAACCATGCCAATGGCTGACAACTCTGAAAACCAGGTCAACGCCGTATTGTGGTACGAGTACGCCCAATGGCAAGCGCGTATTGCGTACAACTATCGCAGCGAACGTTTCATTGGCCGTGCGTGGAACGACGGCAGTCCGGCTGCCTGGTGGCAAGCGCCAACTACTTACGTAGATGCGTCAGTTAGCTACGACATCAACGACAACCTGACTGTGTACCTGCAAGGCACCAACATTACGGAAGAGTACGAAGAAACTTACATGCAATGGGAAGACGTCATGGTCAACCAGAATGTGTATGAAGCTCGTTACACTCTGGGTGTTCGCGCCAAGTTCTAGGCAACCGGGGGATTCACTCCCCCACGCTGATTGTTTCTCCTTGATTGTCTCTCCTTGTTTGCCCCGCATTGCGGGGCTTTTTTATTGCTCAAGTTTTTATTAATTAATTTCTTGTTCGGCCATGTTATTTAACTGCGCGCGATGATCGGAAAAATTCAACGCGCAACGACGCAGGAAATTATCCAGCGCCGGCAAGTCAAAACGTGCTTCGTCCGCCGTCGGTTTTCGCACTTGCTGCGCATTCGGCAAGATTCCCATCCCCGCTAAAATGCAATACCAGGATGGTACCGGATAATAATGTGCAATATTCAACCGCTGTATTTCTGCCGCCAGATCTTTTCCGGCAAACCAACTGCTATATAACTCCAGCATGGTTGCCGAAACATCTTGCTGGTTTGCAGTATTTGCTCGCCAATAATCAGTATCAGTGCGCGAACTGGTTTTGTAATGCGTCACGATATAATCGCGCACACCATCAAAATGGCTATTGATGCGTTTATTAAAATCATGGCGATAACGATCAGTAAATTCACCCCGGGTGAAATCTTCCGCAAACACGGCCACGGTTTGTTGCACCAAAAACAATGCGGTTGCTTCCAGCGGTTCAATAAAGCCTTGCGATAATCCCACTGCCAGGCAATTTTTTACCCAATGTTCCTGCGCACGGCCAATTTTCATTTTTAAATGGCGCACGGGAATATCAGCATCCAGCAGTCCCAAACGTTCACGCAATTCGTGCTCAGCTTCATCAGCAGAGCAAAATACCGAGCTATAGACATACCCATTGCCGTAGCGATTAGTGAGCGGAATCTTCCAGGCCCAGCCGTGTTTTAATGCAGCAGATACTGTTTCTGACGGAATTTTTTTGCCAATAGCCGACGGCATTGCCACTGCCGCGTCATTCAATAAATTATTGCTGTAGCTGACAAACGATGTTTGTAAGGTTTTTTGCAGCAACAAACTGGCGAAGCCGGTGCAATCCACAAAAAAATCCGCCGCATGGATTTCACCCGTATCGGTTAACAATGATGCGATATTTCCTGCATCATCCTGCTGCACCTGCGCAATATGGCAAACACGATGCACTACACCACGCTCAAGCGCCTTTTTACGCAAGAATTGCCCGAGCAATACCGCATCAAAGTGATAACCGTAATGGACTTCAAAGGGAAAATTTTCCGGTGCTACTGGCGACAAGCATTCGCGTGCAATGCGTGATGCCACAAAAAAGCGATCCGGATGCGCAGGTAAATCAGCACCCTGTAAACGCGCTTGCACATTATGCATAAAAATCGGCAAGGTCTGGCGATCCAATGCGGATGAAAAAGGATGGAAATAGCGCTCATAACCCGCACGCGTCGACCAGTTTTCAAAACTGATGCCGCACTTGTAGGTTGCATTGCATTCCGGCATCCACTCTGCTTCGGTGATCTCCAGTGAATCAAAAAATACTTTCAGCGCAGGAGTGGATCCCTCCCCTACACCGATAATACCTATTTCAGGGGACTCCAGCAGTTCAATCTGGAATCCCCTGGCATTCCACTGCCGCGCCATAATCAACGCGCTCATCCATCCGGCGGTACCGCCACCCACAATTACTATTTTTTTCATAGGAGTTCTGTAGCATTTTGAATTTGACCTGGGGCCAAAAGGTTCATGAAATGCCCGCTGTTTTTAATTAGAGTAATCGCATTATTTTCCCATACCGCCCGGAGAACAACAATCAAACCCGTTGTTATAAAAATTAATCGGATGTTGTTGCAGCAACAGGGATGAGGCTATTAAAAAAATAATTAACTCACCGTAGTGATTCCTATAATATGCATCAACACAGGCTACCCGGATAGCCGAACAGCCAACCCAGAGCGACTCACAATAATAGCCATCATTTAGCAAGGTCAGCTTCCATGTCGAACCCAACTATGAAACCAGTTAGCAATATCGTCATTGTCGGCGGTGGTACTGCGGGCTGGATGGCTGCGGCCAGCCTCTCCCGCTTTCTCGCGAATAAATCCATTAACATTACATTGATTGAATCCACCAGTATCGGCACTGTTGGCGTAGGTGAGGCCACGATTCCCAGCATTGTGCAATTCAACCATTCAGTGGGCCTGGATGAACTGGAATTTATTCGCGCAACACGCGCCAGTTTCAAGCTCGGCATTCAATTTACCAATTGGCGTAAACCGGGGGATCAATTCTTCCATCCCTTTGCTGATTACGGCATTGATTTTAGCGGCGTTGAATTCCAGCATTATTTTTATCGCTTGAAAAAAAATAATCCCGCCGAAGATCTGCACGATTACTCCATAGGCAGCCAGTTAGCCAAACACAATCATTTTGCCCAACCAAAGGAAGCCCCCAATAATCCTTTGGCCGATTTTTCTTATGCTTACCATTTTGATGCCGCACTCTACGCCAAAGTATTGAGTGAGCTGTCCATCTCACGGGGGGTTGTGCATGTCGATCAAAAAATTGAACAGGTCAATCTGCGTGAAGGTGATGGTTTTATTGAATCATTGTTGTTGGATAACGGGAATATTATTGCAGGTGATTTATTTATCGACTGCACCGGTTTCAAAGGCTTGCTTATTGAAGAAAGCCTGCATACCGGTTATGAAGATTGGCAACAGTGGTTATTATGCGATGCCGCGGTCGCGGTGCAATCCACCAACACTGAAGAGCCAACGCCTTATACCAGGGTGACCGCATTGGATGCAGGTTGGATGTGGCAAATCCCGTTACAACACCGCACCGGCAACGGTTATGTTTTTTGCAGTCGATTCCTGGATAAGAACAAAGCAGAAGAAACCTTGATGCAACGCATTAGTGGCAACCCGATTACTGCGCCAAAACCATTTGCATTTAAAGCGGGCCGCCGCAAAAAAGTCTGGAATAAAAATTGTTATGCACTTGGGCTTGCATCAGGTTTTATCGAACCGCTGGAAAGCACCAGCATTTCACTTATCCAAACCGGCATTACCCATTTACTAACGTTCTTTCCTGATATGTCATTTAACCCGGCGATGATTGCCGAAGTGAATCGACGCCATCAACACGAAATGGAACGCATCCGCGATTTTATTGTGTTGCATTATAAATTGACTGAGCGCACGGATACCGAATTCTGGCGCTATTGCCAGGCAATGGAAATTCCCCCCAGCCTGGAACATAAAATTGAATTATTCAAAAGCTGCGGCCATATTTTGCAACACGAACCTGAAGCTTTTGAAAAATCCAGCTGGTTAAGTATTTATAATGGTTTTGGAATTATTCCGGAACGAACCGATAATCGTATCGACCATTTCAAAGATGACCATATCGCCATGCAGTTGGCAAAAATAAAACAGACGTTGGACCACGCAGGAAAAAGTGCAACCAGTCACGCAGAGTTTATTCGCCGGCATTGCGTTGCACCAGACTTTGATAATTAAAATTGTATTGGCGTGCTGTTAGCTCCGATAGTAACCCGAAAATCTCATCAGCCGCGATGCGGCTGATGATTTCTGCAAATAGATTTGCAGGGATCGCCAGGATGGCTTTTGGAATGTAGCATTGGCGCAAACGGGATTATCAAATCAATCACTATGGATTACTTTGCCGGGCAATGTTGACGAAGAAACTCGCCATGCGATGGTAATTTCATTACGGTATCGCGAATCGCTTTTGCGCCCTGATTTAAAGACTGTGCCAGTTTTTGGCTATCCAAAGCATCTGTTAACGGATGATATTTTTCCGGGCGAATGTTCATCCCCTCCAAAATAGAATACCAACTGTCTGCACCGAAAAGATTTTCCGGGTGATGCTGCAATTGACCACGACGACGGAATTGTTCAATTTTTTCCTGCAAGCTATCAGGAATATCCATTGCTTGGCACCAACGCCAAAATGCCGTGTCATCACGTTTAGTTGTGCAATAATGCAGAATTACAAAATCGCGGATTTCTACATAATCGCGCGTAATTTCCCGATTGAATTGTTGCTCAAGGAATGGATCCATATTTTTATCGGGAAAGTTGCGGATAAAATGCACCAACTCGCGGTACACCAAATGAATCGCCGTGGATTCCAGCGGCTCAATAAAACCCGACGCCAATCCCAACGCCAAACAATTGTTATGCCATATTTTTTTGCGCATACCACTCACAAAGGGAATGACGCGAGGCTCATTGATGAGTTTTCCTTCAACAACATTCATCAACGTATTGATAGCTTCGTCATCAGAGCAATAATCGCTGGCAAACACATAGCCGTTTCCAGTGCGATGCTGTAGCGGAATTTTCCAGGTCCACCCTGCTGCACGCGCACTGGCCGTTGTGTAAGGTAATGGATCACCCGCATTTTCGGATTGCGCAGCTACTGCGCGATTACACGGCAAATAATTAGACCAGTCTTCATAACCTACTTTCAACGTTTCTGAAATTAATAATCCTTTAAAACCGGTACAGTCAATAAAAAAATCGCTTTCAACTTTTTCACCGTTGGTGAGTAGTAGCGATTGGATACATTGACGCTCATCCGTCTGGACGCTGGCCACGGTAGCTTCGATACGTTTCACACCGCGTTCAAGGGTAATTTCACGCATATGGCGCGCCGCATACGCGGCATCAAGGTGCAATGCGTAGCCGTAAGTTGCTAGTGGTGTGTTCGCCAATTGCGCTTCAGCCATAAAGCGATGCTCCTCTGCCATAATCCCGGCAGGTGAGTGATCCATCCAGCGAGTCACATTACCATCGGCCAATGTTTTTAACCAGATTTGATAAAAATCGTGCCCATCAATATTGCGTCCAATTTTTCCAAACGGATGATAAAAATGATGTTCGTTTTGTTGAAACCAGTTTTCAAAACGAATTCCCAGTTTGATGGAACCTGCCGTTGCTTGCATAAATTCTTTGACAGGGAGGCGCGCATCTTTCAGGAATGCCATAAACGATGGCACAGTCGCTTCCCCCACACCGATAGTGGCAATATCCGGCGATTCAACCAAGGTAATTTTGGTGTTGCTGCCGTGCAAAATATTGCTGAGCAAACTGGCCGCCATCCAACCTGCCGTGCCGCCGCCCACAATACAAATTGAACCCAATGGATTCGCCGTACGCTGCATATTTTTTGCCTTATACCCTGGGCATTTTACAATGCTGGTTAATAAATTCCTGATGTGTCGGCAGACCGGCAATTGCTTCTGCAATCGAAGTACGCATTTGCGCCAGGCTTTGTTTTAGATAATTCACATTCAAGCGGTCTACATTTTTATTATAGTGTTGCGGGTAAAAATTAAACCCGCTGTAAATTGCCAACCAGGAATCCGGATGGAATATTTCCCAGGGATAATGCAATAAATCGCCGTGGTCATAATAAGCATCTATTTTTTGTTGCAATGAATCAGGCACTGACATGGCGCGACAATAGCGCCAGAATTCGCTGTCATCGCGCTGGTTAGCTTTGTAATGCAGAATAATAAAATCGCGGATGCGCTCCCACTCGGTAGCTGTGACCTGGTTGAAATAGTCGATTTTTTCCTCATTGAAAAATGGCGTGGGAAGGGAGCCGCAAATTTTTTCTATCCCGGTTTCAATCAGCGCAATACTGGTACTTTCAAGGGGCTCTAAAAATCCGGCCGCCAAACCAATCGCAATACAGTTTTTATTCCACGCCTGCGCCCGGCGCCCCGGAATAAATTTAAATTTACGCGGCGAATGTAAAACTTTTCCATCAATGTGCTGCACTAAGATTTCTTCAGCCTGCGCTTCGTCAGTAAAGTGGCTGGCATAAACATGGCCATTACCCTGGCGATGCTGCAACGGAATTTTCCATTGCCAACCAGCCGTATGTGCTTTGGAAACAGTGCGAATTGCCGGTTCACCCACCAACTCCGATTGCACCGCCATCGCGCGATCACACAACAACCATTGGCTCCAGTCGACATAAGGTGTTTTTAACGCGTCCGCAATTAATAAACCGTGAAAGCCGGTGCAATCGATGAATAAATCCGCATTAACATTGCGTTGATCATCAAGCGTCAGGCTTTCAATAAAACCGGAATGATTATGCAGGTTAACTGCTGCAATTTTTGCATCTATGTGAACAACGCCGTTGGCGAGTGAATGCTCGCGCATTAATGTGGCGAAAAGTGCCGCATCAAAATGTAGTGCCCAATCGAATATTGATAGTGGTGATGCAGGGTTTTCAGCAGGAAATGTAAATTTGTTGGCACGGGCCAGCGCAATGCCCAATGAATATTTTTCCAATGGCTGGGAATCACCCATGTCACGCAGTTTCATCCAGTAATGATGGAAGCGAATTCCGTTAGCATCGTGCCCGAAAACACCAAAGGGATGGATAAATGATGTGTCCGGTTTGAACCAATCTTTAAATTCAATGCCCAGCTTGATGGTTGCATTGGTTTTACTCATCACCTCCATATCGTCCATACCCAGTGATTGGTAAAAACGGCGTAATGTCGGGATAGTCGCTTCCCCGACGCCTACGGTACCTATTTCACTCGATTCGACAACGGTAATTTTTATATCGGTATTGGCAAAATGATGACTTAACTTTGCAGCTGTCATCCAGCCGGCAGTGCCGCCGCCAGCAATAACAATCGATTTAACCGGGTATTGGTAGTTCACAATGGCTTCCCGAGATTTGGTTCCAGAAATAATAAAACCACGGTAATTACTTACCGTGGTTTATTTATCACAAATCAAACGCTAAGACGATGAGACCTTAGAATTTAACGCGTGTACCTAACGACCAGCGAGCTTCATAAACGTTTTGGAAAGCTTTTTGATCTTTAAACTCTACATAAGTTTGTTGGATCTCTTCCAATATGTTGGAGCCATTGAGATAAACAGACCATTGCTCATTCAGGTTATAGCTCACATTCAAATCCACTTGACCGTAATCATCCTGATACAACGACTGCTGTGCTGTTGCCGGGTTGCCGGGAGTAATCAAACGCGCAGAGCGGAAGTTATAAGCAACACGCGCCGAGAAGGTTTGATTGTCGTACCAGGCTACCAGGTTATAGGTGTCTTCGGAGTTGTTAGTGAATGGCAACTCTTTACCACCAAAACCTTTACGCTCTTGTGAACTATCAGACAAGGTGTAGTTCAAGTCAAAGCCCATATCGCTCAGCACAGCTGCGTCAGTGATATCACTAAACGCTACTTTTGCAGCCAATTCCACACCTTGAACTTCACCGCCTTTACCTTGCACCAACGAGGTGAACTGCCATGGACCACGACGTACACCATCAGAGTCCGGCTCATCTACCATCACTGTACCGTCTTCGATAAAGCTATCGATTTCGATCTTGAATAAGCCCGCACTTAACACAGACGCAGAACCAACATACCATTCCGCAGAGAAGTCATAGTTAGTAGAGCGAATTGGATCCAGGTTCGGGTTACCAGCCAGGCTACCGTTGGCAACACGCATACAATTACAATCATTGTTAAATACACGACCAACTGATTTACCGCCACCCCATTGCAGCAAGTTGAGTGGCATCATGCTCTCGCCATAGGCAAAACGGAGCTTAACATTTTCAGCAACATCAGCAGCCAGGTTCAATGATGGCAAATAGTCAGTGTAGGAGCGTTTGGTTACTACATCACCGGTGTCAACGTTGGTACCCGAGTGTGGCAATTGCGCCCCCACTTCGTTAGCAACAATTGTCAGGTCAGTATCAATAACTTTTACCCCGACGTTACCGCTGACAATACCGTATGCGATGTTAGCTTGCAGGAAGTAGTTGAACTCATCCAATTCAACCCTGAAAGATTGACCCGGGTTAATCACTTTTTCTTGAGGGCCAAACACTTTTTCCTGGAAGGCCAAGCTGTTGTCGAAGGTGCGCGGATCAATTGCCCAAACACCAGGCAAGCCTTTCACACCACCAAAGTCGTCAATCCAGATAACTTTGTTGTGTTCGTCAATGCGAGTTGGCTTGAGCAATGTATAGGCAACAAATTCGTTGTTATATACCCTGCCATTTTGATCAACACCAGTGACTCTTTCACCCAGAGTAGCGCCTGGATCACACGCCGAGGGCGATGTAGCAAATTGGTCTACTGCTTTCCACTGAGCCGAGCAACCACCGTTCAATTTTCCGAAATACGAGAATTGGGTACTGTCAACTGAACGAGTGCTGTTACGGAGACCGAAGTCCACACTGGTCAGGAATGGCTGATCGTCAAATTCGTAATTCCAGCGGGTGCTGAAAGTTTGCAGGTCTGCTCCGCGGTCAGTGTTGTTCTCGGAGGAGAAAGCGCCGATATGGTAGCTATCAACATCAGCCATGTATTCCGCAACGGTGCGAGAACCTTTTCCACCTGTAACTACCTGGTCAAAACCAGAGAAGGTGGGGTGTGAACCGGCAGTGTCATAACCAATGCGGAAACGACTCTCAATACCACCTGGTGAATAAGCAGCGAAACAGCCGCCGTTAGCACCAGCCACTATGTCACCACGCGCAGTATTACATTGACTTGCGGGGATCAAACCACCAGGACCGGTCACGATTGAACCACTGTCAATACTAAGGATATCGCCTTCACCATAACCATGGCGCATCGCCGCACTTGCATCAGCACGGGTCATACGAACCTGGCCAGTCAAAGGACCACCATTGTCATAGTTCAATTCGAAGTTGTAGTTTTGTGATTTTTCATGGTTGTAGTTGGTTTGCGAGAAAGATTGCAAACGATAAGGCTGGGCAGAGAATGCAGTTACTGTGCGCCATTGGTTGCCTTCATAAGTAAAACTATCATCACCATATTCTGTCGCCGTTGCATAACCGGCAAAGGTTTGCCAACGGTTATTGTGCGAGAAACCTGCACGGCGGTTCCAACGCTCCTGATCGCTATAGAAGTAATCTGCAACGATTTCAAAACCCTCACCCAGATCAAACTGGAACGAGGCGTTCAAGCCATCACGGGTACGCTCTTCTGCTTTATGGAAAGCAGCAAAACCTTGAGGTACCAGGTGGTGGACGTTAGGATCACCCAACGGGGTTTCACCCCAGGTATGACTATTGTTAGTAGCACCGATACCACCGTTCTCAGAGGTATCAAAATAACCGTTAAAGTCTGTAGCAAGATTTTTTTCGGTAGTTGCACCGGATACCAGAAAACCGAAGCGCTCGCCTTTAAAGTTCACCAAACCGGTAAAGGTAGGATCATCTTCTTTACTGATTGAACCACGGTCAATTTCACCGGTACCAGCAAATGTCCAGCCATTTTCCATATCAAAGGGGCGACGGGTTTTCAGGTTAACAGTACCGGAAATACCGATAGCGGTATTGGTTGCAATGGGTGACTTATAAACATCTGCTCCAGAGAACAATGTTGATGGCAGGTCACCAAAGTCAGCGGCTGATTGGTCGATAGTGGTCGCACTTAAAAAGGTCTCGCCATTCAGCGATGAACCTACGTTACCCAAACCGCGAATCTGTACCGGACCACCTTCACCCGCAGTACGGGTTACCTGGATACCCGGAATACGTTGCAGGGAGTCAGCAATGGTAACGTCAGGCAACTTACCGATATCTTCGGCGGAAATACCGTCTACAACTGACGCCGCTTCACGTTTGGTGTTTACCGCGCTTTCCTGCGCAGCGCGAACACCCTGTACAACGACTTCTTCTATATTGTCTTCTTGTGCCTGAACCCCGGACGCCAGCATCGCCAGGGTCATGGCCGAGCCACACATCAAAATATTACGATTAACCGTTCGAATTGCCGCACTTAACTGATTTCTTATCTCTTTATTTTTCATGTCGACCACCCCTCTCATTATTAATGTTACTTATTTATTCCAGAATGCGAACCAAAGTGGCGCAATACTGTCGTCAGAGAAAATAGGCCTCATGGACAACGTTGTCAACTTTATAATAAGAAATAATCAGAAAAGTAATATTGGTTATTTATCAATGAGATGAATAAATAGCACCTACTGAAACTCGATTTGATTTACAAAAAAAAACAAAATTTACTCTCAAAAGTAACAATTAGCGCACAAAAAGTGTGTCGCTTAAAGCAACAAAGCAGAAATTAATCTGTATTAACCGATTTATAAAATCCAGCGGGCGAGAATTTCGCCCGCTGTAAAACTTACTTGACCTGTCGATTTAATTGATCAACCGCCAATGCCAGGAACATATAATTAGCTTCACCACCACCCATTACGTATTCTGTTTGTTGCCAAAAAAATGGCCAGATTTTCAGCTCTGGCAAATCAGGGCGAATTAATGCAGTACCGGAAATAACACCACCGGGAATGTATGACCAATCCGCACGATTCACACCGTAGGCAACCGTGGCCGAATTAGCGCCCACGCCTGAAGCAAAACTTTGTGTGTTTTCACCGGGATGAACACCCAATACAAAATTGAGCGCATTCACATAAGAATCGGTACCGGTAAATTGCGGCCAGGATTTGTGGAAAAAATATTGTTTCACACCAAAATCCTGAATAGTCCAACCTGCTCCCCAAATGTTCGGTTTATAAGGCACACCATAAGGCGATTCTGTTTGTGCACGCTCACGTACAGTTTTTTGATAGGACTCCACCGCATTATTAATAGCACTGACAAATTGTTCATTTTTTATCGATGCCATCACACGGCCGATTGCCCAACCGGTTTTTTCAATATCCGCAATTATCTGCTGTTGCAAGCCAATCAATTCCTGACGGTAAGCATCATTGCCAGTAGCGAGAATTAATTCCGCGAGTGCAAAAATTCGACCGTCCTGTTTTTTGGTTTTGGGGGCGGCAATTTTGTACAGGTTTTGCGCGGCTTCCAATGCGTCTTTCGCCATTTGTGGATTGTAATTTTTCAGCACCCGCGCTGCTGCCGCCAAGCCGGCCGCAGCATCTAATTCACGTTCAGGATTATCTTCAGTGAATACCCAGCGATCATCCGCCGTACCGGATTTGCCATTTTTAATTTCACCTTCTTTTAATGCAGCGTCGTAGGGAAAATTATCGGTTTGCACCATAGCATCCCCTAACAACACATACTGACGAATTGTGGGTTCAATGATGCCGCGATACAAACGCCCCATGGATTTGTAGCCGCCCAGGACACTTAACAAGCCATGTTCGATTTGTTGCAACGCATCATTTTTGCCATCTGCAACATGAATCTCGACCAGTTTTTTCTCCTGGTCAATCAAAGTTGCATCGTGGTTCAAACCAAATTCCTCCACCATAGTGGCGAGCAACCACACCGTTCCCATTTGTGATTCAACACGCAGGTCGTAATCACCTGCATCATGCCATCCTCCCGCATTCAAACCGGGAACCCTTTCGCCCGGCTTGAATTTGGTGCGCGTGCTGCCATCAGAAATATAACCATCGATATGATTAAAATTAAGCGGCATCATCAATGCGTCATCCTGATGGTCCAGCCCATGCCACACACGGTATTTTTCATTTACGCGCATATGGCACATTTGCACTGGCAAAAAATATTCAAGCGTTGGCTGCCAGGCATTACGCGATAACACATCGTCACCGATTTTAAAGGCGTGGGACGTTTTATCGCGATAACCAATCTGGTACATACCCGGCTCTTTAATGTCCGAGAAGTCGTAAGTCATGTATTGGTAACGGAGGAAATTTCCCCAAGGTTTTACTTTCGCTTTTTTAACTTCGATTTTTCCAGCACCGGATAATTTATAGATTTTTATTTCAGACGCTTTGGTATCGCGCTTGTCCTGTTCAATTACCACTTGCTTGGGCTGTGCCGTACCATACCCTACTTGCGACACCTGGATTACCGGTTCATAAATCCAATTCCTGATTACATGGGGGGTGACAATCCATTCCAGCGCCCCTTTGGTTTTATTAGCGGGAATAACACCGCGCACAATGTACCAACCATTATTATGATTAGCGCGGCCATCCCATAATTCCAGTTCACCGGTTTTGCTTTCAATGGCCATGCGTTGTTTATCGGAGTCCGGTGCAACAATTAATTTCTTACCGGTCGCTAATGCGGCAGTCAGGAATTCACCGTGGGGATTTACCAACGGACCATTGGGCTGCTGCGGAAAAATTCCACTTTGCGCATCCAGCAGCCAGGATTTTCCAAAAAATTCGCCGGGGAAAATTTCAAAGTTAAAACCAATTTTCCCCACCCAGTCATCAGGCAGCGGTTGTTCCAAATCCACAGTGATTTTAAATTGGTTATCTTGCAGCGCGGTCACATTAACCTGATAGGTAAACTTCAGGTCAGGATAAATAATTGGATTAAATCCTTTGCGATCTTTACTCGGATCAGGATACGAAAGCGTTTGGCTAACTGTTTGTGTTTTTTTATCGACCGTTTGTTTGCCACCCACGGGCATCGGCGACCATTGGCCGGGAGAAATTTCCAGGCGCAAATCACCGTTCGCTGCAACACGGCTACCATGTTGGATAACGGTTACGCCGGTTTGATGGCCATCAGGGTAAATATCGCTAAATACAGTAACGTTAAGCCCCTGCATTTCAAAATAATCCTGATTATTTAATTTGAGTGAATCGGCAAAGGCCAGAGTAGTGGCAAGCGGAGTGAAGGCAATAGCAGCAACCAATAACCCCAAGGAAAACCTGTTTCTTTTCATACGTGAATTCTCATGCTGTTTTTTTGTTATGGTTTATGCCAGCTAAAACCACAACTGGCATACAAGTCAGGTGCAACAGAGAATAAACCCGTCAATGCGCGCGAGCACACTCAATTTTGTGGATATATGTTAAATATTGTTAAACGCAGGTGTTACGACAACCGGATGCGCTTATTGGTAAACAACATCTTTATAAGCGGGAGCCAATAACGCCAGCAAACGGTTTTGGGTTGCGACCGGAACCTTGCGTTTTTCCATCGCCAAGATTAAATCATCCACAATTGCGTTGAATTCGGTATTAGTATAGTTGTGGCCGGCGTGCACCTGTTTCATATTTTCATTTTCATATTTACACGGGCCGCCGGAAAGCTGGCAAATATAATCGCTTAATCCTTTTTTAAAATGCTGCAGGTTTACGCCTTTATAGCGCGGGTTTACGCGTTCATCTTTGGCGATAATAAAAATCAGTTCACGTATTATATTGTCGATCCCCTCGTACTGACCGAGGTCATCATATAATGATTTTTTAGGCATGCTGTTACAGGATGCCAAAAACAATGCGACTATAATCACGCTGATTATTTTTAATAAGTGGATTCGCATAATTAAAAACTCCCCTGTAACGATAAATACCAACCGGTTTGGTCTGTAAAAGTTGCCACCTCCCCCAAGTCAACCCAGGCAGCCACCACGGCGATACGTTTATTGGGAAACCAACCGATAAATACCGTTTTCCAGTCATCCTCTTTTATAAAGGAAAGGTTGTCCGGTTTTTGCCGATACTCGGCTCCTGCCAGCCAATGTTTGTTTAACAATACACCCGCCGACACTTCCGGCATTATTTCCTTATCATTATTTTTATCACCACCAAAACCGACCAATCCGGTTTGGTTAGCGTTGGTGTAGCGCAAGTTAACATTAAGCAACAAGTTGCGATTGAAAAATCCGCTAAGGAATAATTTAGTCGCGCTTAAATTAATATCTGTACCCGAATCATTTTTTGCACCCACCGCGCCGGGCACAAAAAAATCGAGATTTTCCTTATGTTGCACCCCAATGCTGATTTGCGGTGCAGCGGTATAAATCAAATCACCGACCACCCGAACTTTAGCGCTGATAATACGCTGACTAATAGAATCGGTCGGCAAATTTAAGGCGGCCGTAAGTGAATCATGCGTCAATTTTTGTTGCGCGATAGATAACTCAAAACGATTATGCCAACTCCAGCTGCCGCCGATCACTTCCAGTTGATAATCACGGGTATCCACATAACTGCCGAATGCCGTTGCACCCCACTCCTCCTGCGCGCCATAACCGGAAATTACTGCCATAGGTACAATACCGCCACCAGCAGTTCCTTCAATCGTTGTTGCTCCGCCTGTTGCCAATAGACGACTGCGTGTTATTGCTTCGCTGCTCCCTAAATCGAGATCGGTTACCGCCATACACATTGATGAAGGCAACAAACAAAACACTAGCATCTTGATAATTTTCATAGCCCCATTTTCCTTTCGATCTCCGACGAGTAAATGTAAGCAAATCCACAATATTTAATTTGCCGTGCCTATTGTAATTCTTCCAGATAATCGTGTACCCAGCGGGTAAAATCTGCCGCCGGTAATGGTCTACTGTACAAATAACCTTGCGCAGTATCACAACCGTATTGTTTTAAAACCGTTTTAATCGCTTCTGATTCGACCCCCTCTGCGGTCACACTCAAGCCCATAGTGTGCCCCAGTTCAATGGTGGAACGAACAATCAATTGATCATCCGCGTTGCTATCCAGATTCAGGATAAAAGATTTATCAATTTTTAATTCAGAGACAGGTAATTTTTTCAGCTGTGATAATGACGAATAACCGGTACCGAAATCGTCAATAGACAAGGTGATGCCAAGGCTTCGCAACCGTTGTAAATTATGCAGGCACTTATCAGCCTCGCGCATAATTGCGCTTTCAGTAATTTCAAGATAAAGATTCTCAGCAGGGACACGATTGGCTTGCAGTAATTCCGCTACATAAGCAGGCAATTCATCAACCAGCAAATCCAGTGCCGATAAATTTACCGAGCAGGTTATTTTAATTTTTTCATCGAGCATTTTGCGCAACTGCACGATAGCTGTTTTTAATACCCAACGAGTTAATAATGTAATTTGTCCCGAACTTTCTATTACGCCAATAAATTCATCGGGCGGAACAAAACCCAATTCCGGATGGCGCCAACGCACCAACGCCTCTGCACCGAGCCTATCCGGTTGCTCAAGATTTATTTTGGGTTGGTAGTAGAGACTGATATAACCCGCATGCAGCGAAGATTCAAACTCGCGAAACAGATGCAAACGGCGCAAATGTTGTTCATCCCAGCCCGCTTGATACCAACAACTACGCTGTTCACTGGAGCGGCCTTCATTCAACGCAAGGCTGGCCCGGCGCAGCAATGATTCGGCGGAATCGGCATCCATCGGGTAAGACGCAATTCCAATATTGACATCAACTGAAACCTGGATACCGCTAATCACTAAAGGGGTTTTAAATGCATTGTGTATTAGCTCGACACTATCACTAATTATGTTTGCATCCGGTGCCATCACAATTGCGAGGAACTCGTCGCTTCCCAAGCGCAACACTTCCCCATGGGTAATAATCCGTCCAATTTTCTGGCCAACTTCGCGCAATACCACATCGCCAATTTCCTGGCTAAGCTCATCATTTACCTGGGTAAAATTTTTAATATCGATTACCAGTAAATACACTGATTGCTTTAATATACCTGCGCGCGATATTGCATTTTGCAATTCGGGAAATATTCGCAAACGATTGGGTAGTCCGGTCAGTGGGTCATGTTCTGATTGATACAACACTTGCTGTTCGCGTTCACCAATAGCTTTTTGCATGCTGATAAACGCTTTTGCCAGATCACCCAACTCATCATTTGATTTCACTGCAATCGGTGTTGCATAAAATCCACCGGCAATGCGCCGCGCTATATCAGCCAATAGCGTTACGGGTTTGGTTACGCTACGCGCTAACATCCAGGCGGCCAATGCGGCAACCAACGAAAAAACCAACGCCAGAAAAAATAATTGCAGGTTAAGGTGCGAATAGGGAGCCAGCACTTCACTGAGTGGGACTTGTAAAATAGCCAGTAATTTTTCATTTTGACGCGCGGCCGGAACAGCCAGGGAAATTAATTCATCGTAAACAAAAACCTCACCTATTTTTTGGTGACGGGGCAACTGTTGCAATAAATTTTTTATCGATTCTTCTTTCAATGTACCATTCAGATAGCGGGTTTCTTCACCATCACGATGAATAAAAGACACTTCCAGGCCAGTTAATTTTTTTAAATCCTGGCTGAACTCTTTTTTTACTTCAAAACCCATTCCAGCGAGGCCAATAACAACCGGGGCTTTAACCGAAAAAATAACGAATTGATAAGCGCGGCCATCAACCCGCACGATGTCGTAGGCCTGGCCTTTATCTTTGGCGCGGGCGGTTAGATCAGAAAATTCATCATCTACCAATAGCGCAAAATTCTGATCGCTGGCAATCAACTTGCCATCGCTGGTAATCAATACACCTATATCAGCGGAGATGCGCGCCGAATGATTATTTAATGCCGAGACAATTGTTTTTTCATCTTGCGTGGCCACTGCGTCTTTGAAACCAAAATCCTCAGTAAGGATTTTTACGGAGAGCGCGAGCTGCTCAACATTTTTTTGCATGATACGGCTAAATAATTCGCCCCCCGCTACCAATTCGGCACGCGCATTTTGGGTAACGGCTTTTTTAATTACTACACTGGTTGCGATATAGGAGAGGGCTTCCAGGGTTATCACCAGGCCCAATAAAAACGCTAGCAGTTTAATCAGATAACTGACTCGAGGCATATACATAACATTAACCGATTAACCTTAATCGTTTAAAAAAGACCGGAAAATTCATCGCTGGTTTTTTCATTTTTTTCGCTCGCCAGATTGTCCAGTTTAACCTGCTGTTGCAACGGTGCTTTTTCACTAAGGGTAACGGCAATTTCGGGACCAGAATTAGTCAGGCGAGGATGAAAAACTTGCAATTGGTATTTACCTGCCGGGGCTTGTACGCGCACATTGCCCTGGGCATCACCCACTGCATGATACTCAGTGTCGACCACAAAAATATAAGCCACCATTGAATCGTGGATGTTACAACCCAACACCACAGTGCCGGCTTTATCAAATAATACTGGCTCCGCTGTCATGCCGTGATAAAGGCGCAGTTCAAATTTTTTTGCAGGAGAAAACGAGTAAACGTGATGACGAATATCATCACTATTCGGGAATTTGACCAGGGTATTAGTGCGTATCGCCATTACTGATGGCGTAAACATTTTGTTGTGTTGATCGATAATCGCAGTTAATGGCTGGTCAAGCACCGGTTTTTTTTCCGGTACCAACGCAGCTACCGCGTCTTTTAGTGGTTGCCCTTGTGCATCATTTACTTTGAGTTGTAACTCGGCAGCATGTGTGATTGCACAATAACAAGTTGACACGATCAGGACAGCAACTTTTTTGCAAATCCGCAACAGTGCAGCTGAAATTAATAATTTCATAATCACATCCTTAATTTACAAGCGTTGGCAGCGATTGCGCCCCGTCGATTTGGCGTTATATAAAGCCTGGTCTGCACGCTCAAATGCAGATTCCAACGTATCGCTGGGTTTAAATTCAGTAACACCAATAGAAACAGTAATGGTTAAGGGTTGATCTTTATAATTGAACGCTGCATTGGCGATGGCTTCGCGCACTTTTTCCAACACCTCCAGAGCAGTTTTACTGTCAGTTTCCGGCATAAGTGCAACGAATTCCTCGCCGCCGTAACGACAAAAGAAATCAACTTCGCGCAGGCGTTTCGCTATAGACCTGCCAATGACTTTTATTACGCGATCACCGGCTTGATGGCCAAATGAATCATTAATACGTTTGAAATGATCGATATCAAACACCGCAACACTCAATGGCCGGCCATAACGCTGCCAACGTTGGACCTCGGCGTTGGCTCGCTCATTGTAAGCTTCGCGGTTTGGCAGTTCGGTAAGCGCATCTTGCAAGGCTTTTTTTCGCTGTAGCTCCAGATTGCTGCGATTTTTTTCTGCCTCCACTTCCATTGTTTTTATTTTTGCACCGAGTGTTTCAAGTTGCCGTGCAAAATTTAATTGCGCCTGGTCGTTATGCTGGTGTTGATCGAGCGCCTGGCGGATATGGTCCAATTGCGATTTCACTTTATCTTTCAATTGGCTGAGATCAGTGGCATTTTCGGCAGATGTTTCAAGTTCCCCCATTTCACGCATCATGTCATCTTGCAATTTGCGCGAGGCAGCGCGTTCATTCTGCGAATGCTTTACCGCGCCGCCGAGCAAGGAATAAATATCACCCAGCTCTTCATTCACATTTTTCAAATAACTGGCAAATGCCTGGCTGGCGGCAAGGTAAGCTTCCATCACTAATGAGCGCACGGAATCCAGGGCCGGTATTACGGCATCTGGCGGGATACCGGTGTCGAGTTTACTGCGTAGCGCCTGGGTTTTGGCTTTTAATAAAGCGTCGTGTTCAAGTCCCTGCAAAAATTCATTGATGATCCTGATTATCGCCTCGCGGTAATCCGGTTTTTTTTCATCAACCGGATGTTCAATAACCGGTGACTGAACCGGGGCAGTTGGCCGTGCCTCAATATCATCTGGCGGTGGTAAGTTATCAATATAATCCTCACCACTTGTTGCAGGTGCCAATTCATCCGTCTTCGAGGATTTACCGCCACCTAGAATTTTTCCAAACAATCCCACTTTGGGTTGTTCAATTTCTTTTAATGCCTGTTGCTGGATAACTGCCAACTGTTGCAAAAGCGCGGGGTATAAATGGATTTTTTTGCTGCGCTGCGGCAGGTTACTGAGAAATTCGCTGATGTCTTTGGCAACACTTTTGGATAATTTGAACGAATCCAGCGCTTTGACGGTATCATTTAGCGCAGTGCGAACATCCTGTGCACCCTGTTCGCGATGTGATTCAAATGCGAGTGCGGCTTTTTCCAGTTGCTCGAGGATTTTGTTCATCTCTGCTGCGCCGGTATCACTGCGCAGTTTTTCGCGCAATTGCGTCATGATGTTATCCAGGGTTTCATCCTGGCCATCGGCAGCAATACTCACCCGGACAAGGGCGGCGCGCAGCAATTCCTGCTGGCGGGCAAACTTCTTCTCCAACTGCTCCTGCTCATCCAGGGCATTGAGGTACTTTTCCCGCCAGTTATTCTTATCACCAGTCATAAGTTACACGTTGCCCTGTTTGCTCGGATGAAAAGGTAAAATCCAGTATAGCTAGGGAACGTAAACACATAGGCCGATGGCAATAAAAACGCCTGAAAAGTGTCTAACTACAAAAAACAAAGCCCGCATCTTTGGGATGCGGGCTTTGGGAAAAACGAAACAATGATGATTATTTCTTGGCAGCGCGCTCTTTTGCGACCAGGAAGTCCACCACTTTCAACATTTCTTCGTGGCCACCTGTAAGACGTGAGCTCACACGGTATTTACCGTTTACCACCAATTCCGGCGTACCGGTCACTTTGTAACTACGGGCACGGGCTTCGGCTTGCTTGATTTGGCTGGTAACACCAAAAGAATTATAGGTACTGATAGTTTTGGCTTTATCTACGCCATAGGCAACAAAAAAATCGGCCCAATCTTCAGCCGTGTTAAAGCTTTTGTGTTCCAGATGCAATGCATTGAACACCGCCATATGTGCTTTGTCTTTGATTTTTAAAGTCACAGCGGTGTAGTAACCACGCATCAAAGGCTCCATACCGGCATTCCACATCGCGTGTGTCTGTACGACATATACATCACTTGCCTGCTTTTTCTCCCACGCTTGTAATAAAGGTTCAAAGTGGAAACAGTGCGGACATGAATAGGCAAAAACTTCTGCCACTTCAATCTTGCTAGGGTCAGCAGTGCGCACCGGTTGCTCAAGCAGTACATACTGCTTCCCTTCCAGATACTCTTCCGCTTTTTCCTGGGCACATGCACTCAGGGAAAATACCAGGCCCAACAGGGCAACCAAAATACGCATAAACGCTCCTCACTCTTTATTGTGTTCGCCGGATGATTAACGGGGTGACAATTCTGCTTGCTTAGTCCTGTAACTCATCATCAAGTTCCCCGATAGGGGCCGGATTCTCCAGCGCCGGAGTCCATCTGTAAAGAGCAGAAATAAAAAAGGCGACTAATGTCGCCTTTTTTATCGCCCTGCAAGTAGCAATTTCTATTTAAATGTTTAGTTCAAACCAGCAATGTAGTTAGCCAATGCGGCAATTTCCGCATCGCTCAGCTTGTCCGCCACTGAACGCATAATCGATTGGTCGCCATCGTTCTTGCGGTCGCCAGAACGGAATGCACGCAATTGCTTTTCAACATATTCAGGATGCTGGCCACTCAAGCGCGGGAACCCGGCAGGAATGTTGCCTTTACCGTCTGGCGCGTGGCAGCCAGTACAAGCAGGAACACCGGAGGACGGGTTACCTGCACGGTAGGTACGCTCACCCAATTCGAGGCCATCGACTTTGATACCCGAGTTAACTTGCACTTCGATTTTTTTAGAGCCGGACAATTGAGTAGTCTGGGCAGAAAAATGCGCCGCCAGATCAGCCAGGTCCTGCTTGGTCATTTTAGCCAGCAAACCCGTCATTTCCGGCACAGCGCGGCCAGTATTGGCTTTTTTGGCTGCATCAGTTTCCAGATCCCACGCCTGGATATCGGTCATTTGCTTCAACAGATAACGCTCGCCCAAACCGGCCAATTTAGGGAAAGTTCCAACCAGGCTATTACCATCAGCGCCGTGGCACGCACCACAAACTGCCGCTTTGGTCGCGCCTGCCGCCGCATCTCCAGCCGCCAGAGCGCCCTGGGTTACAGCGACCAAACCCAGCGATAAAAGTGCATTTCGTACGATATGTTTCATTGGCTAACCCGAATTGATCGATGAATCTGATTGTTATAGGTGCGGCTTTCTCGAGCTACACCGGGCAACAAGTTCGCTTAATGATGGACCAACAAGCTACAATTGCACCCCTATTTCGCATGAATCCTGCCTTCTGGCGCGTACCGCGACCTTTAAAAGCGGCGGCATTATATTACCAACGCGCTAATAACACACTATTTTGAAGGGTTATTATCTTGACCGAGATCGTATTTACCAAGGCTTATTTTTCCAAAAGCGCGCCCAGTATCCGCGAATGCCCGCCCGAAACCGGCTACGAAGTAGCCTTTGCGGGCCGCTCCAACGCGGGGAAATCCAGCGCCATCAACGCCTTGACCAATCAAAAGCTGGCACGCACCAGTAAAACGCCAGGAAGGACACAGTTAATCAACTTCTTTAACCTGGGTGAGAATCAACGCCTGGTGGATTTACCGGGTTACGGTTACGCCAAAGTATCGCGTGAACAAAAGGAAAAATGGCAACGCGATCTCTCCGAATACCTGCAAAAGCGTCAAACCCTGCAAGGTCTGGTGCTATTAATGGACATCCGCCATCCATTACAAGAATTTGATACCACCATGCTCAACTGGGCCAAGCGAGGCGGTATGCCCGTTCACATACTTCTAACCAAGGCGGACAAACTTAGCCGCAGCCAGGCCATGAAAAGCCTGTTTGCCGTGCAGAAGGAATTGAAACATTTGGGACTGGACAAAACGGCGAGCGTACAGTGCTTTTCCTCACTGAAATATATGGGCCTGGATGAACTCAAAGCCAAACTGCAAACCTGGCTAGCTCCGGAAACAAATGAGGTAAGCGGAGAGGTTCTCGGGGAGACCCAATAAAAAAAACCGATGATTTAAAGAAATCATCGGAAAGGGCTGGCACCCTTGGGGTGGTGCCAGATGGGCTTAGGTCTTTCGACCAAGGACAAGAGGAAAAAAGCTCAATCGGGAGCGGACTAGCTAGCACCGATTTACTGAACTATCTGACTCAAGGCGACAAACATAAGTTCAGGTAAAAACGTAAATCTTTGTAATTGCAACAATTTTTGCACAATTGCGCATTTGGCAATGAAGAGGGATATGCGCTAAGTCGCGCGAGTGATCGGTACAAATGACCGACGAAAAAAAACCCCGATATTATCGGGGTTTGCTTAGCACTATTTTCGCTCAGCTGGCTTAAATGCCAATAGGGGAGGAGTTAGCTCATGATCGTAAAACACACATAACTGAGACCAAGCCCCACTTAAATAAGTTCAAACAATATTAGAAAAAATTTGCACAATTTTTTGTTAATCTGACAAAATCATTAAAAATCAATAACTTAAAATCAAAATTTCATTGTAAAAAACACAAAATCCCTACCGGTCGCATTTTTCATTGTATTTTATTTTCCGGTTTTATTTCTTTTTGCAGTGGCTGGTCCTCAAGCAATTCCATGAAATCGGGAGTAAAACTTATTTGCAGGTCACTTAATAGCGGGTTTTCCATGGCGATTACCTTTCTTCCTTTAATGCGCACATAATCCAGACTGGTATGGTAATGCGCCTTCCATAAGGTTTGTAAGGAACCATCGGCATACGCTTTCTTTAACCCTGCCTCAATACGCTCCTTTGCCAGGGCACTCCCACTGTTGAAGTAAAAAAAACGAGGCAACCGGTACACCAGCATAAAATGATCATCAATAACCAAATTATTAAGCTGGCTGAATTGCTTCATCTCTCCGAGGATTTCATTCACACCCCGGCAGAAAAAGTCGACCCGCCCACCAATAACCATCAGGAAAATGGAGTCGTAATTATCAATTTCGCGCACTTTCAAACCATTATGGCGAAAAATGAGCGTGTCGGCCCATCCCACTCCATGAACAAAACTGTATTTACTCAATTCCTTTAACGAATCAAGCTTGACCCCGGTGGCCTTAAGTTTGGGGTTCATAAAGCACACCCGGTAGCCCAACACACCCAGATCCACAGGAAAATTGATAAAAGCCAAGCGGGGATTGTGCGTGAGTGCTTGCTCGTAGCTGGTTTCAATAACCAGATTCGGATAATCGTTATCCACCAATGCTTTGAGCGCACGCGCGTAATTGCGCGGTGGTATCGGGTTGAGACGATAATCGCCATATTCAGGGCGAGTTTTTTCCAGCGCCAGTTGCAAAAGCGCGGTGCTGTAAACATGATGGGTATCACCCGGCGCAAACGGTGAACGGTGACTTACCACCAATTCAGCGCGTGCGATCAACGGTTGCAAAAATATAAACAACCACAAACAGCGAATTATTATTTTCATTAACAACAACTCCCTCTATCACTTCTTGAATATTGCCGGCACATCCTTGTGAGCATAGCTTTTATACCGTTAACTGTTTAATGCATTTTGCAGTTAGTGCGCTTCATCCCAATTATTACCAATCCCTGCCTCGACTAATAATGGCACTTTGAGGCTGGCGGCAGATGACATACGTTCGATCAACCCCTCACGCACATTATCCAATTGCGATTCAGCCACTTCGAGTACCAATTCGTCGTGTACCTGCATAATAATTTTTGCGTCCAGTTGCGACTCGTCCAACCATGACTGCACTTTGATCATTGCTGTTTTGATAATATCGGCAGCGGTACCTTGCATAGGTGCGTTAATTGCCGTGCGCTCAGCACCCATTTGCAGGTTTTTATTTTTAGCATTGATCTCAGGCAAATATAAACGGCGACCAAATATCGTTTCTACATAGCCCTGCTCATGTGCGAGCGCGCGAATATTATTCATATAACGCTGTACACCGGGATAACGCTCAAAGTAACGATCAATATATTGCTGCGCTTCGTTGCGCCCCACATGCAATTGTTTAGCGAGCCCAAAAGCGGACATCCCGTAAATCAATCCAAAATTAATCGCCTTGGCACTGCGACGCATCTCGTGCGAAACCGAATCCAACCCGACACCAAAAACTTCTGCGGCAGTTGCACGGTGAACATCCAGGCCTTTTTCAAACGCACTTAGCAAACCAGCATCATCCGACAAGTGCGCCATAATGCGCAATTCAATTTGCGAATAGTCAGCGGCGACCAGTTTATAACCGGCAGGTGCGATAAACGCCTGGCGAATACGTCGGCCTTCTTCCGTTTTAATCGGGATATTTTGCAAATTAGGATCTTGCGAGGATAAGCGCCCGGTCGCTGCCACAGCCTGGTGATAGCTGGTGTGGATACGGCCAGTGCCCTTGTTAATTTCCAAGGGTAATTTATCGGTATAAGTTGATTTTAATTTCGCTAGGCCACGATACTCCATCAATACTTTCGGCAATGGATAATCAAGTGCCAACTCTTGTAACACTTCTTCTGCTGTCGATGGAGTTCCGGTCGGTGTTTTTTTAATAATTGGCAGTTTTTGCTGTTCAAATAAAATTACACCCAATTGTTTAGGCGAGCTTAAATTAAATTCCTGCCCGGCAATTTCATAAGCCTTGCGCTCAAGTTGCGTTAAACGTTCACCTAATTCAATGCTGTGCTGGCCCAATAACTTGGCATCCACCAAGGCGCCATTACGTTCAATCCGGGATAACACGGGTAGCAGTGGCATTTCAATAGTTTGGAATACCGATTTTAAATTGGTAATTTGTTCCAGCTTTGGCCAGAAAAATTGATGTAGCCGCAGAGTAATATCTGCATCCTCAGCGGCATAATGACCAGCATCTTCTACTTTTAATTGATTGAAGCTGAGTTGCTTTACACCTTTACCGGCAAGTTCCTCGAAGGTTACAGTTTTGTAATCGAGGTAATTTTGCGCGAGATCATCCATATTATGGCGACTGCCAATGGAGTTCCATACATAGGATTCGAGCATGGTATCGAACTCAATACCGCGCAATTCAATTCCGTAATTCAATAATACGCTGCGGTCATACTTTAAATTCTGGCCAATTTTTATTTTGTTTTTATCTTCCAGAACAGGTTTTAATTGTTCGAGCACCCACTCCAGTGATAGTTGTTCCGGTGCGCCCATATAGTCGTGCGCACAAGGGACGTACGCTGCAACACCGGCTTCAATCGCAAAACTGAGGCCGACAATTTTTGCATCCATAATTTCCAATGCGGTCGTTTCCGTGTCAAACGAAAATGCATTAGCTTTTTGTAACCGCAATAACCAATCAGAAAAAAGATCTTTATCAGTGATAATATCGTAGTGCTTTTCAATCTCGGCAATTACCGGTGCTACATTTTCCTCAACAACTTCTTCCTTCACAGGAACTTCTAGCGCAGCTGTTGTAATAGGCAATTTACTTAATTCTGTTACCCATGTTTTAAATTCCAATTCTTCAAATAATTCAAGCAGGCGCTGATTATTTGCCGGTGCACAAATGATTTCTGCGGGACCAAATGGCAATTCAACATCGGTTTTAATTGTCGCCAACCGATACGACAAATAGGCCATATCGCGATGCTCAATTAATTTTTCCGGCATGGTTTTAGCGCCGCGAAATGACAGCGTGCGGACTTTTTCCAAATCCGCATATATTGCATCCAAACCACCAGCTCCCTGAATCAATCCTTGCGCAGTTTTTTCACCAACTCCCGGCACACCGGGAATGTTGTCGACCTTATCGCCCATCAGAGCAAGGTAATCAACCATCAACTCCGGACCAAAACCATACTTAGCGTGCACACCGGGAATATCCAAAATTGTTTCCGTCATGGTGTTTACCAGGGTCACATGTTCATTCACAAGTTGCGCCATATCTTTGTCGCCAGTAGAAATTATTACCGGCATTTTTTTTTCAGTGGCTTGTACTGCGAGTGTTCCAATTACATCGTCGGCTTCAACACCTTCAATAACAAATAATGGCAAACCCATGGCTTGAACTATGTCGTGAATTGGTTGGACTTGCGGGCGCAAATCATCAGGCATGGGCGGGCGATTGGCTTTGTAGTCGGCGAAGATTTCATCGCGGAAGGTTTTGCCTTTTGCATCAAAGATAACCGCAATCTGGCTGGCCGGATAATCCTTGCGCAGCCGGCGCATCATATTTACCACACCTTTTACCGCGCCGGTGGGCTGACCTTTGGAATTGGTCAACGGGGGGAGCGCATGATAAGCGCGATATAGATAGGAGGAACCATCAACGAGTACAAGTGGGGCCAGAATTTGGGTTTCGGTCATAGCAATATCAATCTTAAACAGGTTTTTGTGGGGCAGAAGCATACACCAAAGCCCCTGATTACGAGCTTCATCAGAGCTCGAGGAGTAACAGGTAACACTCATGCCTACAGAAACCATCAGAAAGTGTTACCCATCACAACTTGTGTTACCACGCGCCAAAGCTGGCAAAAAATTTAAGTTTAATAGCTAAGTTTCGGTATTTATTCACAAAAACACCGTTCGTATAACGAAAAAGTTTAATAGGGGACTAGGCAGAATAAAAAAATGTGTTACCATGCGTAACATACAGTAACAAAACAAATCCACCGTGGTGTTACTGTAAAACCTAAACCAAGGCAACTTACCATTAGAAAGGTTGCTCACAAGGCAACTGGAATTGAAACGTCGTTAGGAGGAACCCACGATGAAAAAATTTGCACAATTAGCCGTTAATCTGGCACTGACTGTAGTACTGACTTCTTCAACTTTGTTTCTGGCAACTGCGGGTGCTTATGCAAGCGAAGCGGAAGACCAAAATCTGACTATCGCTGCTGCTGAAATCAGCAGTGAAGCAACCTGGACTCAAGTCCAGAAAAATACTGAATTAAACGTAGCTGAAGATCTGGCTGAAAAAACCGAAGCGCTTAACAAGAAAGTTAATGCCAAACTCGAGAAGCAATTGGACGCTAAATTAGCCAGCACCTTTAATCTGTAAGTTTTGCGCGTCGCCGGGTGCGCCCGGCAAC
The DNA here is from genome assembly GCA_021151835.1 of Gammaproteobacteria bacterium. GTDB lineage: Bacteria > Pseudomonadota > Gammaproteobacteria > Pseudomonadales > Cellvibrionaceae > Cellvibrio. The sequence continues at coordinate 195,084 of JAGKWO010000004.1, forward strand.
GCAGATGTTTTCTTCTTAAGCTGTTGTTTTGTTGTACTTTTTCTCCTTATTTTCTCCTCGTGTATTAACCCTGCTAGTGACCTTATAACTTTTGGTTACATTAAAGCAGGGTTCTTTTTTTGTACAAATCACAAATTTGTAATTTGCGTTGGCGTGGCGCACAAGTCCCTCGCTCTGTTTATTTTCTAACCTAGAATCAGGCTGTAAGCGGGATTTTTTGTCAGATGTAACGCAATAGAACTCCGTTTGAAGTAAACGCCTTGTTGCTATCTGGTGTAGTGGTGGTGTTATTTTTCAACGAACCGGAGGATGTCATGGACACCTTGATCTTTTCTCAAACTGCGATTTTTCGCATGCAACAACTGGCGAGCTGTGTGTATCACAAAACTGGTATGCGTCACCGTATGGCAACCCAGGATGGGATGTTATCGTTATTGAAAGAAGCTGGAGCATCCAGCGATAGAGATATACGGCAGTATTACGATGCTTTCGTATTGGAATTGAATAAAAGACAATTGGATTTATTGGAAGCGCGCAATGTCACCATGCGCCTCCCTTTTACTGGTTCATCAGTTAGCCAGGTGCGTAAGGCAGGTTAAAAAACTCTGCCCGAGTTTTTCTAATAGCTGCTGATAGCTGGATACCTGTTGATCACCAATAGGGTCCAGCACTCCAATCCGTAAGCCCATGGATTTCGCCATTGATTCAATTGATTCAACCTGATAATAAGGTTCTACAAACAAGCATTTCCCTTCCTGTTTCAACACTTCGTGTAGTTCCTTCAGATGTTTGGCCCCCGGGCGACGTTCCGGTGCGTAAGTGACATATCCTACCTGGTGCAAACCATACCGACTAACAAAATGACTGTAACCCTCGTGATATACCGCAAAGCCTTGGGATTTTATCGGGGCCAATTGCCGGTTTAATTGTTGATCCAATTGTTGCAAGCGGGCCACAAAACGTTCGGTATTAGCTTGATATGCCGTGGCCGAATGCGGATCTATCGCAATCAGTTTTGCAGCCAATGCGCGGGCAATGACTTGCGCATTGCGCGGATCCAGCCATAAATGCGGATCACCCCCGGCATGGTGGTGATTTGCATGTTGGTGACCATCGCTTTCAACCGTGTTTTCCGGCCAATAGAGATCTGGCAAATCGTAAGCTGCCATTACCTTTGCAGGTGGGATATTGGCTAGCGAGCGGGCCAGGAAACTCTCCAGCTCCGGGCCGACCCACAACACCAGATCTGCGTCGCGCAAACGGCGATGGTCGGACATTTTCAACGGGTAATCATGAGGCGATGCGGTGACAGGCAATAAGGTTTCGATAGCCGCGTTATCGCCGGCAATTTCCTGTGCAATTAACGCCAGGGGTTTAATACTGGCGAGAATTTGCGGTTTGGCCGTTGCGGCCAATGGCAGGCATTGCGCCAGAATCATAACCAAACCTGCCCAAAAAACACGACTCATAAGTACATCCACAACTGCAAATAACGGCGCTACGGAAAAACATGCCAGCCAAGAGGTTATAGAGTAACATATCTGCCATTTCCTCACGCTTGAGATTGATTAGCCTGGATCACTTTATGGACCACACTCCCATCGCCTGCAGCCATCACGACCACGATCATTGCATCCATGATGCATTGGCGGCGGCGCGCGACCTGTGCCTGAGCCGCGGTGTGCGCCTGACTGACTTGCGTTTGCAGGTATTGGAACTGATTTGGCAAAACCATAAACCCCTGGGTGCTTATACCTTGATGGAAATGCTGGCTAAGGCCAACACCCGCCGGGTGGCGCCGCCGACAGTGTATCGCGCCCTGGATTTTTTACTGGAACAGGGGCTTATTCATCGCATCAATGTGCTCAACGCCTTTATCGGTTGCCCTTCGCCCGGTACTAAGCACCAAAGCCATTTTTTGATTTGCCGCAATTGCGGCGTTGCTATCGAACTTGATGAACCCGCGTTAGGCCAGCAGATTTTACTGGTCGCAAAAGAAGCGGGGTTTACCGTAGAAACCCAGGCGCTGGAAGTTTCCGGTTTGTGCGCCAACTGTGCCGGAGCCAGCGCATGAGTGCTGTGCTCATCAAGGCTAGCGGGCTCGGGGTAGTACGCAATGGCCGCCAGATTCTGCAACATGCCGACCTAACGCTGGAAGCGGGCAAGATCGTAACCCTCATCGGCCCTAATGGTGCTGGCAAAACCACGCTGGTACGCGCGGTGCTTGGTTTAATCAAGGTCGATCAGGGCAGCATCGAGAAAACCAGCGATTTACGCATCGGTTATATGCCGCAAAAATTGCATATTGATGCCAGCCTGCCATTGAGTGTGTCCCGCTTCCTTGCACTTGGCGGCAAGCCGCGGGTGGATCTGGATGAGATAGTGCAACTTACCGGCATTAACGGGTTGATTAACCAACCTATGCAATCCCTGTCCGGGGGCGAGACCCAACGCGTGCTCCTGGCCCGTGCGTTGCTGCGCGATCCGCAATTATTGGTGTTGGATGAACCTGTCCAGGGCGTGGACATTACCGGCCAGGCTGCGCTCTACGCGCTGATCAACGAAATCCGTAACCGCCGCCAGTGCGGGGTCCTGCTGGTTTCCCATGATTTACATTTGGTCATGGCCACAACGGATACGGTGATTTGCCTCAATCAGCACGTTTGCTGCCAGGGGCATCCCAAGCAGGTAACTAACGATCCCGCCTACCTTGCCCTTTTTGGCCAGATCACCGGCAACACCAATACCCCGCAGGTGGCGATCTACACCCATCACCACGATCACCAGCACGATGCCCATGGCAATGTAATCCAAACCGGCAAAGGCAAGTTGATCCATCGCCACGGGCCGGGTTGTGGCGCTGATCATGGCGATGGCGATAGCTGTGAGCATCATCACCATGGTTGATTTTCTATTACTTGCCCTGCTTGCGGGGATTGCTGTCGCCCTGGTTGCCGGCCCCCTGGGTGCCTTTGCCGTTTGGCGGCGCATGGCTTACTTTGGTGATACCCTCGCCCACTCTGCGTTGCTGGGGGTGACCTTTGGGTTGCTACTGGATATCAACCTAAACCTCGCTATTGCCCTGGGATGCTTATTGCTGGCGTTGATATTGGTCGGCCTGCAACATAATCGCTTCCTTGCCACGGACACATTGCTGGGCATCCTCTCCCACTCAACCCTCGCGCTTGGGCTGGTTTGCGTCAGTGTCTTCAGTGAAAACCGCATCGATCTGCTGGCTTATTTATTTGGCGATATCCTGGCGGTGAGCCAGAACGATGTTATTGGTATCTGGATTATCAGCCTCGCCGTATTAGGGGCATTGGTCTGGCTGTGGCGGCCTTTACTCGCTATCACGGTTCATGAAGAACTCGCGCAAGTGGAGGGAGTCCCGGTGGTAAAAGTACGTACTGCATTGATGTTATTAATGGCATTGGTAATTGCCATCGCCATGAAAGTAGTGGGGGTGTTATTGATTACGGCGCTATTGATTATCCCCGCCGCCGCGAGCCGTCGTTTGACGCGCACCCCGGAACAGATGGCAATCGTTGCCAGTTTGCTGGGTGCATTGGCCGTTATTGCTGGCCTGAGCGCATCCTATTGGTGGGATAGCCCGGCAGGCCCGGCGATAGTGTTATCCGCGACCCTGATGTTCAGTCTGACGCTTTTCAAAAAACAGCATGGTTGAAGTTTTGTAAGCAAAGTCGCACAAGACTCAGGGTAAATTGCGACTATTTTCACATTTGGCTTTGGGTAATACTGACCATCATGCCGCACTGACACCATTAACCCGATTGGCGGCGAAATTAGCAAGGATAGGTCACCCCCATGACGATTTTGAATATAGGTACCGAAGCGTTTAACAGCAATGAAGTCGCTGCCAAAGTTCAGGCAGATATCAGTTTTTTGCTGTCGCGGATCACCTTACTTAAAGAACAACCCAACCCCAACCCTGTGGTGCTCCAAACCTATCAGGAAATGCTGGAGAGCCGCCAGGCAGTGCTTGATTGGCTCACGCAGGACGCCAAAAGCCCGGAGCAAAAAACGGCCGGGACCAGCCACTAGCCTGTCATTCAAGATTCATCAAAATGTTGCGTTTTCGTCACATTTTCGCCCCAGAATTGGGTGAAACAGCCACGGAAACGCATCATGAATTCCTCAGTTCACCCCCTGGCCGCGCCGCTGCTTGAAACCGCATTTACCGCAGAGTTGCCCAACCCACGCCCTGCCAGCTATTTGATCAATGCACGCACTGTGTGGATTTCCGATATCCACCTGGGATTCCGCGATTGCAAAGCCGATTACCTGCTCGATTTCCTCGATAGGATCCATTGCGATACCTTATACCTGGTCGGTGATATCGTGGATTTATGGTCGCTCCAGCGCCGTTTTTGCTGGCCCAAAAAGCATTACCAGGTGATGCTGAAATTTTATGAACTGGCTGCCAGGGGCGTGCGTGTGGTTTATGTTCCCGGCAACCATGACGATCCCATCCGCCACTTTTGCGGCCAACTGTTTGGCCCGATTGAAATCGCCCACGAGCATGAATACGTCACGGCGGATGGCAAGCGTTTGTTGATCATGCATGGCGATGCCATGGATGCCTACATCAATCACAGTTGGTTAACGCGGGTGATCGGCGACCATGGTTACGAGTTGCTGCTGTTTATCAATCGCTGGTCTGATCGCTTGCGCAAGCTGGTGGGACGGCCTTATTTTTCCCTCGCCGGATTAATCAAAAGCAATATTAAAGGCGCCAAGGCCGCAATCGAAACCTATGAGCGGGAAGCGATTGCTGAAGCAAAACGGCGTGGTTACGACGGCGTGGTTTGCGGTCATATCCATTACCCGGCGCTGCGCGAAGAGAATGGCCTGCGCTACGCCAATTGCGGTGACTGGATCGAAAACTGTACTGCCCTGGTAGAAGATCACCAGGGCGTAATGCGCTTGCTTCACCACAGCGACAAGGTCGCCTGGCAGGAATTGCAAACAGCCTGCAACTAGAGAATGGCAACGCCTTTGGCCTGATTGCGCAACCGTCCCCAGGGACCGGTAATGGCGATGGTCATGCCCGGCCGCTGGATGTTCACAAACAAGGTCGTCCCATCCGGTGAGAAACAGGCACCGCAAAATTCACCCTTATCAGGGTGCGCATTCATGGCCAAGGTGTAGATCTTGCCTTCAGGTGTGAGGCCGCGCAGGTAATTCACGGTATCGGGCGAATCCGAATAGCTATCCTCACAAATGATTAAATCACCCCAGGGCGCAACAGCCAGGTTGTCGCACGCCTGCAACACAGCACGATTGTGGGTTTCATAAAGCAATTCGAGCACACCCGGCTGTTCTTTTTCTTGCGCACTGCCCTCATACGGGCCGGGTTCATAGCGCCAAACCTGGCCGATTTTCAACGGGCCACCACTGGTTGCGGCGAGTAAGACCTCACGACTTTTATCGGGGCGCAACGCAAATGCCAAACCCTCACCGCGCGCAAAAATCGCCGCGCCTTTGGCGTAGCCGCGTTCGCTCAGGTCGCCATCGGGCGAGGTCACATCGTCCAGGTCGATCCATTCACATTCAAACCGCTGGCGCATGGCGATTTGCTGCACACCGGCAGTTTTACTATCTTCCGGCCAGTTGCGGGTATTGGCGCCGGGCCACCCGCGAATAACCAGGGCTTGCAAGCGGCCACCGTCTGCCAGCTTGCCCGGCGTTTTCGGGATGAAGCGATAAAACAGACCGCGCTCGTAATCTTCGGATAAGTACACAATGCCGTTGGTGCTATCGACTGCCGCTGCCTCATGGACAAATCGCCCCATGGCTTTCAGTGGCACGGCTTCAACCAGGCCCTTACTACTCGATGGCACTTCAAAGATATAACCATGTTCGACGCCGTATCCCTGCGCTTTGCCAACCAGCGTTTCCTCACAGGTCAGCCAGCTTCCCCAGGGAGTAGCACCACCACAGCAGTTGCGCGCCGTGCCCACCAGGCTCAAATGGCTGCGCTCGATCCGCTGGCTGCGATGGCTGTACACCAGGGTCGTCGTGCCGCCATTGACCGGCAATCCGTTATAAAAATCGTAGGCGATGCCTTTTTGTTGCCTGGCAAGTTTGGTTTTGCCCTCGAATGGATTGATCTCACTGCCCACCGATGCCAACTCGTGGTTGCGCACCAGGATGCATTTGCTGGAATCGCCGGGCATCGGGAAACTGGCCATACCATCCGGAGCACCGGGAACTAACAAACCATCGCTCATCAGATCGCCGCTACGGCTGATGATTTTGTAAGTGAAATCGCGCGGCAAATTAAGGATACCGGCCGGATCTGCCAGTAATTGCCCGGCTTTATCGATACCGTAGACCGGGTCTTGCGCATAAACCTGCGCCTGGAGTTGTAAGCTGCGCAAGCCACCGACGGCAATAGCGGCGGCGCTGGCATTTTTTAGAAAGTGACGACGGGTTAAACGCATGGACGGTCCTTACAAATTAACAGCAGGTGTGGGAGCCCACTTTGTCGACGACAGCGATTACCATTTGATGACAACCAGCCCAAATCGGGTGAGCTGCTTTGACTGGTCAGGCTTCCAGCGCCTGCAACGCCAGTGAGGTAATGAAGCCCAGCGCCGCCATCAAACCCGACATTTCATGGGTTTCCGCGAAGGCTTCCGGAATCATGGTTTCTACCACCATCGCAAAAATACCGCCCGCGGCGATACAGGTAATCAAGGCTTTCACATGGGCCGGGGCCGCCCCGAAGAATAGCGCGCCCAGAATTGCAAAGACACCGGATAAAACCGCCATCCCGCCCCATAAGCGCACCATAAACCAACCATTCCGGCCAGCGCGGCGCATGCCAGCGGTACTGGACAGCGCTTCAGGGATGTTGGAAATAAAGATAGCGGCGATGGTAGCAATACTGAGTTTGCCACCGCTGGCGACCAGCAAACCAATCGCCATGGATTCGGGGATGCCGTCGAGCATCGTTCCGGCCGCAATCGCCATGCCGGTATTGCCGGCGACGGGCGGTTGAGGATGGGAACGCTTGCGGTGCTTTACTCCGGTGCTTCCCAAACGGTGATTGATTAATGAAAACACCAGGGCACCCGCCATAAAACCACCGGCGATCCAGAGAATCCCCGCTTGTTCCATGGCTTCACCTACCAGTTCAAACGCGAGGGCCGCCACCAGGATGCCGCTGCCAAAGGCCATGATGTGGGCGATGGATTTGGGGGAGAAACAGATGAACCAACCCAGCAATGAACCGATAAGCAACGCGCTGGCGGCGATAAAACCCCAGCCCCCGGCTTGTAGCCAGACCGGGATCAAACCGCTGGAAACCACGCGCGCACCGTATCCGGCAGGGGTACGGATTTACCATCTGCCGCACTGACCCACACCACTTTGGAATAACCTTCCGCGGCGGGCGTCTCCGGCTGCGACAGGGTGAAAACCTTGTACTTCACCATAAAACTGGACCGGCCCGGCTCGCTCAGATAAACATCAATACGCAAGATTTCGGGATGGAAAATCGGGCGCAAAAAAGTGCAGCCAATGGTCACCACAACCGGATGGGTATCGCTTTTCAATGGCAAGCCTTTATCCAGCATCCATTGAAACCGTGCCTCCTCAAAATAGCGGAAGTAAAGGGTGTTATTAACATGGCCATAAGCGTCCATATCGCCCCAGCGCACCGGGATTTCACACGAGTAAAACGGGGTTTCTGCGCTCATAAACTGCTCCTGGCTAAACCGCTTTTCTAGCGGTAAAACTAACCTGCATGCTGCCCAGACCGGCATAATCGATCCGGATTTCAGTATTCAGCGGGACCTCTAACACGCCCGCATAAGAACCGGTAATCACCGCTTGCCCTGCCACTATGCCCTGGCCACGGCGGCGCAGGAATTCTGCCAGCCAATAAAGTGGCGCCCGTGGGTGAGTGTTGGGATGCTGCCCCTGACGCTCAATCAATTCGCCGTTCGCGTAATGCAGGGTGATGGTAAAACTGCCGGCGGCAGCAGCATTGGCAGAATCTACCTCAGGTCCGATAAATAATCCCTGGTTAACTAAACCATCCGCCAACATTTCCGGGAACTCGCAACTGGCGGGGTCCGCATAGCGGCTATTGATCAGCTCCAGTGCCATGTGTGTGCGCGCAATCGCAGCATCGACATCGGCAGGAGTATAGGGCTCCGCGCGGGGTGGGAGGTCCTGGCCGAAGAAAAAAGCCAGTTCGGGTTCGATGCGCGCCCGCTCACCATCAGCGCTGGTTTTGGGCCACAGGCTAACGGGAGGAATGGAATCGATAGTACGGGTATAAATCGGGCCGACGACCAACTTGCCCTCCGGCGGCAGCAAACACTTCCAACCGCCAATGCTGTCATCCATGTGCTCACACCAATGGCTGGTGACGGCCGCTTGCACTGCCAGTGCTTGTTCAAGGTTGTGCGGCCGGCAAGCGAGGGGCAAGCGCTCCCCCTGTGTACCGCTAATACGGCGCTCCACCAGAATGGTCGCCGCTGCATCGGCGCTGAATGGTTCGGTCGTGGGAAAGCTGGACATAAATCGTTATTAATCCTTAAAAATTTCAGGTGACATCATAAACACAAAACCCCTTTTGCAAGGGGTTTTGGTGACAGCAAAATCAAACATTAATGATGGGGCGAAAGCTCATGGGCGATATGTTTCAGGTCATCGCTGGACTCAATGATGTTTGCCACCGTGGTATAGGCTTTTTCCGGGTCCAGGTGCAAATCTTCAAACACTTGCGGAGGAATCGCCAGCTTGGGGCCGCGGCCAATACTGTGTTGCTGCAACAAACGCTGCGCGACAAAAATCAATTTGGCGTAGGTGGCGTATTCGCCCTGGTAGTTAGGGTTATTTTGATGGCGCAAACCAGCGACCACTTCTTCCGGCATTGACCAGAGTGACATCAAGGTCGCCGCCAATTGCTCGCGGGTTACGCCCAGCAGATGGCGTTCAATTGCTTGATGGTTTACATGCGGGTTGGCATCCGCCAGTTCGCAGTAACTGTGGAAATACGGGGGAAACACCTCCGCCAGGATCAGGTAACCAAAGTTGTGCAACAAACCACACAGGTAAGCCATACCAAAACTGGGGCGATGGTCGCGCGGAATGGCCGTCACCAAACCCTCAATGGTCGCCGCCATGTAAACCGCTTGCTGCCAGTAGGGAAGTGCGCCGTGCGGGCCTTCTTTGGGAATAGTCATTGCCTTGCCCAACGACAAACCGAGCGCAAGGTTAAGCACCATATCAAACCCCAGCACACGCACTATGGCGTCATGGATAGATTTGATTTTTCCCGGCGCAGAATAATAAGGCGATGCCGCCCAGCTCACGACTTGTGCGGCAAGGCTCGGATCAGTTTCGACGATTTGCGCCAGATCGCTGATATCTGCGTTGGGATTTACCCGGAGTTTAATGATGCGCTGGGCCGTATCGGACAACGGCGGCAATTCCAGGGTTTCTTCAAGACGTTGCTTAACCCGCAGCTGGGTGAAGTTGCGCACCGCGCCCAGGATCTGGTCGGTATCGCTGGTACTGTTATCGTCCGCCTCCAGCGGCTCCAGCGGGACAGCGATATCACAGATAGTGGCGTCATCCATCATCTGCTGGAACTCTTCCCGGCTAAAACGCAGCAATTGCTTTTCATCGCCCGAATCCGCCAGCAATTCACTGCGCTCAACAAGGCTGCGATCAATCAACGTCAGCAAGCCGGCCAGCTTGGGCAGGGCGGGAATGGATTGGAGGTTATGGGAACTACAGAATTTCTGGATATCAGCCGGGCTGGCGGCATGCAGCTCGCGGCCCAACTGGCGGTTTACTGCTTTAAGATCGAGCAAACGGTCGGCGGCATAAATCACCTGCACCCGCCCTTTGCCGTCTTGCAAAATAACTGATTTAGCCGCACTCATGGTACGTAGGTGCTGGTCATGCCAAAGCGCTCGCTCATTTTCGGATACAGGCACTTCAGCCACCTGATACTGTACATTTTGTTTGTTGAGCAGGGATTGAACACTCGTAGGGACTGACACAGCCTACTCCTCTCATTGTATGTAACTGGTTGATATTCATAGGATTAGGCAACTCTGACCGGCTTATTACCTGTGAGTGTAATGCAGCGAGAGCAATTCTTATATAGCCGGATTACACAAATACTCTCGAGGCCGGTTTTATCTGCTAACCAATCTTTCCAAGCATAGTCGAGATTTGCCCGCACACTTGGCATTTACTACGACAAAACAACTCTCTACGCCAAAAAATGGAGCAGTTCTCATACAGTCAATGAAATAAACGCCATTTGGTTATTAAACCTGCAAATAGCGGTGATTTTGTCCGAGCCAGCGTGCCACCAGTTGTTCGCATAACGTCGGGTAGTCGCTCATCAATAGCAACGCAGCATCTTTGACGCCCGGCAATAAATGGCTGTCGCGTTGCAGGTCGGCGATGCGGAATTGCATTTCACCGGTCTGGCGGGTGCCCAGCACTTCACCCGGGCCGCGCAATAATAGATCTTGCTCGGCGATATAAAAACCGTCGCTACTTTCGCGCATCACCCGCAACCGCTCGCGACTGTTTTGCGAGAGCGGCGAACCATAAAGTAACACGCAGTGGCTGGCAGTTGAGCCGCGCCCTACCCGGCCACGCAATTGGTGGAGCTGGGCCAAACCCAGCCGCTCGGGATTTTCGATAATCATCAAACTGGAATTAGGCACGTCCACGCCGACTTCGATAACGGTTGTCGCCACCAGCAAGTCCAGTTCACCCGCCTTGAACGCTGCCATCACCTGTTCTTTTTCAGCGGGTTTCAAGCGCCCGTGGATCAAGCCAATACGCAAATGCGGCAGGGATTCAGCGAGGCTGGTTGCAGTGGCTTCAGCGGCCTGGGCTTCAAGCGCCTCCGACTCTTCGATCAGCGTACAAACCCAATAAGCCTGCCGCCCCTGCTCGCAGGCCAGGCGCACCCGCTCAATAACTTCCTCGCGGCGCTGGTCACTAATGACTACGGTAGTAACCGGGGTGCGACCTGGTGGTAATTCATCGATTACCGAGCAATCAAGGTCCGCATAAGCACTCATCGCAAGGGTACGGGGGATGGGGGTGGCCGTCATAATCAATTGGTGTGGACGCAAGCTGGATGCTGGTTGGTTTTCGCTACCCACAGTGCCTTTTTCCGAAAGGGACAAGCGCTGATGAACGCCAAACCGGTGCTGCTCATCAATCACAATCAAGCCCAGATCGGCAAACGCGACTGCCTCCTGGAAGAGCGCATGCGTACCCACCACCACTTCCGCCTCACCACTGGCGATAGCGGCTAATTGGGTACGGCGTTCGGCGGCTTTAAGCTTGCCCGTTAGCCAGCCCAGTTTAATCCCCAACGGTTCCAGCCATTTGCCAAAATTGATGCGGTGTTGTTCGGCGAGGATTTCTGTGGGCGCCATAATCGCTGCCTGCTTGCCGCTGGATACTGCCGCCAGCGCTGCCAACGCAGCCACCACTGTTTTGCCTGACCCCACGTCACCTTGCACCAGGCGCAACATGGGAATCGGCTTGGCGATATCCGCGACTATCTCGCTCACTACCCGCTCCTGGGCGCGGGTCAGGTTGAATCCCAATTGCTCAAGAAAGCACTTCTTCAGGGTGGGGCTCATGCGCAATCCGGTTGCCCCATCCGCCTGGGTTTCGCGGCGCAACAACAATAAGCTCAAGTGGTGCGCCAATAATTCCTCGAACGCCAATCGTTGTTGATAAGGGTGCTCGCCATCCATTAACAATTGGACATTAGCACTTGCAGGAGGCTGATGAAGATAGCGAAGGGCGTCAGCGAGCGGAACCTGGTTGAGCGTGCGGCGCACCGGCTCAGGCAATAATTCGCCCAGTGCATGTTTGTCCAGCCAGGTAAGTGCCTGTTTCGCCAGGCTGCGCAAGCGCGGTTGCGTCAGTCCTTCTGTCGCCGGGTAAATGGGGGTGAGGGATTGATCCAGCGGCAAGGGTGCGGCTTCATCCAGGTACTCATATTCCGGATGGTACATTTCCAGCCCGGATGCACCGCGGCGGGTCTCACCAAAAATCCGCAGGCGGGTACCTGCCGTCAAACGTTGCTTCTGGGCGTTATTAAAATGGTAAAAACGCAGGGCAATGGTGCCGGTACCATCCTGTACCTTGCATACTAGGCTGCGGCGCTTGCCAAATACCACGTCGCACACACGTACTTCTGCTTCAACTACCGCGTTAAGGTTAGGTTGCAGTGCGCCGATGGGCGTAATACGGGTTCGGTCCAGGTAGCGAAGGGGAAGATGTAACAAGATATCCTGCAGGCTAAACAACCCTATCTTCGCGAGTTTTGCAGCCAAACTGGCACCAACTCCCTTCATTGCGCTAACGGGGATTTGCTCCAGGGTTTTGCCACTGGCAATACCGGCATTCATAGATTACCAGCGATAACCGTTTAATGGCGGGTGGACTTGATCGCCTCGCGCAATGCATCAATCGCCTTATGGCGAGGGAAGCTGGCGCGCCACGCGAGGGCCACAGTACGGCTGGGTGATGGCTCGGTAAAAGGACGGGTTACCAATACATCGGAGCTGTAGAGCGAACTGTCAGCCGCTGATATCGGCAGAATTGTCAACCCCAACCCCGAAGCGACCATATGGCGAAGTGTTTCAAGCGAACTACCTTCTGCGGCGGTGCGGACATTATTCGCAGACTGCTCGCCATGGTGCTGCAAGTTCGGGCACGTAGTTAACACCTGATCGCGGAAACAATGCCCTTCGCCCAGCAGCAGTAACTGCTCGCTATTTAAATCATTGGGATTAACCGCGTCTTTGGCTGCGAGCGGGTGATCTTTTGGCATCAATACCACAAACGGCTCTTCATACAATACCTGGGTTACCACGTCCGGCTCTTCGAATGGCAAGGCAATAATGATCACATCCAATTCGCCATTACGCAGTTTTTTACGCAGATTGTGGGTATAACCTTCTTCAACATACAGCGGCATTTTACTGGCCTTTTGCTGCAAATGAGGAATAAACTTCGGCAGCAAATAAGGGCCGATAGTGAAAATTGCCCCAACGGATAACGGACTGCTGAGCTGGTCTTTGCCTGCATCGGCCAAGTCCTTGATAGCAGCCGTTTGCTCCAGCACCAGGTTTGCCTGGGCCACAATTTGTTCACCCAACGGGGTTGGCTGCACTCGGGATTTGGTACGTTCAAACAGCGCAACACCCAATTCATCCTCCAGTTTCTTTACAGCGATACTCAAGGTAGGCTGGCTGACATAGCAGCGGTCCGCTGCACGACCAAAATGTTGTTCCTGGGCGAGGGTAACTATGTAGCGCAGTTCAGTGAGGGTCATAGTGCAGCTCCAGACGGGGACATTGGCTTGTTAGAATAGCCTAAAACTATCAGATAAAAGCCATTTATCAAACGGCTAATAACCTATTTACTCCACAAAAATCAAAATCCATGAAAAAAGTTTTAATTATTGGCTGTGGTGACATCGGGTTGCGGTTAACCCATTATCTCGCCCCTAACATCTATCAGATAACCGGTATTCGTCGCCATTGCCCACCAGATACCCTCAAACTCCGCTATAAATCCTGCAATGCACAAGATGCTACGGCGCTTAAAGCTGCATTAGCGGAGGGCTTCGACATTATCATCATCACCATGACGCCTGGTGAGCGAAGTGATGCAGGTTATGAGCAGGCTTATGTGACGACCTGCCGGAACCTGGTGCGTGCCTTAACTGATCTTGAACAACAACCGGATTTGATTATTTTCGTTTCCAGCACTGCTGTGTATGCGCAGGATGACGGCTCATGGGTTGATGAAAGCTCGCCGACAGCGCCATCAAGTTTTTCCGGGAAACGCCTGCTGGAAGCTGAAGCTATCATCCGCAATAGTGGTTTCCCTAATACATTGGTGCGCTTTAGCGGCATTTATGGGCCCGGTCGCAACCGGCTTATCGAACAGGTCAAACAACAGCGAGCTTCCGCCAGCACGTCGTACACCAATCGCATCCATGCCGAAGATTGTGCAGGTTTCCTGGCCCACCTGCTCAACCACCAGGAATTGCTGGCACCTGTGTATATCGCCACTGATTCCGCACCGACGCCGATGGTGGAAGTCGTCAGTTGGATTGCCGCGCAACTCAAGGTTCAGGATTTCCTCTCCGCAGAAGCAACCAATGAACGGGGCAATAAAAAATTAAGTAACGCATTGATGCTCAATAGCGGCTATAAACTTCGCTACGACACCTATCAACAGGGCTACGCAGAAATGCTCAATGAACAATAAGCATAAAAAAACCCGGCGCAGTGGCCGGGTTTTTTTCACTGAATCCAACGATTATTTGGTTTCAGTCTTGGTCACTGCTGTAGATACCTGACCTACCACGCGACGGTTTTGCTCACGACCGCTAGCGCTGGTGTTATCGGCAACAGGTTTGGCTTCACCGTAACCAATTGCTTTCACGCGGTCAGCACCAATACCGTATTTGGTAATCAGCGCTGCTTTAACCGAATCAGCACGGCTTTGTGACAACTTCTGGTTGTACGCATCAGAACCCTGGCTGTCAGTATGACCTTCAACAGTTACCACTGTGTCAGCGTATTGGTTCATGAAAGTAGCCAGTTTAGATACTTCACCTTCAAATTCCGGCTTGATGATCGCTTTAGCGGTATCGAAAGTGATCTTCAATTCGATTGATACCGTTTCAGTCAGCTTCAGTGAGCAACCAACCGCATCAACCTTATGGGTTTTAGGAGTGCCAGGACATTGGTCTTTGGAATCCACAACACCATCGCCATCAGAATCTTTTTCCGGCTCTGGAGCGGGTGCAGGAGCGACTGCTTTCACTGGCGCCGGAGAGCCGCCAAACAGGTAGCTAATGCCGGCATTCAAAGCCAGATCGGTGTATTCGTTATCCAGGCTGTTGAACGCACGCACATCGGTGCGGAACTCCCAGTTGCCGCCCAGGTTACGCTTAACACCAGCACCCAGGTTCAACAGGGTGTCGCGATGGGATTCATCGTTATCCCACTCAATTTCCTGGTCGCCTACACCGAACGCAACATAAGGACGCCACAGGCTTTCAGTATTGATGTGATACAACGCATCCAAGCGATACTGGGTGCCATCAACATCGACATTGCCTGATTGCGTTTCAGTGCTGTAACGGCTGGCAACAGCGTCCAGGGTCCAGTTTTCATTCAATACATAACCAAAGCCCAAACCCCAGGTGTTGGCGTCTTCGATTGGCTCTTCAAAGAAAGTACGACCAAAGTCGGCGTGCACTTCGAATTTATGGTTATCTGCATTCGCGCCAGCAGAAATTGCGGCAATAGCAGCGGATAAGGCTAATACGTGTGTGTGTTTTATGGCCATTTCGTTCTCCGTTGAAAAATAGCGAGGTTCCAAAAAAGACAATCTGGTTATCTTTAATTAATCGAGAACCACAGACTGCGAAAATTAAGACCGTTACCGATCCGTAAAGTTACACCTGCTGAATTCCATTTCATGATTATTTTCAGGTGCTTACCTTAGCAAATTAAAGCGATATATGCCAATTTACGCTGTTTTTTTGAACAACAAATCCCAAACCCCGTGACCGAGGCGCTCACCGCGTTTTTCAAATTTGGTGACCGGACGGTAATCCGGCCTGGGAGCAAAACCGGTTTCTGTGAAATCTGTCGCGAAACCTGTCGCACTATTCATTACTTCCAGCATATATTCGGCATAGGGTTGCCAATCCGTCGCCATATGCAGAATGCCGCCCGTTTTAAGCTTAGGGCGCAGTTTCTGAATAAAAGCAGGTTGGACAATCCGTCGCTTATGGTGCTTTTTCTTATGCCATGGATCCGGAAAGTACAGCTGTAACCGGTCAATGCTACCGTCAGGAATACAATCTTCCAGGACATCCATTGCATCAGCCATATATACCCGAAGATTGCTTAACCCTTGCTGACTGGCCGTACTTATTAAGCGACCAACGCCCGGTGGATGCACTTCAATACCGATAAAGTTTTTGTCCGGCTCACTAGCGGCCATCTCCAGCAAGGAATCGCCCATACCAAAACCAATTTCAAGCACCAATGGTGCTTGTCGGCCAAAGACTGCATCGGGATTGATAGCACCGTTAAACAGACTTAAACCCATTGTTGGCCAATATTTATCAAATGCGCTCTTCTGACCAGCGGTGATGCGGCCAGCGCGAATAACAAAACTGCGAATGGGTTTGGGTTTAAATTCAGGCTTGATAAGGAAGCCTTCCTCGCCGCCTTCAAGGTCGGGAGTCAATTCGGGAAGTTCAGACATAAAGAAGTTCAGGTAAAAACCATTAAGAAGGAATATCAGGGTTCAGATTCATACGCCAGCCAGCAATAGCTAACAGCATCCAACCCACAAGAAAACACAATCCACCAAGCGGCGTTATCGGCCCCAACCAACGCGGAGCTCCCATTGCCAGGGCATAGAGGCTACCACTAAACATCAGGCTGCCCAGTATAAAGGCCCAACCGCTGGCTTTTAACCCTGCGGAGGCAGGTTTGTGGATTAACAGGAGCGCAACCACCAAAAGCGCTATAGCGTGATACATCTGGTAATGAACTCCGGTTTTAATCACTTCTATCATGTCCGGAGTGAGCACCTTCTTTAATCCATGTGCGGCAAAAGCACCGACAACCACTGCTAAAAAGCCGCTAATTGCAGCGATAATAACGTAAAAGCGAGCCACAGAATTGCCCCTTGTCAATCGATATTAAAAACAGTCATACAATAAAAAAGCCGCGCTGGGCGCGGCTTTTTTATTTCAAACCAGACTTTTATCAAGCTTCTAGCATCATGGTTTTCACTTTATTCATCGCATTTTTTTCTAACTGGCGAATACGCTCTGCTGATACGCCGTATTCAGCTGCCAGATCATGCAATGTAGCTTTGTCATCATTCAACCAGCGACGCTGCAAAATAACACGGCTACGATCATCCAGTTTTTCCAGGGCTTTCTCCAAACCGTTCACGTTGGACTCTTCCCAGTTGGATTCTTCCAGACGCAACGCAGGGTCGTAACGGTTATCTTCCAGATAATGGGCGGGCGCGACGTAATTATCGTCTTCATCATCCTCGCCTGCATCAAAACCGGCGTCATAGGAAGCCAGACGACCTTCCATCTCGCGCACTTGTTTGATATCTACACCCAAGTCCTGGGCTACTGCCTGGGCTTCGTCGTTGCTCAACCACGCCAGGCGCTTTTTAGCGCCGCGCAAATTGAAGAATAATTTGCGTTGGGCTTTGGTGGTAGCAATCTTAACGATACGCCAGTTACGCAGGATGAATTCATGTATCTCGGCTTTGATCCAGTGAACAGCAAATGAAACCAGACGTACGCCTTTATCGGGATCAAAACGTTTGACCGCTTTCATCAGACCGACATTACCTTCCTGAACCAAATCGCCAAGGGGTAAACCGTAGCCATTATAGGAACGGGCGATATGCACAACAAAACGCAGATGCGCCATAACCAGTTTACGGGCGGAATCTAGATTGCCGTTGTGGTACAGGTCACGCGCCAGTTCTTGCTCTTCTTCTACCGTGAGAATTGAAAAGCTGCTAACCGCTTGAACATAGGCATTCAGGTTTGCACCAGGGGCTAAGGTGCCGATAGGTTGCAGACTTGTGCTTGTGCTCATGATTACCTCCAGTAACAGTGTGGCCCGAGTGTAACACCTGATTATTTGTTCCGCCAGCACCGGAAAAGTTCACTTGACGGGGATTTTGCACCACTTCACGCCAATCCACTATGGGGATTAACGCGGCTGAATCAAGTAAAGATGGCGTGCTACTGCGATCCAGGCCCCAATAAGGCCAGTAACTCCTGCAATGAGGATTAATTGCAGGCTTTCGATAACACCAAGCCCTTGTAAACGGAAACTGCTTTGATAGAGATCTGCCAATTGTTTAACCGGTGCCGATAACCACCAGAAGCCTATGGCCAGGATAATTGCAGCGAGGATTCCGCCACCCACGCCGTACCATAGGCCGGTATAAAGGAATGGGCGCCGCACATAAGCATCGGTTGCGCCGACCAGTTTAACCACCAGAATTTCATCGCGGCGGTTCTCGATAGCCATCCGGATAGTATTACCTATTACCAGTAACACCCCCAATGCTAGCAATCCCGCCAATGCCACCACAAAACGTTCGGCAATGGTGATGAATTGATGCAAACGCTTTACCCACAACATATCAAGGCGCACATCTGCAACCAGTGGATCAGCAATTAGCGCCTGCTGCAGGGAGTTCAGGATGTCCGGGGCGTTGCCGCCAATTTTTGGTTTGATCAGGATTACCGGTGGCAAGGGATTTTCATCCAGTTGGTTAGCCAGTTCGCCCAGGCCCGAGCCGCGCTTGAACTCTTCCAGCGCTTGCTCCGAAGAAACATAGGTGGCCTGGGCGACATCCGGGCGCTTGGCCCAACGGCTGCGCAAATCCTGGGCCTGGTTGGCAGTAGTGTCTTTTTTAAGAAATACCGAAATCTGGCTTGAATCCTGCCAGGTTTGGCCAATTTGCTGAACATTGCCAAAAACAACAAACAGTGCAGCGGGCAGGGCAACGGCGATGGCGATAACCAACCAGGTCATCAAGCTTTGCAGCGGCGTATCCAGGAGGCGCAACAGGCTTTCAATGGCGGAGTTGCTGTGGTGGGCGCTCCACGCGTCCAACTTGTCCCGCCAGGATGTTTTACTTTGCACCGCACCCTGGGTACGCGCCGCTGCGCGTGGTTCAGGGCGAGCGGGCTCACGCACCGCTCGTTCGCTGCGATTAATGGTCGCGCCCATTCGATTCGGGCGGCGTTCGGGTTTGGGTTTTTGTGGACTCACCAGAGCACCCCGTCGTGTACCAGCTTGCCCTGTACCAGCCCAAGCACGCGTTTGTTCATTCGTTTGAGTAATTCCACATCGTGGGTAGCGATCATTACTGTCGTTCCCACTTCATTGAACTGGCGGAACAAGGTCATGATTTCATTAGACAATTCCGGATCAAGGTTACCCGTCGGTTCATCTGCCAGTAACAAGGTAGGCTTGTTGACTACCGCGCGGGCGATACCTACCCGCTGTTGCTCGCCGCCGGAAAGCATAATCGGGTTACTGCGCTCTTTATCGAGCAAATCTACTTTGTCGAGCGCCGCGCGCACGCGCTTGCCAATTTCCTGGTGGGGATAACCGGCGACTTGCAGCGGTAGCGCGACGTTATCGTAAACCGTGCGATCAAACAGCAATTGGTGATTCTGGAAAACAACGCCGATATTGCGGCGAAAGTAAGGCAATTGGCTTTTTGGCATGTGCGCCAGGTGATGTCCGTCGACAAATACGTTGCCATTGGAGGGGTGCTCCATCAGCAAGATCATCTTCATCAGCGTACTTTTACCAGCACCGGAATGGCCAGTCAGGAACAGCATCTCGCCCGCTTCTACTTCAAAATCCACGCGCGCCAACGCTTCGTAGCCCGTGTCATAGCGCTTGCTTACATGTTCGAATCGAATCACAACCAATCCTGTGTATTAATTAGCATCGCCCTGGTTAAACAAGGCTTTGATAAAGGGTTCGGCGGCAAACGGCTGGAGGTCATCAACCGACTCGCCTACCCCGATAAAACGCACCGGCAACCCGAATTTTTTACTCAGCGCGAAAATAACACCGCCTTTTGCAGTACCGTCCAGCTTGGTCAGTACCAAACCGGTGACACCGGCAGAGTCGCGGAATTGTTCCGCCTGGTTAACCGCATTTTGACCGGTACCCGCATCGAGCACTAACAGCACTTCATGCGGCGCGGAACCATCCACCTTGGCCATAACACGCTTGACCTTGGCGAGCTCCTCCATCAAATGGCTTTTGTTATGCAGGCGGCCGGCTGTATCGGCAATGACTACATCAATTCCGCGCGCTTTGGCAGCATTCAATGCGTCGTAGATAACCGAGGCCGAATCGGCGCCAGTATGCTGGGCAATAACCGGCACATTATTGCGCTCGCCCCAGACTTGCAGTTGTTCGACCGCCGCGGCACGGAAAGTATCCCCCGCTGCCAGCATGACCTTTTTGCCTTCGTTTTGCAGGCGTTTGGCAAGCTTGCCGATGGTGGTGGTTTTACCCACTCCATTTACACCAACTACCAGAATTACATAGGGTGCTTTGGATGTATCCACCACCAGTTGCTGCTCCGCCGGGCGCAGCAGGTCAGCTAACAGCTCGCGCAATGCCTTATAAAGTGCATCAGCATCGTTAAGTTGCTTGCGCGCGACCCGGGCGGTGAGGTTATCGATAATCTCACTGGTTGCTTCCATGCCCACATCGGCAAGCAAGAGCTGGGTCTCAAGCTCTTCAAATAATTCCTCATCGATAGTCTTGCGCCCAAGAAACAGGTTGCCCAAGCCTTCGGCAAAATGGCTGGAGGTGCGGCTTAAACCCTGTTTGATCCGCGCAAAAAAGCCAAGCTTGGCTGGCACACTTTCATTTATTGCCGGGGCTTGAACATCCGCGCCAGCCACCGGTTCAGCGCCGGCTTCCGGCTGCGGCTCAGGTTGGGTTTGCGGTAGCTTTGGTTGTGCAACCACAGCCTCTTGGGAGGTGGTTTCAAGCGCTTTTTCAGCGTCCGGCTTTTCAGATTTTTTAAACAGATTGAAAAACATAATCGTGATCTGGGGGAGTTTCGGGGAAGAATCCGGTTGGCCAAACATTTCAGCCAAGGCGATAAAGGCGCTATCCTACCACTTATATTCATCTCTGCGAGCGAAGACCTTGTCCAGACCCGGCACCAAACCCGCAAAATCGCCCACAAATTCCGCTAAAGGCCTCAACCAGTTGCGCATCATTGGTGGAAGCTGGCGCGGGCGAAAATTGGGTTTTCCGGATGTTGATGGTTTGCGTCCTACCGGTGACCGCATCCGCGAGACCTTATTTAACTGGCTCGCGCCTGAGATTCAGGGCGCGCGCTGCCTGGATTTATTTGCCGGCTCAGGGGCTTTGGGGTTGGAGGCGCTATCACGCGGTGCGGGGGAAAGCGTGCTAATTGAAAAACATCCGTTGGCAGCCCAATCGTTAGTTAAAAATCTGGTATTACTAAATGCCCAACACGCCAAGGTTATTAACACCGATGCGCTTACCTATTTAGCGAGTGCTGACGCGCAGCGGGCATTTGATGTTGTTTTTATCGATCCGCCCTTCCAGTTAAATCTGTGGCAAAAAACGATTGATTTACTCACCTACAGCAACTTGCTGGCGCAAGACTGCACTGTCTATGTGGAATCAGGAATCAAGGATGATTTTCAAGTGCCTGGCGACTGGAGCCTACACCGGGATAAAACAACCGCTAACCTTCGTTACCGATTGTTTTATCGCAACCATGTGGGCTAAAGCGAGCGGATATTCACAAAATCGCTGTAAATCCCGTTTTTATCAAATGCTGCAATTTCAAACACATAGGAACCGTTGGTTAGTCCGCTGAGGGTAAAACTGTTATCCCACGGACCTATCCCTGAAGACACATAAGTGTATTTAGTGTCGCCAGCTAATTTATAGCGAATTTCATACCCCCCAAGATCTTCTGCGCTCAACAAATTACCATTGGCGCGAGCGGCTGGAGCGGTCCATTTAAAATAAGCTTCACCGCGAGTGATTTCACTGGGAACAGCAGTTGTCGCGGCACTGGAAGAAGTAGTCGCACTGGCAGGTGCAGATGAAGAACTGGATGAACTCACAGTGGTCACAGGCGCCGAGCTGCTGGTACTGGACTGCACTGCTCCCGCCGAGCTACTGGTGCTGGATTGGGAAGAGGACGTTGCTGCCCCGGCCTCAATTTTGAACCAATTCAAATTAAAGCCGTTGGCACCTCTGGTCAGGGTTGTCAAACCAAACTTATGTGAGCCGGCTTTGAGGTTGACCACTTGCTCAACATCCACCCATTTTTGCGCACCGCCGGTTTTGGGAACTGTCACCGTGCCATATTGCACACTGCCGTCCGCCTCATGGAATGCAAAGCTGCCACCACCACTTTGGCTCGCCAACCTGAAGGTTATTTTATAAGTCCCGGTAGTAGGTATATCAATTACCGCGTCCGTATAAGAAAGCCAATCATTTTCATGGAAATAACCAACATTCAATCCACCGCCCGTATCCGATGTTACCTCCGTCTGGACACCACTCATTGCCGAATAATCTTCTGCCTGGATTGTCGCTGGCAACGGCAGGCCTTTCAGCTCAACCTTGAACCAATTGATGTTGTAGCCCGAACCGCGGGTCAATGCAGTAATGCCCAGGCTATGCACTCCCGCTTTCAGACTAATTGTCCGCTCAACATCAACCCATTTTTGTGAGCCGCCGGTATTAGGCACATTAACGACGTCATATTGAGTGCTTTTATCTGCCTCATGCAATGCAAAACTACCACCTCCCCCGTTACTTGCAACCCGGTAAGTGACCTTATAGTTACCAGTCAAGGGGGCCGTAAATTGTGTATCGGAGTAAGACATCCAATCGCCATCATGGATATAACCCACATTTAAACCACCGCCGGTATCCTGGGTTGCTTCCGTTTGGATACCAAACATACTGGTATAACCTTCCGCCTGAATTGTTAAAGGCAAGGTGTTGGTCACGCTACTTTTACTACTACTGGAGGACGTGGTGACTTGCGCCGCAGCACCGGTTCCCAAGCTCATCAAAGGTGCAAAAAGCGCCATCGCAAAGGTCATGCGCCGCAACGACATTTGCCAACCCAGGCCACGTTTCAATTGTTGATGATTGATATAACCCAGTTTGATCAACACCTCACCGATTGAGGTGGCTTCCATTGTCGCTTTATCATTTGGATCAACATTCAAGCGTAAGCGTTTTTGCTCAGCAATTGCCAAACCGAGTTGTTGACTGTCAATTAATCCCTTTTCGATCAGAATGTCCCCTAGCCGAGTCGCCTTGATATTTTTGGCCATTTGCTACCTCCAGAAATTTCTTTTACATACTTCTGAGCCATACTGGGTTAAATGAGACGCCTCAGATTAGTCTAGATCAGCACAATTCAAGTTGGTGCACGGGTAATAGACCGAATTGTGATTTACAGCTTGCTGGTCAGCTCATTACGAATTTTGTACCATGCCCACCCCGCCGACAGGCCCCCGAAACGGAGAATCCCCTATGCGCACAGTGGTCTACCCAGGTACGTTTGACCCTATTACCAATGGCCATATCGATTTGGTAGAACGCGCATGCCGCCTGTTTGACAAAGTAACGGTCGCGGTTGCGGCGAGCAATCGTAAGAATCCATTATTTACCCTGGAGGAGCGTGTTGTTCTGGCGCAGGAAACACTGGCGCATTTACCGAATGTCACAGTGTGCGGTTTTGATATTTTGTTAGTCGAGTTTGTGCGCCAGCAAAACGCGCAGGCTGTCTTGCGTGGGTTGCGCGCGGTTTCCGATTTTGAATACGAATTCCAGTTGGCAAATATGAATCGGGCATTGGCGCCCAGTATGGAAAGTATTTTCCTCACCCCTGCAGAACACCTTTCTTATATTTCATCCTCCATCGTGCGTGAAATTGCCTTTTTGGGCGGCGATGTCAGCAAGTTCGTTGCGGGCCCGGTAGAAGCAGCCCTGCAACGCAAATTCGGTAGATAAATTACTTCTGGCAATCCACGCAATACACGGTGGTGCGATCATTCATCCGTACCTCCTTCAGCGGTTTTTTACAGCGGGTGCAAGGCGCGCCCCCACGGCCATATACCAGTAGTTGCTGTTTGAAATAGCCCGGTTTGCCATCGCCACCGACAAAATCACGCAATGTCGTTCCCCCCTGGTCAATGGAACGCTGCAATACAAAGCGGATATCGCGTACCAGATCCTCACAATTTTTTCGTGTTAATGAACCTGCTTTGCGGATCGGTTTAATGGCGGACATAAACAGGGATTCATTCGCATAGATATTCCCTACCCCCACCACAATTTTACTATCCATTAGGAATTGCTTTACCGCCTGGCTACGTTTCCGGCTGCGCTCAAACAAATAATCGGCGGTGAAAGTATCGGTGAGTGGCTCCGGCCCTAACCCCGCCAACAGGGAATGCGTAGCAGGATCACCCTCTACCCATAACAGGCAACCAAAGCGACGCGGATCGCAGTAACGCAATATGCGATTACCAAACACCATATCAAAATGATCATGGAACAAAGGCGGCTCTTGCGGGGTGACAATACGCAAGCTGCCCGACATTCCCAGGTGGATCAGCGCGTGGCCATGGCCAAAATCCAGTAGCAGGTATTTGCCGCGTCGCCGCACACCCACCAGTTTCTTCCCCGGCAACAAGGTGGCTAAATCGGTGGGAATTGGCC
The DNA here is from genome assembly GCA_021151835.1 of Gammaproteobacteria bacterium. Lineage (GTDB taxonomy): Bacteria > Pseudomonadota > Gammaproteobacteria > Pseudomonadales > Cellvibrionaceae > Cellvibrio. Next base: position 219,473 of record JAGKWO010000004.1, read on the forward strand.
AACGCAAGCGTGACTGGCGGATGACAATCTCCGTCACTTTGTGACCGATAATATGCGGGCTAATGCCGCGCAACGTCGTTTCAACTTCTGGTAACTCCGGCATACGCCCCTCTTTAAGCAATCCCACACTGAAAATTCATCGCCAATTGTTTATTTGGCGTTGAAATAAACAAAAATTCCTCTAGACTTTAAAATGAGAACTTAATCACAAAAAAATAAGTACTCAATTCACAAAATCCTGCACTTTGGCCTGTAACTTGCGAATGACAGGAATGCTGGTTCAGGCGCCAACCTGGAGATAGCGGGTCAACGCCACAGGAATAATTACCTGAAACTTGCGTTTAACCTTACCTATTTATCTGGAGTTACCTAATGAAAAACCTGTTGCAGTCGCTGCTATTGCCACTCGTGTTCCTGGCAACCAGCGCCTCGGCGTTACCTATCGTTTCTTTATCTGCTGCCGGTCAAACGACCACTTCTGTAGCAGACACCACTACCATCGACTTCAATAACGGCTGCGGTTATGCCAGTTGTTCCGGTGATTTTGCCCTGGTTAACGGTAGCCAGAGCGGTTTGTATGCTCAACCGCTAGGAGTTGATTCCCAGTACCTGAGCGTACCCAATCCCTCTGCAACCAACCTGAGTGCGCTGTTTACTTTAGGTACTGCAGCTAACTATTTTGGCTTGTATTGGGGCTCAATTGATAGTTACAACTTCATCAGTTTTTATCTGGATAATGTGTTGGTGGCCAGCTATTCAGGCAGTGCGATTGTGGGTCAATTTGCCGATGGCAATCAACTGAGCTACAGCTCCAACCGTTACATTAATTTTGATTTCGGTAGCAGCAGCTTTGACAGCGTAAAGTTAACCAGCAATGGCTTTGCCTTTGAAAGCGACAATCACGCATTCCGCAAATTAACTGAAGTTACCGAACCAACAACTGCTGCATTATTATTATTTGGTTTAATTGGCCTGGCGCTGGCTCGCCGCCAGGTGAAAACGATTCAAATCAAATAATACTGATCGCATTCCACATAAAAATGCCGGGAAAATTCCCGGCATTTTTATGTGTGTTTACTTTTTTACGGCGATTTATGTCACTGCGTTGCACTCAGGCGCATCATCAAATTTAATTGATTGGCAATCAATTGAAACTCTTCGAATTGGCGCGCTGATAATTTGCCATTCTCGGCATCCGCATAAGCAATCGCCATCAACCGTTTATTCAAATGCAAGGGGGCTAAAAATATATCGCCCCTGGCTGCCATTGCATGCAATGCCCCTGCATCGTTGCGCTCACCACCCGCACGATAATGAAACGGTTGCTGGGTCCGCAACAACTCATGTAATAATTCGCCTTTGTGCAATTTTTCCAAACTGATTTTAATTTTTTGCCGCCATAAATGCGTGCCCTTGCCGGCAACATAACGCACATCCAGCATTTTACTTTTATGGTCGACCATTAAAATTGCCAAGCGGGGAATATCCGCACCTTCGTGCAACGCAGCCAATGATAACTGCGTAACTTTTGGCAAATCATCCCCCGCCAGCATCGCCTTATGAATTTGATTCAATTGTTGCTGGAATAAATAATCGGGTTTTTCTACGGCAGTTTCTTTTTCTTCGATTTGATGCGGGTCTGGTAATGCGCTGATTAATACCTCTACGCCATAAATTTTGGCAATTACCGATGCTTCATCAGCCATTAGCAGAATTTGTTTTTTGGCATCTTCGAAAGGAATTTTGCATAAGTTTGCCGTTTGCTGACACAGCTTTTGCATTTCCGCACTTTTAATTCCCCGCTTGATATAGGTGCTGATTTCATTACCCAGATTAACCGCACGCGCGGCGGAACTGGAGTGCACATGGTTTTCGCACGCTTCACTTAGCAAATCGCCCAACGCCCAATCTTTAATTAAATAGCGCGACAGTAAACTGGTGTCTACGCCTAGATAATCCAGCGCCAGGCTGTGCTCGGTATGAGGCGCATGATCGCGCGCGTCAATAAAATCCTCAACTACTTTACGTCCGGTTGAAATCAGCGCGAGTTCGCTAATATTGCGCAATAATGCGGCGATAAAAATTTGTTCTTTTTTATCGCCATCGAGAAACGGCACCATGGCTTTAGCCTGAACCGCCGCATGAAAGGAACGCGCCAGACTCTGGATCAATAATGCTTTAGGTTTGCCTTTGAGAAAATTATCAATCAGCGTGGTAGCAAGCGTGATATTGCGTAAATTATCAAACCCCAAATGCACAATCGCGCGCGATACAGTTTTAATCGGCGCAAATGATGGGTTGTAATGAACCGAATTGGCGATGCGCAACACTTTGGATGTTAAATCCGCATCGCGCAAAATAATTTTGGTTAAATCTTCCGCGCGACATTTTTCATTTTCACTTAATTCACAAATTTCCCGTACAACTGCATCCAGGGTGGGCAGCTCTTGTTCGGCGAGAGCATCCATCCATGCCTCAAGCCCGCGAATTTCTGTCATAGGGAAGCCTGTTAACCGATCAATATTGAAAAGCACAATTTAAATGCATTCTGTATTTTTTATTATGTCGGCTTGAGTGTAGTTCAGAGCGCTAAATTGTGTATTTTGACGCAAGCATCCGTGCAATTATTTTTTGTGAAACCGGTTTCCCCTGACTTTCGGCAATAAAAAACCCGGTACTAAGACCGGGTTTTTGGCAATCAAACATGCATTCAGCAATTATTTGATTTTTCCTTCTTTGTAGACCACGTGCTTGCGCACAACTGGATCATACTTTTTGATTTCCAGCTTTTCTGGCATGGTGCGCTTGTTCTTGTCAGTCGTGTAGAAGTGACCAGTACCAGCAGAAGAGTTCAGACGAATTTTTTCGCGCATGACAATAGCTCC
>JAGKWO010000020.1 GCA_021151835.1 Gammaproteobacteria bacterium
ACCCATCATCGAATGATCCATGGATTCCATGTCATGGCTCATGGGAGCAACATCCATCAACTGACATGGCATAGCCACAACCGCCAACGATTGGCCTAAAAAGACCAAGGTAAGCAGTGCGATTAACCACACAGGGTGACGGTGTTTAATGACCATAGGAATAAATTACTTGAGAACTTTGTAAAGCATAATCTAATAATTCGTTTACCGTCTACGTCAAAATCGCAATAAGTGTCCCCATAGGAAATCAGAATTACCAGGAAGATTGAGTAATGGGCCACTATCAAACAGTACCGTTTTTATTATCTTGTGAGATACATGGGTCGCCCCCATAGATAATTTGGCAATTTTTTCATAAATTATTTAGTAATCGACCGTTGATTACAGAGAACTCTCAGATGCTAAAAATAGCAATAACATAATTTCAGACGCAGCCATCCAATCAACAACTACTTGATGCCCTTGAAGTTGAGCGCTATATTTGAACTGCAAAATGCCCAGTGACATCCTTCACTGCCCTTAATTTGCTGCACATAGGGCCTTATGCAGCTAAGCGCAAGCTTGCCCTCTACCTTCATCATAGCCACTCACCGGGGAGTTCAATCCTCCCCACTCAGGGTCGGCCTGACTCCAACTATTTTTTAAAGTTAGGAGTCACATCATGGAACATACGTTCAACGTTGGTAAATTCCGCACTATCAAAGCAAAGTTTGGCGCAACCATCAAAATGCATGTTACGGACTCTCGAGTCCCCGACAATGATTTTGAAGGTGAGTTTTCGCTATTAACTTATAATGAAATTGTGGAGTTTCTTAAGGAGCACGAGCACATCTTTGCCATGAATACGGTAAAAGAGCGCTTCAAGCGATAAGCACGAACCCTAATTGGCTTTAGCCGGTTGGGGGTTCTCCCCAAGATGTCTGGAAACAGGATTTTTGGGGAGACCCCCCAACCACTCCTGGAGACAATTATGGCTAACCAAACGTCCTTTTCCGCAAATGCTCGTCATGAAGTTAATCTTACGCTGAACAGTGATACTGGATTATGTGATGTAAGAGTGAGCGATAAGCTTTCAGACAAAACATTTTCAAAATCCATGGTGTTAGCGCAATACAATAAACTGGTTGATTGGCTGAAAGAAAATGATCACGGATTTGCAATGAATTCTATTCATTCAATTTTTTGATTTTAAAAGCCATGATCCTGGGAAAAGTTGAGGCCTCCCTTAAATTAAAGGGAGGCCTTTTTCAATCAAACTAATCGCTGTCAGATAAAACTGGCTTTTTGTGCGGTTATAATAGAATCAACAACATCTTCCCTCACATAACTTACATCTGAAGCGAATTCTCTCAGTCCTTCATCGCATCCTTCACCACGAACACACTCAAGTTGTTCCGCAGCCATTAACACATACAATCGCGCACGGTCCAGATATGTGGCAACTAAGTCAAATTCCCACTTAGTCAAATCTCTTTTACTCGACTCAATCAATGGCAAGCTATCATAAACGGACAAAGACTTGCTCGCTGTGCGGTATGAGTTAATTTCACAGCCCCAACATTTTTCCAAGTACTGCCCAATCTTTGGATCTTCAAAGGTGAGAAATTGCACGCTCCTACCTTTTTGGAAGAGATACGGAAATATAGTCTGATGCATTGCGCTGCTCAAATGTCCCTGCCCACGATGTTCAGGTTTAACAAACACGTGTAAGTCATTCCCCATATCAAATACTGCCCCGATATAAATACCTTCTGCTCTGACAAGGTAGAATGTGTATGAGTTTTCACACCCAACTCCCTTCGGCTCCTCGGACCAAACCTTAGCTAAATCGACCTTGTCTGATAAGGTCGATATAAAAATCAGCTTCTGCGGATCTCCAGTATTCAACTGATCGATTAGAGCCTCTATATCTTCATGTTTCATTTTTTAGCTTCTTGTTGCGTGACACTTTTAGGAGCATTCAATAAGCAATGCAGAATCAACACAAGTCACGCCTAAAGAGCGATGCATAAGAGCGCCACAATTTTGTGAACTCCTCCCAATCAGTGGCCCCATTGAACTGCCTTAATTCTATGGTATTGAACTTTTCAACGGGTGACGTTAACACTTCGCTTGATAGAGACCAATATTGTTTCAATTTCTCATCGATATGTGTGCGAGGAGTTGGATACCTTCCTGCCCATACAATGTTTTCCTGATAGAGTTTTAAAACCTGTAGCTCCTGGCGAGTCGGTTTTATGTCAAGAAGCCTTACTAACTCAGACAACTGATGTTTATTATCAATTTTTTTAAGCTCGATTTTTCTCTGAACAAGAACCGCTTTAATTATCAACTCCAATGCTAGACCGCTTAGCATTAGATAAACGGGATAACATGCCACTGAAAGACTAAATTCGTCACCCAAGCCAAGCTGCCGGGAAATATTAGCATGACCATCACCCATACTATGCCAAAGTGCTCCAGCTGACGCATGTAAATCCGAAGCGCGGTTATACCAATGGTTAGGATGATTACGCTCTTCTGCAAGAGTCGGCCTTGAATTCAACCACGCCTCTATCTCAAATGATTCATCATCCATAGTTAACACCTGATCTGATAAGAGCAACAATTTGTAGTTTCATATTTCATCTAACCGGTTGAATCGCTACCATCGGCCCTGGGCTATCCCAATCACATCGGGACTTGAAAAAATCAAAAAAGACTTTTCTTTGCTCATCGTTGCTGGCTTTTCGAAGTTCGCGGATAGTTGTTTGGAGGTGACGTTCAATTGCATCCGCACAACGTTTAGGCTCAATTATAATTGATTGAATTTCTCCATCTAAATCAAGTCTGCCATCACGTTTTGGTAGAGTAATAACTATATCTTTATTCATTTCCGCAAAAAAGATTTTCCCACGAAATAAACCATCATGAAAAAAGCCACATCTAGCATCCACATAAATGATTTCACCTGTACGATAAAGGAAATATTCAGGGTATCCAGAAGCCTTAAAAACATCAGCAAATCCATTTATAAAATATTCTTTGGAGTTTCGATGTGATGATTTACCCTGCGCGAAACTCCATGCACTTTCAAAATAAGTCAGTAAAATGCAAAAGGCAGCAGGACCACCATGCTCTGTATTGGCAATCAGTTTGGCTGGTTCAACGATCCAATGTTGAATTCGGTCTTCGTACACATCGATGAGATCATCAACATTAGGAGAGTCCAATTTTTCGCTATAAAAATGTGGACTAATAAATGAAGACATAGCTTTTCCTTTTTCAAACCGCTTTTTTCGAAAGAGAATAACAGAGCTTGGATCTGATCATCAGCAATACAGGGCGGGAGGTAAACGACTAGGATTCAGAGTTTCGCTTCATTTTTCGCTCAGCATCTTGCATGCTGATATTGTAAAATTTTTCATGCAAACCATTAGAGGGAATTGCATCGAGTACCGAAATTCCTTTTTCCGCAAAAAGGCGGCGACCGTTTGCGGACTTGGCAACTTCCAAAATTTGACCAGCTCTGGTATGTGCGAGCCTAGGAAGGTTTGCCTGTAGGATCAATTCATTCAAATGGCATCTAACAATCTGTATTCCTAACTTAATTCTTTGCTCCTCATTTTCCATCCGCTCAGCTGACTTTCCAATCAAGGGATATAAATTCAATAAATTATTGATTCTCGCTTTTAAGCAAAGAACGGGACTGAGTATCTCGAATGACTTCTCACCTATAGTGAAAACATCCACATTTCTACTAATCTCATTATTATTTAGTCCACTAATAAAGTTTATAAAATCAATCTCCACCGGTTCGCTTTGCTCTTGCCCTGGTGAAGACTCTTTTATTAACCACTTCCCTACGTTAATTGTTGCATCTCCTGGTTCAGGGTAAAAAACATCCATCTGTAAGCCATGTTTACTTAAATAATCGGCCATTAGCGATGCATATTTTTTAACTTCTGCCGTCCTAGTGTTGTAAAAATCCACATCACGACTTGCAAGAGCTGACAGCTGTTCAAACGGAACCTTATCGCTTAGATAGTAAACGCCCCAAGCAGCCAAAGCTTGCCCGGCCACTAAGATAGCACTGTCATCCGATTCTTCTTTAAATAAGGCAGCCATCTCAATGGCAAGAGACTCAATGTCGATCATTGAATAAGAGCGATGTAATTATCGACCAAACCGAACAGATACCGATTGGCGATTGCGATGGATAGCAGCAGCAAAGCCCGAATTGTTAAGCACAATCTTGGCCTTTTCGGCAGACGAAGCTTCTTTAAGAGACCGCAAATATTGGTCTTGCTGTGCCTGTTTGCTGTTTAGTATGGGAGCCATTTGGAGCTACCGTTGAGGGAAGTCAATCAATTTAGATAAGCACTTTTAGCGATTGCTCAAATTTGATCAAAATATAGTTCCTTACTGACAGACCTGTCAACTATTCAGTAACGCAACCCCTTATCAAACGGTCACTTTCATCCCAAAAAGTACACATTTTGGGACACCCTCTATTGACCGTCCCAAAAGTAGTGCCATAATTGGCTTTCCATAAACTATTGGCGACTTTTGGAACATATGGCGAAAATCGGGTACGCACGCGTCAGTTCCATTGGACAAAGCCTGGAGATCCAGCTGGACAAATTGACGGCCGCTGGTTGCGAACGTATTTATCGGGAGAAGCTTAGCGGTACCAAAAAAGCACGACCGGAATACAAGGCCTGTATGAATTATCTCCGGGAGGGAGATACACTGGTGATTACTCGCCTGGATCGATTAGCCAGGTCAGTACATGAACTGGTCAACATATCCGAACGATTTGAAGTGGAAGGTATTCACTTACACGTGTTGGATCAGCATATTGATACCTCAACACCTACCGGAAAACTTACCTTTACCCTACTCGCAGCCATCGCCGAATTTGAAACACAACTGCGTGCAGAGCGGCAAAGAGAGGGTATCGAGAAAGCTACGTGTAATGGCGTGAAATTTGGAAGGCCGAAACTGTCTGACTATGCTAAGGAGGAACTTATTCGACTTGAGCGCGCCCAGGGGAAGACAATCGGAGAATTGGTGAAAACGCATAAATTAGGGCGTACTACAATCTACCGTATATTGAAAACCTCCCAGGACGCCAGCTGCTGAATAAGACTAATGTATCCGAAGGAGCAGAACGGTGTCTGTGTTAAATGTGTTTAACAACCAGGAAATAACGTTTTTATTTTTTCTGGCAATGATCGTCATTATCTGGATTGTTATGGTGGGCGCCTATATTCAATTGGTTAGGCAGGACAATGGCAATCCATATAAACGACTGCAGGTTGAGGATAACAAATTATGCCGTACAGACCTTTGACCCATAACGAATACATGATTGTGAAGCGAACATTGTATGACGTTCGCGGCTTGAATGAAGGCTTTGCAGAAAGCCTGTTTATGGCATACAAAGCCAAAGCCCTACACGACGATGTACCAGAGTTTGATATCTTCACTATAAGTGAACGTGAGCGACTTGAGTCAAAGGGGATCGATGCTTCAAAATTAAAAGATCTTGAAGGTAAAGATTTTTTTGATGCACTCAATGATGCAGTTTCAGAGCGTGAGCATTCAGAGAAAATTCCGGATAACACTTTTACATGGCTTTTTGGCGATGAGTCGCTACTAGACTCAAAGCACAAGCGGTTGCGCGTTTTATTTTTCAATAGCGCACGATACAGACAGCAGGTGCTCCATTACTATACTGAGGAAAACATCATTACAGACAGTAATGATATGGAACATATCCGCAACCAGCTGGAAAAATTCGCAAAAACTTACCCAGGCAAACGCCAGGGCGTTATTAGTAATTACGAACTCTACTTTGGAGATGCTTCACAGTTTTCGTATGAACAAGTAAAGCGTCGGACGGAGTTTCTAACAAGCAATGAAGCTCGTCATACCTTTTTAAAATACTACAATTTACCAATGCACTGGAGTCTTCCTGAAATCAAAGATTATCTACGTAGTGCAGCAATTGAATCCAACTTAATCGTATCGATAAATGGGAAGTAAAAACTTGCTCTTCAAACCCTAAATTTAATATTTTCGAATGCACACTTTTGATAGTTCTTATCACAATATAAAAACCGGCGCAAAACCACCGCCACGCGTGCGAAAATTTGTTGTTTGCCCTTGATATAAACGTGCTGCTAACAATTGAATTTTTCCATCATAGCTGTATGCGCGAATATCCATTTTTAACGCACTCTCCACACCATCCAATAAAATAGCACGCTCACTCGGCCACACTGACGTTTGCGCAACGTAATTGCCAGCAACAATATCTCTCCAAACTTTTGTTGTGAGTTTATCTCCGCGATATGTGGCTTTACTGCCGTAGCCGCAAGCAGGCTTGAAAAATAATCCTTTTCGCCCAGACCATAATTCCGAGGCATTTTCTGTTGTCACTGATATGGTGGAGGGGATGCTGTCGATCAATGTCCTGGCATCATCCGGATTGCAACCCAACGCGTCCAATGCTGATCTATCGCTTAAGATGATCAGATGGCGTTTGTCTGCGTAAAGTGCGTGATGATATGGATTGGGTGTGACGACTACATTCCCTGATAGATACGCATTGAGCAAAGCAATATTGATTGGATCAGTGAGATAAAAATCGGTTAATCGGTTATAGACTAAATCAATGGGTTGTCGATGATGGGACAGCACCTGGTTTTCGTATGCGAGTTCTTGCGGATCAACAATAATGGCGTCGATTCCATGACTATTGAATAAACTCTGTGCGACTACAAATTCGGGATAAAGGAACTGTGTCTCCGGACTATGATCGATGATAGCAATTCGACGTAGTGGCTTATCTCCACGCTGCAATTGCCACTCATTCCGGAACATTGAAACGAAGTCGTCGAATAGTTTTTGCGTTTGGCTGTGCAGTGTATCCTCCATAGGAGGACAGCATGCTTTCTGTGCGCCTATTAATATCGCATTTAAAAATGCGCCGCCAGCATTGGTATTAATTTCGATGAGTCTGGCACCATCGGTAGACAAATGGAAATCATAACCCATGAAGGCACCCTTGGGGCCATGGTTAACACGGGCATGGGAATGTGCTTCGTGCATTACAGAATCATTAAATGCCGGAAGAGCAATCGTACGCTCAATCGCTTCTATCGCGTTTTTAATTGACGTAAATTGTGTGCGGGAAACAAACGTGGCAATGTTGGAAAACAGTTGCGGGTGCTGCGCCAGCACATCTCCTTGTAGCTGATCATGCCTAAGAACATAGTCCAGGCGTTCCCGGTCTAACGTTTGGCAAAAACAATCTTCATTCAAGCGAGTCGCAATCATACTGCTTAGCGATTCGCATCTTGGAGTTTCACAGCTTGCATTGTTGTTTGTCATATTTTTAACCCGCTCAATTATTACTGACGGTGCGCGGCAACCCCAACGAGATCAATGCCGCTAATCCAATAAACGCACTTGATACCCACAAGCACGCGACTAATCCCTCGGTTTGGTAAATCCAGCCAGACAACAATGTTCCTACTAATCTGCCCAGTGCATTCGCCATGTAATAAAACCCTACATCCAGGGAAACACCATCGCTTTTTGCGTAATTCACAATCAGGTAGCTATGCAATGAGGAATTGATTGCAAACACTGCGCCGAAAATTAAAAGGCCGCCAATCAGCACCGCTTCGATTGGAAGTGATGAATTGAATCCCAACGCAATGGCAGCAGGAATACCCGTCAGTATCAATGCCCAGACAAATACATGTAATCCACCTGGCGCACTATTTTCACCTTGATTAATTAATACCGGGGCAATGGATTGGACAAAACCGTAACCGATAATCCAGATAGCGAGAAAGCCGCCAACCCACCAGAAGCTCCACCCCAATTGACTGCTCAAAAAGACTGGTAGTGCAACAACAAACCAGACGTCTCGTGCACCAAATAAAAATAAACGCGCAGCCGATAAAATATTAACCGCACGACTTTTGGAAAATAATTCGCGGAACTTCGGTTTCTGTTTTGCTTTGCCCAAGTCCTTTTTCAACAACAATAAGCTTGCTATCCAGATAACACCCAATACCGCCGCCATGGCCACAACAGCACCAACAAAATCTAACAATGCCAGCAGCGCGCCGCCAAGAAAGAACCCGACACCTTTGAGCGCATTTTTAGATCCCGTAAGCAATGCAACCCATTTGAACAATTTGCCTTGCTGATCGCTTGGCACGAGTAATTTGATCGTGCTTTTTGCGCTCATCTTATTTAAATCTTTCGCGATACCGGAAATAGCTTGCGCGCCCATAACCCACAGCGGGGTTAATATAACGGTGGGTATGGCGAGCATTAATAGTGCAATCACTTGCAGGCCCAAACCAATGTTCATGGTGCTGTTTAGCCCGATGCGGGCGCCCAGATACCCCCCCACCAAGTTGGTGATCACACCGAAGATTTCATAAAACAAAAACAGCGCGGCAATTTGTAAGGGGGCATAGCCCAGTTGATGGAAATGCAATACCACCAACATGCGTAATGCGCCGTCGGTTAAGGTGAATGCCCAATAATTGCCTGTCACAACCAGATATTGTTTTACGTCTGCACTTAACTTTTTGCCTGCGCCTGCTGTTGTCATGAGCTGATCACCTTAATTGGCAAGTCCAACCAATTTTGCCAACTCCGCTGTGCGGTTTGCGTAACCCCACTCATTGTCATACCAGGCGTAAATCTTCAATTGAGTGCCATTGATGACCATCGTTGATAAGGCATCAACAATCGATGAGCGTGGATCTCCGCAATAATCATTGGAAACCAACGGACGTTCTTCATAACCTAGAATATTTTTTAATTCGTTTTCGCTGGCCGCTTTCAATAAACCGTTGACTTCTTCTACTGTGGTAGCTCGTTCAACCTCAAATACACAATCCGTTAACGAGGCATTTGCCAATGGAACTCTTACCGCGTGGCCATTCAAACGACCGCGTAATTCCGGAAATATTTCGGCTATGGCAGTTGCTGATCCGGTTGTAGTAGGAATTAAATTGGAACCCGAGGAACGCGCGCGGCGTAGATCCTTATGAGGCTGGTCCAGAATTGATTGGGTATTTGTTAAATTATGAATTGTGGTGATAGAGCCATGGCGAATACCAAGCTTCTCATGAATTACTTTTACTACCGGTGCAAGGCAATTCGTGGTGCAAGATGCTGCTGTCACAATACGATTTTCCGCCACATTAAATAAATGGTGATTCACGCCCATCACAATATTCAATGCTTCTGGTTCTTTGACCGGTGCACTGACCACAACCTGCTTAACGCCTTGATCAAGATAAGCTTGCAGAGTAGCTACCGATTTCATTTTGCCACTGGCTTCAATCACGACATCACATTCTGACCAATCCGTTTCAGCAATAGCTTTGTTCGTGATAACGCGAATTGCTTTTCCATTAATGATTATCTTTCCGTTATCAGCAGAAACATCCTCTGGCCAAGTGCCCTGTATTGAATCGAACTTCAATAAATGTGCGTAGGTTTCCGTATCAGCAGCGGGATCATTGATCTGAATAAATTCGAATTCGGGCCAGCGCCATGAGGCGCGCAACACCAGGCGGCCAATGCGGCCAAAACCATTAATGCCTACTTTTATTTTTTTCATGCTTGATGCCTGATTAAATAGTTGATTGATTAACGCGCATGCTAAGTGCCTCAGCTGACTCAACCCGTTCGGAATAGCGATCAACGAGATACGGACTGTGCTCACGCAATAACAAGGTGAACTTCATCAATTCTTCCATCACATCCACCAAGCGATCATAAAACGCCGATGGTTTCATGCGGTCGTGCTCATCGAACTCCTGAAATGCTTTGGCAACTGACGATTGATTGGGAATGGTGAACATACGCATCCAGCGTCCCAAAATTCGCATTTGATTAACGGCGTTGAATGATTGCGAACCGCCACTGACTTGCATCACCGCCAAAGTCTTCCCCTGGCTTGGACGTACTGCACCCATTGATAAAGGTATCCAGTCGATCTGGGCTTTGAACACGGAAGTCATCGCGCCATGGCGTTCTGGTGAGCACCAGACTTGGCCTTCCGACCAAAGCACTAATTCACGCAATTCCAGTACTTTGGGGTGCGTATCATCCGCATCATCCGGAAGAGGCAATCCGGAAGGGTTAAATATCCTCGTCTCGGCACCAAAGTAATTGAGAAGGCGCTGGGCCTCTTCCGTCAGGAGCCGACTGAAAGATCGCTTCCGATTGGATCCATATAACAACAAAATTCGGGGTTTATGAGCGCTGCTTTCCATTGGCTTTATCAGCGGTACCGGCAGCAGGCCTTCTGCAATATTTGGAAGGTCATCTAATTGCGATTCTTGGTTATTCACGACATCACCTTAACTGTTCAACAGCATGACTTGGCGCGTTCAGGGCGGTCACCCATGCAACACAGTTTTTTGAGATTGGCCTTGATGTAGGCGGGGTTGGATTGCGTAGTTTCAGAAATGACGGATTTGGCCCAGTCTGGAAGTTCCGGGTTTAATCGGTAATAAATCCATTGTCCCTGGCGTCGATCCAATACGATTCGATGTTCTCTCAATAGCGCCAGGTGACGGGAGATTTTGGGTTGAATCTCCTCCAGCGCTTCCATCAGCTCACAAACACATAACTCGCCCTCAGAGTGGATAAGAATCAACGACTTGAGGCGGGTTTCATCGGCCAAGCATTTGAAAAATTGCAGGGGGTCAATCATCGGTTGCACCTTCGCTGACTCGCTAAAAAAACATACGAAATTTAATATATATGTTTATTCGAATATTTGATACCCCAATGACTTATTCACGACCAGCCATAAGTCAAATTTTTTGCGCGCGCAAAATTACTTACACCGCCGATACAGTTGTAATGGGAACCATACCGGGAAAGCCCATTGAAGGATTTCCGGTTTCGGAAAGGTGCCAAATTTGAGGTCGTGAAGGCAGGCTAGTATGCGTCAACTGCCTTAGCGTTCCAGAGGCTAACCCTGTTTAAGCGTGCTGCCAGAGTGAGGAAACCACAGTAATGAAAACGCCCGATAAAAAGCTTCCTGTAGAAGTTAGAGGAGACATGAGCCCCAACGGGGCAGATCGAGTGGGCATGTTAATGGCAATAACGATGTTGATTGAAAAGCTGTGGTGGAAAATCGCCATCGTAATAATTTTGCTGGTGTTCGGACTCAGCGATACCTATGCCTTTAGGATCGATCTGGCAGCACCTGGCCGCCTACCACTCGCACAGTCAATCAATTGAAATTAAATGCTTGCAGGCGCAACGACCATAGAAGAAAAGATTGCTATTTGACAGGAACACGAGGCAACGTCTTCTTATTCTGCACTTCGCTCCAACGTGGTGAGTGCCTGCAATATCCCGCAATCCTTAATCGCCCGCGAACTATTACACCGTGTTCGAAGACTGATTAACTGGTCGCGCAATGCCGTTAATTCAGCGATACGCGCATCAACTTCCTGCACATGTGCATCAACAATGTGGTTGATCTCCCCACAGGCCTCTTCCGGTGTTGCCTGATGTTTTATCAATTCACGAATTTCATCGAGGGTAAGGCCCAGATTCCGACATTGTTTGATAAACCCCAATTGCCGTAACGACTCGGCATCGTAAAGACGGTAATTACCTTCTGTACGTTGTGGTACTGACACCAGTCCTTCCTGCTCATAGAACCGGATCGTTTGAACCGATAAGCCGATTTGTTTAGCCAAGGCTCCAATTTTCATCGAACGATTCTCCCACTTGACCCTCTAGTAACTATAGAGTTTATAGTGGCTACACTTACTTTGGCTATCCTTTAACCAGCGCTGCGACAATCAGTGACAGTTTTTACGGATTAACCAGCCGGATTAAGCGGCATGAATGATTTACTGTTAAGCTTTTTCAAAACACACGTGGAGACATACTCTTCACACGACCGGATGCTGACGTGGTGAAACCCGTATTGCGCTATCGATCTTATGCCATGATCTCATTGCTCTTGTGGCTCTTAATGAGCTGGAGCGGTGTGCACGGGCATTTTTGTTTTGATGGCAAAGAGCCTCCCGTTTCTCTCCATGTAGATATGTTGGGTGGCCATACAGTTCATAACCACAGTGAAGCCCATCAGGACGTCGATATTGAGCAGTCTCAATCAGCGCTTATCAAAACGTTCAAACTCGATCTTTTCCTCCCTGTCTTCCTGGCGTTGGTCATTGTTCTGCAAACACGCGGAACGACTTTCACCATCCAATCCATTACATCCCCACGTACACGACACAGTGTCGGTATGCGGCCACCGTTGCGGGCACCTCCTGCTATCCCAGCCTGATTCTATTTAATCGCCCTGAAAACTGGGGTTAAACGATCCGAATGCACATCGTCGGATCATGATTTTTGGCTGGAGTAAAACCATGCATTTTTTTCAGAAAGCAATCGCAGGTTCCGCGATTGCGGTGTTGTGTCATGCCCCGGCTGGGCTGGCAGCACCAACCACGTCGCTTACGCTTGATGAAGCCATCCGCGCGACGATTGAACACAATCCTCAACTATCGGCGTATCAGTTTAAAGCTGATGCATTAACTGGCGAACAGCAATCGGCAGGGTTACGACCCGAGTTTCGCGTCGGCGCCGAGCTTGAAAACGTAGCGGGCTCTGGCGAATTACGCGGAACCGATGCGGCCGAACTTACCATCGCCGTATCTTCGGTAATTGAACTCGGCGGAAAACGCGATGCACGTTTAGGCGTAGTTACCGCGCGCCAACAGCAATTGCAAACCGAGCAACGTGTCTTAACGCTGGATGTGCTATCTGGTGTAACTCGCCAATTTCTGGCGCTCGTGGCAGCGCAAGAACAACTGGCACTGCATACCGAAGCTAATCGTATTGCCCAGGATACGCTCACGTCTTTGCGTCGTCAGGTTCAAGCCGGTCGGCTACCCGAAGCGGAAGTATTGCGCGCGCAAGCCAGTCTTGCCCGTGCAAACGTTGCTCTAAAACAGGCAGAACAAGCAGTACGTCGTGAGCGTCTGCTCTTATCTGCCCAATGGGCGGATCCCACTCCTGACTTCCAAATCGTACAGGGTGACCTGTACGCGCTACCGCCGTCAGTGCCTCTTTCCGACCTTCAATCCCGGTTAGCTAACAATCCGGATCTATTGCTGCTTACCAGTGAAATCGATGTGCGTAGTGCCGAACTGCGTGAAGCGCGCTCGAATCGTCGCGGTGATGTTGAGTGGAGCGCGGGCGTGCGCCGGCTTCAGGACAGTGGCGATTCAGCAGCCGTGGTTAGTGTAAGCGTTCCGCTCAGCTCAGGTCGCCGGGCGTCGGGAGCTTTGGCTACTGCAACTGCCCAACAAGCGGGAGCACAGCAAGCCCATGACAGCGCGCGTATCCGGTTGGAAGCTGAATTGATTGGCCTTGCGGATGAACAGCAACAGGCAATTAACGAACTTGGCACCTTACGCAATGAGGTCATTCCGGCACTACGCCGCGCACTGAAGGCAACCGGCGATGGATTTGAACAGGGGCGCTACAGCTACCTGGAACTCACCCTCGCCCAGGGCGAATTACTCGATGCCCAATTGGCGGTAGTGGATGCGGCAGAGCGCGTGCAACAAACGCGAATCGAATTGGAACGGCTTACAGGCGTTGCCCTGACTGAGAAAAATATTGAGGTTACCCCATGAAAACAACTAAACAAAAATCCCTGAAACCCTGGTTAATCATCGGGCTGCTCGCCGCCTTAATAATCGGTATGTTCGCTGTTGATATTTATTTGGCGAGTGCAGCAGAGACAGGCAAACCGGCAACCGAAGCCAAACAAACACTGAAAGCAGCGGCTAAACCGGCTGCTCATGATGAGGACAGCGAAGAAGCTCACGATCACGGTGATGAAGATGATCATGGTAAAGGCGAGAAAGAGCACGGTGATGACGACAAAAATGAACACGGTGGTCATGAAGAAGGCAAAATCACTTTATCCAACGAGCAATTGCGCAACACCGGCATCCAGGTCGTCAAGGCCGGCCCAATTGCCATTCGCCAGACCCTTCCTCTGTATGGGGTGATCACACCCAGTGCCGATGGTATCCAGCAAGTTACCGCTCGTTTCCCCGGCATCATACGCCAACTGAATCGCAAGCCCGGTGACCGAGTGGCAGCAGGTGACGTATTAGCAACCATCGAAAGTAACGAAAGCCTTAAAGTGTATTCCGTAACGGCAACCATCAGCGGGATCATCACGGATCGCCAAGGTGCAATGGGTGAACAAACCACGGACGCGCCGCTCTTTACCATCGCGAACACGTCAACCGTGTGGGTGGACCTGACGCTGTTTCCCCGCGATATCGCTCAAGTAAAATCCGGGCAGGCAGTCCGGGTGGCGCAACCCCAACGCGGTATATCCGGTGAAGGCTCTGTAATTTATGTGAGCACTTATGCCAATCCGGCAAACCAATCAACGACCGCGCGGGCGTCCCTTGATAACGCAGAGGGCCAATGGTTCGCAGGTCACTTCGTGAATGCTGAAGTAACCCTGGCGGAAACCAAAGTTACTGTCGCGGTACGCAATGAAGCCTTGCAAACCCATGAAGGAAAAACCGTGGTATTCGTTCGGGAAGCGGATGGATTTGAGCCCCGTTCGGTCCAGGTGGGGCGCGCAGACAGCGTGTATACCGAAATTGTCTCCGGCTTGGCTGCTGGCGATACCTATGTTGCCACCAACAGTTTTATCCTCAAGTCAGATTTGGGCAAGGAGAGCGCAGAGCATGAACACTAAGGGTCTTTCTGCTATGCAACGCGTAGCATGCAATCAATTGTGGAGATACAACCATGGTTGATGCATTGATTAAATTTTCCATCGCCCGTCGTTGGCTGATTATCTTTTTTGTCCTTGTGGTCTCAGCTGCCGGTGTATGGAATTACAACCGGTTGCCGATTGATGCGGTACCGGATATCACCAACGTACAAGTCCAGATCAACACACAAGCACCCGGTTACTCGCCACTTGAAGTTGAGCAACGCATTACTTACCTGGTGGAAGTCGCGATTGCAGGTTTACCGCACGTCGAAAGCACCCGATCACTCTCGCGTTATGCCTTATCGCAGGTGACTGTGGTATTCGAAGACGGGACCGATATCTACTTCGCACGCAATATTCTCAACGAGCGTTTGCAACAGGCTAAAAGCCAAATGCCCGCCGGTATCGAGCCCGAGATGGGACCGGTTGCTACGGGTCTTGGTGAAATCTTCCACTACTCAGTTCACGCCGACCCAAAAGCGCGCCAGTCCAATGGACAACCCTACGATGCGATGGCGTTGCGTACCCTGCAAGACTGGGTAATCCGTCCGCAATTGCGTCTGGTACCTGGCGTCACTGAAGTGAACACCATCGGTGGATTCGAAAAACAATTCCACATCACCCCGGATCCGGGATTGATGCTGGCTTACGGGATTGTGTTTGATGATGTGGTGAATGCGCTGGAAAAAAACAACACCAACATCGGGGCAGGTTACATCGAGAAAAACGGTGAGCAGTACCTGATACGTGCTCCGGGGCAGCTCTCCGATATTCCGGCCATCAAAAAAGTTATCGTCGGTCGTCGCGATGGTGTCCCGGTCACGATTGGCGATATCGCGTCTGTGGGATTGGGCAAAGAGTTGCGCACCGGTGCAGCCACTCGTGACGGCGAGGAAACGGTGCTCGGTACTGCGGTGATGCTGGTCGGTGAGAACAGTCGAACGGTTTCTCACGCGGTTGCAGCCAAGCTTGAGGAAATCAATCGCACCTTACCCAAAGGTGTAACCGCCGATGCCGTGTACGACCGTAAGGTACTGGTGGAGAAAACCATCGCCACTGTGCAAAAAAACCTGGTGGAAGGTGCGATCCTGGTTGTTGTCGTCCTGCTCGTGATGCTTGGCAATGTTCGCGCCGCATTACTGACCGCCATGGTTATTCCGCTCTCGATGCTGATGCTAATGACGGGGATGGTGCAAACCAAAGTCAGCGCCAACCTGATGAGCCTGGGTGCACTGGATTTTGGTCTGATTGTCGATGGGGCCGTGATCATTGTGGAGAACTGCCTGTTGCGACTCTCACAACGCCAACACCATTTGGGACGACTTCTGGATGTGGAGGAACGCTTACACATCGTGTTCAGTGCAACCCGCGAAGTATTCACGCCCAGCTTGATCAGCGTTCTCGTCGTGATTCTGGTGAACATTCCGATTCTCGCGCTCACCGGTGTGGAAGGAAAAATGTTCACACCAATGGCTTTCGCAGTGATCATGGCGTTAATCGCGGCGCTCATTCTTTCCCTGACATTTGTGCCGGCGGCGCTCGCCTTGTGTATGACCGGCAAGATCGAGGAAAAAGAAAACCGCGTGATAGCCAAATCCAAAGCGGCTTACGTTCCAACACTCGATTTTGCACTCAAACGCCGTGTTCCTATTTTGGCTGGAGCCATCGTGTTTGTGATTGGATCCGGCTGGCTGGCATCGCGGATGGGAACCGAATTTGTTCCCAACCTTGATGAAGGTGATATCGCCGTGCAAGCGTTGCGTATTCCCGGTACCAGCCTCACCCAATCCCTAGAGATGCAATTTCAGGTGGAGAAAGCGGTGATGGCTGTTCCCGAGGTCAAAACGTTCTTCTCACGGGTGGGTACCGCCGAGGTTGCGAGTGATCCTATGGGGCCCAACATTTCAGACGGCTACGTCATGCTGAAAGACAAAGCGGATTGGCCGGATCCGGACAAATCCAAAGCGGAAATCCTGGAAGCCATTGAAACGCAACTGGCCAAAGTGCCAGGTAACGCCTACGAAATCAGCCAACCGATCCAATTGCGCTTTAACGAACTCATTTCCGGGGTACGTTCGGACTTGGGGATCAAGATCTACGGTGATGATCTGAATCAGCTATTGGCTTCCGGCAACCAGATTGCGAGTTTGCTTAACAGCATCAAGGGCGCAGATGGCGTAAAGGTAGAACAGGCCGACGGTTTACCGTTGCTGTCTATTGATGCTGATCGGGATTTACTGCTGCGCTACGGCATCAACATGGCGGACCTGCAAGATACGCTGGCAGCAGCAACCGGTGGTGAGGAGGCCGGCCAGATCTTTGAAGGCGATCAGCGTTTTGGATTGGTGGTGAGACTTCCCGAGAAGCAACGCAATGACCTTACCGCATTGTCCTATCTTCCCATTCCACTACCGGACGGTGGATACGTACCACTGGGTGAAGTAGCCCGTCTTAACCTTGCCCCTGGCGCAAACCAGATCAGCCGCGAAAACGGCAAGCGCCGCCTGGTTGTCAGTGCCAATGTAACTGGTCGCGATCTGGGCGGGTTTGTAACCGAAGTTCAGGAAAAAGTCGGCCAACAAGTGAAGTTACCTCCCGGTTATTGGCTGGAATACGGCGGTACCTTCGAGCAGCTGCAATCGGCATCCGAGCGGTTAGGGTTATTGGTCCCACTGACACTGCTGATGATTTTTGCATTGCTCATGATGACCTTTGGATCCGCCAAAGATGCCTTGCTGGTATTCAGTGGAGTACCGCTCGCATTAACCGGTGGGGTGATTTTCCTGTGGTTGCGGGACATTCCGCTATCCATTACGGCCGGGGTAGGCTTCATCACTTTGTCCGGGGTCGCGGTGTTGACCGGGGTCATGATGGTATCTGCCTTTCGTGATGGTTTGAGAAATGGCTTGGCTATCGATTCAGCTATCCGGGAAGGCGCCATGTTGCGCCTACGACCGATCCTGATGGTCGCGCTGGTTGCTGCATTGGGATTCCTGCCGATGGCATTGAACACCAGTACCGGTGCTGAAGTTCAGCGCCCGCTGGCTACCGTGGTGATTGGCGGAATTATCTCGTCCACCATTTTGACCTTACTCGTATTACCCGGGCTTTATCGTATGGCTCATCGCGAAACTGACTAGTAACAAAAACGCCACTGGTGCAAAACACCGGTGGCAATTGCCTTTGTACGTTAGCGCTATTGAACACGCTTTACCGACTGGAAATATCTGAAACGATTTTCTGCAGTTCATTGACCAAGCGCATCTGGTCTTAATCAAATTCGCTTCACCGGAGAATTCATTATGAAGTCTTTTACACGGCTAATAGCGTTACTACTTTTCCCGATATTGTTAAGTGCTTGTCAATTAACATCTCAAGAAAATACGCAAGTGATATTTAAAACTGATCAATTGAAACAGCATCATTTGAGTTTAAATATTGGAGCATTATTCGAAGGCCCAAATTTAATACTCACCGGCGAAGTATTACCCGAACATAAACAGGTGCACGTTGAGTGCGGTCAACTGCAATTTCAGATTTTCGACAAACAAGGCGTTTTGCTAAAAACAGTTACCACTGATTACGAACCTTGCCATCTTCATTACAAACCCAACACCCGGCGACCAGGAAGATTTTCCGTCATTGTGGATGGGGTTCACTCACAAGCATTAATTATTCATGCCAGCTTATTGCTACAGAAATGACGCCTGCATACTTGGCATCTACACCGAAATATTTTCGATGAGTTGAGGAAGTCCAATGGAACATACATCTGAAAACCACACGCAAAAAACGCCAACAAGCTGCTCCACCGCACCCACTTCTAATAACGCAACTGAGCAGAAAACCAAATGTGGGGATTGCTGTGGTGCTGAAACTCAGCTATCACTGCAAGACGATCATGACCATGGCAGCTCCGAAGCAAGCAATATCAGGTTATTTCTACCAGCGATCATCAGTCTGGTTGCATTACTGATCGCCATTACATTGGATAATTTTTTTCCTCAATCATGGTTCACCGGTTGGGTAAGGCTCGGTTGGTACATCGCCGCATACATTCCTGTTGGTTTCCCGGTACTCAAGGAAGCTCTTGAAAGTATTCGTAAAGGGGATGTTTTTTCCGAGTTTTTCCTCATGGGAATTGCAACCATCGGCGCCTTCGCCATTGGTGAATACCCGGAAGGTGTAGCGGTAATGCTGTTTTATTCTGTGGGTGAAGCGTTTCAAAATATTGCTGTTAGAAGGGCGAAGACAAATATTAAAACCTTGCTTGACCAGCGTCCCGATGAAGTCACTGTATTACAAGGTAATCAAGCAATTACCCGCAAAGCAGAAACCGTTGAAATTGGAGAAATTATCCAACTGAAAGCCGGGGAAAAATTAGCCTTGGATGGCGAGCTAATTTCTAACACCGCCTTTTTCGATACGACTGCACTAACAGGTGAAAGCAAACCGGACGGAAAAAATAAAGGCGATGTTGTTCTAGCCGGTATGATTAACCTTAATGGTGTTGCCCAGGTAAAAGTCACTACCGCATACAAAGACAGCAAGTTATCCCGCATTCTTGAGTTGGTACAAAACGCCTCTGCACAAAAAGCGCCGACTGAATTGTTTATCAGAAAGTTTGCCAAAATTTATACGCCTATCGTCGTGGCTCTAGCTATCGCAATTTCTACCTTGCCTTACTTTTTTGTTGATAACTATGTGTTTAGCGAATGGCTTTACCGCGCACTCATTTTCCTCGTGATCTCTTGCCCTTGTGCATTGGTGATCAGTATTCCGTTAGGGTATTTCGGTGGCATCGGCGCGGCAAGTAAACATGGCATTTTATTTAAGGGCAGCAACTTCCTCGACGTAATTGCCAAGATCCAGCATGTGGTGATGGATAAAACAGGCACCCTCACTGAAGGTGTATTCAAAGTACAAGATGTGAACTTCAACGATAGATTTAATCGTAATGAGATGCTCGGCATGGTCAACGCGCTGGAAAGTCGAAGCACGCATCCGGTCGCGACAGCAATACACCAATTTGTGGGTGAGGTTGATCACAACCTATCACTGAATAATATTGAAGAGATCGCGGGTCACGGATTAAAGGCTGAGGTCAATGGAAAAATTCTGTTAGTCGGAAACTTTCGATTGTTGGATAAATTTTCCATCCGCTACGACATTGATCCCGCATCAATCGTTTATACCGTTATTGCGGTTGCCTACAATAATCAATTTGTAGGCTACATCACTATCGCCGACTCCATAAAAGAAGACGCCCAATTAACAATAAACTCGCTCAAATCTTTGGGTATTAACTCAACCATGTTAAGTGGCGATAAAAATACCGTCGTCCAATTTGTGGCGAAAACTTTGGGTATCAATAATGCATTCGGCGATTTATTACCGGAAGATAAAGTAAACAAAGTAAAAGAAATCAAAGCAAAAAATGAATCTGTTGCATTCGTGGGTGACGGCGTAAACGACGCACCCGTGATCGCATTAAGTGATGTGGGTATCGCAATGGGTGGCTTGGGCAGTGATGCCACTATAGAAACGGCAGACATTGTCATTCAAGACGACAAGCCGAGCAAAATTCCCCTTGCCATTGCAATCGGCAAACAAACCAAGCGAGTGGTGTGGCAAAACATTGCTTTGGCATTTAGTGTGAAAGTGGTTGTTCTATTGCTAGGTGCCGGTGGAATTGCCACCATGTGGGAAGCGGTTTTTGCTGATGTTGGTGTGGCGTTATTGGCTATTTTAAACGCCGTTAGGATTCAACGAATGAAGTTTTAATGAGAGAAATTCAAGGAACTATCTTTAAATGAATTTCATCATGTTATTTACATGTTGCACCTACCAATAGGTGCAACAGCTTTCATCCCAGCACTATGTGAGAAGCATGGAGAGAGACCTGGTGACTGATCAATTATCGGCCCCGATAATTATTCGAAGTACTACACAATCTGGAATGAATACGCTATAGAAAGCGCCAAAAAGCGTACTATCTACGCTGTTCACTTCCTATTCACCCTAAAACTGCTATATATTTAAAAACTACCTCCCATGCCTTCAGGAATGAGTCATGATCACCAAAGACACCCACAAAGTTGACTGGAACAAGACAGCCCAAGTTATTGGTGTAATGCTGGTGGCATTGGCCAAAGCTATTTGGTGGTTAGGCAAACATGCGGGTCTGGTGCTAATCGCAGTTTTAACCGTCTTAGCAAAAATGTTTGTTGTTCTTATCTCTGTTTGGGCCTCCGTTGCTCCAACTGCAGAGGAAGAAGCGGAAGAAAGGAAGCATCAAGAGAGATATGATCACTCCAGAGCTCCCGATCCGGATGCACCAGGCTTTGATATGCTCGGGCGCCCACTTAAGATAAATTGAGGAAAAATCTTATTTTCCTTTGCCTTTTGTTATAATTTTTTGAGCTACCCCAACTCCCGCCCCGCTTTGACCACTAATCTCATTTGAAGAACTATTTATTGCATTAGTGGCCAGACTTCCCGCCTTAATCCCTATTACCCCTAAGCAATACGTGAATGCCAATGGGGCCAATGTATAAAGCATCCAAGTCACCCAACTGATCGCAAGAATTTGGGTACCAACGCCGCTGGTATTGGGCATTAATGTATCCATAAGCATATTGGCATTTTTGTCGGCGCCAGACCAAAGCCCGGACAATAGGAAGTTATCCAGCCAAGCTGCCAGCGCAAATAAGAATCCCCAGAAAATAATGCTAAATTGCAGCAGCGTTAATGCAATCATGTTTTTTAGAGAAAAAGAACCAATCGCTAGTAGCAACGGTAAACCAACCGTAAAGATCAGGAGAACCATGGACTGCACCATCGGTGCGACCTGGCGAACCATCTCAACCTCTACAGCCTTTTTGGCACCACCAATTAATAATCCTGCACCTCCAATCAGCGATCGCATTCCTCGCAAAACATGATCTGTGGTTGAGCCCATCACGCCACCATATTCCGAGGCGCCGTTAGTCAGCTCCAGTTGAATCTCTTCACTTTCCGCATTAAGCGTAGTTTTGATAAGGGCATCGTCCGCATCTCCAGCGGTGGCAAACTTGTCCTCTGCCCAGAACTTCCACCAGGCGCCGGTGCTGTCTTCGGAGTCGTCTGGTATGGCGTCGTTCTTGATATACGTCAGCATGCGTTCCCGGAAGCCCTTATCGCTGTCAAAACTAACGCCATCTGCTGGATACCCTAACCACCACTCATGACACGTCGGATAACCGCCTGTATCGACGCCTGTGGGCGGTTCGGGAGCTTTGACACTATCTCTCAAGGATTCATAAGGGAACGCCGGTACAGCAGCTGTAGCGCGGAGGGTGTCGTAATATCCGGAGCGGTTAATAAAGAATTCGCTGCCTGGCCAAGTGATATCGTCATACACTGCCCCGCCCTTAAATTTCGTTGGCAGGTCATCTTCCGGAATACGTTCTCGGGCGAATTGGTTAGCTGCTGGTTGCCAGCAATCTTTATAGAAATCCTTCAACTCATCTTTAAGGGCTTTATCGGCAATATTCAGTTTGGATAGCCCCGCCCCCATCGTGCGCAGATCGGCCTGGCAAGGTAATTCCTGTCGAGCAGTCTGAGTAATCGCATGATTTAGTTTGGTAACCAGATACCACCAAATCGGCGCTCGGGGCGTGCGTCCATTAAGCATGACAGCAAAGGTTCCCGTCGATTTATCCAAGGTACTTTTACTATCCCCATAAGCCAATTCAGTCATGGTTTTAGTCAAGCTTTTCGATGAGGTCACCCCGCATCGATATTGGGTGTAGGTTGTCTTTGACGGATTAACATTGATGAGGGGTTGCGCAGCAAACAGGACTACACCGATCATGATGTAAATCCGGGTTTCCAGGATACGGATCAAACCCTCAGCCGAAATCTCTTGGGCGGAATCCCGAGTTTCAATCACTACATTAACGATAGTGATAATGAACGGAACGAGAATAAGGCCCGTGTAGGCCAATATCCCCCAAATGGCGTCATACAAAATCCAGCTGAGTATAGTGGTGTAGAGTTCGATTGTACTTCCGACAGGCATACGTCCTCCCTACGATATCCAACTTGAAATTAACCGCGGTAAATCTCTCGCGATAAAAATTTCATACAGCACAATGAGCGCAATCAATGGTCGACGGCTCGCTTTGATCATTGCATCGGACAATTCTTTGTTAAATTGCCGCAATAGTGGCCCCCATCCAAACCAAAGGACTGCGTATATCGCATAACGTATCCAGACGAGCCATCCTGAATCTTTCCAGCGATTAAGCATTTCAATTTGTTCTGCTTCAGTGCCAATGAGCCCCAATCCAATTTTCACCATAATGATTAACAGAACGAAGCTTAAAAAAAGCCACATCACATGTTTGAATCCACGCTTGGCCAATGAAGATTTATTCATCACTGATTGCTCCATCAATCATGCGTGGCTCTTTAGTTTTGGTGCGCATGTAATCTGTAGCACCGGCATCTCTATTTCGTTTTGTGCCCCGTTGCGCAATAGTACCGGCCGCATTAGTAATTACTTTTTGGCGAACTTCTGTTTCAAATAAAATATTGTCAATTTCGGCCTGTAAGCGTTGACGTGAATAATCAATTTCTGTCGACGCCGCATCACCTACTGATGCAATGTTTGGCTCTTGCGCACCGGCATTTAATAAATCTCGAACAATGAGTGCTTTTTCCATTGCTCGAGCCAGCGCAATTTCTCCAGTAAGTTTGTTAGCGAGAATGGCCTGCTCATCTAACGGCGCACGTTTCAAATCCTGAATTGTCAAATCATTAATAACCAGGCCCATTCCTGGAACAGATAATTTATCCAATTCAGCGGCCGACATTTTGTAGTTCAGCGGTTTACTCATTAACGGTTTTAAATCAGCGCTCACAACCTCACGCTCTTTGCGATATTGGAAACGCAAACCTTGACCCATTTTTGTTTTTAATTTGTCACAACTTGCGCAAGTCCTTACTTCACGTTCACCCACTACTGCAGTTGCCCAGGATGTAGCACTGGTTGCCGTTGGAAAGACGCGCGCAATATTGCTATCACCCGTAACATCATCCGGATCCTCGGGTGCGAGAGAACCTACTTGGTGTTCGTAACCCGCGCCGATGGTGTCTTCAACAATCCTGATAGGTGGTTGCCCAAGGCCCCCTTTCTTAATACCACCAGCAAACGTAACACCGCTGTTCCCTGCTGTAGCTTCAATGCTTTCTTCTGCAGTAACCGGATTCTCCCCAGCCTTCGATGCTTTGTCCCAGGAACTTTTGCGGGTAACCGCAATCCACCCCTCAACGGGATCCCTACCCGCACGTAGATCAGCCTTTGCATCACGACATGTTTTTAAAGACAGCGTGTAAGTTTCCTTGGCGTCTTTCAGGCCTTTCGTCAACGTGTCATACAACCCCGGCCAGTTCTCCTGGATCTTTGATAAGCCCCATGCACTAAACACCGCAGTAGCCGCGCCCAGAACATCGTCCGACAAGCCATAAACATTGTGTTTCATATCAGAGAATGTTTCGGCAATACCAAAACTCGGATCAAAACTGCATCCACGAAACATATTCCATTCTGCACCGGCAGACAGGTTGAGCGTAGTTTTATTGGATTGGTGGTAATACATCATGGGATCACCTCCACCGATAGCGTAATACCAGGAACCATCACCAGTGGGGCGAACAATGTCACCGGCCATCGTCGAATGAGTGATGACAACTAAAAATCCCAGAATGATTTTTTTTGCAATTGATAATGTGAATGTACTCATAGGATTAACTCTTGAAATCAATTTTGAAGAGGAATGCTTGCCCCTTTTTTTCACAGCAGGAATAGCGTCGCCACAACGTCCACATGTAACTTTCACGCGTGATGTTTTTTCCATTTGCCCAGGTAGCTGGGCCATTTAAAATGCGCGTGGAGTCTTCAACCCAAGGCACCAGCATTTGAAAGCGATTGTCACCGCCTTCATTGACATTGACTGGCCCCGGTTTCCAACAGCGGTTATCGCAGTCACCAGTAAGAGGCAAATAAATATGTGGCTGTGCATTACGCGTAACAATTTCTGTCGCACGATGCGCCGCTACGGCAGCATTGATAGGATCGTATGGATGTGCACCCCATCCGCAACGTGGATACAACGGTGCCCATGAGCCTTCCAATAATCCGGAGAGCCAGGAACCGGTGCCTGTCTTGAAGCGTGGCAAACCTAAAATTGATTGTGGGTACAGTTGCTCGATGCCAGGTTCATTCCATGAGGGATCATGACTGCTAAGAAAATACGGCATCATCGGAATATCAAGCATTGATTCGCAGAAATATTCCTCACCACCCAAGCTGTTATAAATGGGTAGCGCCGGGTGGGAAATCACATCGACACTTTTAAAATCCAATGCAGTTGCTTGATCCTGAATACTCTCGCTTTGGCCGATTGCACCACTCGGATTGTGGTTCCAATCTTTGGTGTCCTCCCACTCAGATTGATAGGTATAGCTGGACACAACCAGGTCAGGAATGTAATGCCGAACACGCATCGACGTTTCGACGCTGCAAGAAAATATTTTGCACTTCAACCAGAAGCACATACCTATTAGTTCCCAATCAAAACAGTCGGTACACTCAACAGCGGATTCCACAATATCCATCGTCCCAAACTTCCCGTTCTTTTTCCCTGTCTTCACAGTTTGAGCAGCGGCCGATAATGACAATACAGCAATCACCATTGATGCTATCCATCGTTTCATGGCGCTTCCTCCAGGTTGCGATGTGATTTATACAGCGCGAGCGCTCTTTGAATATCTGTGATGCCATACACCACGTATTGACCCTGGTTAAAAACTACCGCTGGAATCTTCTCTAATTGGTACTGCACCATTTTTTCATGGCCACGGTAGGCTTCACGTATCGCCTTCTGAAATTCCATTCCTTGCACAGAGGCTAAATAGGTTTTCATGATTTTTTTGGCTCGATCAATATCACCTGGAAGCGCCGGTAAATATTTCTCTTTTATCCTTTCTGGAATGCTCAAATCATAGTGAATCACTTCAATACCAGATACATTGCCCAATGCCGTCGGAGTATCGGTAAACACTTCGATTTGTGTTTGCGCGTGGCCAATGTTTGAAATACTGAAAAGCAGCAGCAACGTGAATTGGCAAAGTACATTACGCGTGAATTTCATGAGGCACACTCCATATTGTTTGACCATTAACATCCGATTGAAACGCATCATCCGTTGCGATAAGCAATTCACTTTTTTTGCTGGCCTGCACCAGATAAAAAAGATCATCTCTTTTCAACTCACTCAGATGACACGGAATTTCTTTATCATCCGCAATTTTTAATGCGTAACTTATAGACTCGCTCATATCTATTTCCTCGACTTACCCCGCTTTACGTCGCCCGCTAGCGATCATTTCCCCAATCATCGTTGCAGCTTCAAGCTCTGTGATATTGTGTTGATCCATCAATTTCGCTCGCGCCGTTTTTTCCTCTTTCTCCGATTGTCCCAATGCCAGGCATAAACCAGGAGGAACAATCCGGAATAGACCTTGAACGGTATCGCTCATGATTACGCCCTCGGTGTATTTGCGAGGCGCTTTGGTTGTGGAAAGCAACATGGTTCTTTGATCCGGAGTAAGCGCCTTAAAACGTTCGATATTGGCGAGTTCACCTTGATCAACGAACAAACACATCCACCACTCAAACATCGCGAGCATTTTTTCTGCATCGTCGGGATAATCTTTCATATTTTGCGTGGCTTGCCATAACCACAAACCCATACGTCGTCCAAGCAATTTGGAAAGTACGACCAAATAGGCAGCAAGCAATTTGTCGGTAGTAATAACGTGAGCTTCGTCGGTGAGATTGATGGTCGGCCGCCCATCGCGCTGCGTGCGTTGCGCTCGTGCAACGACTTGATTCACTATGGAGATATAAGCAACGGATAGCTTGTCTTTATTGGATCCACCCGATGCCAGCGCACCCATCTCAATCCGGATGTAATCAGCATCAGGTAATTCATCGCCGGGACGATTGAATAATTCGCCAGCAAAGCCATCAATAAATAAACCCATCGCCTCAACCATCTCATCGATACGTCCAGCACGTTCAGGTTTATTTGTTTTCAAATCCGCGAGCGCATTAATCACATCCTCTGTGAGCAAATCTTTTTTCTTGGCAAGTTTTGCTGCTCTCGCCGAATTTAAAATGGCGGTCTTAATCAATCCCACATCCGAGCGACTCATTCGCGCTTCTTCCATGACCTCACCACCGGTTACCATTAAGCGACCGATAATAAGCATTTCACCTAGGATATCGCGTTGCGAATTGTCTAACTCATCAGTCTCTTTTGCAGCAGACTGGAGCTCTGCAGAACCATCCATTACCTCTTCAATGACAGAATGACTCTGTTTTAAATTTCCATCGTCATCAAAGAGATCAAGTGCAGGTTTAAACGGAGGGATGGACGGGGCTTGTCCAGGTCGAAGAACAATATCAACAACGCTCTTACCCCACAGTTTGAAAAACTCAGAGAGGAGGTTAAAACTGTTACCCGCTTCAATCACCACCCATCGAGGATTGTGTACGGCGGTGATTAACATTTGCAGCCACACCAACGTGGCGGACTTACCCGCACCAGTAGGCCCAAATAAGAATAAATGTCCGTTCTTCGTGCGATCACCCTGGAATAATGGGTCGCACGTAAATGCCTCACCACCGCGATTAAAACCAAGAATGCCTGGATTGCCGGTACCAACACTGCGACCGTATACCGGTAATAAATTTGCCAGGTGGTGTGCGTAAACAAGGCGCTGACGAATCTCAACTTGCGCTAGTGCAGGATCATAAGCACCGGGAATAAATCGAATGTAGCGATCCAATCGTACTTCGTCGTATTCAGGATCAATCAGCTGTAATCCATTTGCACTGAGTTTGGTATCGACCTGCATAATGATGTTATCCATTTCATCATCATCTACCGCACGCACAGCAATTCCGATGCTGTAAGGATAAAGTTTATTGCCTCGGGCAATTTGCGCCCGAGCATGTGCAACATCGTCTCGTGTTGCCTGGGCTTCCGGCGTATCACCCTTTGAATTTTTCGAGAGTTTTTCCAAATGTTTGCGCACAGCGCTTTGCGGCTTCACGACAAAATTAGTGATAACCATGGAGCCTTCTGGAAGCTCATCAATCAAACATGTGATGCGTGCATTTGCACCGCTCACCTCTTCCTCACTGATATAACGCTCCGCTGACAGCTGTCCAATTTTGGGAACCTGACTCATTTGCTCAACAGACAATACCGTGTGCGGCATGCCATCAAAATACCAACAGTTGGTAGATTTATCAGAGCGTACATCGCGAGTCATAATATCGTTGGATAAATCGTATTCAGCGGTTTTCTCATCCTCCGTATGCGCGTACGGATTCATTTTCAACCAGGCTTCAACATCGCCTTTCGTTTGTTTCGGATTTGGATTGAACCATCGAAACAACCAGTCACGAATGGCTTTGCCCTTTAAACGCCGCCCATTTAATCCCGCTGCGCGCAGCATTTGATGAACACGCTCGCACTGCGTATCCAATTCTTTTTCTGGGGTCATGCCTTTACGTCGGGTACTGGCACCGGTATGTCGACGATAAAACACCACATAGGATTTTCGTTTTGAACCACCCCATGGACGGTCATTTGCCAATGGATCTGTAAACAAACCACCTTTGCGTGACATATCGGCAACATGGGGTCGTAAAATATTTTCGATGAAGTGATCGGTGTATTTATCAACTACGGTATCGCGTTGTGCATGCACATTAATCGCATGCGCTTTTACCGCATCAGCAAGTGACGTAAATGCGGCCGCATCCAACCAGGAATAGGTTGATACAACCCAGGGACATACTGTGTGTTCTTCAAAAGCCCCCGTAATAAAATCGCGAATCTGATTGCGTTGCTGTAATAGAAACTCTTTTGAACGTGCCTCGGTGGGTACTGGTTGCAATTCAAAAACAGCCGCAACACTGCGTCCATCCTCCAATAGCAACTTATCGTCTTCAATAATATCCAGCCACGGCAAATAACCCGCAATGGGTGATCGATAGGTGTAAGCGCGTTTGACATCCGTTGCGGTAACCGGTTTGCCATTTAAAGGCGATCCACGTAACAGAAAATCGCGGATGCCTTCAGATACTTTCATAAATGGATCTGACGTCATTCGTGAAATAACTCCAGTGGTTGTGATTTATTGGCTTCTTTTTTTTGTGCGTCTTCACGCTCTTTTATTTTTTTTACACGGTGGTCCGTCACAATTTTTGCCGCATCCAAGGTTTCACCCGGCAATGCATAGGGCTGGCGGTCGTACATGGAAAAGCGTGTGATGTACGCCGGAATGGGTGCACCGGTTAACCCTACGGCATGCGGACGCACGTACATAAACAAATCAGGATTGGGTAACCGTGGATACAAATGATCCAGACGCGCAGGATATGGCGGCAATTCCAATTGCAAATCGTCATCATGCAATGCAGGACGCTGGAGTAATTCAGCCTGACGTTTATCGAGCTGCTCGGTGTTGGTACCGGTGTAATCCTCATAAACCTGTTTCATATTCGGTGCATCAGGATTTGTTACGCCTTCCAAGGACGACGCGCACCCGGTGCAAAGCACGATAATAAAAATTGCGATAATGCGATTAATCCATGCGATTAACATGATTGCCTCCTGTGGAATAAGCGAGCTTGCGCGCATCGCTGTGATAGTCGATGTACAAATCTTGGGTAATGTTGAGAGACACTTTGGCCGATGGGTCGACGTAGATTGCATCGAAAGAGTCACGCATCCGTTTGCTGTAAAAGTCAGTTGCTGCCGCGATGGTGTCGGAATAGGTTTGGTTATTGATGAAGGCTGATTTATTGCCTGTAACTGAGGTCGAGCCACCACCTAACGGATTGTCAGTGGTCGTAGTCTCTGCGGCAGCTTTAGCTTCAAAATGACTGGCAGCTGCACCGAGCAGCCCCATAGTGAACATTTGCTTGTGCGCATCGGTAACCCGCTTCCCAGGGATGCAGGGAATACCTTGCGGATTGGTCACATAACCAATACTTGCCGACGCCTCACCTTCGGCAAAAGGAGATTGGGATTTACCCGCTTTGGATCCTGAACCACCTTGCTCTTGTTCATAACCCATATGGTGAACACGGCCATCGGTAAATGTGTAGGTGGCCTTCGTTAAGCTCACCGCCGCGCACGACAAGTTCCAGTTACCACGTACAATGCCTTCAAAAATAATTCCTTTTAAACCTGGAATGCGCAAACCGTTGGTCGCCAGGTTTTCTTCACCGACAATGAATTTTGCGGGAAATGGATCATTGACCTTTCCACCCAGCGGCACAGTACCGATTAATGCGGTCATTGCCACCGCTTCGAAAATAGTGCCACGAGCGGGGATCGTGTAATACGGTTTAACGTCTGCCAGTACTTTGCCGCCGGATTTTTTTAACGTATTGGTTAATTCAGTTTTTTCCGCTTGTTGTGTTATCGCACCTGCAGCAGATTTCACATCACCCAAACCGTTACCCAATTTTTCACGCAACATTTTTTCCGCTAATTTTGGATCAGTGGTAAGCAACTGGGTGCGCGTCATCGGACGAACAACGACATATCCGGGTAACGCTTGCGGCTCCAATGAATACCCTTTTTTATTTTTACTACTTCCACCTGAGCCATCCGAATAACCTAAATCGGTCGTAGTGACTTCATACCCATTATTTTCAGCAGTAGAGTCGTCATTCTGTTTCACCACATTTTTAGTAAGCGTATCAACAGCAGTTTGCATTGACGAAAATTGTTCAAGAACTTGACTTACCCGTGGGTCTGTTACGCTGGTAGATCCCCCACTGTTTCCCTTGTTCTGCAGAGCAGTCAATTGACGTCTCATTTCATCCATGTCTTTATTCAATTTTTCATTTTTTGCTTCGGATTCGACAAAGCGAGCCTGAACTTCACGAATAGTCTCCGCAACCGTATCGCCATCTTCAGTTTTGGGAGCATTCCCTTTCTTTTTCCCTGTATCCTTTTCAGATTGAACAGTTTCGGTTTTCTTCCCCGGTTCCTCACTGTCAGAATTCACGTAGGCGACAATCACAATGGCCGCCAATGCAGCGACGCATACCCACACCAACTTATTGCTGCTCATACTAGTAGCCATAACCGTCCTCCTGGATTGCTGCATTGAAGGGAACGGAAGAAATCAGATATAACGTTGTCCGGTCTTCAAGACTGCCTTTAGGCCCTAACTGGAGGTGTTGCGGTGTGATGTGGGAAAAATTGCCCTGTACTAATCCTGGATTAACCGCGAGATTCAATTCGCTTTGGTTAATCAGCAATACGGCGGTGATATGCAAACCATAACCTGACCAGGCACCCACTACACTGAGACGGTATTGCTCACCTTTCTGGCTACGCATTAATGGAAAATTGGCAGGAATTTGAACCAATGGCATAGTCGCAATATCCGGATTAACCGGCATCAATCGACGCGGCGCGTACAGCGACTGCGAGGCGAAACGTGTGAGCACAATTTCTGGTGG
The DNA here is from genome assembly GCA_021151835.1 of Gammaproteobacteria bacterium. GTDB lineage: Bacteria > Pseudomonadota > Gammaproteobacteria > Pseudomonadales > Cellvibrionaceae > Cellvibrio. The sequence continues at coordinate 31,422 of JAGKWO010000020.1, forward strand.
ATCTAATAGATCCTGAACACCTTCCAACAAATCCCTGGGCGGTTCATCATTGTGTTGTGCAATAACACGATCCGGATCTTCGATGACAAGGGATTCCGCTAATGCATTTTCCTGCGTAACCAGGTCAATTAAATATACTGTTTGGTTATCTGCGCTTGGGGCGACGACTCTCGCTTTATCGAACGGCTGGGTCGCTTTCCAATAAACAATTTGCTGATTGGGTGCAAGTGACTCAAGCGAACTAATCAATGACTTGGGTATCTGCAACGTGACATCAGTTGGAAACGTCACGCGTACTTCTTCACCAACTGGCAAAATAATCGTAATAGGATTCTTATCCCACACCAGCATACGGTCTGCATAAGCAAGCAATGGAAAACTACACAGAAGGATTATCAACAATGATTTCTTCATGACTTATTCGCCCTCTCTTTTTTGCTTTTTTCTTCGGCTTCTTTCTCCGCGCGAGTCGGGTCTACCATGAAGCCGTCCACCGCCATACCCATTTCGTTACAGTTGCGGAAATCAGGCACAACACGGAGCGAATAATTCATAGCAACATTTTTGATGACCATTCCCCCTACGCGCTCCTGGAGCTTCATGACCATGGCCACACTAAAAACATTTACACCCACATCGCTGACAAAACCCTCTTGGTAAAAAAGCTCTTCCGTTAACACACGGGTTCGATCCAGTTCACCTGCCCGACTTTTCTCAGCCATGTTTTTCTTAAGCCACGACTCAAATTCCGGTGTGATCAAGCATTTGTATTTTTCAATTGCTTTTTTGTAATCCGCCTTTCCTGACTCCGGCCAATCATTGAGCCCACGCCATACATAATGCGCAAATGAATAGGTGTTAGGCTTCTGAAGCATCCCTGGTTTTAATGTGGCACCTCGGGATAAATCCGGCGGTACATGTACCGTAATTTCACTTTGCCGCTGGTAATTTACATACGCCTGGAAAAACGCCAGGCCGAATGCAAAAACTAAAGCAATGCGTAATGTCCAAATGTGAGAATCGCGCGAATGAAGCGCGTTGCGTGCATCACCCACGGCGTGCTCCTTTTCCAAAACGTCTGGATTCACCGATGTATTTGGTGTTTACCAAACCGAAATTTATCTTCATCAACAGCACCTTTTCTTTAAACCAGGTGAGGTAATATTTCTGGCGAATGTACTTCAGCCATTCCAACAAACCCCACGTAATACCAAGACCGATAATCAAACCAATCACAATGCCGAACATGATGATTCCGATAGCGACACCGATCATCACGCCGATAATTAATCCAGCAACAGCGCCAACCAAAATTGATGTCATCAATTCGGTTTGCGTGCAGTCGTAATAAACGATGGGTTCCTGATTGACCGCGTCCGCCAAGGGATCATCATGCTCTGACATAGTGGCCTCCTGGTTTAACTCATGAAACGTAAAACCCAAGTGCCAACGGCGATCACAAAAATCACCATCACCACGCTACCCAGGGAGTCGCCGATCACAGCACCCCAACGGCCTTGGTCATTCGATTTTTGTTCGTTCCAGGATTTCAAAATGGTTTTGAGTGCAACGAAACCGGCGTACAACATTGCACCCCAAATAGCGATTTTTCCGAGAAATTTGAGAATGATGATAAGAATGTCTGCTCCGTCGGAATCTTCATCAATGCCGTCAATATCAATTTCCGGCATGGTGATATCCTGGGCATATGCAGCATTAATGCTGAACAGACCCACGAGCAGTAATAAGGGGAGATTGAACAGAGAGACCCAACGTTGAAATTGAGCGCGCAGGCGAGCCATCACCATCCGTGAAGGCGGAACTAGTTGTAACATAATTAACTCCGATGATTTAAGAGAACATAAAAATGGCTACCAGAAACAGCAGCATCACCAGTCCTCTCAACACCACCATGAACACACTCATATCATCTTTGTTTTTCTCTTCGCTTCTATCCTTGAAAGCTTTAATAGTTATATAAATCCAAACCAGCGCTGCCAACACAAATAACGTGACTGCCAAACCTAAATACAATCGATCAACCGCACCGAAATAATTTAGAAATACCTCTTTCGCATCAGAATTCATTGCGCGGTATTACCTGCAAATGCCAATTCATTAATTTTTCTTGGGCTGCGCGATGGCTTTTGCAAATGCGCCTCCAGCGCTCTACGCATTTCCTGTAAATCATTTCGCAATGCCACATAATCCAATGTAACCCGTGCATCTGGATCTGCATTAGTCGCTGCTTTCGCAGCTAACTCATCAAGATGCTTTAGTTCTTGCGCAACCTTTATTAAATAACGTTTTTCTGCCTCCGTAGTGGTATCTACTTCTGCAATTGCTGCTTGGCTGAACATGAGTGCACAACCCATCAACGTCGCTAACATATTTTTCATTGTTTGATATCCTCTTTATCAATCAATACGGGGTAATGATGTATGCCGTAAATACTGGCAATGTCATCAATAGGGACTGCACTTAACGTTAAACCGGGCGCACGCGCTCTTAGAAAATCCATGTTTTCCTGCGACGACACATTGGTAACAATGCCCTGTGCACCAATTGCCTTTAAGTGGGCTTTATTGGCGATTAACCATTCGATAGATAAACTGTCGACACCAATGATGAACATCGGCTTGGTGACCTGGTACGAATGTTTAGTCTGCTCAACAATCCCAACCGTCAATTCCGAGCGAATAGGAAAATGATCAGGTGCTGTTGCAGGCACGATATTTTCTGCGAGTGATTTGCGATCAAGGAGTTGCTGTTTAATGTGTTTCCTTTTTGGAAACTCAGTGTCGCGCCCACCAAAATCAGCAATGACCTCGGGCTGCGCAAAGGACCAGGAAGACGACACCAGCAGTAAGCACACAGAAAATAATTTGCGAATCATCCTGCCCCCCCTTCCTGGCGAGGCGCCATTGATTGACCGTATTCGTAACAGCGCTCACTAAATCGCAAGCAGCGGTTAAATACCATTTGCCGATAGGACGCTGCCTGTGCCCTTCCCTTGGCCCCATCACCGGGACTGTAGTACTTTCCGACTGCCACCCACCAATCAGGAGAACCTTGTTCAACCGTAGAGAGATAATGTTTAACCAGCAGGTTAGCCGCGTAATTTAAATTGATCGTTGGATCGAGTGCTTGCAGTGGTGATTTAAAATTGTCTACATGCGCAGGCATATAAATTTGCCCTAAGCCCACCGCAACTTTTCCGATGCGTCCCTGACGCGCAGCGTCAGTCATTGCATTAATCAATGCAGCTTCGGCTTCCTCACGTGTTTCAAAAAAGAATGGCTTTTCATCAATACTTAGCGTCCAGGGCCAAGGCAATAATTTTCCATTGTTCGACCTACCGCTTTCCTGCATGGTTACTGAAAAAAACACATCAGCTGGCATGCCGTAGTAGTCGGCAATAATGCGATAGGCACGCGGAATTTCCGCCATGCTGATACATGAAGTTCCACTCAGGATTGCTAACAGCAATACGCGCAATTTCATATCGCCACCACCTGGTTACCACCCCCCGTCGTTTGCTTGAACAGTGCGGGCAATTTCGGCGTAGGGATAGCCATGCTCTTTGATGCTGCGGCGAAAATACCGTTATCAAAATTGAGCGTTATCTCTTTGGTTTTTACACGCTCGACGGGAATACTGGCGCTTTCAGCCCACTTAAAAATAGCCTTTTCATCAGCCGCACCGATGATGAAAATATCCACCTTTGCCTGGGTTTTTAATATCCGGGTTACCAATGATCGACAATGCACATCACAATCACCGGCATTCACAAACAGGCGCAATTTGTCGAAGGGCTTTAACGTCGCCAAGGTCGGCATACGTTTTTGTATGTACTCGACGTAACGTTCCTGAACAATGGTGCGCTCTTTGTCATACAGGGTCTGGAATTCCGTTACCGAGTATTGGCGCCATACATCCAACTCTGCCTCGATACGGGCGTAACGGCGTTTCTCCTCCATGGAGGAACTGTAATAAGACAGCATCGCGAGCGGCGTAGAATGGTTCTCCCAAACAGACCATGGCGATTTCTTTTTCAATTCTTCGTAAGTTGTCCACTCTTCGTCTGTCAATTGCCAATATGCATTGGGTTTGCTGTGCATTTTTGAATAACGATTCAAAAGCGAATCAGTCGTTGTTGTCGGGGTATAAACAATTGGCGTCTGAGGCAAAAACTGTGCGAATGATGGCATTGCTGAAAGCAAAGTAACAACGAACCCTATGCATATACCAATCAGATGCTTAGCCATTACAAACGAAGCTCCTGTTGCTTGCCTGCCACGGTAAAAATGGCTGATTTCGTTGCGGTATCCGTTGTAATGAGCGTCCATCCACGCCAGGTATCACCAGGCATTAATAAATCGGAATCATCTAACCCGTCACGGAGGGAAACGTATGACGTTCCGGCGATGTTGCGTATGGATATCAGCACTACCGGAATGATGGGAACGGGTTTGGGCACCGCTTTAACTACCGGTTTAGCTGCAGCGGCTTGCTGGACTTTTTTCTGTTGCTCAATTTTTTGTTCCAGCGATGAGGAGAATCGCTCTAAATTCTCCAATCTCTGCGTTGCTTTTTGCGTGGCGAAATTTCCAGCGTTAATATTTTCCTGTAGTTCAGATTGTTTTAACTTGATCGTATCCAGATCGTCTGCCAGCTGCTTGACCACTCCACTCATTTCTTCGATGGCCACCTTAAATGGATCCGGTTTTTTGGATTCTGGAGCAAGGCCAAACATTTGCAGTATTGGATCCTTGCCCAACATTGCAATCGTCAGAGAGATTAGTAATGCAGCAACAATTGATAACATAACGGCTATAACTGTCGTCTTCGTCGATCCATTGCGAGGATTGCTCTGCGTGTTGTTACGACGGCGAGTCGTTTCATCAGGATCAGCATGCAAACTGTTGACTTCAGGTAACTCCGGAAACTCGTTCATAAAATCCTCAAAAATTGTTACTTACAAAAATTTCTTGAAACTTTTTGCTGTTACGAATACCGCAACGGCGAACACTGTCATTACAGGGAGAAAAACCAATGTTGGGTGAATGGATATGGGAGCAGTGAGATAACCACCAAATGACAAAAATAAAGTCGGTACCACAATGCGTTTAGCACGGTGATAAAGCATTGCTGATTCAATCCCACCACACGCCTTGCGAATATCACGCTCAACCAGACCATCAATGAATGCCACTAGTCCAACCAGCACAAATCCCGACATGGCGCTAATGCAAATAGCGCTGCGCACGGCGAAAATAAAAATGGTGTTGATCATGGCATCAAGCCCGTAAGCAATGACCTGCGTAACGCTGTTTACATCCCCTGCAAACCAGTTTGAAACTTCACGCAAATGTAAAATGGATACGGCTTTATCCGCCCACGTCATGAAGGTCACAGCAACATCTTGCGGATAGAGGCCGGTAATTAAATTACGGTTGTATGCACCTAAATACGTAATTTCCAATTCCAAAATTTTTCGTGAATGGTCAGGCCCCCAAAATTTGACCATACCCACCCATTCGACAAGGATCGACACCCCGATAGCGATTAATGACCATCCGATAAAACGAAATACATTGCCTACCGTTGTCTGCATTAGCCAACCCCAGACACCAACCCGCTTTGGCCGTGGCGGCCGCGTTGTATGCTGTGTTGTCATGCTGCCACCTTCAAATCTGCGATAGAGAACCAGTCATCATTCGCACTACCGCTGTCATAGGTCTCGCGCATTTTTGTGTAGAGGAAATCGAGATCTTCCGGTAATTCTCCCGTCGCTTTAAATTGTGGAATACGCAATTTGTAGAGCTTTCCACCCAGCATTGCGTACGCATGACCTTTTGGCAGGCGAGTTAAATCACCCGCTGAAACCAGTGGTGTTTCTTTGGTAGAAATACGTTGTTGTGTATTAGAGGTAAAGTCATTCGGGCTATCAGGATTCGTATCGTCTGAAGTACCCGAGACTAACGTGAGATGGTTCACTTCTACTTGTGGTAACAGCTGCGTCAACAATTCAGCGGTTGCGAGCTCCTTCACGCGCAACATAATCAGATTACCCAGGTTACCAATCACTTGACCGGCTTTTGCGTCATCACCAAATCGCGCTTTGATATCCGATAAGGTTTGCGTATAGACCGTTAACTGGAATCCAGCACCACCCGCTTTGTTCGCCATTGGGACAAATTCTTTACCCACCAGCTCGTTAAATTCATCGGCGTGAATACAGATTTTGCGAGTCGTTGCGAGTGCAGCCAACTCAGGCGATAAACCTTGTGTCTGACCAAATTTATAAATTGATCCTGCGGTCGACGTTAGGTCGGCAAACATCGAACTGCTGACCGCTTGCGCTACTTCTGCATCGGTTAATGCATCAAAGCCGCAATATACAATCCCGCCCGTGCGAATAATTTCATCCCACGTAAACGTAGGCCGTGGGTCATTCAAGTCATCGTAATTCGGCGAAAGCAATTCGGCGGTTGGGCCAGATGTTAACTTTTCCAACAGCGGGAAAAGCGATGCAACCAATTTATCGTAGAATGTTTTTTCGTACTCAAACGTTTTGATTAGTGCGTGCGCAACAGGATCAACCAATTTCGCTTCTTTATAAACTTCAACAGCTGCCCACGTTTTCCGATCACGTGATGCTTGTGCTTTATCCGATGGCTTGCGATCAGATTCAGCGATAGCTTTGATTGAATTATTCCAATCACTATGCCCTGCTCGATGCAATGCGTTTTCTGATTGTGGCTGAGTGAATACAAACGTGAGATATTCAAGTAGTAACGGATCGATATCCGCGCCATACATCAACAGGTTTTCGTAAGTGATTGGCTTACCTAATGCCGTTGCCGCTTTGGAAATCACATTGACATAACGCCATGTAAATTCCCTAAATGCCGCCGAGTTACCCTCACCTGGTAATTGCCCGGCAATACGAGATGCAGGCTCGGTGATTCGGCTGAATGAACCAACAGGGTTATAGCGTGCAGAAATTTCCGGGTAACCCAGATGGAAACAATAAAATTGATGACCACGGCCCGCTTTGACAGCCTCCGTATATGCGCGCTTGAGTAAGTCCGGGTCTCCCTTGGGGTCAAAGATAATTACAATTTCGTTATTGTGGATGTCTTGGGTGATGAGAACTTCGGCCAATCTCGTTTTTCCGACACGGGTCGTGCCGACAACAAATTTATGCGCAACCCGTTCAGATTGACGCTCATAAATGGGGACTTCACCTTCCCACAAACCAACCGCGTGAATTGCAGGATTTCCTTCAGTGTAAGGAATGGGTGCAACCGGGTTATACCAGGCCTGCGTTGAACTAACCCATGCCATCCATGCTGTGAGCGCTGAACGGCGTAGAATTTTTTCAAGTGCGCGTGCAGCTTTGTATTTCCGAGTTTGGTGCCTGTATCGATGCCAATCAAATTCCTGTCGATCAAAATCCACGCGGCGCTGTGTGTGTCGCGCAGTCCATTCAAAACCTAATCCTAGATATAAATCGTCTTTCGATACCGGTATGTCATTACTGTCAATTGTGAAACCCGGAAGTACATGCATTTCATATTGGTATTTCAGCAATTTACGCGATTGCATAAATCGCTGACCACAACGTGCAAATAATCCTGCCGCAATCCCATAGCTTAATGATGGCGTGCTCAGTGCGCCCATTAACACCGCTGGTGATAACAACGTCAATGCGCCCGCGAGACCATATGCAGTTGCTGACATAGTTTCGTACGCCGGGCGTAATAAATTTTCTACGGGATGTTTTGTACTCATGATGGGCGCGAATCATAACGATCAAAAACTCTTCGTCAGTTATCAATTCGAACTCGCCATGTGCAATTTGATTAATGCACTAAAAAGCCAAAACCATTACAAAGCGCGCAAGCAGGGTCAAGGGGCTTATCCAGGGAAAAAGCCCGCGCCTCCTCCTCGTTTAATCGTCCGGAGGCGCGGGCGCGAAAACGCTAGGGCTAAAGGATTAGAAGAGTTAACTACAGAAAGGAAAAAAGCCGTGAAGGGTTAAAAAACCAAACCGCAAAAAGGCCAAAAACGTAATGACTGAATCAACTTCCACTTTTGAAACCTCCCTTTCAATCATTCTTGAACAATTAGAAAAAAAGGAATGGGCGAGCCCATTAAAGGGCTTGGAACAAAAATTTCGCCAGCTTCCGGAAGATGAAACAAGCTTCGGCACAGAAATTATTAACACTCTCCATACTCTGCATCAAGCAATTGAATTAGATGCCAGCTTACCGCTGAGTCAATTGATGGCTATTCGCTTGGCAGGTTTAACATGTTGGACTTATCGCTTTTTCCATGTTGAATCCGGACGGCATCATTATCTGGATCCATTGAACACACCAATTCCCGATTTCCAGAAAAAAATAACTGTTCAACAAAGTACATCCTCCTACCCTTCGACTGACATTATCAAACGCTGGGCTCGGGAGAATTTACGTTGAGCCAGGTGTTACCGATTTTATCAGCTGCAAAATTATTTGAACTTTGCAAGATTGATAGCAAGTTTTCTGAACTTCGAACAATTGCTGGATTTGATACCAATATTTTTAATGTATTAATCAGCGAACCGCTTCAGCAATATGCTGAGCTTGTCCAATTGGCTCCTGCTAGCGAGGCCCACCACCACAGTGGTCCGGGCGGCTTGTTAAAACACACCCTGGATGTAACTACCCTCGCCCTGAAAAAACGTAAAGGATATCAATTACCTCTTGGCGGTAGCCTCACTGATATTGGTAAACAACGTTTACTGTGGACGTATGCTGTTTTTGTGGGATGCCTCCTGCATGACATTGGAAAACTGAGCGCAAATACTCGTCTCGTTGCCATACATAAATCTGGTAAAGAATTACCGTGGACTCCCAGCAGTGGTCCTTTAACCAATCTGGTTGATAAAGATGGAGCGAAAATTCCTCTTGAGGGTTATCGCATTGAATTTCGTAAGACACCTTACCGATATCACGAACACCTAGCGTTAATTCATTGGGGTGTTTTGCCAAAATCCGGACGAACCTGGCTTATTGAAGCCTCCCATATCATGGCAGAACTGACCGCGTGGTTATGGGGGGACAAATTTGAGTCTGGAACTATTGGGCAGATTATCGAGTATGCCGACCGCGAATCCACCGCAAAGAATTTACAAGTACCGCCTGATCATCGCTTCAGTAATGTCATTCCGGCAATTGATCGCTATCTCAAGCTGTTGCGTCAGTGGATTCAGGACGGAGCAATTCGTATCAATACCAATGGGGGCATGGGCTGGGTTGATGAGCATGGTCATTTGTATTTGGTATGCCGGTCACTCGCCGAAAAATTGATCCAGGAATGTAATTCCCTCGGGCTTAAAAATTTGCCTCAGGATCCTGTGCGTGTATATGACATTCTCCAGGAACATGGGTATGCATTATCCACTGAGGATGGCAAAGCGATATGGACCATTTCTGTAGAAACAGGAACTTATCATCATCAATTCACTTGCCTGAAATTTGAATCACGTCGATTAATTCCTTCATCACGCGAATTAAAACCATTGGATGGTGTTATTAAATTTGTGGCGCCTGGCGAACAAGCTTCTGCAAAAATAATCCGTGAATCTGCGGCACAGGCAAATGAACAACCTCTGCAGAATGTGACTACCGGGGGGGAAAATGAGGATATTGAACAGACTCCGGAACCTGAAATGGGTGTGGAAGCTGCAGCAATAACATCTGAAAACTCAAGCGAGAAAATTGATAACAATATTTCTGAATCTGAAATTAGCGAGGTGCATAACGAAGTCATCCAGGAAACTGCTGAACCTCTGGATACTGTTTCAAACAATCAGGAGGATGTAGCGCCCGTAAAAACCTCTGTCAGCATCATCAAAAATTTGGAGTATGAAGCTCCGGAAACTGCGCAAAAATTCCTGTCCTGGCTTCAGCGAGGACTGTTTGAAAAAACCATTCTGATTAATAATCCCGATGCAGAAGTTCATATTGTCGAGGACGGTATTTTTCTACTCGCTCCCGCCATATTTAAAACGTTTTTGCGATTGCATGGCGTACCGGAAGAGAAACACAAAAATCTAAGCAAACGCTTCGCCAATTTGCGCAAGCATATTCGTTGTAATGATCTCAACATTCACCCGTATTGGGTGAGCTCATCCAATCGCGCTGCAAAAATAAACGGCTGGTTATTGCCCTTCAATGTCATTTACGAGAATGACTACCCCATCCCGAAGCCCAACAAATTCATCAAGAAGAAACTGGGAGGCGACGATGGCTGATAATTAACTTATACCCAAATATTATGAGAAAAAAATCACACTTTGTGGCGGCAAAACCTATATTTCAAAAATGTTACTGAGTATAGTGGCGGCGCCTAAATTATGATCATAGGTATGCTTAAACGCATACGGATTTATTGCATCACGGAGTGAAAAATTATGATGTTTTCTGATTTAGCACAAGAATATGCGGGCATGAGATTGGTTAACTCATACACCCAACAACAAGTCCTAACCATCGCAAAATTATTTGTAAAGCGGTCGGCTGTCTTAAGGACCTCCGAAATTAACCGTTTGGCCTTGATGCGATTTAAGAATGAATCGCTCAAGGAGATTCAACCGGTTACCTATAACGGGTACCTGAAATATCTACGCCTAATCGCCAGCTATGGTGTAGAGGTTGGTTACCTCACTTCAAATCCATTCGAAGAACTGAAGCTCATTCCAGTGGGCACGATTCCCCCCAAGACAATTGAATTGGAGGATATCGGCGTATTGGATTATGCGCTTATGCTGGAGGAAGAGCTTTACCAAACAGGATGGTTTTGGGCAGCAGTACTCCGCTGTCTTTACTACACGGGGATGCGACGCCGCCAGCTCGTGAATCTCCGCCTCGATGATCTCGATTTTAATAGAGAAACTATCCGCCTCAGCTACCAAGGATCGAAGACACGGCGCGAATGGACTGTACCGATGCATAGCGGATTGAAAGAGACACTGCAGCTCTTGATTCGGAAAACCGAACTTCGACGCGGTAAGAAACTATTGAGACGTGATTACCTGTTCCGAGCGTTTGATTTATTCCCTCGTTTTAAGAAAGACCCCCAGGGACGTATGCCTCCGGAAGCCATTACCAATTACTTCAAGCGATTGAGTAAAAAGTTCGATATCCGAGTGGGAGCTCACAGGTTTCGGCACACCTTCGCAACGGCGTTGTGCAATCCGGAAGATGATACTCCGCCAGACGTTTTTGCGGTGCAGCAACTGTTAGGGCATACGGATTTAAAAACGACAAGAATATACGTCCAGCCCAGGGTTAATCACCTTGGTAGGGTCGTAAATCGTCTGGGAAAGCTTGGAAGAAAAGAAGACAGGTCAGGCAAAAAAATATGGATAGCTTGACAAAACAAAGAAAAATGCCTGAAACTCAATAGGTTATTCGCGCATTGCTGCGCGAACAATCCTGAGTTTCGTGGCTAAACTGAGGGCATTGCCTCAATTTTCCTCTTCATTTTGTGACGCAGACTGTACCAAAACAGTCCGGTGGTGTTTGGTGGAGCTAAGCGGGATCGAACCGCTGACCTCAACACTGCCAGTGTTGCGCTCTCCCAGCTGAGCTATAGCCCCAGATTCGTTGACATCCTGTCTCTGAGTGGCGCGCATTTTATGCAGCTGCCCTCGGAGTGTCAAGCAAAAATTAGGGGCTTGCACTCCGGTTTTTTTATCGATAAATCAAGTGCTTAACTATTGGCAGCTGGCTCTTCTGCGGTTGCACCCAGTTTGGTGTAGAGCTTTTCCAGGTCCTTTTGTTTGTTTTTACCGAAGCCGCCCAAGGCGTTGATGGCGTGGCGGATGCGGGCGCGGCTCATGTCGGGGCCGATGATTTGCATGGAGTCCACGACTGAGAAGCTGGCGGTGGTGCCGGCAATGGCGACGAAGACTGGAGCCAGGGCATCTTTGATTTTGATGCCCATCTGATCGGCGAGCAGTTTGAGTTCGGCGAAGAGGTTGTCGCGTTCCCAGGTGCGCAGGGCTTCCAAACGCCAGAGGGCGAATTGCAGGTATTCCTTTTGTTTTTCTATATCCAGCTTATTGCCTGCGAAGCTGGCTTCGGTCAGAGGCATCATGCCACTCACCAGGAAACCGGCCAGTGGGGCGAAGTCGCTGAGGGTGGTCATGCGCGATTGGGCGTGCGGCAAGGCCTGCAACAGGGTTTCTTTGTTGAGGGCCCAGTCGTGCAAACGCTCGGCGAGTTGTTCGATGGTGAAGTTTTCGCGGATCCACAGGCTGTTTAACCAGCTGAGTTTTTCTACGTCGAAAATCGGGCCGCCTAATGAGACGCGCAGCAAATCGAAATGCGCCTGCATTTCTTGCAGGGTGAATTTCTCGCGCTCGTCGGGCATGGACCAACCCATGCGGCCGAGGTAGTTGAGCATCGCTTCCGGCAAATAGCCCATGCGCTTGTAATACAGGATGCTGGTGGGGTTTTTGCGTTTGCTGAGCTTGGATTTATCCGGGTTGCGCAGCAGCGGCAAATGGCACAGTACTGGCGCTTGCCAGCCGAAGTATTCGTAGAGTTTCAGGTGCTTGGGCGCGGAGTTGATCCACTCTTCGCCGCGAATCACGTGGGTGATTTGCATCAAGTGATCGTCCACCACGTTGGCGAGGTGATAGGTGGGCATGCCGTCGGCTTTGAGCAGCACTTGCATATCCACTTGTGACCATTCGATTTCGATCTTGCCGCGCAGCATATCGTCGATTTCACACACGCCCTCTTCCGGGATTTTCATGCGGATAACGTAAGGCTCGCCCGCATTTAATTTCGCCTGGATTTCTTCTTGCGACAGCAACAGACCGCGACCGTCATACCTGGGCGTTTCACCGCGCGCTTGTTGCTCGCGACGCATGTCATCCAGCTCTTCAGCGGTGGCGAAGCAATAAAAGGCATGGCCTTTTTCGACCAGCTCGAACGCGTATTTACCGTAGATATCCATGCGCTCGCTTTGGCGATACGGACCGTGCGGGCCGCCCACGTCCGGGCCTTCGTCCCACTCCAGGCCTAACCAGCGGAGGCTGTCCAGAATCGCCTGTTCGGATTCAGGAGTACTGCGGGTTTGGTCGGTATCTTCAATGCGCAACAGGAATTTGCCGCCGTGTTGACGGGCAAAACACAGGTTGAACAGGGCGATATAGGCGGTGCCTACGTGAGGGTCGCCAGTGGGCGACGGGGCGATACGGGTACGGATTTCGGACATAAAACGGCCTTTTGCTGCAAATCAGAAGGATCAAAACCGGGAAAAGGCGCGCAGTATACGCGAAATACCGGGCCGTCAGGGAGCGCTGTCATCCGGTGGTTTGGGGGTAAATGCTTGTTCCTGATACTCGAAGCGCAGCTTATTCAGGCGCACCGCTTTGCTTGCACTTTTTACATGGACAATTAATTCAGCACCCTCAGGTTGTTCAACCATATTGAGATTTAGCTCAGCCGTTTCATTGGCGTTACCTATTTGTTTGAACGCCTGCTCCAGTTCAGCGGCATCAAATTCCAGCGTTAATTCCACGCGCGTATCATCGGGGTTGTAAAACCAGGCTTCGCGCTGATTAATGACCAAACGAAAGTTACGATCTTTAACATCAGTCCAATTAAACGTCAGCGATTTTGGCAAGGTTTTTACTAGCGGGCTGGCGATATCCGCGTAGCGACCATAATCACCACCAATTGCGGCGGCTGGAATCGGGCGGCGTTTGCGAAACCAGTAATAGGCAGGCGTTAAATCGGATTGTGCGAATTTAATGTGCCCCCACACAGGTTGATAGGAATGCATGCCGCTATAAGTTAATTGCCATGCCGGTTGTGCCGATTGGTTGTGGGGTATTTTTGCGCGCGCAACATACAGCCCGATATCTTTTTCATAATAAGGGAGCAAGCTTCGCTCATTAAGTTCTGCAAGATTTTTCCGGCGGTAGTTCACCGCCATAAATTTCAAGCCGGTTGAACTTGCTGAATCAGGATCTAACCATGTGATACCGTGACTTCGCCCCGAGCTGTATTCTTCATCGCTCAAAACAGAAAATTTCAGGGTTTGATGTTGCTGCGTTAATTCCATATGGCTGTAACCCACTTCATAGCCAAATTCGCTACTGCGATGATTACTCACAAATATTGCGCCCAATATATTTTCGAGCAAAGTAACGAGAATACTATTCGGCCGATGGTAAGTGAGTTTTTCGTATCCTTTGATTGCTGTATAGCGCGGCAATGATTGCTCAGGTTTTATAAATGAAAACAGTCCCGGTTTTTTATCATAGTCCTGAAAGCGATTGCCGTTGATGTCAGTCTCGTCCTGATGAATATTATATTCAGTGCGAATATTGTGGGACATATAAACCAGATCGGTGATTTTGTCCCGCTGGTTGGAAATATCCAGTATCTCCACCTTCCCGTTTTGATAGAGATAGGCCAACCCTTTTTCATTCTTGTCCAGAAATTCCACTATCTCTGCATTATTGAATGCATCCAGTAGTTGCTGTTCGGAGTAAGCGGAAGCATCAATCGTTTGACCGTAGCTTTTTTGCTGTTTATCGCCGGTAAAAACCCAATCGATAAATCCATCTGTTGCCAATATCAGGCCCGACGAATACAGGTCACTGGTATTGAAATGGTCGATCACTTCACCGATGGAATTGATTTTCCATAAATCATCGCCGCTCTGTGCGATAAACAGGGATTGGTTATTGTATTGGTGCAATGCATCAATAGGACCATCAATTAATTTGACGATTTCATAATCCTGTGAAGCGGATTGATTTGCAGAAAGCCGGGGATATTCTTTTTCCGGAGCAGCCACGGCTGAATTCATGAAAAATCCCAACATACACACCACTCCCCAACCATACATTAATCGCATTTTTTAACACCCAACCGTAGGTCATCCATTCTGGGCGCATTATAAGCGACAATTCCTGGCTTCAGGATATATATGTTCAGGATGTGATGGCCGTTGAACCCAGTAACGGTAAATGTTTAAGGCGATGGTATTGCAAAGATAAACCTATGCAATGTTTTAACTGCTTGACCGGAATTAATTCCATACGCGTAAAGATAATCGCCCGGCTGCCCTCGTAACAAAATAAATGGCCATACAGCGCTTCAAAGGTTTCGACGAGAGTGGTATTACAATTAAAATACAAAGCGTAGTGTTCGGGGTCGCGCGCTTTCCAATCCATGCGAATCGCACTGCCCTGTTTGGCGATATAACTGGGCTCACCCCAGCGCAGGGTTTCTTCTATCTCACCCAGCTGCAATTCAGCAGCCGTTTGCAGAACTAATGTGCGCAAAAACAGCAATCGCTTGCGCATATCGGGTGGATATTTTTTAAAAACTTCAGCAACAGATGGATTGTGGATCGATTGCATCACAACACACTCCTGCGGTTTTTCTGATGCGACTATATCAATATCGCAATAGTATTTTGCGAGCAGATATTGATGCAATCACATCAGAAAATTTTACTGGAAATCAGTGGCCTTCAAGTTTTGCAGCGAGTTCTTCATCCCAGAACGACGCTTCAATCTTGTGGCCTTCCGGATCGCGTACAAAACAACCGTAATAGGGTTCACCGTATAACGGCCGTGGGCCGGGTGGGCCATCACAGGTTGCGCCAGCGGCGATGGCGGCATCGTAAAAGGCGTGCACTTGTTCTTTAGTATCCGCAATAAATCCGATATGGAAACCATTACCGATGCTTGCCGGTTTTCCGTCGTGCGGAACGCCAATCCAGAACTCGGGAAATTGCCGGCCAAATGCGACAGCGCCTGGATGCTCCATCAGTATTTTTGCGCCGACACTGGGTAACACTGCCACATAAAACGCGCGCAGTGAATCAAAATCGTTGGTACCAATTGATACATGGGATATAACGCTGGGGGATGGACTGCTCATAATTCCTTTCTCCGGTTGATTGAATGTATAAAGGGTTTTAATTAACGAATGCGCTGGTAAGTACCCAACTCGGCTTTAATTCCCAAACGCGCAATTGTTTCTTGCGCATTGAAACCGGTTTTCTGGTGCATTTCTTTGACAACAGCGCGTGCGCTGTCGATAAAGCTGGAATTTTCCCATTCCACTAACGTCGCCAATACAAATGAATTGTCATCATGTGGCTGCTCGAGTAAAAAATCCTGAATAAAGCCGGGTTGCTCATTCAGTATTTGATGGGTGGCTTTTACGCGCGCGAGAAATTCTTCGCGTGCGGTATTGGGGACGATAAATTTGTCCAGGCGATAGATGCGTTGGGAAGTTGTGGAGTCTGGCATTTTACTTTTCCTTTCAGGTTGGAAATCCCCCGGCCGCCCTGGCTACGTGCCCCGTTCCAAAGAGGTCCGGGGGATTCAGTAATTCCAGAGTAAACCCGATTCCAACCAAAACCTGTCAGGAGAAATAAACAGAAAAAAATCAAAAAAAAGCCCCGGTAATTAACCGGGGCAAAGACAGCTACATATGACTTGTAGAACGATTACGAGAAACTATTTGTTAAAGTGATTCACGTTATTAAAGTGATTCAAGGAACCGCAACACATCCTGTTTCTGTGATGACGATAATGCTTGATACGCATTTTTCGCCGCCTGGCCTTCACCACCGTGCCACAAAATTGCTTCTTCGATGGTGCGTGCGCGGCCATCATGCAAATAACTGTGCACTGGTGTGCACACTTGCGCACCTTGCCCTGCATCGGTCACACCACCGGTTACGCAAGCCGACAAGCCCAATCCCCACAGCGGTGCGGTACGCCATTCAGCACCGCTTGCCTGGCCTTCGCCAAGCGTATCCGCCATATCCGCGCCCATATCGTGCAGCAGCATATCGGTGTACGGCTTGATCGTTTGGCTGCGCAATTCACCGAGTGGATGGTATTGGCTGGTTACGTGTTGCGGCGTGTGGCAAGCAACACAACCGATGGTGGCGAATTGCGTTTCACCGCGTTGCACAGCGGCATCGTTAAGGTTGCGTTGCGGGCGCACACCGAGTGTTGAAATATATTTCACCAGATTATTTAAATGCGTATCGGATAATTCCGCACCACTCGCACCGCAATCCGTTTGTGCTGAACCGCAATCAGGATTTGGCAATACGCTGGTCATCACCCCCATATCCGCATTAAATGCCGCTGCAACCTGATGCTTCACACTGGTGGTTCCCGCTTTGTAACCAAAACGACCTAGCCGGGTTTGACCGGATGGATCAGTGATGCGGTTCGCGCGACCGGAAATGCCATCACCGTTTGCATCGTTGATATCTTCTTTCGCGAGAATTGCCGCTTCAGGAATCGCTTCCAATAAACCCATACCCACCAATTGCGGTGCAACACGCGCAGAAAAACGCGCCGGTGTTATGCCACTGAATTGATAATTGGGTTTACGCAAACCGTTTGATTCGCTCCAGAATGCAATCGATGCTTGCCCTTCACTTGCAACACCGTTTGCTGATTTTGGTTGCAATGAACGGCCAAGGTTTGGATGCGGATTGCCATTGGCATCGGCCACTTTAAATACCCATTTTTCCAATGGCTGGCCAACCGGCGCTGGTGCCGCACGACCATTGCGCACGTGGCAACCGGCGCAGCGGTCATGCACATAATGCGGACCGGCTTTGCCGACGGTATCGGCGAAAGTGCCGTTATCGACAACATGTTCATCGTGTGAACCATCAACAAATGAGGCGTGATGCACGCGGCGGCCCAACACAAAGGGTTGGCCATTAATCGATGCGAGATTGGTTGCCATCTGGATGAAATGGTTATCCGGTTCATTCGAATGGTTGTAGGGCAAAGTGGTCTTGCCACCTAACCAGGCTTTCTCCGGAATTTTTACCGAATCTTTTCTGCCGCCAATGTTGCCGAAATTACCGGTGATATCCCAAGGCACCAAACCTTCACCGACGATGTATAAATACGTCGTACCGTAATACGCCGAGCGCCCATGGGGAACGGTGTGATCAAGGAATTGGCTTAATTCAAACTCGAGTTTATCGCCAATCTGGATATTGCGACCTTCGCGCGCGTTGAAACTGCGCTCTTTGTAGTAATTGAAATTATCGATCACGTTCATGGTGCCGTTATCGTAATACTCGGCCACAGTGCCCACACCGCGATAGAACCAGCGATTTTCCGCTTCGGTGTCATTCAACTTGAATTGGGTTTTTACATTCATGCGCACGGTGCTGCCACCTTTGGCAACGTAGTCCACAATTTCAATTTCAGCGGTGCGGTGCTCCCAATAAAAACTGAGGAAATGATCGTAGGCCTGGAATTGATCTTCCTTCGCATGGCGATCACGGCCGCGGTCAGCAATACGGGTCACCAATGCATCGCCACGATCAAACTGGATTGCACCTTCAAGCACTGTCGATGAATTGTATAACGGCACAATATTGCCAACACTTGCCGTTGATGAAGAACTCACCGCCGTTACCGAAGAACTGCTGCGCGATGAACTTGATGGCACCAGCGAGCTGCTACGCGATGAGCTGGAAAGCACTGAACTGGATATTGCCGAGCTTGATGCAACAGCGCCCAATGAATAATTTTGCCAGGGTGTATCCTGCCCCACGCCGGAACGAATAATAGTGAAGTTGATGCTCACTACATCCGTCGCTTTTAAATTGGGAATATCGTAAGTCCAGTTGCCGCCGGAAACATTCATGCGCACATTTTGCTGGGCGCCATTGTTGATGCGGTAATGGATATCAACAATGTCCGCCTGGTTTACTGTTGCGCGTAACGTGGTGCTATTCAAGGTAGTGACACAACCGGAATTGCAATTGCCCGCCGCCACGCTGGATGAAGAAACCACCGGCAATGAACCGAACACATCGATTTCAAAAATGGAGTATCCCCAGTCATTACCGGTACTGCGTGTTAACGCATTCACACGTACATAACGATAAGTGCCGTTGACACCGACAGTATCCGTGCGATTGCCAAACGTACCGCCGGTGCGCAGGCTCATTTGGGTCCAGGTGGAATTATTAGTGGAGCCGAGTAATTCATAACTCGCGGCGTTGGCGGCTTCCCAATTAATCACCACTTGATTGAGCGCATATGCCTGGCCCAAATCGAGCGTGAGTGAACTGGGTGAAACACCATGGCTGGATTCCCAGCGGGTTGCGTTGTTATTGTCAATTGCAAAACTGGCAGGTTGTAAATTGGTGCTGCCAGTGATGCTGACCGGATTAATGTTGATGGTTTGCGCGTTGGTTGTTTGCATAAAAAGACTGCTACTGGCTAATGCAACAAATAGCCATGCAGCCCTTGAACCGAGCGGTAGTATTTGCATGTGATCTTGCCTCTGCTTTATTTATTATCGAGAGGTTGCCCTGCGAACAGCGAGACGGGAGCAACGGTTGATACTCTTTATTACACTTTGCGTTGAAGACTTTTTTATTCTGTTGAAGTCTCTTAATTCGCATTTTTTAAACGGCTTCCACTGCCTGGTCGCGCTACCCTGGAAATGGATGCCACGTGGTGGTGCCAGATCACAGACGTATTATTGGTTTTGTAATAACGCAGTGACACAGTTTAAGAAGTGAAATAGCCAGTGTCGTCCCACAATAAACAACGCATAAAAGTGGCTATCCAAAAGCAGATCTGCTGCACAAAAGCCGTAGTTAACAAGAGTGGTTCGTATCAAAAGCGGTTAAGAAAACGCCTGTTTGCCGGAATTTACCTAGTCCCAATCCATTGAATAATTAAGTGGCACGCCTGCAGTGCGTCCGGTTGGACGTAGTGGCACATTATTTTGTTTGCGCCGCACCTGTCATAAAAACTCAATACTGACGTGTTTTTATGGTGGAAACTCGCGGAGCAGCCATTATGAAAACCAACGCCTATTCCCCGGAAAATATTGGTGTGGTGATTACCACCTACAACCAGCCCGCCTGGCTGGAAAAAGTATTGGCAGCTTATGAGGCGCAACGTCTGAAGGATTTCCGTATTTTGATTGCCGACGATGGTTCCGGCGACGCGACCCGCGCAGTGATTGAGAAATTCCAACAGCGTGGCACACTGGATATCGAACACGTGTGGCATGAAGACCGCGGCTTTCGCAAATGCCAGATCCTTAATAAGGTTATCGCCAGCACTGAGTGTGACTACCTGATCTTTACCGACGGCGATTGCATCCCCGAGCCGGATTTTGTTGCCAAACACCGGCAACTGGCGCGCCCCGGTTATTTTCTCTCCGGTGGTTACGTGAAATTGAATATGGCCGTTTCTACGGCCATCGACGCCGATGCCATAAGCGCAGGCTCCCCATTTGCCATCGATTGGCTTGCCCGTCACGGCCAGAAGCACAACCATAAGCTATGGAAGCTGGTTAAAAGTAAATGGTTAAAAAATCTCCTGAACACGCTGACCCCGACCAAAGCCACCTGGAATGGTATGAACAGCTCCACCTGGACGGAGGCCATTCGCACTTGCAATGGTTTTAATGAAGACATGCAGTACGGCGGGCTGGATCGCGAATTGGGTGAACGGTTGTACAACCTGGGATTAAAAGGCAAACAAGTACGTTACAGCGTGAGCTGCTTGCACCTCGATCACCCGCGCGCCTACGATACCCCGGAAACCTGGGCGAAAAACTATGCCATTCGCGCGGAAGTAAAACGACTGGGGCTTTATTGGACTCCCAACGGCATGACCAAAACCTCCTTGCCAGCGACAGCACTTGCCACAAAAGCACCGGTAGCCAGCCGGGTATCAGTTCATCCCAAAACCTCGCCAGCAGCAACCGCTTAACAACCGTTACCAACGAGCGCGTTATGGTTGCTCAGCGAAAACGTTGCAAATCATAGTGGGCATAGAGCGCCCGCCATTGCTCGGTATTCCCTTCGCCGCGCACGTTGGTACGCTTTAACGCCACCTTCTGGGTTCCTAAAATAGGAGTGGGTTTACGCCCGGGAGCCGATGAGCGGCGTATTTCTGTCCCCGCCATCAGCGACATGGCCTTGAACCACAAGTCGTCGGCACGTGGCGTCAGCGCCAAAAATAAATCGCGCTGCAGTACATCCCCATGCAATGCATCCGGCGGATAAAGCACCCCGCCGTAGCCAATCGACATAAACCAGGGGTGGGTTAAATCACAACCATGTTCTACTGGCCATTGGTGATAGGGCTTGGGTAAACCGCACTGTTCGAATTCAATTTTGCGGCATTCATGGGCGATGATTGCGTGCGGGTAACGCAGGTGATCCTGATAGAGCCGATGCAACCAGTCCGCGGGGTACATAAGGTCATCGTCGCAAGTCACTATGACCTGGTCGGGATAGCGCTCCAGGGTGTGGATCAACTTGCGATGGGGACAGGTTAAGTCCACATATTCAATCGTAAAAATATCGCCTTCCAATTCAAGCAAGGCGCGCGGGATTTGCTGGCGCAACCCGGTGTTCAACCACAGGATAATTTTTATGGCAGGAACGTCCTGCGCCAATAAGCTGCGCACCGTCAGCGCTACAGACTTCAAGCGGGATGGAATAGATGTGAGCGAGATAATGACCGGCAGCGCCGGATCACTGCGCCGGTCCAGCGCACGGCAATCCAATCCTTTCAGTCGATAAGCCATCAACAATGACTTTGGC
This sequence comes from Gammaproteobacteria bacterium, assembly GCA_021151835.1. Classification (GTDB taxonomy): domain Bacteria; phylum Pseudomonadota; class Gammaproteobacteria; order Pseudomonadales; family Cellvibrionaceae; genus Cellvibrio. The sequence continues at coordinate 53,085 of JAGKWO010000020.1, forward strand.
AACTGCTTTAGTTTCATCGTAAAACCCTCGTCAGTCAGGCATCACCGCGCGCCAAACCTACCCGATCCCCATTTCACTAATATGACAACCCGCCACCTACTTACCCTGCGACTGGAAATTTCCCGCCCGCTGATAGCATACTGCCCCATACTCCATAGCATCGACGATTGGACAGCTGAGGAATTTATGAGCCACCCACATATTCATCCACAAGCGTTAATGGCGAATAAAACCGCCACCACCTGTATCCTGGATGTGCGCACTGCAGCCGAAGTAAAAGCATCCAGCCTGCCCGGCAGTTTGCATATTCCCTTGCATGAATTGACCCCCGAGCGCTTGCATCAGGAAATCCACAACAACGGTAAAAATGGCAGCCCTGTTTATTTGTTATGCCAGGGCGGCAAGCGCGCAGAAATGGCCGCCGCGCAATTGCAGGGAAAAATCGATGCCGAATTTATTGTGATCGAGGGCGGTATCAACGCCATAAAAGCGGCAAATATCCCGTTAATCCAGGGCAAAGGCGCGATATCACTGGAGCGCCAGGTGCGTATCGTCGCCGGTTTCCTGGTATTGCTGGGAGTGATATTGGGCTTTCAGGTCAACAGCGGATTTTTCGGGTTGTCCGGATTTGTCGGCGCGGGCTTGATGTTTGCCGGAATCACCGATACCTGCATGATGGGCTTATTGCTCGCCCGCATGCCCTGGAATCGCTAAACCCTGCTTCTTTTATTCATGAGGGCGAGCCATGATTTTCCGTCAGCTGTTTGAGCGTGAATCTTCCACTTACACTTATCTGCTTGGCTGTACCGAAACCCGTGCGGCGGCGCTCATCGATACCGTCAAAAGCGAGGTCCCGAAATATTTGCAATTACTGGACGAGCTGGACCTGAAACTGGTGTATGCGCTGGATACCCACACCCATGCCGACCACATTACCGGTGCCGGTGAACTGCGTGATGCAACGGGTTGCCGAACTTTGTTAGGGGAAGAAGCGCACTCCCCTTGTGTATCGGCCGGGTTAACAGATGGCGACCAGATCCCGGTTGGCACGCTTCTGCTTAAGGCGATTTACACTCCCGGCCATACCGACGATTCCTACTGTTATTTGCTGGAACATGGCGGCCAATCCTGCGTTTTTACCGGCGATACCTTATTAATCCGCAGCACTGGCCGCACCGATTTCCAAAATGGCAGTGCACAGGCGCAGTACCACAGCCTGTTCGATAAATTACTCACCCTCCCCGACAACACCTGGGTGTACCCCGCCCATGATTACAAAGGGTGGCAAGTCAGCACTATCGGTGAGGAGCGGCAGCACAACCCGCGCTTGCAACTCGGCAGCATCGAGGCCTATGTTGATTTTATGCACAACCTGAAACTACCCAGCCCCACGTTGATGGATATCGCCGTACCCGCTAATCGCACCTGCGGCAAATAGCCAAATTCACCAGGGCATAACAATACTGCTGCCGGATTTGCTAGAATCGCGGCCTCAAAAATTCCGCAGAGAACACAACCATGCTAATCCAGGCCCCTATCTCCCTTGGCGAGTTGATCGATAAAATCACCATTCTGGAAATCAAAGCAGTCCACATGGGCGATGAAACCAAACTCAAAAATGTCACCCATGAACTGAACATCCTCAATGACAAAGTGAATAATTTGCTGGACGCAGCGGGCCAAACTAAACTGGAGCCATTGAAAAAATCCCTGAAGGACATCAACCAGGAATTGTGGGTTATTGAAGACGATATTCGCGATTGTGAACGCGATAAAGATTTCAGCGATAAATTCATCCAGCTTGCGCGCGCGGTTTATTTCACCAACGACAAGCGTGCCGCAGTGAAAAAAGAGATAAACCTCGCCTTCGGCTCAGAGCTGATCGAAGAAAAATCCTACAAGAATTATCAATAACCTTTACATGCCTGTTGCAAAAACCATGGGATTAATCCCTACCGTGACCTATAGCAAATTGCGCAAGCCATTTGCATTATTCCGCTGCCTGCCGGATAACTTGCCGGGATGTGATGCATGAAAATCCTGCTCATTAAAATGTCCTCCATGGGCGATATTTTCCACACCTTCCCGGCCATCAGTGATATCAGGAAACATTTTCCGGACGCGCAGATCGATTGGGTTGTTGAAGACAGTTTTAAGGAAATTGTGGATTGGCATCCCGCTGTAAACAAAGTGATTCCGATTCATTTGCGCCGCTGGGTAAAACAACGCAATAGAACCGCGTGGCAAGAATTTAAAGCCTGGCGGAGGGAGTTACGGCAGGAAAATTATGACATTGTGATTGATGCGCAAGGGTTGCTAAAAAGTGCGGTGATTGCCAGGTGCGCCAAAAGCACGGCGATTCATGGCTACGATAAACATTCCGCGCGCGAAGCGATTACCCATTGGTTTTATAAAATACAACACCAGGTTGATAAAGAACAACATGCGGTAGAACGTACCCGCCAGTTGGTTGGCAAGGTGCTGGGCTACACGCCGGGTGAAAAATTAAATTTTGGTATCAACCAGAATTTTACCCACATCCCAAAAAATCCACGCAAATTAATTTTTATTATTGGCACCAGTTGGGTCACTAAATTATGGGCTGCCGATGAGTGGAAAGCGCTAACGCAAATTGCATTAACGGCAAATTTTGCAGTGGAAATTATTTGGGGCAGCCCGGAGGAACAAGCTATTGCCGACGGCATTATTGCCAGTTGTCCGGGAGCTACGCGCCCGGAAAGGCGTTTATCCATTACCACCATTGCTGAAAAGCTGGTAGAAGCCGCCGGGGTCATTGGGCTGGACACCGGTTTTTCCCATCTCGCCGGCGCATTGGAAACACCTACCATCGCCTTGTATGGCGCAACATCGCCCACCAAGGTAGGTTTGATTGGTGAACACACGCACAATCTGCAAATGGATAATCCTCTTGAGTGCATGCCCTGCCACAAACGACACTGCAAATGGCTGCCTGAACACAGCATAGATACGCCTCAATGTATGACCAGTATCAAAGCTGCACAGGTTTGGTCGGAGTTGCAAAAGAAAATTTCATTGCATTAATTTATTTTCAAAGGAAGTTCTGCACTATGACTTTGGTTTTTTCCAAGGACGCGATCACCCCCTATCAAGATCGTCGCTGGCTTGCCCCTTTCACTACTATCAATGCGATTATTATGGCCCTTGTCACCTTATGGCATAGCCAATGGCCACTTTCACCGGAAGCCCAGGTTTATCTCGTTGCGGGTATGGTTATCCATTTTGCGGTGTTATCTTTTGCGGTGACCCTGGGCATATTGGTATTGGGTTTTTTACTGCGTTTGCGTAAGCATCGGATGACGCTGGCAATAATTGTATTTGCGCTCGCACAATTAATTGTTATTACGAACGTAAAAGTGTTCAGCCTCTACCATTTCCATTTGAACGGCATGGTAATTAATTTATTGTTCAGCGGTGCGCTGCTGGAAAATATCGCATTTTCATGGCAGATGTGGGCATCTATCGCCGCAATTTTAGTGAGTGTTCTAATCGGCCAACGCTTGGTAATTGCGCTCAGTCGCAAAATTTCTACCGTGAATTCGTTGAGCAACCGGCACTACTTCGGGTTTTTTCTGACAAGCTATATCGGCTTGCAATTATTGAGTGGCTGCGCCGATGCGTTTGGCTGGAATAATCTCACCGCGCAAAATCGCTATATTCCCTGGATGCCGACTACCACCATGCGCTCATCGCTGGAGAAAATGGGTTTTGAGGTCCAACAACAATCCGGCAAATTCAAATCAAATACCGCCGAGGGTTTGAAATATCCCACCGCTCCATTGCACTGTGCCCCGCAAGAGAAACTGAACATTTTAATGCTGGTGGTGGATTCCTTGCGATTTGATCAATTAAACGCCGAAGTAATGCCCAACAGTTTTCAATTAAAAAACCAGGCGCTTGCCTTCGAAAATCATTTTAGTACCAGTAACTCTACGCGCTACGGTTTGTTCAGTATGTTCTACGGCATTTCCGGCAGCTATTGGAAACCGATGCTCGCTGCTGAACGCGGCAGTGTTTTATTTGATGTGACGCAACAACTTGATTACAAGCATTTTATTTACGGCAGCAGCACCCTCACCTTCCCCGAGTTTGATCGCACTATTTTTTCCGCACTGCGCGACCAGTTACAATCCGGGCAATATAAAAACAGTGCGGCCAACGATATCGACATCACCGAGCGCTTTATCCGCGATTTAAAAGCACAACCGGTGAAAGAACCATTTTTCGGCTTTTTATTTTTTGATGCGCCGCATGGCTTCGGCATACCGCAAGATTATCCACGGCGTTTCGAGCCAATGCTGGAGAAAGTTAACTATCTGGAGTTAAACAATAATTATGATCCAGTCCCTTTTCTCAATTTGTACAAAACCACAGCGCATTTTGTTGATGGCCTGATTAAACAAATACTGGACGAGCTGGCAGCCCAACAACGCTTGCACAATACCCTGGTCATTATCACCAGTGACCACGGCCAGGAATTCAATGAACTGCATAAAAACTTCTGGGGCCATAACGGCAACTTTAGCCAATGGCAAACAAAGGTGCCGTTATTAATATTGTGGCCGGGAAAAGACCCGGCCAGTATTACTCGCCTGACCAGCCATGAGGATATGATCCCCAGCCTGTTAACCGGAGCCTTGGGGTGCAGCAACCCCATCAGTGATTATTCAACCGGGCAATCCCTGTTAGCAAATGGAACAAACCCGCAACGAGGCTTACTAATGGAGTCTTGGACCGACAGGGCAATCCTGTATGATAACCACCTTTATCTCATCGACCCGATTGGCGATATCGATGTTGTCGACCAGAATTACGATCCGGTAGAAAATATCACGCTACCACCAAAAATTCTTGCTGACACCATTGAGCATATGTCGCGCTTTCTCAAAAGTAATTGATCGTCCAACTATAGATAATTTATTCGCCTGGATATCACCATGAGCAAACACTATTTATTTTATGGTTCAGAGCGCTACACCCAGGCGATAATGCGCCCCATTGACGCCGCCATAAAAGCGCGCGGTGACAAAGTCGCCTGGTTCTTTAACGGCCCCGGCGCAGAAGATTTGCAGGACGATGATCACTTGTTGGCGACTGTCGATGATGTGATGCGCTGGAACCCGCGTGCGGTCATTACCCCGAACAATATGGTTCCGCATTTTTTCCCCGGTGTTAAAGTCCAAACATTCCATGGCTTTGATGCCGGCAAGCCCAGGCATATTTATATCCGTGGCTTTTTTGATTTGTATTGCACCACCGGCCCCGCTGATACCCAACAATTTTTAGCACTTGCCAACAAGTTGCAACACTTCCACGTTGTGGAAACCGGTTGGCCCAAACTCGATTATTTTTTTACCCGGTTACCGGAAAATTTGCCCCCCGTTAAACAACCGCCAACCATTCTCTATCACTCGACTTTTTCGCCCTCGTGGAGCGCAGCGGAAATACTGTATCCGGAAGTAAAACGGCTCAGCCAAACCGGTGAATGGAAATGGGTGGTAACCTTGCATCCCAAAATGAACAAGGAAACCCGCGCAAAATTCCAGGCACTGGAAAATGAAAACCTCACATTCTCCAACACTGACAATATTCTGGAATTATTTGGTGAGGCCGATGTAATGTGCTCGGACACATCATCTGCCTTGAGCGAATTTTTACTCACGCGCAAACCGGTGGTAACCTTTAACAATCGCCGCCCCGGCCCACAATTAATTGATATACACAAACCGGAAGATTTTGAACCCGCCATACGCCGCGCATTAACGCGCCCTGTAGAGTTGATGCAAGCGATTACTGCATTTGGTGAATCCATACATCCGGCGCGCGATGGCAAATCTGCCGAACGAATTCTGGATGCGATTGACGATTTTATCAGCCGCGGAGGAAAAAACCCGAAAGCCAAGCCCTGGAATTTCTGGCGCAAATTCAAGCTCAGACAAAAAATGAAGTATTGGAAATAGGATTAACTATGTCCAGCGTGCTTATTGATGCAAGCCTTATCCACTATGCCAATACCGGGATAGCGAATGTGATGCGCTCCTTATTAACAGGAATTGAAGCGCACCCCGAGGCGTCTATCGATTATAAAATCCTCGTTCCGCATAACCACAGTTTTTCTGCCAGGGAAAATATTAGTTATGTCCCCGTGCGTAAATGGCAAAAATTTGTTCCTCCGAGTTTACCGCGTGTTGATGTGTGGCATTCAACGTACCAGAGCTTTCGCTTTCTTCGAAAAGCAAAAAATACCCGTCAGGTTATCACTGTCCATGATCTCAACTTTCTTTACGAAAAAAATGCCTATAAAGCCAAATTTCATTTGGACAGATTGCAGCAACGGGTAGATCGGGCGGATGCATTGGTAACCATCTCGCAATTTGTGGCCAATGATATAAAGAAACATATCAAATTGAATGATAAACCGGTGGAAGTCATTTACAACTGCGTAGAAAACCTGCAGCAGCACCCGGCAACCCAACCATCATTCTACCAACAGGATGCACCTTTTTTCTTTACGCTCGGCGCTATGCGTCGCAAGAAAAACTTCCACACATTACTGGACGTGATGGCACGTATACCCGACCATCAACTTTATATTTGCGGCAATCTGGACGATAAGGGATACATCGAAGAACTACACCAGAAAATAGCCGCGCTGAAATTAAACAACGTGCACATTTGTGGCCCGATAAGTAGCGCCGAAAAAATCTGGCTGTACCAGCACGCCGACGCTTTTTTATTTCCATCCATGTTTGAAGGGTTCGGCCTGCCGGTCATTGAAGCCATGCAATTTGGAGCACCGGTATTTACATCCAATATGACCAGCCTGCCTGAAGTCGCCGGAGGGCATGCTGTTATCTGGGAAAATTTTGCCCCGGATTACATGACTGAAATGTTGCTTGAAAACCTGCCGCGCCTGAAAAATGATGCAATCAATCGCGAAAAAATGATTGCTTATGCAACCAGTTTTAACCTTGATAAAAATATCCAGCAGTATGTGAGCCTTTATCAACGCCTGGCCACTACATCCGCGAGCGGGGCGTAAGAAAGCGTGAACAGTGTAGCGATTACTATTGGGCATTTATCCGGGGCAATTACAACCTCATTTGATGACCCGCAAACCCGTGCGAGCCTCGGGACATTACAACAACTCTGCCACAGCGGAGAGAAGCTTTCCCATGGGGGCGATTTCGTTCTCAAAAATGAATTGCACACCGCGAATGGAACCATTCCCGTTGCGATAAAAGTGTTCAAACGCCAATCCTGGTGGAAAGATCGTTACGATAAAAAGAATAAATCCAAAGCTGAACGCTCTTACCTGGCCGCCTGTTATTTGCAATCGCAACATATAGGCACACCGCAGCCCGTGGCCTGGCTTGAACGCTGGGATAACAATCGCTTAATCGAAAGTTATTATATTTGCCGCTTTGAAGCTGCGCCCAGCCTGCGCGAAGTCATGGCCGAAATACTCTGGGACAAGCGCGATAACCAGCCACTGATGGAAGTTCTCCTGCACCTCGCACCGGCACTGCGCACCATGCACGATGCCGGATTTATGCATGGCGATATGGGCAATCAAAATATTCTCTTACCGCACACCGATGATGGTAAATGGCTGGCACCGCAATGGATTGATTTGAATCGCAGCAAAATTTTTCCGGCACCACTGGGCAACAAAGAGCGGGCAAAAGATCTCGCCCGGCTCGCTATACCCGGTGCGTATATGAAAATTTTCAAGATGATTTACAGCCATCATCAATTACCGGAACCCGAGCTGGATAAACTCGAACAAAAATTGCGTGAACAATTCTGGCGGCACAGACGCAACAGCAAATGGCGCCATCCAATCCGCCACTGGAAAAATAAACGTAAATCGTCTGGCCGTTCTTTGTATCCCGAACCCAAAGATATTTGGCTATGGGATGAAAAAACTGCCCAACCGATGATTAGCCTCGGGCGCAAAGAAAAGCACCAGTACCGCAATACCGGCTATGTTCTTTCTATGGTGTGGCAAGGCCTTTGTGCCCTGCCGGGTATTTATTTGCGTTATCGGAAATTACTGCAAGAAAGTTATCGCCAACCGCGATCAATGCAGCAGCGTATTGGTATCGCGTTGCATCCACACCCGGATTACATGGCAACGGAATTAAGGCTATTACAGGAATTAGGCAATCCCCCGGTTTTTGTCCGCTTTTATCACCATGAAACCGATGAAGATTGGAATAGAGGAATTGCGTTGGTTGAGCAATTGCACACGCAAAATATCCCGGTGATGATCGGATTATTACAAGACCGGCGCGCCGTTCTGGAACCAGACTCATGGGCAGGATTCCTGAATAAAATTATTCGCCAGTTGGGAGATAAGGTGACCCATATTGAAGTTACCCACGCTACGAATCGGGTTAAATGGGGTGTTTGGAGCAGCACTGAATATTTACAGCTGATGCGGCCGGCATTGGAACTCAAGCAAGAATTTCCGCACCTGCAATTAACCGGTCCCGCTTGCATCGATTTTGAATATCTACCGGTGATTGCGGCGTTGAATGCATTACCTGGTGATTTCCGTTTTACTGCGCTATCCCATTTCCTCTATGTTGACCGTCGTGGCGCACCGGAAAACAAGCAGGGATATTTTTCCACACTGGAAAAAAGCGCCATGATCCGCGCCTTGGCCCAGTGGTCAAAACACACTGAAGATCGCGTTATTATTTCCGAAGTTAATTGGCCGGTAAAAAATACGCACATTTGGTCGCCGATTGGCTGCCCGTATGAAACGCCCAACTGGCGACGCATACAACCGGGCGAAAACGATGAAGATTACGCCAGCTACATGCTGCGCTTCCTGGCAATTACATTGTGTTCCGGCCACGTCGAGCAGGTTTTTTGGTGGCGCTTATCTGCCCATGGTTATGGTTTGGTTGATGATCAAAATCAATTCACACCACGCCCGGCATTTTATGCGCTGGCTCACTTTCTTACATTGCTCGGCAATGCCACCTTCACCAATAAATTGCCCACGAACGAATGCGTCTATATATTGGAGTTCTCAAAAGAGGGCCAGCAAATACTGATGGGATGGACCACCCAAACCACCCCCCAACAGTTACCATTAGCAGCAACGCCGCTGGCGATCTACAATGCCTATGGTGAAACTGTTACAGATTCGATGCTTACATCGTCGCCAAAATATTTTATTGTGGGCTAACCTTTCACATTTCCTCAACAGTAATAATAAACATGAATATTCCCTCATTCCCGAGCGCGCTTTTTTCCGGTCATTTGCGTTTTATTATTCGCATGTTCTTGCTGAGCCTCATTCTCCTCAGCCTTAGCCGGTTGTTGTTGATGGCATGGCAATGGGATCGGGTTGAACCCGCCGGCACGCTAGGGTCGATGATCCTGCAAGGTATTCGTGCCGATGTCATTATGGCGAGCTTCTGGGCATTGATTCCAATATTAACCATTCCCTTCTGGCGCCCTAACGCCTGGCGCACCAGTTGGGAAAAGTTTACCTATGGTTGGTCGGTGCTGGGGCTGGGATTATTTATTTTCATGGAGCTGGCAACTCCCGCGTTTGTTATGCAATACGACTTGCGGCCCAATCGTATTTTTGTAGAGTACCTGAAATATCCGAAGGAAGTTTTTTCCACCCTGTGGTATGGATTCCGCGGGCCATTCCTGGGCGGAATTTTCCTGACTATTTTGATTACCGTGCTTTCGAGCAAATTAATTAAAGATAGAAAAAGTCATCCCTATAAAATTTCCTATTTGCATTTAGTATTAATTTGGCCACTGCTTGTTTTGGTATTGGCAATGGGCATCCGCTCCACCACCCAACATCGCCCGGCGAACCCGGCACTGTTTGCGATCACGGGCGATGCGATGGTGAATTCATTAGTCATTAACTCAACCTATTCAGTAGTCTTTGCAATTTACAATATGAAACACGAAGCCAAATCCAGTGAAATCTATGGAGAAATGGCTACAGCGGATATTATCAAGCAAAACCTGGATTGGCCCTGGCTTAAAAATTATCAATTTACGAACGCAAAATATCCCACTGTCCATCAGCAAACAACAGTGATTCAACGAGAGAAACCGTTGAATCTGGTGATTGTTTTGGAAGAAAGCCTGGGCGCCACTTTTGTGGAAAGCCTGGGCGGTGTGCCCGTAACACCTAACCTGGAAAAACTCAAAGAACAAGGCTGGTGGTTTGAACAACTCTATGCGACCGGAACGCGCTCGGTTCGCGGTATTGAAGCCGTTGTTGCGGGCTTTATGCCAACACCGGCGCAAAGTACCGTCAAATTATCCCTGTCACAGAAAAACTTTTTTACGATCGCGGATCTGCTGGAGCGCAAGGGTTATCACACCGAATTTATTTATGGCGGCGAAGCCCATTTTGATAACATGCGCGGCTTTTTTACTGGCAATGGTTTTGAACAAATCATCGACTTTAAAGATATTAAAAATCCGCAATTTGTAGGCAGCTGGGGCGCCAGTGATGAAGATTTATTCAATCATGCCCATCAGCATTTACTGCAATTACATGAACAACAAAGGCCGTTCTTTAGCCTGATTTTCACTTCATCAAATCACTCCCCATTTGAATTCCCCGATGGCCGGATTGAATTGCATGAAGAGCCGAAACAAGTTGTTAACAATGCGGTTAAATATGCGGACTACGCCTTGGGCGAGTTTATGAAAAAAGCACAGGCAAGTTCGTATTGGCAGGATACACTTTTCCTGATTGTGGCGGACCACGATAATCGCGTGTACGGCAACAGCCTCGTTCCCGTTAACAAATTCCATATCCCGGGCCTTATCCTCGGGGCCGATATAAAACCGGAAAAAATTAATCCCATTGCCAGCCAAATTGATCTGGCACCGACATTAATTTCACTGATGGGGATTTCCTCCGAGCACCCAATGCTCGGCCGTGATTTTGCAGCGGATAAAACCAGCCCCGGCAGAGCCCTGATCCAATTCGATGACACGTTTGCACTTATGGAAGAACAGCCCGGTGACACGCACAAACTTACGATATTAAAACCCAGTGGTGATGTTGTAGCCGCGCAATATCACTTCCCCAGCCGGCATGTTTCGCTCTTGCCGGATGCAGCCGCCGCCCCGGATGCAAACAAAGCCTTGGCACATGTGTTATTGCCGTCACTGCTTTATCGGGAACAAACTTATTACGTCCCCCACTAACAAGCGTTTTAAAACCTGAATCCAACTGGTATAAGTATTACGTTCATGCATAGGTTAACGTTGAATAATCGCTGGGCTTTATTCGTTGATTTTTTTTCTCATGCAGTAAGTTGTTCGTTGATCGCAATAGTTCTTATGCAGCTATTGCGATTAATCACCCTTTACCAGTTTAGTGACGAAATTATTGCGCAGGATTTACCATCCTACCTGTGGCATGCACTGCGCTGGGATTTAAAGCTGGTTGCAACAGCTATTGCAATTGCGCTGCTGATCTCAACTCTGCTAATTGCGATCAAACCCGGTGTATTCGCTATACGCACATACCGCACCATCAATGTTCTCTTTTTATTATTATTTTGCAGCGCCGGCTTTATTCACACTATTTATTGGCGCAGCGTGGGCGAACCCTTTGATATTTTTATCTTTGGAATCGTAGATGATCAAACGACCGAGTTAGTTAAATTATTTGTAACGCAATATAGCCCTGTCACCAACGGGGTGTTACTGCTACTGATTTGTAGTATTGGTTTAGTGGCACAGCGCCGAACCTATCGGGCACTGAACGGTAGCGCAACGATAATAGCTATTGCCGGAACACACCGGGTTATCATCAAAAGCACCTGCGTACTTTTAGCGATTATTGTAATAGCCATTGCTGCACGCGGCAGCCTTTCCCTATTTCCGTTAAATAAAAAGACCACGCACTTCTCTTCATCCAGTTTCATGAACAACCTGTCAATCAATGCTCCCAACCATCTTTATTATGCCTTTAAGGAAAAAAGCAAAAACTCTGTCAATAGCAATCCACAACACGCATTGAAATCGCGTGGCTATGCAAACCTTGATGCAGCCAACGCCGATTTATTGGCCACCTACGATACCACGCCACAAGGAGTTCCTTTACTTAAAAAATCCCGGGCACCCCAGTTTGAAAAACTGCCTAACGTCGTGTTTGTAATGATGGAGAGCTGGAGTTCGCAAATTTTACTGGCGGATTCCGAACAACAAAATCTGTTGGGGAGTTTTCGTGAGCAAAAAAATAAAGGGGCATTGTTTACCCGGTTTTTATCTACTCGCCTGGGCACCAATCGTTTTATAGAAAGCACACTCCTCAATACATCAGTGCTGGAGCTCTCTACCTCATCGGCAAAAAACCATCCGTTAGCCTTTTCAAACTTGCAACCCTTTATTGCTAAAGGTTACCAAATTGCTTTTGTCAGCGGTGGTGCACGATCCTGGTTAAACCACGACAGTTTCTGGAAAACCCAGGGGGTGAATTATTACTGGGATATGTCAGATATCATTAAAGCGTATGGCATCGATAAACATTCGGATTGGGGCGTGCACGATGAATACACTTATCGATTCGCCCTGGAAAAACTGCGCGAATTATCTGCCGCCCGGCAGCCGGTATTTATGTTTATTATTACCACCAGCAATCATCCGCCACACAAAGTCCCATCCGGATACGACGTACCCTTATTTTCAACAGCAGCATTTGATGAACATTTGATTCAACCGGAGAACGCACAGATGCAAATGGCAACGTTTCGCTATGCATCAGACCAGTTAGGAAAATTTTTACAGGAAGTGGATAATTCCCCGCTCGATCACGACACCATACGCATGGCAACAGGCGACCATGTGCTGCGAAGTTTTTATCAGTTTTCAAACAAGAGCGATAAATTGCTCGCCGGTGCGGTTCCCTTTTATATACAAGTTCCAACGGCGTATATGTCCGGGAAACAATGGGACACCTCCATTACTGGCAGCCAGCGCGATATATTTCCAACGCTATTTGAGCTTATCCTTGCCGATGCGACTTATTTAAAAACCGGTTTTGATCTGCTGGCAACCGGAGAACCCAGGGCCGCATGGTATGAACATGATATCTGGATGCGGGATAACCAGGTTACCTTCAACAACGACGCGGTGGCTTACTCTTACGATAATCAACTGAAGGTAACTGATCAAATAACCCCATCTGCTGCCTTGCTCGACTATAGAAAACATGTCAATGCATTGGAAGCGTTGCTGGAATGGCAATTGGTTTCTGAAATGGCGGATGCGAAGAAATAACAGGCATAATAATTTTATGCGCGCCTGATTTAATCAAGCGCGCAGGGTGACAACAAAAGCTAATTTATAATAACTCATCAAGACTTCCGATACGTTTATCCAGCCAGTTATAAATTAGTTGTTGTTTTTCAGTAGATCCCGCTTCGATACTTTGCACGCAAGCAAACACAACATTTTTGTTAATATCAGCATAATGTAGTTTGAAATGAAGGCGAAACAAGGATTGCCTAAACGGTTTCAATTGCATATTCGTTCGATCATTATCCATTACCGCCAAATTTTCCCGCCAATGAAAATGCGCACTGAGCGCCTCCGGAACATATTGTCCGGAGGCGCGTAATTGTGCATGGATATTGGTCCGTATTGCAGCGGGAAACAGGGTAACGATTTTTTCCCAGGATGATCGCTTCCAGGCATGGGGAACATGGGGTAAACGGAAATACCGTTTGGTGTAACCCAACAGCCGCGCACACGATTGTTGCAATGCCCAAAAACTTATGCCGCTCTTTTTTCGTTCCCGTCCAAGCCAACGCCGCAAAAAACGAATGGCAGCGCCCCCGGGAACAGACTCTGGTAACAAATGCCATTTTCCGCGTAATACCACTTTATCACCGCGAAAAAAATCCTGCGGGCGAGTCGGCTGAATCAACATAAAATCGTCATTTAAATACAAAAACTGTTCAGCAATTCCCGGGATGCGCCATAACAGTGAACTGATGGCCATACTATTAAAGCTGGGTAAGCACTCGGGATATTCAGCGAAAATAACCCGGTGATCAATCAAACAAACACGCTGCTCAAACGCTGTTCCAACCAGCTTATCCAACAACGATGGGCGCTGCTGGTCAGTAACAATAAAAATGGTGCGCAGCCAGGGGGCAAACTTCAGCAGTGATGTTACGCAATATTCCAGCTCACCGGCATTATGAAAACGCGCCTTATCGGCACCGCCTTCTCGCAACAAACCTTTATCGCGCAGAAAAGTATCTAATTTGGCCGTATGATTTGGGTCGGCGCCATCAACCCACATAATTACTGCATCAATCGGCGTTGAAACCGGAATATCTCGCATAGGCTATTCCTACTATCAAATCGAATTTGACCCTATCGTACACAAGTGGTTGCAGCACTTACACACTCCTAGCGCACAAAAACAGCTATAATCGCACCCCGATTTTTTGTTATTTCAGGGCAGCCAACGCAGCCACAGACCTAGAGAGTTTCCAAGCGCTATGGATAAAACCTACCAACCCCACGCGATAGAAAACCAGTGGTACCAAACCTGGGAAGAGAAGGGTTATTTCAAACCCGCCGGCGAAGGTAATCCTTATTGCATTATGATCCCGCCACCCAACGTCACTGGCAGCTTGCATATGGGCCATGGTTTCAATAATGCGGTGATGGATGCGCTGATTCGTTATCGTCGCATGCGCGGTGATGACACCTTGTGGCAGGTAGGTACTGACCACGCGGGCATCGCAACGCAAATGGTGGTTGAACGCCAACTGGCTGCGCAAAATATCAGCCGCCATGATCTGGGCCGCGAAAAATTCCTCGAAAAAGTCTGGGAGTGGAAAGAGCAATCCGGCGGCACCATCACTCGCCAGATTCGCCGCCTTGGTTCATCGGTGGATTGGACCCGTGAACGCTTCACCATGGATGATGGACTTTCTACTGCCGTACAAGAAGCGTTCGTGCGCCTGTATGAAGACGGTTTGATTTATCGCGGCAAACGCCTGGTGAATTGGGACCCGAAATTACACACGGCGATTTCCGACCTGGAAGTGGAAAACCATGATGAAAAAGGTAGCCTGTGGAATTTGCGTTATCCACTAGCGGATGGCGCGACCACAGCAGAAGGTAAAAATTATTTGGTAGTCGCAACCACCCGCCCTGAAACCATGCTGGGCGATAGTGCGGTTGCGGTGCACCCGGAAGACGAGCGCTACAAATCGTTAATTGGAAAATTTGTTTTACTGCCGCTCGTCAATCGCTTGATTCCAATTATTGCTGACGATTATGTAGATCGCGACTTCGGCACCGGTTGCGTGAAAATTACACCGGCACACGATTTTAATGACTATGAAGTTGGCAAGCGCCACAATTTACCGCTGATTAATGTGTTGGATAAAAACGCGGCGGTGCTTGCACAAGCACAAGTATTTAATCTGGATGGCAGCGTTAATAATCAATTGAACAACGCCCTGCCCGGCCAATTTGCCGGGCTTGATCGCTATGAAGCACGCAAGCAAATTGTTGCGGCCTTTGAAGCGGCGCAATTGCTGGAAAAAATCGATGACCACGGTTTGAAAGTGCCGCGCGGTGATCGTTCCGGCGTTGTTATTGAGCCATGGTTAACCGACCAATGGTACGTAAGCACCAAACCTTTGGCAGAACCGGCAATCGCCGCCGTTGAAGACGGTCGCATCCAGTTCGTACCCAAACAATATGAAAATATGTATTTCTCCTGGATGCGCGATATCCAGGATTGGTGTATCAGCCGTCAATTGTGGTGGGGCCACCGCATTCCGGCGTGGTACGACGCAAGCGGCAAAGTATATGTTGGCCGCAATGAAGCGGAAGTACGCAGCAAATACAATCTCGGCGCTGAGGTAAAACTGAACCAGGACGAAGACGTTCTTGATACCTGGTTCAGCTCCGGTTTGTGGACCTTCTCAACATTAGGCTGGCCAGAACAAACCGAATTTTTGAAAAAATTCCATCCAACCGATTTGCTGGTTACCGGCTTCGATATTATTTTCTTCTGGGTTGCACGTATGATTATGCTCACCATGCATTTGGTGAAGCATGATGATGGCAGTGCGCAAATCCCTTTTAAAACCGTTTACGTCCATGGCCTGGTACGCGATAGCCAGGGCCAGAAAATGTCCAAGTCCAAAGGCAATGTACTTGACCCACTGGATATTATCGACGGGATTGATTTGGAAACCCTGGTACAAAAACGTACCACCGGTTTGATGAATCCCAAAGATGCTGCAAAAATCGAGAAGCAAACGCGCAAGGAATTTCCGGATGGTATTCAAGCCTACGGAACCGATGCGTTGCGTTTCACGTTTTGCTCGCTTGCATCCACTGGTCGCGATATTAAATTCGATATGGGCCGCGTGGAAGGTTACCGCAATTTCTGCAACAAAATCTGGAATGCAACTCGCTATGTATTAATGCAATGCGAAGATCAGGATTGCGGGCAAGATGGTTCAAGTAATTATGAGTTATCCGTTGCTGATCGCTGGATTATTAGCAAATTGCAATTGGCCGAGAAACAGGTTGCGGAAGCACTCGACACTTATCGCCTTGATTTGGCGACACAGGCAATCTATGAGTTTGTGTGGAATGAGTACTGCGATTGGTACCTGGAATTATCCAAACCGATTTTGTTTGATAAATCCGAAGGCAGTGAGGCGCGCAAAAAAGGCACCCGGCGTACATTGATTCGTGTACTCGAAACTATTTTGCGCTTGAGCCACCCGCTCATGCCATTTATCACTGAAGAAATCTGGCAAAAAATCAAACCGCTCGCCGGCGCCACTGGCGAAACCATTATGCATGCGCGCTTCCCAAGCGCCGATGAAAGCAAGATCGATCAGCAGGCATTGAAAGATGTTGAATGGTTGCAAGCCGTTATCCTTGGTGTGCGTAATATTCGCGGTGAGATGAATATTTCCCCCGCAAAAGATCTCAATGTACTGTTCAAAAATGGCAGCGCGGACGATCAACAACGCCTGCAAGCGAACCAGCAATTCCTGAAAAAGCTGGCATCACTGGAAAGTGTTACCTGGTTGAATGCCGGCAATGCAGAACCCATGTCGGCCACTGCGCTGGTTGGGCAAATGGAAATCCTGGTACCCATGGCAGGGATTATTGATAAAGGTGCCGAGATCGCTCGCCTGACCAAAGAAAGCAATAAATTGCAGCAAGATATTGAGCGCACCGAAACCAAACTGGGCAATGCTGCGTTTGTGGAAAAGGCACCGGCAGACGTAGTGGAGAACGAGCGCAAACGTGTGAATGAAAATAAAATCGCCGTGGAGAAATTGCGCGAGCAAATCCAAAAAATCAGTGCGCTGTAAAAGTTAATTTTTTACGTTCATAAAAAAGCCGATGCAAAAACATCGGCTTTTTTATTGAGGATTTTTTGATGGACAGATTAAATCAGTAAGTAGGTTGGTGCTGAGCGCAGCGATATCCAATAAACGCATCAACATAGTAGATAGCTTTAAAATTAATTTTCCAGGTAATTCTTAAAGCTGGCTTTTTTATTGAAGGGTTTTTGGTGGATAAATTATATTTATAACTTTTGCTGGTAGATCGTGTTGGGCATCGCGGCGCTCAGCACCAACCTACAGCCAGTCAGTCAGTCAGTCAGTCAAAATAAAAAATCTGACTCACTAAAAACAAAAAGCCCAATCTTGCGATTGGGCTTTTTGTTTGAATTCAATGGCGGAGAAGGGGGGAGTCGAACCCCCGATACCCTTTTGAGGTATGCTCCCTTAGCAGGGGAGTGCCTTCGGCCACTCGGCCACTTC
>JAGKWO010000069.1 GCA_021151835.1 Gammaproteobacteria bacterium
AATGCTCAAACCGAGCAGGATGGTGGATTTGCGCCCGAGTTTATCCGCGAGGAAGCCGAAGGCGATACCGCTGAACGCGATAGCGATCATCGGCGCGTAATGGAACGCGCTGGCTTGGGTGAGGTTTAATCCGAATTCCTTGATGATGACAGGGATGATCACCCCAACCGCATCGGTAGTCATGGCAAACATGGTAAACATCAAAAAAGTCAGCCAGCGAATCAGGCGTTGGTTTTGGTGTTCTTGCGGTGCGGACATAGGATTGCCCTCATTGGTTGGCTCTGGGATGCAAATGGCGTTCGGGCTAGGATAGCGAAAACGGTTGACTTATTTATTCACAGTGGTTTAATTAAGTCAACTGGGAAATGCAGTGGCAGTGCATATGCATCATGTGTAGGGGTAGTTATGAGTAAAGGTAGCAATTCCAGCGGGCTCCGTCGGTACAACGAGCGCGTGCTGATCAGTAGCCTGCGCCGTTTGGGGATGGCATCCAAATTTGAGCTTGCCAAGCTTGCCAACCTTACGCCCCAAGCGGTTACCAGAATAATTGATGACTTGGAACAGGCCAGCTTGGTGGAGCAGCGCGGCAAAATCCAGCGTGGCTTGGGACAACCATCCACCATGTACGCGCTCAACCCCAAGGGCGCTTATTCCATTGGAGTTAACGCCGGGCGCAACGACATTCAAATTCTGTTGATGGATTTCTGCGGCAACGTGCTGAGTAAGGTTGCGCATGAGTTCACCTTGCCCGATCCGGATTTTCTGTTGGAGAAAGTCGTTCACGGGGTGGATTACTTGCGCTCCAGTTTGTCGCCGGAGCATCAAGCGCGAATCGTGGGTGTGGGTTTGGCAATGCCATGGTTTATGGGAGCCTGGCAACAAGAATTAAACATGAGTGATGAATTGTCGCAGCGGTGGAATAGCTTTAACCCGCGCGCAGCTTTGGCAACAAAAATCGACCTTCCTATTTATGTGGAAAACGATTGTTCTGCAGCGGCGGCTGCCGAATTAAAATTAGGTTGTGGTTCCCGAGTGCGTAATTTCCTTTACATGTTTATCGGCACCTTTGTGGGTGGGGGTGTTGTGTTACACGGGGAACTTGAATCGGGTGTGCACGGTAATGCTGGAGCAGTTGCATCTATGCCCGTGACTCCGTCGCGATTGGATACCGTAGCGCCCGCTAAAGGGCCGTTTGAAACATTGGCCAATCGTGTCTCTATTTATGCACTGCGCCGCCATTTGAATGCGCGTGGCTTCGCCATCACTAACATTTCGCAGCTGCCCGTTTTGTTACCAGCAGCGCAAGCCGTGTTGGATGAATGGATAGAGGATGCGGTAGATGCCTTTGCATTTGTTGCGCTATCAGCCACCGGAGTTTTGGATTTGGAAGCCATCGTTCTCGATGGCAATTTGCCTCGTGAAATTGTGCAGTGCTTGGTGGTAAAACTGGATGAAAAAATCAAACAGTTCACCCCTACCGGCGTGCATCAACCGGAAATTATTGTGGGCAGTATTGGGCCGGATGCGCGCGCGGTTGGCGGGGCAATTCTGCCGCTCTACGCACATTTCTCCCCGGATAAAAGCGTGATGCTGACCAGTGACTAATTGGGTAATCAAGCGCGCAATGGTGATGATCGCTAGGCGCTTTTTCAATTTTTTAACTCTGGGAGTAAGTCTATGTTGCAACTACGCGATAAGTGGGTTTGGGATTTTTGGTTTGCGGTAGACGGTGAGGATTACCATATTTTTTACTTGCAGGCTGACAAGTCACTGGGTAACCCTGATCTGCGCCATTGGAATGTCTCTGTTGGTCACGCGGTATCGCGTGATCTGAAACATTGGTCTTTGTTGCCGGACGCACTCGCGCCCACCGCTGATAACGACGAAGCACCAGATTCATTTACCACCTGGACAGGTAGCGTGGTGCGTTACCAGCAGGAATGGTTAATGTTTTATACCGGCACAATGCGCGCTGAAAAGGGATTGGTGCAGCGAGTGTGCCTGGCGCGTTCAACGGATTTAATTCACTGGACCAAAGCGGAACAAAATCCCGTTGTGCAGTTGGATGAGCGCTGGTACGACGGCCTGAAACTCGCATACTGGCATGATGCATCCTGGCGCGACCCATGGATTGTTTTCGACAAGGATGCTGCAGGAAATGATCTTTTTCATATGCTGGTTACCTGCCGTGTGAATCGTGGTGAACCTGATGGTCGCGGTGCTATTGGCTACGCAAGCTCGCGCAATATGATTGACTGGAAGGTTGGCGATGCCTTTCTCGCGCCTGGCTGGTTTGGCGAAATGGAGGTGCCGCAAATTCAAAAAATAGGTGCGCGCTATTATTTATTCTGCTCCGTCTCCGCCCGCTACCATTCTGCTCGCTACAAAACACAACCGGATGTTGTTCCGCAAACCGGTATTAAATATTTTGTATCCGACAACCTGCTCGGCCCCTATGAGGTGCTTGGCGATAGCTTTTTAACCCGCCCGGATCAGGATGGCTTGTATGCAGGGCGCCTTATTCAGGGGCCTGATGGAGGTTGGAAGTTTATGGCCTTCCTCGGCAATAACGCTGCGGGCGAGTTCCAGGGAGTCATTATCGATCCCATCCCTGTTGTCGTGTCCCCTGAGGGTAAGTTGTCGTTAGCTGGCTAGTGCTGAGCACTGCCGGTAAGTTACCCGGTCGGATTATTGTTCCTTAATTACTCATGTCGAACGGTATAAAGGCATAAAGAACCCTCAACCAATGACAAAAAGATCAGACAAGTTTTCTTGATAATATTAAATCACAGTGATTTAATTAAATGGACGATGTAGATAACAAAAACGATTTATTACTAACACTGGAGAGAATTAGACATGTTAAGCCCCAAATCTTTTTTGCCTAACAGCCTGGCGTTTGCGATTGCCACCCTGTCATTGGCTGCTGTTGCCCAAGAGGGCGCTGTAGAAGAGATGATTGTGACAGGTGTTGTTGGAAAAGAAGTGAGCAAGCTGGACGCCAGTATTTCGGTAAGCGCCTTACCTGCCACAGAGGTGGAGAAGGCATCGCCCCGGTCAATCGCCGAAGCTTTCCGCAGCTTGCCCGGTATACGTGCGGAATCCTCCGGTGGTGGCGGCAACGCGAACATCACTATTCGCGGCATTCCCCTGGCGACCGGTGGTTCCAAATACATGCAAATTCATGAAGATGGTTTACCGGTTCTGGAATTTGGTGATATCAACTTTGGCAACACCGATAACTTTATACGTTTTGATTCCAGTGTTGAGCGAATTGAGTCGGTACGCGGTGGCTCTGCATCCACACTCGCTAGCAATTCCCCCGGCGGAATCATCAACATATTGAGCAAGACCGGGAAAGAAGAGGGCGGTAATTTTGGGGTATCCAGCGGCCTTGACTACGATGAGTTCCGCACCGATTTTGACTATGGTGGCCAGCTAACCGATAGCATTTACTACCACATCGGAGGCTTTTACCGTAATGGCGAAGGCGTACGTGAGACGGGTTTTAACGGCGACAACGGAGGGCAAGTCAAATTCACTCTCACAAAAGAATTGGAAAAAGGTTTTGTGCGTGTTTACGTGAAAAACCTCGATGACAAAGTCACCACCTATTTGCCGGCCCCGGTGCGTGTAAAAAGTAACGGCTCCTATGGCCCTGTTGGCGGGTTTGATGCGAGTAGCGATGCGCTACAAACAGCTGCATCTTCACAAATCACCACCTTTGATGCCTATGGCAACCCACATGAGCGATCCGTTCGCGATGGCATTGAATCCAAAGTAAATGCATTCGGTTTTGAGTTTGATAATGAAATTGGCGATGGGCTAACCATCAATAATAAATTCCGTCGCTCATCAATCACAGGCGGCTTTATTTCTCCGTTTACTGATGGATTCGCTGGTGGCACAGATACCATCGCCAACAAGGGCGCCGCGCTCTGTGCAAGCGCTTCAGTCGGCGGTGTGAGTATTGATTGTTCTGGCGGCGTAGTGGCAACGGTGAACGGCAAAGCCGCAAACCCTAACGCGCTGGCGTTCACCAATTTGATGTTCGATACCAAATTTGAAGACCTTGGTCTAACCGTGAATGACCTTCGTCTCACCAAAAGTTTTGATGCTGTCACTCTTACCGGTGGTTATTACTACTCGCAGCAAAATATCGACACCGCGTGGGAAAGCTGGCACACCCGCATGCAAGTGTTGGGTTCGGGAGAAAATATTCATTATGTCGCAAAAAACGCGGGCATAAATGCACAAGGTAATCGGGTGGACCTGGTGTTGGCAGACGAAGGGGCATTAACCCAGAGCTTTCTGGCTTGGGATTGGGATCTGGATTACACCACCACTGCCCCATACGTAAATGTGGCATTTCAACTGACCGACGATTTCTCATTCGACGTTAGCGTGCGTCGGGATGAAGTGCAGGCACGTGGCGTTCGCCTGGATGGCTGCTGTGGTGGTAATCGTTCAACAGATTTGAACGGCAATGGCACCGTCGGTGAATTTGCGGTGGCCAATGGTGTAATCACTCGCCTGGATTCGGATGCTTTGTTAGAAAATGCTGGCGCCACATCGGCGGGTTTTATTGCTGGAGGCGTGCGCGTACTTAACGAAAACAATGCCGCCGTGACACGCGTAAATTATGATGCCGCCAACACCGCCTATTCCGTGGGTGGCACCTACTTGTTGAATGATAATTCCTCAGTATTTGCCCGCTACAGTGATGGTGGTCGCGCTGTGGCAGATCGTTTGACGCAGGTTGCAGGTTCCTTGAATTCCGATGGAAGCCTGAGTGCTACAACCGATGGCTACGACAATGTGCAGCAATTGGAAGTGGGTTATAAAATAATGCAAGATGATTGGTCGCTCTTTGCTACTTTATTTAATACCCTCACCGAAGAAACGAATGCGGAAATTACTTCTGGCGTTACTTTTGTGCGTGAATACGAAGCCACAGGTTTGGAATTGGAAGGCAAATACCAATTCAACGATTATTTCTCTTTGCGGGGAAATACCACTTGGTCGGATGCAGAAATCACCAAAGATAAAAACAATGCCGCTGTCGTCGGAAATACACCGCGTCGCCAGGCAGATTTTATTTGGACCATTGCGCCCGAATTTAATCTCAATCAATTAACCCTTGGCCTAGCCTTGCAGGGAACTACCGATTTTTATCTGCAGGACAACAATGATCTGAAGCAGAAAGGCTACAACCTGGTGAATCTCTATGCGAGCTGGAACATTAATGACCAACTCACCGCCAGCCTGAATGCCAACAACCTGACCGATGAATTTGCGATAACCGAAGCAGAGGAAGGTAGCGCAGCAGTGGGCAGCATTATTCGTGGTCGTCCGGTCAGTGGTCGCTCCATGTCTGTCGGTTTGCGCTACAGTTTCTAAGCAAACCATTTCGCCGGAGAGCGATCTCCGGCTTTTTTCCTTTTCTATTCGGGTTACACAGTATGGGCCAACAATTGGGGCATTTTATTGCAGCTCTTGAAGCGGGTGGCACCAAGTTTAATTGCGCATTGATGGACACAAATTTTAATGTGATTGTGCAAAGTGCCTTTCCAACCACGCACCCTGAAGAAACGCTTCCGGCGGTCAGAGACTTTTTCCGTCATGCGGCCCGTGCGCACCACGGCCAATTAATCGCGATGGGAATTGCCAGCTTTGGCCCGGTGGACTTATTTGTTGAATCCGAGCTTTACGGCTTCATTACGAATACTCCCAAACCTCACTGGTCAAACACCGACATTTGCGGATTCTTTTCGCGCGAACTCAACGTCCCTGTCGCTTTCGAGACCGATGTTAATGGGGCAGCCTGGGGTGAAAAAGTCGCCGGTGCGGCGAAATCGCTCAGCGATTTTATTTACGTCACCGTAGGTACGGGAATTGGTGCGGGCATTGTGGTTAACAATGCATTGGTGCGCGGCGTTCGCCACCCGGAGGTTGGCCATATGCTAATGCCGCGCGATCAGGTTATGGATAATTTTGCAGGCTGTTGTCCCTTTCATGTCGGTTGTTTGGAGGGCTTAGCTTCAGGCAAAGCCATAGAGGCCCGCTGGGGTGTATCCGGAAAATTTTTGCCTGCTGATCACCCTGCGTGGATGATGGAAGCCCAATACCTTGCGCTTATGTGTGTCAACCTCACCCATTTGCTGGCGCCCCAAAAAATTATCCTGGGTGGTGGAGTGATGGAGAAAGCGCAATTGCTTCCAATGATCCATGATTATTTTTCAGCATTCATCAACGGCTACGCTGCTGATTGTGTAATGCAAAACACGGCGGATTATATTGTGAAGACTCCGTTAAATGGCGCGGCGGCTATCATAGGTATTACCGATTTGGCATTGAACCTTTGGCGCCAACCGGCGCACTAAGCGCGCAGGTTGTAAAAAGCCGCGCTCCCTATCAAATAATCTTCGAATAGCGAATGGGGTGTACATTATTGCTGGTTTTGTTCAAGTACTCATCAAACACCATGCAGACGCGGCGAATCAGCAATCGCCCTTTGTTTTGAATATGGATACCCAGGTTATCAACAACGACCAGTCCATCTTCAACCATGGGTTGTAACTGTTCCAGTTCGGCGCGGAAATAGTCGCCAGGGTTAATATCAAAGGCGCGTGCAATTTCATGGAAGGATAAATCGAAGTCGCAGATCAGGCGGTTGATCACATAGCGCCGCAACAAATCTTCCTGGTTTAACGTAAAGCCTTTGGCAATGGGCAATAAACCCATATCCAACTTTTGTTGGTAGCTGTTCAAGTCCTTGGCGTTTTGCACGTAGACATTGTCGATCATGCTAATGGACGAAACACCCACCGCGAGCAGGTCGCAGTTGCCATGGGTCGAGTATCCCTGGAAGTTGCGCTGCAATTGTCCCCTGGATTGTGCGGTCACCAATTCATCGCCGGGTTTTGCGAAATGGTCCATGCCGATGTAAAGGTAACCGGCCTGCTGCAGGCGTTCGATGGCAAAATGAAGCATTTCCAGTTTTTCGGCGGGGCTGGGCAAATCTTCCTCGCGAATCATGCGCTGGCTTTTAAACAAGTGCGGCATGTGGGCGTAATTAAATAGCGACAGGCGATCCGGCCCAAGGTCAATGACTTTTTGCAATGTGGCTGCAAGGGTTCTCTTGTTTTGTAAGGGCAAGCCGTAAATCAAATCCATGCTAATGGATTTGTAGCCTTGGTCGCGCAATGCCTTCACCAGGTCAGCAACTTGCTCAAGTGTGTTGAAGCGATTCACCGCCCCTTGCACTTGCTCATCAAAATCCTGCACACCCATGCTCACCCGGTTGAATCCCAGCTGGCGCAGGTGCGCCATGGTGTTAATGCTGACTCGCCCCGGGTGGACCTCAATGGAAAACTCTCCCTGGTCATCATCGGCGAAGGAAAACAATCGCCGCGTCGCATTCATGAGCAGCGACATTTCATCATCACTGATGAATGTTGGAGTACCGCCACCCCAATGTAATTGCTGGACCTGTTTGCCTGGCTCGAACATATCCGCGTAGAGCGCCAATTCCTGGATCATGCGCTGGATATAGGGCAGTGATCGCCCCTTGTTGTTGGTCACTATTTTATTGCAGCCGCAGTAGTAACAAAGGCTTTCGCAAAAGGGAATGTGGAAATACAGCGATAGCGGGCGATGGGCGAGGTTGCTGCGCACTATTGCGCGGAACAACGACGACTGGCTAAAGGCGTCCTGGAATTGCGGCGCCGTGGGGTAGGAGGTGTAACGCGGCCCCGCCAGGTCATAGCGCTGGATCAGCTGTTCATCCCATTCAATCGCTTTTTCAAAAATAGACATGGCAAAAGGCCCCTTGGCGTAGTGTCCGCCATGGTAAAAACTTGCCGCTGCCACCGAATTGACATGGATCAAGCCTATAATGCCTGCCGCGACTGATGATGCCTCATTCTGATAACCTCCCTTTAATGGAATCCCCCATGACCAATGCTTCTTCATCAACCCAGGCGAGGATGCCCTTGGAAAACAGATACGATGAGATAGCCGATGCCCTTGCTGGCCCAGGTTTTATTGTTATCGATGGCGGTTTTCCCGAGTCGCTCACCCAGGGTTTGGTGGATTCGATTAATGATCGCGCCAACCAGTTGCAGCGGGCGGGCATCGGCCGTGAAGGCGATTACCAGGTGAATGACGCGGTGCGCGGTGATGCCATCCAATGGTTGGAACCGGGGGATTGGGCTGTCACAGAATTTTTATCTGCCATGGATAAACTTCGGTCCGCGTTGAATGAGCGTCTCTTCCTGGGATTGTTTGACTACGAGGCGCATTTCGCCAGTTATGCCCCGGGCAGCTACTATAAAAAGCACCGGGATGCCTTTCGGGGTAAGCCCGGGCGCAAATTGTCGAGCGTGTTTTATCTGAATCCAGGCTGGGATTTATCGGCAGGTGGTGAATTGGTGCTCTATGATGAAGCAGGGGAACAGGAGTTAATTCGTATTGCACCAGAATGCGGCAGGCTGATCCTCTTCCTGAGCGAAGACTTTCCCCACGAGGTATTGCCCGCGCGCGCGCAACGCCAAAGCATCGCCGGTTGGTTTCGCATTCAAGCCTAGGGTTTCCACGAAGAGCGGGGCTTATCAGCCTAATTTATGATTATTTTTAGGCGATAAATCCTTTTGAATTTTTATTAGGGCGGCTAAACAGTCTGGGGCGCAATGGGCGCGCATGGCGGCGGTAATGCGTGAATGGGGCGCGCTTGGCAGTTGGCAATGCTTTTGCAAGAGCTGGGGTGTAGCTTGCTGGAATTCTGCCGGGATGGGAGAAAGGGAAACCAGGGATGCGTGTTCAGCAAGCACTATATGATGCCCACGTGAAAACAATAATTACAAACAACGAAACACGCTCAGAGAATACGCAAAGCGAGGCCGCGCATGCTTAAGGAAGTCACCATGAGTGAAATGAAAATAGACTGGCAGGATTATCACTCCGGTCATTTCTACGATGAATTAATAAGCGCGCCCGGTAATCCCCGACCTGAAACCAAACACCTCGCCCAATACCTGGCTTCATTGTCTGGCGAGGAATTGCAGGAGCGCAAACTCTCTGCCGAACTCGCCATCAAAACCATGGGTATATCTTTCACGGTATACAGTGATGCGGGCAACATCGACCGCGAATGGCCGTTTGATATTATCCCGCGCATTATTCCGCAACGCGAATGGCAAAAAACCGAGCGTGGATTAATCCAGCGGTTGACAGCCCTGAATTTATTTATCAACGATATCTACAACGACCAGAAAATTATCAAAGACAAGGTGGTCCCGTCTTACCTGTTTGAGGATTCGGTCAATTTCCGCAAAGAGTGCATGGGCATGAAGCCCGCTTACGGCGTCTGGTCCCATATTTGTGGCAGCGATTTGATTCGCGACAACAATGGGGAATTCTTTGTATTGGAAGATAACTTGCGCGTGCCCTCCGGCGTTTCCTATATGTTGGAAAATCGCAAAGTCACCAAACGTGTATTTCCTGAGTTGTTTGAAAACCACAAGATTGTCCCGGTCACTGATTACCCCAACCAATTATTCGATACCCTGGCTTCGCTCTCGCCACGTAAATCGGATCGCCCCGAAATTGTGGTGCTCACCCCCGGCATTTATAACTCGGCCTATTTCGAGCACTCCTACCTGGCGCAGCAAATGGGTGTGGAATTAGTGGAAGGCAATGACCTGGTGGTGGATAGCGACGATTGCGTTTATATGCGCAGCATCGACGGCTTAAAACGCGTGGATGTTATCTATCGCCGCATTGACGACTTATTTCTCGACCCGGAAATGTTCAACCCGGAATCTGTCCTGGGTGTGCGCGGTTTAATGCGCGCCTGGCTGAAAGGAAATGTCGCACTCGCCAATGCGCCGGGTGCAGGTGTTGCGGATGACAAGGTGATCTACACCTACGTGCCGGAGATGATCAAATATTACCTGGGTGAAGAACCCATACTTCCCAATGTGCCCAGCTATTTGTGCGTGGATAAAAAGCAGTGCGATTACGTGCTCGCCAACCTGGATAAATTAGTCGTCAAGCCCGCCAATGAATCCGGCGGTTACGGCATGATTATCGGGCCGCAAGCGAGTAAACGGGAACTGGAAGAATTCGCCCTGCGCATCAAAGCTAATCCGCGCAATTACATGGCACAGCCACTTATTTCATTATCGACAGCGCCGATCCTCACCAACGGCAACGCTGAACCGCGCCACATCGACTTACGGCCTTTTGTGTTGCAAGGCAAGGACCATTGTGTAACACCTGGTGGCTTGACTCGTGTCGCCATGCGCAAGGGCTCTTATGTGGTGAACTCATCGCAAGGCGGTGGCAGCAAAGATACCTGGATTGTGGTGGAGGACTAAGTATGTTGTCTCGTGTTGCAGAACGTATTTATTGGTTGGGCCGTTACATGGAGCGCAGTGAAAACACTGCGCGCTTGGTCAACGTTAACTCCAACCTTTTATTGGATTTGCCCAGTGGTGTGCGCGTGGGTTGGGGGTCCTTGATCGATATCAGCGGAACCCGTAGTTACTTTGAAAAAGACACGCGCGGAGCGGATGAAAAAACCGTGGTACATTTTATCCTCGCGGATAAAGATAACCCCGCCTCGCTAATTAATTCACTCAGCTTTGCACGGGAAAATTCGCGCATTACTCGCGAAATAATGCCCATGGAAGCATGGGAACTCATTAACGATTTATATCACTACATTCGTGAACGCGTGGACAAAATGACCTCGCGCCGCGACCGCAACATTATTTTATTGCACGTCATCAACAGCGTGCAGCAATTCACCGGCTTGCTAGCAGGGTGCATGAGCCACAACGACGCTTACGACTTAATCCGTATTGGCCGCAATCTGGAGCGCGCGGACATGAGTACCCGGATCGTGGATGTGGGCCTGGTAAATTTGTTGCCCCATTTATCTATCGGCGGCACTGAAATACTGGAACCCTACGACAATATTTTATGGATGAGTGTGCTGCGTTCCCTCAGCGCCTACCAAATGTATCGCCAGCACGTGCGCGACCGGGTTAACGCCAATGCAGTAGTAACTTTTCTGCTGCAAAATGAAGATTTCCCGCGCGCCGTTGCCCACTGTCTGAAACAACTGGAACAATGTTTATGGGGATTGCCCAACAGCGAAAAAGTCCTCGCCGCGATTGTGAATATCCAGCAAAAATTAGCAGAAGCCGATCTGGATGAACTCCTGCAATCCGGTTTGCACGAATATATCGACGAATTGCAATTGGAAATCGGCAACCTCCATTTCAAAATCGCCGAAACCTGGTTCCTGCCGGTCGTTATGGCCCAGGAACAAAAATCTGCCTGATGTAACCGTGCCGGTAAAAACACCGGCACCACCCGCTTGCGTGTTGTCTCTCTGAGACCTGGCCCGTTGTTCGGGCCTTTTTTATTTCCCTCATCGTTGGGCGTATTCTTCTCTTATCACTTAACCCAGCCATAAGTTCCAAGTCGCTACGGCTGGTTTTCTATCGGCTACGTGCAGCTGCTAGCCCTATGACGTCATTTTTGCTGCAGACACCCCTGCAGTAAGCATTTTGATGCGACTTTGTTGGTATTGGTGCTGAAAATTTCAAGTTTGCCAATGCTGGAGGTTTAGGTGCTACTATTTGGCATGAGACCCAGCATGCATCCGATTTCTTTCATGATGGTGATTTATCTCACGCACATCACGCAACGATATACGGTGCCGCAATTAATTTGGAGGGGCACTCCAACACAATAAGGAACATAAAAGCTGGCAAATAACGAATGCAAGTGCATATTCCAGTGTTGCTGAAAATTTTGAAATCTAGCTATATATACGTTGTAAAAGTTCTGCGTATGGTCTTAATTATTGGGAGAAATGATATGCGGAATAATTTCTTTGTGATTTTGTGTTTTTTCCTTTCATTGAAGGTTTGTGCGGAAAACGAAAAGATATTGCTTGCAGTGGAAGGGAAGGATTTTGGGGTTCTGGTGTATGTAATCAATACAACTTCGAATGCGGTTAATATAAAAAACACTTTGAATTTGCGTGGCAAAGGTTCCTCTCTCTCGCCAATATCGTTGTTGGTAAGAGACGGAAGTGGAACCCCATACAGTCAAGTGATGGTTGTTGATTCAGTCGATGAAGTTAACTGTCTAAGGTTAAGGCCCAACGCTATTCACGGGACAGTATATAAACATGAGTATATAAAAAAGATGTTTCATCTTGATCCTGGGATCTATTACGTTAAGGCAACTTATAACGATGTTCTTTGCGAAAAGGAAAATTCGGAGTCAATAAAAGACGTAGAATCCGAGTGGATCAAAATAAAAATTTAAGAAAAACCCCGGCAGATGGAGAGCTTTTAATGCGAATTAGTCAACCTTTTAGGTTACTTCTGGGCTCAATCACTATAATATTTTTCTATTCAGTATCAGCTTCTGAAATGGAAACAGAAATAATTGACAATTGTTATGGGACATATTGGGCGACAGATAAGGCTTGTAGCTCATATTTATCTGCTCGTTGTGACAGCGATTCATA
Source organism: Gammaproteobacteria bacterium (assembly GCA_021151835.1). Lineage (GTDB taxonomy): Bacteria > Pseudomonadota > Gammaproteobacteria > Pseudomonadales > Cellvibrionaceae > Cellvibrio. The sequence goes on from JAGKWO010000069.1 coordinate 12,554, forward strand.
CGATCACATGTATCTGTGTGCTAGTGCAGTTGAAGGTTCAGGATTAAAGGATATGTATCCAAAAGTTTTAGCCAATTTAAAAAAAATGAAGCAGTCCGAAAGTCTCTGTGATCCCCTCCGCGAATATCGGACACCTTAGAAACTGAGTAAACTTACTCCAGAGGTGATCCATGAGCAAGAAACCAACCCCAAAAGAGAACAAGAAGT
>JAGKWO010000021.1 GCA_021151835.1 Gammaproteobacteria bacterium
TTTATATGATTATTAATATCCAATAAATTTTATAAAAAATGACAACAGGTACTCACCCATGACCCAAAAATTATTTATCCATCTTGGCTTTATTGCCGCGCTGTTGTTGGGCGCACATGCCCATGCACAAAAATTTGAACAACTCGCCAAAACACCACAATTAGGTTGGAATAGCTGGAATACATTTGGCTGCGATGTAAATGAAAAGATGATTCGCGAAATGGCGGATGCAATGGTTTCATCTGGAATGAAAGCCGCGGGTTATGAATATATTAATATCGATGATTGCTGGCATGGTGAGCGCGATAGCAATGGATTTATCCAGGCGGATAAAAAACATTTTCCATCCGGCATGAAAGCACTTGCTGATTATGTGCATTCCAAAGGTTTAAAAATTGGTATTTATTCTGACGCAGGAAATACGACCTGTGCTGGTCGTCCAGGTAGCCGCGGCCATGAATATCAGGACGCAATTACCTATGCGAATTGGGGAATTGATTATGTGAAATACGATTGGTGTGATACCAAAGATATCAATCCGGTTTCTGCCTACTCGACCATGCGCGATGCATTGCATAAAGCTGGTCGCCCCATTTTATTCAGCATTTGCGAATGGGGCGATAACAAACCCTGGGATTGGGCCAAAGATGTCGGTCATTCATGGCGTACCACTGGCGATATTTATCCCTGCTGGGATTGCGAACACAACCACGGTTCCTGGTCATCGTGGGGCGTATTGCCAATCCTCGACAAACAAGCAGGCTTGCGTAAATTTGCGGGCCCCGGCCATTGGAATGATATGGATATGATGGAAGTCGGCAACGGTATGAATGAGGACGAAGATCGTGCACATTTTTCTTTATGGGCGATCATGGCGTCACCATTAATTGCAGGCAATGATTTGCGTAGCATGAGCGAAGCCACCAAAAAAATCCTCACTAACAAGGATATGCTGGCGATTAACCAGGACAAACTTGGCATTCAGGCCATGAAATGGATTGATGATGGTGATATCGAAATTTATGTGAAGCCACTGGAGAAGGGCGAATTTGCCTTCCTGTTCCTGAATCGCGACGATGTGGCTCGCGATTACACGCTGGATTGGGCGTTCCATTATATGAAGGATGATATCAGCAAGCATGAAATTTTCTTTGATAAGAAAAAATTTACCTGGCGTGATATCTGGCGCGATGGCAAAGGTTCAACAGGTGAAAAATATACTACAACTATTCCGGCGCACGGCGTTGTCGTGCTGCGTTTGACTCCGCAATAAATTCCGCACGATATAAAAAAGCCAGCTTATGCTGGCTTTTTTACGTTTCTATTACGCCAATTAAACGCAAATTTTTATTTTTTCATGACTACGTAAAACCTTTGTAAATTGCGCCGGAAGCGGGTAGCCAAATTAAAACCTTGCGAATAGGGTTAACAGGAGATTCAATTTCATACAGGATGATGCGTCATGAAAGTGATTATATTTATGCTTGCATTTATAGCGTCGGTAGCTGGTGCAGAGGATAGCCTGGAGGTAAGTCCGTTAGGTTTACAATGGGGCGATACGATTCAAAATGCAAAAATGTTATACCCTGAAGGCGCGCCCTTTCCAATTTTGATTGATAAGACGTCCTATGTTTCATACGAGTTTTCAGGCAATAGAGCCATCTATTGGTCTGGAATTCCAGTCGATGTGGTTCAGCTAATATTTACCACGGACAACAAACTCTACCGAATATACTTCCGCTTTAATTTCTTATATCAGCTAAATGTAAAACAACAAGCTGTGGCGAGTTTTGGTTCTACTTACCAGCGCAAAGATGAAAATGGATTGCTGGGGATAAGTTGGGTTTCCTCTCAAGGCGTATTCAAATACTTGTCAATTAATTCTGCTTATCCGTTTGAGTGGGCATATATCTACGCTGGCAAGTCAGTGGATTCAGAAAATAAAAAATAGCGTCAGGTGCTAAGCGCTTTCCGGTAACACATGCAGTTGCGCCCTGATCCTTCCAGCACGATAAAGCGCCAGCCAGTGAAATGGATACTCTCCTGTGCAACGGTGATCTCAAGCGAATATCGCGTAGCAGCGGCGCCGGATCCTAACTGAAAATCGGGTGTAGACTATCGTTTTCCGTTTAAATGGACCTGTGGTTCCCGTTGCAGGCGGTGTTGAATAATAGAATAATCGGGGCCGCTTCATTTATAGTGCGGTTTTGGTCTACACCTCTTTCAAGGGAGAAATCCGGTGCAGCTTTTTGCTTACAACCAAGTTGGCCAACCCGATGAATTATTGGTTTGGGTTGGAGTTGTGGAGGCCTATCCACCACCCTCAGTAACATTTGAAATCTCAGGTGCAGCGGTAACCGCAGAATTGTTACCACCGGGGTTCGAACCGCTCGGCGATGAAGTTTGTGATGCACGCGGTAAACCGGTGAATCATCGCGCTTTATTCCGTTTGCAATGGCCGGCAACCAGTGAGCGTTTCCAGATTACGGTGCGTATTGCGGGCACGACTATTAAAACCACTCTTACCAGCCGTCGCCCACCCGCATCGTTACCAACCAAAGCGATGGCGAGTTTTAACTTGCTACTGTCATCGTGTTATTACCAACCCAATGATAAAAGCCGCGCACTTGCCGATCTGATCAGCGCCATTAAACCCGTACCGGATTTTACTTACCTCGCCGGTGACCAGGTTTACCTGGATTTACCTTCATTGCAAAACCTGCCTGATAATAAAAAACACCTCGCGCAGGTGCTGGGAAAAAAATATTACACCAACTGGTTTTCCTCTTCGCTGGGGCAACCCGGCCTTGCCCGGGTGTTAAGCCATGGCCCCGTATTTTGTGTGCCGGACGATCATGAGTTCTGGAATAATTTTCCGCTGTTCCAGGCGCAGTTGGGCAACACCCATCGTGAACAGGATCGCGCCAACTGGCAAGAAATCGCGCAGCGATTGTACGAGCGCTACCAAATGTCGCCAGCGCAAGCCAGCGGATTTTTCCGGCAGGATATTGAACCGCTCAGCATGCTCTTCCTTGATGGCCGCACCCGGCGCGACGCCAATGGCGAACGGATGTTTAACGAAGCAACCCATGCCGCTATCGCCACATGGATGCAGGATTTAATTGCACGTAAAAACAATAATCAGCCGGCGGTCGGGTTAATCAGTTCCGGGCAAGCGTTGCTGGTAGAAGAACCCGGGCGCTGGGCCAGGAAATTTGCTGATATGGAAATGCCTAACTATAAGGATTTTCCGGTATTAACCGGTGCATTGGCTGCATTGTTTGACCATGAGATTCCGGTGATTTATATCACCGGCGATGTACATTGGGGGCGGATCGTCGAAGGGGCTAATTACAACGGGAAAAAATTATTCTATGAAGTCATCGCGTCGCCTTCGCGACTGATTGATACGGCAATCACGGACCAAAAAAATCAATTGAAAAATGCCTTGAATTCCCTTCTTGGTGATGCCAAACCATTTCCCATTCACCCTGATGCGCCTTGTGACCTGGCGGGAATTAAAATGGGCAATCTTGATCTTGCTACCCTGCACCAACAGCAAGGGGATCATGTGGCGTTATTGCGTTTCCATGCCATTGCCGGCGGGCTTGAATTCAGTGTGGATTATATTTGCACTGATCCTGATGAAAAAAAACGACGTAAATATTCATCCACGCACGGCCCTTTTAAATTGCTGGGGCTTTAATCGTTGCCGCTTTATTTGCGCTCCACCTTAACTAATTTCAGCTATCTCTTGAGGAAAGGATGATGATCAAACAAACACTCTCGACGTCTTCTGCGCTGTCGCGGACAAAAAGTGATATAGAAAAACTGGAGCGCGATAAAGCAACCAATGCGCAATGGTTAAAGCGCGCTTACGATAGTTTCGCGCTTGACGATGTTAACCTTTGGAGTTTTGTCGTGCTGGCGGGTGGCAAGGACATCGCCTCATTTCGTATTCGCGTTGCCCAATCCCATTTGCGCGGCGATATGTTGCCATCATTCTGGTCTGATTGCGCGTTGCTCAAAGTTGTGAAAGGAAATTTTTCAACCGCAAAAATTTATAACCTGCCGCTATTTCAGCCCGCATTTGAATCCTACGCACCGGCACGCAATGGATTGGTTGAGCTGTCGGCAAATAAATTGCCCGACTATCCCAACCTGGCATTGCTTGCGATTCCGGTTGAGCAACATAAAATCCTCAGCTCGCTCAACGAGTACAAAGTCGCGCGCGTCAGTTACGATGCAATTGAAAATATACTTCCCTGGCTCGCCTATGTATGGGGTTCGGGAAATGCGACAAATCCGCTGCTCCAGCAAATCGGTTTTCCATCGGCGATGATGTTGAATCAATTATTTAGCGCGAATAATTTTGATCTGGCACCCGGCGTCAATGCCAATTTATCAGCGCCGGAAACTTTTTGGAGCGGCGTAAAGCACTGGCAGGATTACTACAGCAAAACCCAGCAAAATGGCCTACTGCCGAAAGCGCGTTACGTAATTGACCACATGTACGATATTGATGAGCATTAATTGCGCGATGAAAACCAGCGAACAAAAAAGCCAACAAGGTTGCTGGCTTTTTTATTCAGGAACAGGTAAATGTTTTCAAGTCACCAACACATCTTAGCTGCGCCGGCTTATTCCTCATCCGGCGTTAACGCCAATTCAATCCGATTATTATTTTGTGCAATCGTATTCCAGTCTCGTGCACTCACGGTAGGGATGCGCTCCGGATAATCATCCGGACCTTCTGCGGCATTAATAACCAGACGCAACGTAGAATTGGGCGCGCGGGTTAAATTGCTCAGGATTGCATTGGTTTCACGTGTGTATTCATCCATTACGCGCTCCAGCATATAAATTTCGCTGGAAAGCATGCAGTCGCCAAGTGTACCTTCCGGTTTGGCGAGTTGCGCCATCCCCATGTTATCTACCGATACACAAAAATTGCCGACAAAAATAGTGATAGTGGCTGTACCTTTAAACCCGTTGCTGGCAATGCGGTGTAACAATTCATGCAAACGTAACACCGGTTTTGGATCGATGGTGTTTTGTTTGAATGTGAGCGCGCCGCTTTGGTTAAAAGTCCAGGCGATATCGCCAATAAAATCACTGTCATTTACAGATGCGAGCGGTGGTTGCGGTTGGCCGATGCCTGCATTTTGCATGGCCGGGGAAATTAATTCCGGTTCGCGGTTAACCTTGGTGGATACATCCTGCAATTGCTTTCCGAGTTGTTCCTGAACCTGTGTGCTTTGGTTGAGTTGCTGGTTTATTTGCACGAGAAAATAGGCAATCACCACCAACGCGGCAAGGGCAACCAGAGTGGTGGTAATCGACCAGCCTTTGCTTTCTTTTCTGGAGAGTTGTTCCGCTTCCGGTGCGGGGAGCGCAGCGGGAGCCGCCGCCGCTTGCTGTTGTTGCAAAATATCATTCAATTCTTCGCGCAAATTTTTGCGTAACCCCTGAAGCTCGCGCACTACGCGCGAGGTGATAAAGCGGCGGTTATCTTCCAGGGTGTGTTCCATATGGCTCAGGCGCAATTCCAGATTACGCGCTTGTTCCAGTGCGGCGGGGTTGGGCGCGCGGCGTTCAATGCGATGGGCGTTAATATCCGTAACCTTGTTGGCCGCGGCAATCAATTCGGCGCTTTCGACCTGATCCGGAGTTTCCTCCCGCTGCTCCGCGCTTTCCGAATAAATATGGATCGCATCCATTACTTTGGATAAATCAGTGGCGTTGATGGTGTCTTTGCTCACGACATCCAATGCACCCAGTGCGCGCGCCTGGCTGGTGTAGACATCGCCGCTTTGGGCGGTGTACATAATCACCGGCACCATCGCTGTTTCCGGGTGGGATTTAATAATTTGCAGCGCGCGGAAACCGTCCATGCCCGACATGGTGTGATCCATAAAAATCACATCGGGAACATTATGGGCCAGGTAGCGCAAGGCGGCTTCACCGGAGTCGGCGACGTCTATATCCAGCGGATAGCGGCGCAACATTTTTTTGAGGCGGTATTGGGCAGTTGTCGAATCGTCAACAATCAGGGCGCGTTTGTTAGCCATGGTCGGGTCCCGCAGTCGGTTGGTGGCAACTATTTTTTTGATGGTGATGTTATTCGTTTGGTGATGATTGTTATTTGCTCAAAAGGATACCAAAGAATTGGCCGCCAGTGGGCAACCAAAATCACAACCCGGCCGGGGTTTATTCGATTTTTTTAACCGCGTGAGAAAAATGCGATAGCGGCCGCAATCCAGCCGGTGAGGGCGAGGAGCTTCCAGAGTTTATCCGGATGGGTTTCGATTAATGGTTGCGCACGCGGGCTGAGCCAGTTGGGATTGGGGCGTTTTAAATCCTGTTGCCATTCGCTCAGGGCTTCGTAGCGATGGGCAGGGTTGATACTCAAGGCTTTTTCCAGCGCTTTATCCAGCCAGTAAGGCACCAGCGGGTTGTATTTCATTGCGGAGATGTACGTGAGCTTCTGGAAACTTTTTAAATCCATGGCTTTGCTATAAGCGCTGCCGTAAGGCAATTTGCCGGTAAGCATTTCATAGCACAGCACCGCAAGGGAAAATTGGTCGGAGGCTTCGCTCGCACTGCCTCCATAGCGATACTCAGGCGCGGAATAGTCGAGCGTACCCAGGATATTATCGCGCGTGAAGGGTGTGCCTGCTTCCTGCACACCGGCTACCCAGCAAGAACCGAAATCCACAATCATCGGACCTTTGCCACTGATGACGATATTGTCCGGTTTAATATCCTGGTGCAGGGTTTCCTTGCGATGGAAGGCGCGTATGCCGCGAATTAACCCTTCCGTGAGTTCCACGGCATCCAGGATCGATAAAATACCGCGCTCTTTTAATAATTGCGTGAGTGTGGGGCCGGGAATATATTCGGTGAGGTAATACAAACAGGAGCGCGCTTCCGGGGCCGGAATAACCCGTACCACCGCCGGGCTGTGGATGCGCGCCCCGATCCAGGCTTCCATCACAAAACGCTCGATAAAAGCGTTATCGTCCAGGTAAAGTTCCGACGGGGTTTTCATTACCAGCAAATTATTTTTTCCATCTTCGACGAGATAAACCTGGCTGCGTGTTGACTCGTGCATAATTTTTTTAATGCGCAAACCATCAATACTTTGTCCCGGCGATAATACCGGCGGAAATGGCAGGCGCGATAAGACGTGTACCGCATCGTCTTGCCCTGCCGTCCCCAGGTTTTCCACGCGCACTACCTGGATACTTAAATTGTCCTCGCTGTTGTTTTGCAATGCGAGCGGCAACGCGTTATTAACCAGTTCTTCCAGGTTGTTGCGATGTTCAAGGATAAAATTTTTAAATTCCTGGGTGGGAATTGCTTCGTGGATACCATCGCTGGTCAAAATAAAAATATCGCCACGCTGTAATTCCAGGCTGTGCATATCCACTTCCAGATAAGGGTCCGCGCCCATCGCACGGCTTAAATGAGTCGTGTGTTTGTCGATGCGCCGGGTGTGGTCGCGGGTAAGTAATTCGAGGGTGTTATCGCGCAGGCGATACACGCGGGTATCGCCCACATGGAAAATAAATCCGCTGTCGCCTTTTAAGATCAGTGCAGAAAAAGTCGTGAGATAACCTTCGCCATAAATAGAATTCTGGCTGCGGCCCCATAAGCTGGCATTTAAACTCTGGATTACACGCATGGCTGATTGTTGCGTGCGCCAGGTATCGGGAGTCGCGTAGTAATCGCTAAGGAATCCGGCAATTGCTGTTTGGCTGGCTTCACGCGCTGCTTTGCTGCTGCTTACTCCATCGGCAATAGCAACGGCGATTCCTTTTATCGTCAGCAAATTCCCTTCAGGTATACGCGCGCCCACCGTGTCCTGGTTTTCCGGCTTGCGGCCAGCGTCGCTTTTTTGCGCGAAGGAAATATGTAAAGCGGATTGCAGGTGATCCATATTTTCAATCTTAACAATAAAAATTTTGTGGTGTAGGGGCGCAATTTATTGCGCCCTGTTTTATTGTGCCCTGGAAAGAAATTTCGCCTAATTAATTAACCACTGCGCGCTATCAAAATTGCATCGGGTAAAAAACACAAGGGCGTGATAAATCACGCCCCTACGATACCATTGATAGCGATGGAGTGATTAACTCACTTCAATACGCTGTAGTGAGCCATCCTCATTCACTTCCACCGTATGACCTTTTGGTTCTTTCAGGAATTGTACAAACACCAGGCCAATGGCGGCAGCACCAGCCAACATAAAGAAAAAACTCCTGGTATCGATAAACGTATTCATCGTCAGGAAAAACAGCGCGCCGGTGTTTCCATAAGCGCCGGCGAGGCCGGCAATCTGGCCGGTCATACGGCGTTTGATCAATGGCACTACGGCAAATACGGCACCGCAACCGGCTTGCACAAACAGCGAACAGGCAAACACCGCGGCAAATGCCAGGTACAGCGGCCAACTGGCATTAATTTGCGATAGCAGCAAATAACCGGCAGCAACACCGGCCAGAATCAAGGTCATGCTCACGCGGCGGCCAAATTTATCGCTGACCCAACCACCGCCGGGGCGCGCCACTAAATTCATAAAGGCGAAGGAGCCGCCGAGCATCGCGGCCTGGGTTACGCTCAAGCCGGTAAAGGTTGTCATAAAGAATGCGGGCAACACCGAGACAACAGCGATTTCAGAGCCGAACGTTGCGAGGTAAGCCCAACTTAAAATCGCCACTTGTTTGAATTCATATTTATCGTGTTCCGCCACGCCATTTTTCAACATATCTTTGTTGACCCGATAAATTTGCGAAAACTGGAAGGCAAATAAACCGAGTAGCACCACATACAATACATAAGTCGTCGCGTGACTTAATAGACCGAGATTGGTGGGCGACATTTTCCAGGCAAGCACGGCAAGGATTAAGTACATGGGGATATTCATGATCACGTAAAACACAAAATCTTTTTTGCTGCTGACTTCCAGACCACCGGATTTTTTAGGTTTGAAATAAGTAGATCCTTTCGGTGTGTTGCGTACGGTTAGATAAAAAGCCACACCGTAAATCATCGCGATAACCGCCGCCGTGCCCATCGCATAACGCCAGCCATCAACGCCGCCAAAAACATGGATTGCTAAAAAGGGCAAGGTAAAACCTGCCGCCGCCGCACCGAAATTTCCCCAGCCCCCGTAAATGCCTTCCGCCAAACCTACCTGACGCGCGGGAAACCATTCACTCACCAGGCGAATACCAATTACAAAACCGGCACCGACGAAACCCAATAAGAAACGAAAGAGCGCGAGTTGTTCATAAGTTTGTGCGGATGCGAATGCAATTAAAACCAAACCGGAAAAAATTAACAGCGCCGAATAAATTGCACGCGGGCCAAATTTATCCACCAGGCTGCCCACCACAATTCGCGCAGGAATAGTCAGTGCGACGTTCAGCGTTAGTAATGCTGCCCACTGCTGTGGCGACATAGTGAAGGATGCGGTAATCAGTGGTTTTAGTGGTGGCAAGCTAAACCACATCACGAAAGTAAGAAAAAACGCGAACCAGGTGAAGTGCAGGGTCGCAACGGATTTGTTGGAAAAATCCAGCAGGTTTAAACGATGTGAGCTCATGGCATGGGTTCCGGCAAATTATCCAGCATCGGCAGAGGGTGCACCGCAGTAACTCAGGGGCGGCCCTGCAGTAGAACGTTCAGTGACGTTCAGGCGGGTTTTTGCAACGGCTATGCCAAGCGTCGATTAACCGGTTTTTGTGCCTTATATGGTGCGCTAAAGCGGCTGTATTTCGCGATTGAATTCATTTTGGTGCGAGAATTCCAGTTTGGTGTGCGCCAAATAAACGCTCAAAAATCATAATTTGGTTCTGAATGGTGCAAAATAGGTGAATCCTTGTCACATGCCTAGCTGAACCGCTACGTAGGCGATATGCCGTGGGCGATGAGGTCATTTACAACGGTTGCACTGTGCCCGACAAAAATCTGCTGGGCATTGAGGCAATGCTATCTGGAAAGGGTGTTTGTCCCCTTATTTGTCGCGCGAGTTTTAGTGTTTTATTGGGGGGAGTATGGAATTCGGTAGTTGGTGTATTATGGGGCGCTACCGGCATTGCTACCACTGGCCTGATGCCCGCCACCCGGTATTGGTATTCACTGTTAATAAATTGATAAATTATTTTTATAAAACGTTGTACAGCAACAAGGACTAATAACTACCGCAGACAGACCACTGCGATTCTGGAGTGCTGATGAATTATTCCATTATTAAGCACATGAGGCAGATATGAGAGATTTCCACCCGCGCGCATTGTGGTGCGCGCTGTTATCCGCGCTGGTTGTATCACCGGCAGTATTGGCGCAAACGGAAGACTACGTGACCGATAAAGTATTTACCCAGGGCGTTGAAGGTCCGGCGGTTGATGCGCACGGCAATTTATATGCGGTGAACTTTGCCGAAGAAGGCACTATCGGTATTATCGATAAAAAAGATAATGCGCAACTTTTTGTAAAGTTGCCGCAAGGCAGTACAGGAAACGGAATCCGTTTTGATCGCAAAGGCACAATGTATGTGGCCGATTATTCAGCGCACAATGTGTTAAAAATAGATCCGCAAACCAAAGCGATCAGCGTCCATGCACACAGCGATAAAATGAACCAGCCCAATGATATCGCTATTGCCAAATCCGGAATTATCTACGCCAGCGACCCCAAATGGGCAGACAACACCGGCAACCTCTGGAAAATTGCTACCGACGGCACTGTGACCCTGCTGGAAGCCAATATGGGCACTACTAACGGTGTTGAAGTCAGCACCGACGAAAAACATTTGTACGTGAATGAAAGTGTGCAACGCAAAATCTGGAAATACGATATCGACAAAAAAACAGGCGCTGTAAAAAACAAGCGCTTGCTGATTGAGTTTAAAGACCACGGCATGGATGGTATGCGTTGCGATGCTGAAGGTAATTTGTATATCGCCCGCTACGCAGCAGGCGAGGTTGCGGTGGTGTCGCCCCAGGGAACATTATTGCAACGCATTAAATTAAAAGGTCAAAAGCCAACCAATGTGGCATTTGGTGGCGATGATGGCAAAACCGTGTATGTAACCTTGCAGGACCGCGGCGCGATTGAAACCTTCCGCAGTGAATTGCCGGGACGTGAGTGGTTGCTGCAAGCAAAATAGAATTTGATGGATTAACAAAAAAAAGCCCGCATGATCGCGGGCTTTTTTTGCGAAAATAATTTATGTGTAGCCCGTAAGGAGTGAAACGTATTACGGGTTTTTATCAATCCGATGTTAAATCGAATTCCCGTATTGCGCAGGCTTCATTCGCCTGTAATGTTGCGCAAATTTTTATTTTTTTGCAGATAACCGCTCCCAGGTTTCCTGCGCGTCGTAACTGTTTTTCTCCGGGCGAATGCCCCGCCCCATATGGATATCCAGCAACACCAGGGTATAACTTTCTCCGGATTCTGCATCGAGCTGCGGTGTGCGATAAGTTTGGGTTTTGCAACCTAACAGGCCGCAGCGGCGGGTGCTGAATGTTTCAGGCAAATCCGGTGAATTATCCTCTTCATTCACCAGGCGGCGTTTTTCTTTACTCACAATAAACCAATCGTAACCCGCGTTCAGGGTCAATTCGGCAGCGCGCTGTAATGCATATTCCCCGGCAGCGGTGCGCTGGTTGCCGCGCATTTTAAATTGCACGCGATAGCTGGTGTTATCCAATGCAATATCCTTATAGCCGGCACCATCGCCGTTGGCGGCGCGATAGCTGGAGTGGGGCGTGCTGGCACATGCAGTAATTATCAACGCCAGGCAACATAGAAATACAATTTTCATTGCGATGTGCGCTCCTGTTAGTGCGACCAGCGCGACTGAATGATTTGTTGTTCCCTGGCGGCATCAAAGGCTTCACTGCCCATCATTTCATCCAGCGCGTCATCCAGTTGTGAGCCGCCGCTGGCGGTTTGGTAATCGCCCTCGGCGAGGGTTTCCCGCGCTACGCTGATTGCCAATTCCCAGGAATTATTGCGGCGGCATGCGATATTTTCGCTGCTTTTATCCTGTTCGATTAATTGGAACTGGCGACAATAATTTCCATCGTTATTGATAAATGTCAGGCGCGGTTTAACGCGGCTACCATCATCCAGCTGCTGTTCATCCCCACTGGCATTTTGTTCCAATACTTGCGCAACAGCGCCCCAGCTTTGTGTCTTCTGGTTATTGCCGGGTAGCAGTTGTACCATGCCAAAACCGATCACCAGTAAAGTGCACGCAGCGATAGCCGCGTGTTGTTGCAAGCCGCGTTGTACTCGTTTCCAAAGCGGAAACTGGACAATATTGGCATTGGCCTGCTGCGGTTCTGCAGCCAGTAACCGGGTAATTGCAGCGGGGATGGGGCGCTCATCAATTTGCGCATAATGACGCGCAATTTGGTCGTCGACCATCGCTAGTTCGGCGAGGCGATTGGCGAGATTTTCATCGTCAATCAATTGTTGGCGAACCAGTTCCATTTCCGCCTCGGGCAATTCGGCATCGAGAAATGCGGAGAGTTGTTCATCAGTAATAGTCATTGCTGTTTCCTCAAATGCTTGCCCGGCCAACTGCCGGATTTAAAAAACCGGCCAATGCGACACGCGCCCGTGCCAGGCGGCTCATTACCGTCCCGGCGGGAATGCCGAGCGTTTCGGCCACCTCTTTGTAGGACATGCCTTGCACAGCCACCAGGGCCATTATCGAGCGCTGCTCGTCGGGCAATTGATTCATCGCCGCATCGACTTGCGCCAGGGTGATTTGATCGTGAATCGCCTGTTCGCCATCGACGGCTGGTTCTTCCGTGTCATCCAGTGAGTACACATTTTTCTGGCGCACCTTGCGCGCACGGTACTCGTCAATCCAGAGGTTACGGCACACCCGAAAGGCCCACTTGACCAATTCCACATCGTCCGGGATTTCGCGGCTGAGCAAACGTTCCAGGGTGTTTTGCAGCAAATCGTCGGCATCGGCTGCGGCGCCGGTGAGCGAATAGGCAAAGCGGCGCAGCATGGGCGCGATGCGGGTTAATTCCTGTTTGAGCTGTTCTTGTTTCATAAGGATTTCTTTATGTCCGGATCATCAAATTTATAGCGTTCTATCCAGTAAACGGGCCAGCGCCGGTTTTATTCCCGGAACCCGGAAATCTTTTAATGGAATTTTTAATGGCTGCCAAACGTTTTTAATGGAGATCAGCTGCTTTTTTATGTTTAATTTCCCTATCCACGCCGAGTATGCCTTATGAAACCTTTATACCTGACCGTTATCCTCGCCTGTTTATGCAATAACACCAGCGCGCAATTGCTGGACCGGGTGGGCAACCAGATTGATGGTGTGACGCGCGAACTGGAGCAGGTGACGGGTGCTGTGCAGGAACAGGTGCGCAGGGCCGCTGAGGACGAACTATCGGCGCAACGCTTACTGGACAACCCGGTGACCAACCCGCTTGCCGATGTGCTCACCCAAACAACGGACGGTATAACCCAAACGGTGAATGGAGCTGTGAACAACACACTGGCGGCCGTATTGCCGATCCTCAATCGCGAAGGGGGAACCGCGTTTGTAGAGGTGCGCGTTGAAGATAATTGGCGTGCAGTAGAGCGCGAGTGGTTGGTGTTGCTTGACCAGCCAGGCCTGCAAGCCCTGGCAGCAATCGATGCAGAAATTATCGAGCAAACGCAGTTTGCAGATTTAGGATTGCAACTGGTTCGTTTTCGCGTACCTGCGCCACTGGATTCTTTTGCTGAATTAAAAAAACATTTGCCGGCGCATTTGCATGGGCAACTGGATCGCAATCATATTTACAGCCCACAACAGGGTAATCCGCAATCTTCAATTGATAACCCGGCTTCAGCGCCTGCAACCAATCCGTTGTGCAACCAGGCCGTCACGATTGGTTTGATCGATACGGCGATTAATACCCAACACCCCGCCTTTAAACAAAGCAACATCCACTCCAAAGATTTTGCCGGTGAAGAGTTTGATGCACCGCGCGCGCATGGCACTGCAGTGGCCGGGATATTGGTGGGGCACAGCGAGCAATTAACGCCGCTATTGCCGGCGGCGGATTTATTTGCGGCGTCGGTTTTTTACCCGCGCAGTGACTATGCGCAGGGCGCCACCATGGTTAACCTTGTGCGCGCGTTGGATTGGTTGCTGCAGAAAAAAGTGCGTGTAATTAACATGAGCCTGGCGGGGCCGGATAATAAAATCCTCGCGCTGGCAATTCAAAAAACTATCCAGGCCGGTACCAGTATTGTTGCGGCGGCAGGTAATGAAGGGCCCGCTGCCCCGCCTGCTTATCCAGCGGCCTATGCCGATGTTATTGCGGTAACGGCAGTGGATAAAAACCAGCGTAGCTATCGCTGGGCAAATCGCGGTGATTACATTGATTTTGCCGCATTGGGGGTCGCGGTATTGACTGCACGCAGCGCTGGCGATTTTGGTAATGAAACCGGGACATCAATGGCGGCACCGGTGGTCACGGCGGCAGTAGCCTGTAGTGGTGCAGGAAGTTCTGCTGCGGCAATTGTTGAACAATTAAAAATTCGCGCGCTTGATCTGGGCGCGCCGGGCCGCGATCCGGTGTTTGGTTATGGGTTGTTAAATCGTCCCTGAACTTTTTCTATTCCGTGAGCTGTTAATCGTTATGGCAGTACTTTTAGTGCAATTGATGTTGTAAGGATTGATCAGCGTTTAACAACATTCCTTGTCATGAATAATTTTACGCGCGCTTAAAAGCTGACTTTTAACATTAGTGAGCTAACGGTCTCCGCGTAGTTGGCCGAAGCGAGATTGGAATCGTAATCGCCCCGTTCAACCTTACCCACCACACTTAACCAGTTTGTGGTTTCAATTTGCCACTCCAGGGTCGCCACACGGCGCTCATCATTACGCTTGGCTTCCAGTGATGGTGTCACTGCTGAATAATCGCGCTGGTCATAGCGAAAACCCAACTGTAACCGGTTCTTTTTTTCCCACAGCGAGAACTGATGGCTGACGCTGGTCCTGATGTTGGTGCCGTCATAATCAAATTCATTGGCGGTAGCATTTTCTGTTTCGCCACTCAAGCCAATAGTGAAAAATGTTTTCCCCTGGTTAAAAAAGAAAAACGCATCACCAGCCAGGCTTTGGTTATCCGCGTTGCGTGTGCTACTCCCGGGGAAATCCTTGTCCTGGTCATTAATAGCAGCACGCAAAAAAATTGTTTGGTTGATCAGACGCGAAATATAAATACTGCGCTGTTGCAATGTCAGGAAATCACTGCCGTCCAGTTCTGCATCGGCGTAGTGATAACTTGCACCTAGCGTCAGCGGTTGAAAATCGTAACTGGTATCAATAAATGCTTGTTTGATAACTAAATCAAATTCACTGAAATCCTGGTAGGTTTTACTGCTGTAGCTTAACCCGCCTTTAATCTTGGCTTTGTCGGTAGCTTGCCATTGGCTATTCAAGCGCGCGTTGGCAAGTGCGGACCAATCTCCCTCGGAGGAGTTTTTATCCAACTCAATCACTGACAGGTTGGAGTCGTATTCAGCACCGGTTTCCAGTTCAAATTTTGTAGCGGGTGTTGCCGCCACACCCATATTGGCTGAACTGATTATGCTAGCCAGTAATGAGAAGCGGATAATATTTTTTACATTGCTAGTGGTTTTTTGGGTGATGCGTGTTGGCGTGCTCATGATATTTCCCCTGCGTGCATGGAGTGCAACCTGCGTTGGCAGGTTTTAAAAAAATCGGCGCCGGAGCGCCGATAGTACCGAGGTTATTAATTGCCGAGATTCAAACTGTCATTCAGCGCAGTGGTGATGCTGCTATCTACGGCGCTATCAATGGTTGAATTGATGGTGGAATTAATTGTTGAGTTAACCGTTGAATTAATAGTGTCTTCAACACTGGTTTGCACACTATTGCTAATGCTGTTGCTGATGGAACCTTCCACACTGCTGCCAACCAATTGGTTAACGGAACCTTGTACGGTTTTATCCACTTCCAGCGCGGCTACAGCATTGACTTGTTGATTTACCAATCCATTCACTTGTCCGCCGATAGCATCCACATTTTGCTGGGCTTGCGCATTAACACTATTTACCTGGTTAACAGATGCATTCAGGCCCTGGTTAGCGGTCGCGGCGATATTCGCACCGGTTGCCTGACCCTGCTCCAGTAATACATTTTTTTGTGCATTGATTGTAGAAACAGTTTTTGCGGTGTTCACGGTAGCTTCACCGGTAGCATTAACTGCGGTTGATGCGGAAGTGCCGGCTGGCTCGCTTTGTTCATCCTCACCAGCAGCCGGGGTTTCTTCGGCTGCAGTTTCTGATGCAGGTGCCTGGGTAGCGGTGGTTTGTTGTTGTGCAGATCCGGCCAGGCTAATGCTGGCGCTTTGCGCATCGCTTTGGCTGTTAACGGCAACCCGGGCGTTGGAATCGGCACTGGCTGCCAGAGAAATATCGGCGGCCCAGCTGGAAGATGTCAGGCTGCAAATAACAAGCATTAAGATTTTTTTGTTCATGATGTAATCCTCATTGGTTAATGTTCAAGCCGGAAATTCGTGGCTTGTATCCTGTTAACGCATGAGGGTTTATTTTTATTCCCGCCATTTGAAAATAATTTTTCGCGCACGCCATTTTCCGCAAATGGATACAGAAAAAAGCCATCGCAATTGCTTGCGATGGCTTTTTCCATGCTCGGGAATCGGACCCTGGGTTACCAGCCGAATCTCGAACAGATCAGCTTCCTGGCCGGTGTTTTTGCCTTAGGCCACATTACGTTTTAATGAACGCATACGGTTATGGCATTCCTGCATCGAAATGAGGATGTAATTCAGCGCAATGGTGAAATCGACTGACACTGCTTCAGCCTGCGCTTTCTTTACATACTCCAGGGTTCTATCTTCCAACTCTTCCAATTGCACTATATAAGTTTTGGCTTTGTTGGATTTAATTTTTGCAAGCAGGTCAGTATAAGCCTGACGCAATGAACCACCGATTGTGTGATCGTCTTCCACTTCACCTTCACGCGCGTACAACAATGGTTGCAAGCGTACTAACGCATTTTGGCGAACATCGATCATTTCCTGGAAAACGGCATCGTAGCCAGAGCCTTTTAATTCCACTTTTGCATCGGTATAAAATTTTACACCATCGTTCAGGACCTTGATGAGGTCGCGAATTGCTGAGATTTCACTGGTAGCCATAATAATTCTCCATTACTAAAAAAGTATTGAATGGATTATGTTTTGCCGTTTAAAAAACAGATGTGCAAAAACATAGGTTCATAGTGGAGATTGCAGTATTCATGCCAGCGATAATTACCGGTAAATAGCGCTATAAAATGCGAAATACCAGTGATTTTCTTGTAGGGGTTACAATTGCTTAGAATTTTTCTAAATGACCTATTGGTACAGAGGAATGTAAATTTTAATTTAAATGAAAAATCGATTTTTGCGTGACAATTTTTTCCAGTCTTAAATTTTTATACCTATTCAATAAAAAGCCCCGCGCTATCAACGCAGGGCATTTTTACAAGACTTTTGCTAACTGTTTCAGCAACCGATATTACCGGGCCCGGCAGAAGTTCCCAAAATATTCAGGAAGCGCTGGTATTCATTGATACGGCTTTGCACTTGCGCCGGGTTTCCACCATTGCATTCCAGTGAACCATTAATTGTGCGGATGGTTTCACCAAAACCGTAACCACCATTAATGGAATTGTGCGCGGGGCGATAGCCGGCACCGGCCTGGGTCATCCAGAACCAGAGGGCAGTTTGCCAGGCAACTGTCGGATTTTGCTCGACAAGGTCGGGGTTTGCACGCAGATCCAGTCCCAATGCGGCACCGGCTGCGCAATAGTTACCATTCCAGCTCAACTGGATTGGGCCGCGACCGTAGTAACGTTTACCCGGTGCACAAGGGCAGGTTGAAGGATTGTTGTCCCAATCGCCGCAATATTCACCTTTGGCGATTTCTGTCACATACACCAAACCACCGGTTTCGTGAGAGAAATTCGCCAGTGCCGCGGCTGCTTCACGTTTTTTAGCCGCTAAATCCCCGGTACCGGCAAAGGCTGGATAGGTTTTTGCCGCTGCAACCAGGCCAGCATAGGTATAGAAGCCGTTGCGCCCGGGAAACATCTGGTTGAATTGGGCCTCGCTGACTACCGCAGAAAAACCGGTACCCGTGGTGGTTGCCGGGCGCACGATAATGGAAGAGGTGCGGTCATTGAAGTTGCTCAGGCAACTGTTATCACCGCTAACGACTACAGAGGCTCCGCTGTAATCCCAGTTTTCATAAAGTACCGCCTCATAGCCCGCAGCTACGCGGATGGAAGAGATCGCATCATTACGCGCCCCCAGCGACGTCATCACATTGCCGTCATAAGAGCCGGTGTTGAATCCGGCGGCCCAGCCACCGTAATTGCAGTGCTCATACACGGTGACCAAGCCGCTGGTACCGCCGTTCGCTACAACTTCGATCCAGTTAAAGTTCCAGCCTGCCGAGCGGGCAAAGACTCCCAGGTTGTAAGTGCCCGCGTTGATATTGACCGTGCGGGTTACAGTGGTCCAATTCTGCCAACCCCCGGTAGCGGGGATCGCAAAATCCCCCAATGGAATACTGCCACCATTTAAATCCACTGCAGCGGTTGCACCGGACGGACTTGCTACGCGCATGCGAATGATATAACTGCCGGAAGCCGGGATGTTGAGACCGCTGTAAACCAGCCACTCGCTGGCTTCAATCCAGCCCACATTATGGCCACCACCGCTATCGGTTGTTACTTCGATATCGACGGCATCGTTACGCAACGCCCCGCCGCTATTGCCGGGAGTGGTATCGTAAAAATTGGAATAGCTTTCCGCCTGGTAAACCACGGCCTGGGTTGGCAGCGCCAGTGCGCCGATAGTGAGTCCCGCGGCAAGCAGGGGTAGCCATTGCCGGCATAAACTGTTGGTGATGATTGTCACGTTATTATCCTCGTTGGGTTGATTATTAAAATGATGGGAACAAGTCCTGGTCGAGTAGTCAGAAAACGCAGCTAATGGTTATTGGTTTTTTGTGAGCGTTTTTTATCGAAAGGGATAATCAGGTAATCGTATGGCTATTGCCAGTCCCAGTTTTGGCTTGTCGTTAACTGCCACTCGACGATCAAAACGCGATTGTTGGTTCGATTTTTCGCCTGGAAACCGCTTCAGGTACACTGCCGAAAAGTCGAACCTCCGGTCGCAGAAGTCAGAATTCTATTTCGGTGCGCGATGATTGGAGCGCGGGTCATAGCAAGACGCATTGCCGGATGTTGCTTGCTTGTTCATGGTGCATTCTTTTTATCCATGAAGTTCGACTTTTTTCCTATGAAGACACCTCATTTCAATTAACGCTTATCCATGCAGTAACTGCCCTTGATATACAACGCTTTTGTGCAGAATTGGCGCATGTGCACCGATTTTGGCGTGAGAAGGACTTTCACTTTTTGCTGGTTAAATGACATATTTCTGTAAATTATTTTCTTCTCTTGGCGCATTTTTGATGGTAGGCTTGCAAAAAATGATCGTTTTTTCTGCTTTTGATGAGAAAAATGCATGTCAAAAGAAAATAATTTACAAAAGACATTAAAAAGCAGGCTGCTTAGTCCCGCTGGTAAAGGTCTGGGTGATGTGACAACACAACCCCTTGTTACTGATGCCGGAGTGCTGGGTTGGAACCTGCTGCGCGAAGATGTCAGCCTGCCTGTTGCCGTGCTAAGCGAAGCCCGTTTGCAGCATAACCTGCAATGGATGAAATCCTTTATTAATACATATGGGCTGAAACTCGCACCTCATGGCAAAACCACCATGAGTCCGGCTTTATTCCATCGCCAACTGGAAGAGGGCGCCTGGGGCATTACCCTGGCGACTGCTCCGCAAGTGCAAGCTGCCTACGAATTTGGTGTGCGCCGGGTATTGATGGCAAACCAGTTAGTCGGCAAAGCCAATATGGCGATTATCTCCCGCCTGCTGCAAAACCCCGGGTTCGAGTTTTATGTGATCGTTGACTCCGCAAAAAATGTTACCCAACTGGGGGAATTTTTTGCGCATGCCGGGCAGCGGTTGAATCTCTTGTTGGAGTTGGGTGTCGCTGGCGGTCGGACTGGTGTGCGCGATGTGGCCACGCGCGATGATGTATTAGCTGCTGTAGCCCGCTTCCCACAATCGCTCGCCTTATGTGGTGTAGAGGTTTACGAAGGCGTGCTCAAGGAAGAACCTGCGATTCGTGATTTCCTCCGCTTGGCGGTACGCGAACTATTAACGCTCGAAGCCAATGGTCAATTGCACGGTGAGCGCACCATCCTGACTGGTGCGGGTTCAGCCTGGTTTGATCTGGTTGCCGAGGAGTGGACCGGTCTGGCAAAGGGCTGGAATAGTGATCATCCATCTCGCCCGCTTGATATTGTCTTGCGCCCCGGTTGTTACCTCACCCACGATGTAGGCATTTACAAGGCCGCTGAAACACGTATCCACGCCAGCAATCCGGTAGCGCGCGCGATGCAAACCAGCCTGCTGCCAGCCTTGCAGCTGTGGGCCTATGTGCTTTCTATTCCCGAATCAGGCCTTGCCATTCTAGGCCTTGGTAAGCGCGATGCCGCTTTTGATGCCGGGCTCCCCATCCCTGCCCTTCACTATCGCCCTGGGCGCGATACTGAACCTACAGCCGCCTCCGCCGAATGGCGACTCACGGCGATGATGGACCAGCACGCCTTTATGCAAATTGCAGCTGGTGATGACCTGGCGGTAGGCGATGTGATTGTGCTCGACATTTCCCATCCGTGCCTGACCTTCGACAAATGGCGGCAGTTGCTGGTGGTTAACGATAAATATGCGGTGGTCGACGCCGTAGAAACATTTTTTTAAGGGGCACCTGTGGAATCGTTACTTAGCCCCGGTCATTGGTTATTGGTTTACGCACTGATCAGCATTATTGCGCTGATTTTGCTGATTGCCCGGTACCGTTTGAATCCTTTTATCACGCTCACTCTGGTTTCGCTCGGTTTGGGTTTGATGGCGGGAATCCCGGCAAAAGACGTGGTGTTTGTCTACGAGGCCGGTGTAGGTAAAACGCTGGGGCATATCGCACTGGTGGTAGCGCTCGGCACCATGCTCGGAAAAATGATGGCCGAATCCGGCGGTGCTGAACAAATTGCGCGTACTTTAATTCGCTGGTTCGGTGAAAAAAATGTGCATTGGGCGATGGTGTTCGTTGCATTTTTAGTTGGTTTGCCGATTTTTTTCGAAGTCGGATTTGTCTTGCTGATTCCTATTGCCTTTAACGTTGCGCGTAGAACCGGCACATCAATGTTATTGGTCGGTTTGCCGATGGTTGCAGGATTATCCGTTGTGCATGGCTTGGTGCCACCGCACCCGGCAGCCATGATCGCCGTTGGTGAATATCAGGCGAATGTTGGCCGCACAATTTTTTATGCATTGGTTGTCGGTATTCCAACCGCGATTATTGCCGGTCCGGTTTTCGCAAAATGGATTGCACCGCGTATCCAGTTGCCGGCAGTAAATCCGCTTGAGCACGAATTTATTAACGACGAAAAAGCACGTGATTTGCCCGGTTTTGGTATCACCCTTGCGACCATCATGTTGCCTGTGGTGTTGATGTTGCTCGGGGGTTGGGCGAACCAAATTGCTGCACCGGGTACAAGCCTGAATGCATTTTTAACATTCGTGGGTAACTCGGTAGTTGCCTTGCTGATCGCAACGCTGGTGAGTTTTTATACGTTGGGATTAGCGCGTGGTTTTAATCGTGATTCAATTTTGAAGTTCAGCCATGAGTGTTTGGCTCCGACCGCTGGAATTACATTGTTGGTCGGCGCAGGTGGTGGTTTGAATCGTATTTTGGTGGAAGCCGGAATTGCGAAGGAAATTGTGACGGTTTCGGCGGGAATGGCATTGACACCCTTAGCGATGGGATGGCTGGTTGCCGCATTGATGCGTATCGCAACCGGCTCTGCTACTGTGGCCATGAGCACGGCAGCAGGTATTGTTGCACCTATCGCGATGGCCGCCAATTATCCGCATCCTGAATTATTGGTAATTGCCACCGGCGCAGGTTCATTAATTTTGTCGCACGTGAACGACGGCGGTTTCTGGTTGATTAAAGAATATTTCAACATGACCGTAACCCAGACGCTAAAAACCTGGACGGTACTGGAAACCATAATTTCGCTTGTCGCTTTCGGTTTTGTTTCACTGTTGGCGATGATTATTTAAAACGCCTGGTATTCAGGGCGAGTGAAAAATTCATGACTGCATTATTCGATATTGTTTATCACATTCGCGGCAGCCGCGATCGCCTGTCAGCAACCGAACAAAAAGTTGCTGATGCAATTTTGGAAGATATCGTCTTTGCTGCCAGCGCCAGTATTGATCAACTGGCAGCAAAAGCGAGTGTAAGTATTGCCACTATCTCGCGTTTTGCCAAATCGGTTGGCTGCGAAGATATTCGCGATTTGAAATTAAAACTCGCGCAGGCCAGCGCGGTGGGAACACGCTTTTTAGCGGAGGTTCCGGTTGTCGAAGAAAGCGCGTTTTATGCGCAAATCTGCAGTGAAGTTGAATCTACATTGCGCGCTAATCTGTCGCGTTTTGTCGAGGCGGATTTTCGCGCGGCGGCCAATTTGTTGAACAGGGCGCGCCTGATTTATATCGGCGGTATGGGCGGTGCGTCCACGATGTTATCGGACGAGGTGCAATTCCGTATTGCGCGTTTGGGAATAGCAGTAGCGGCTTACCACGATCCGGTATTGCTGCGGATGTTTGCCGCTACGCTGACTGAAAAAGATGTACTGGTGTTATTGTCCGTTACTGGCGTCACCCCTGAGTTATTGGAAATCGCTGATATAGCACGCGAATACGGCGCAAAGTTAATTGTGCTCTCCGCGCAAAATTCGCCGTTGGCACAAAAGGCAGACATAGTGATTCCACTGGTTACCGAAGAAACGGATTTTATTTATAAGCCCTCGGCATCCCGTTACGGCATGTTGTTGGCGATCGACATACTGGCGACTGAGTTGGCGCTGGCACGTAAATCCGAGAGTAAGGAATTGTTGCGTCGGGTGAAATTTGCACTGGATGAATATCGCGGTGGTGACAATCGTCTGCCATTAGGCGATTAAACCATTTTCATAACAATAAGATTTTTTGCAGGATGAATGGCTGTGAAGTTTGATTTGATTATTCGCAATGCACAAATTCTGGATGGTTCCGGTGAGCCAGCCGTTAGTGCGGATATTGCCATTCACGCGGGAAAAATTGCGGCCATTGGTTCGCTGGCAACGGACAGTTCGTTAGCCACTCTGGATGCGAGTGGATTAGTTCTTGCCCCGGGCTTTATTGATGTGCATACCCACGACGACCTGCAAGTTATTCGCGCGCCGGAAATGCTGCCGAAAATTTCGCAAGGCATTACCACGGTTATCGTAGGTAATTGCGGCATCAGCGCGAGTCCGGTCAGCCTCAAGGGCAATTTGCCTGATCCAATGAATTTATTGGGCACAGTGGATGATTTTAAATTTGCAGATTTCGCTAGCTACAAGGCCGCTGTAAATAAAACACAGCCCGCGGTAAATGTTGCCGCCCTGATTGGTCACACTGCGTTACGCAATAACCATATGGATAAACTGGATCGCACCGCCAGCGCAGATGAAATTGAAATGATGCGTGTGCAATTGCGGGACAGTTTAAAAGATGGCGCATTGGGGCTGTCATCCGGCCTCGCTTATGCATCAGCGTTTTCCGCAACAACTGATGAAATAAAAAGCCTGGCGCAAGTATTAAATGAATTTGGTGCAGTTTATACCACGCATTTGCGCACTGAATTCGACGAGATTCTAGCGGCGCTGGATGAGGCTTTTGAAACGGGTGAGGCAGCAAAAGCTCCAGTCATTGTTTCACATTTGAAATGTGCTGGCGCAGGTAATTGGGGGCGCAGTGGCGAAGTGCTGCAAAAAATTGAGCGTGCAGCCGGGCATCATCCCGTAGGTTGCGATTGCTATCCCTACAGCGCAAGTTCATCGACACTGGACCTGCAACAGGTGACCAGTGATTTCGACATCATTATTACCTGGAGTGATCCGCACCCTGAACAAGGCGGAAAAAAACTCGCAGAAATTGCTGCTGAATGGCAGGTAAGTCTATTGGATGCTGCGAAAAAACTACAACCCGCCGGTGCTGTTTATCACGGGATGAGTGAACAGGATGTGCAAAAAATCCTCGCACATCCATTGACTATGGTTGGCTCTGATGGTTTGCCGGTGGACCCATTACCACATCCTCGTTTATGGGGTGCGTTTCCGCGTGTGCTTGGCCATTACAGTCGCGATTTGAAATTATTCAGTTTGCCTGAAGCGGTACGCAAAATGACACGCATGTCGGCAGATCGTTTTGGTTTGGATGATCGCGGCCGTATTGCGATAGACGCGGCGGCTGACTTGGTGTTATTTGATCCACAACAGGTAAAAGATTCTGCAACCTTTTCCCAGCCCCAACAGCTAGCGGAAGGTATTCACTCTGTATGGGTGAATGGAGTATTGAGTTATCAAAATAAAAAAATGACTGGCCAGCGCGCTGGAAAATTTTTGGAAAGACAGCGCGATTTGCGCATCGGGTTTTATTAATTTCCGCAGAATAAATCAACGTTGAGAATTAAACATGTCAGAAATAAAACGTTACGGTGTTGAAGGTGGTAAAGGTACTGGTGGTCAGCATTTGCCATTTGCACGTGCTGCCGGTGCCGATGGCTGGTTGTTTGTTTCCGGTCAGGTTCCAATGGTAAATGGCGAAATTATTGATGGCGGGATTGTCGCGCAATCACATCAAACTATTAAAAATGTGCTCGCGATTCTAGCTGAAGCAGGTTACGGCCCGGAACATGTCGTACGTTGCGGTGTGTGGCTGGACGACGCGCGTGATTTCATGTCGTTTAATCGTGTATTCATGGAATATTTTGGTGCGAATCCGCCCGCACGAGCTTGTGTGGTATCCAGCATGGTCGTGGACTGCAAAGTAGAAGTAGATTGTGTTGCCTACAAAAAACCAGATTAAGAATAACTGAAAACCATGATTCGCTATTTATTACTTATTGCCAGTTTGTTCATTTCTGCTTGTGTTAATGCACAGGCGGAATCCTTGCCGTTAATGCCCTGGCCACAAACGGTTGTGCAACAACAAGGGCAATTGCAATTGGGTAATCAATGGCGGGTTGCAATTGAAGCGAACAAAAGCAACGAAATAAAGGCGACGTTGAAACGTGTCGTAAAACGTGTAGAACAACAGACCGGACAAAAAATTCACTGGCAACTGGTTGATGCAGATAAAGCGAACCTGATTATTAAAGCAAATCATGTTGCGCCTGTTTCGAATTTTATCAAGGATTGGGATGAGTCTTATCAACTGGCTATTGTTACCAATAAAGTTACCTTGTCTGCCAACCAATCCCTGGGGATTTTGCGCGGTTTTGAAACCTTTTTGCAGTTAATCGGCACTCAGCAACAAGCAATTCAATTGCCTTTAGTAAGCATTCAGGATCAGCCACGCTTCAAATGGCGTGGTCTGTTGTTGGATACGTCACGCCATTTTTTTTCGGTCAAGACCATCAAGCGTCAGATCGACGCGATGGCCGCAGCCAAATACAATATTTTTCACTGGCATTTAACGGATGACCAGGGCTGGCGTTTTGAATCAAAAAAATATCCAAAGTTACATAAGCTGGCGTCTGATGGTGAATATTACTCTCGCCAGCAAATTCGCGAAATCGTTAGTTATGCGCGCGAACGCGGGGTCCAGGTATTGCCGGAAATTGATGTGCCCGGCCATGCGAGTGCAATTGCCGTTGCCTATCCGGAGTTAATGTCTGCGCCTGGCCCCTATGCCATGGAATATCGTTGGGGTGTACATAAGCCGTTGCTGAATCCGGCCAATGAAAAAGTTTATGAATTTGTGGATGGATTAGTCGCAGAGGCTGC
Organism: Gammaproteobacteria bacterium; assembly: GCA_021151835.1. Taxonomy (GTDB): domain Bacteria; phylum Pseudomonadota; class Gammaproteobacteria; order Pseudomonadales; family Cellvibrionaceae; genus Cellvibrio. Next base: position 26,030 of record JAGKWO010000021.1, read on the forward strand.
TGAGTTATTCCCGTTTGAATATTTACATATTGGCGGGGACGAAGTAGATCCGGAACATTGGAATACCAATCCGGAAATACAGGCTTTCATGAAAAAGAACGGGCTGAAAGATTCCCGTGCATTACAAGCATATTTCAATCAACGTGTGCAAAAAATATTACAACAACACCAGCGTAAAATGATTGGTTGGGATGAAATCCAGCATAAAGATTTACCGAAAGACATTGTTATTCATTCCTGGCGCGGGCCGGATGGCGTGAGTGATGCGGTTAGTCACGGATTCCAGTCAATTTTATCTACCGGGTATTATCTGGATCAGCCCCAGTATTCGTCGTATCACTATCGTAACGATCCAATTCCACCGCAACCAGTGGTGGTGAATCTTTCGGCAAAAGACACATTAAATAGCTGGCGTTTCGAAATGCCTCGCAAGCGCGGCAAGCCAGTTACAGGCACATTCAGTTTGATTGGCGAAGGCGACAATGCGCATGTATTGGTTGATTTCACTGGCAAATCCCGTCGCGAAGCAAAATTGCATCGCTACGATAAAAAATCAGCCCGTTTTTCATTGGATACCTGGATGGGGCCGGTTCGATTTGACGTCGTATTTGTTGAAGAAAAATCGCAATCTGCTGCTAACGGCGCTCAGCCCAATAAAAATATTTTGAAGGGGACAATGCTGGTTGGTAATGCCCCTTACGTTATTAGCGGCGAAAAGTTAGTTGATAACTTTTCTTTACAAAATCAAGCACAATCGAAAAAAAATAAAACAAAACAAGTTGCAGAAAATAGTGCACAAAAACAGTTACCAAAAACCGAACCGGTGGCGCATTTAGGTGCAAAAGAAGAGGCATTAATTCTTGGTGGCGAAGCGGCGCTCTGGGCAGAAATAGTGGATGAGCAGAGCATTGACCTGCGTCTATGGCCGCGCGCATTTGTTGTTGCAGAAAGGCTCTGGTCGGCCCGAAGTTTGCAAGATGAAGAGGGTATGTATGTTCGCCTGAATCAGGTTGCAGACTGGGCAGAAAAATCTACCGGATTGCAACATAAATACCAGCAGCAAATTGCGTTAAAACATTTGCTCGGTGATAAGGCAAGCGCAACTGAAATTCAGGCTGTGGAAACCTTTATGCAAATGTTAGAGCCAGCACATTATTATCACCGCCAGCATGAAAAGTCTGCTTATGAAACCTATTCAAAAGCAGATCCGCTCAATCGTTTGGTTGATGTATTGCCTGCAGAAAATGAAGCACTGCGCCAGTTTGATCTTCAACTCGGGGCATGGTTGTCTAACCCGCAAGTCAATGGTGAATACCATGAACTGAAGGCGCGATTGTTATTGTGGGCTGAGAACCGTGTTGTACTTAATTCCATTTTATTAAAAAATCCACAATGGCAATCACTGGCAAATAATACTGATAAATTAGTGAGCATGACTATTACCCTGTTGGATAAACGTGCACAGGGTCAGTCGCTGTCTAAAAGTGAGCGGGATCAAATAGAAAAGTCGCTGGAACAGCTGCGAAAAATTGATCAGGAAATGGTGATTGCCCTGATTAATTCAGTAGAAAAAATCCTGTATTCGTTTACATAAACCTGACCGGTAAATATTGGTTGGGTAAACTGTAAATAATGTTGACAACGTTGTCCATGTGGAGCAGAGTTAAACAAGCCAAAAGGCAAATTGAAGTGCCTTTAATAATTTGTTGATGCTCGCTCCCCGGATAGAAAAATAATTAAAACATTGTTCTTATGGGTAGGTTGCTATGGCAGAAGTAGCACTGGTTAACAAACATCTTTTGGCTCTGATTATCAGCGGCATAGTAGCTGCTATCGCAGTAGCAATTTTGCTGGTGCGCAACCGCAACCTGCAACGTGCGTTGCGTAAACAGCAAATTGCAAATAACGATAATGCTGTTGCCGATGTAAATCCGGAGCCTGGTGCCGGTACACATTCAGATTCGCAACAGAAGGAATTGGTTGAACGATTGGTGCAATTTATGGAAGAGAATAAACCGTATCTTGAATCGCATATCACGGTTGAGCGTTTGGCCAATAAATTAAATGTGTCTCCCAAACTATTGTCCAGCACCATTAACAGCCAATTACATGTTAATTTCTTTGAGTTAATCGGTAATTATCGAGTCGCTGAGGCAAAAAAACGTTTGGTGGATTCTGAATTGCGACAAAAGCCAATCAGCGAAATTATGAAAAGTTGCGGATTCAATAGTAAATCGGTATTTAACCAGGCATTTAAAAAATCCGTTGGTGTTACACCGAGCCATTATCGGCAACAACATTTGCACTAATGAATTTTTGCATGCGCTGTGGCGCAGAGTTCGACTTTTGGTAAGTATTAGTTCGATTTTTTTTTGTATATAGCATCACAAAAATACAGATGTTAGATTCAAAAAACAGCGTTATTGATGTTTTTAGAAGTTTCTCACACGAAATAAAGTTTCTGCTGAGAGGGAGCGCAAATGACGTTTGTTTTGCGATAGTGGTAGGTGGAGTCCAGAAAGTGCGTTTATGACTGCCAGCAGTCAAGCACTATATATAAGGGTTTAATACGAGAGAAAAACCAAGGGGTTAGATATGTTTACAAGTAAAAACAAAATGGCAGAAATGTCCGGCAAGGGGTTTAAAAGATCCTTGTTAGCCGTATCTATTATGGCATTGAGTGTTCCTTCTTTTGCACAATCCACCAACAACTCTGGTGATACACTGGATGAAGTTGTTGTTACCGGTCAGAGAGGTAGTATTCAATCAGCGCAAGAATTAAAACGCAACGCTGATACTGTAAAAGATGTTATTACCGCAACTGATATTGGCGCGCTGCCTGATAAATCAGTTACCGAAGCATTGCAACGTGTTCCAGGTGTAACCATTGAACGTTTTGCTTCAAGTAATGATCCCAAGCACTATGCTGACGAAGGTACTGGAGTATTGGTTCGTGGTCTTGATCGCGTGCGCTCAGAAGTTAACGGTCGTGATGCATTCAGTGCTAACCCATGGGGTGGTTTGAGCTACGAAGATTTCCCGGCAGAATTGCTGGGTGCTGTGGAAGTTGTGAAGAACCAGACTGCTGACAAAATCTCTGGTGGTATTGCTGGTACGGTCAACCTGATTACACGCAAACCGTTTGATTCTGATGAACAACTGGTTTCATTTACTGCCAAAGCGAACTACGGTGATTTCCGTGAAGAAGTAACTCCTTCATTCTCTGCTCTTTTCGCCGATAGCTGGGAAACCAGTGCCGGGAAGTTTGGATTCTTGATTGCGGGTTCGCAGTCCAAGTACGAAACCCGTGGTGATGGTGTTGGTTTGGGTAACTACCACAGTCGCGGTGTGCTCGATACGTTCTCTTATGATGAGTGGGGTACTCCTTCTCCTGGTGTTATTGCAGGCCAGTACACGCATCCTTGTATCCCTGGAGATACAGGCTGGCGCGCATGTAGTCCTGCGCAGCTTGCGGATGGAGCGGGTTCTTACGATGCGGAAGATGCCGCTGCCTACGTACCTCCATATGAAGCACAAGCGCTTGAGGGACAGCCTGAAGGCGTGACCTGGTATGCGCCGGCTAACTACCATATCAGCACCGCTGAAAATGATCGCGAGCGCACTGGTTTTACCACATCGCTACAATGGGCAAACGCCGACGAGACTGTTACTGCAACCTTGGAGCACATCAACTCCAAAGCATCTCTGGAGTGGCGTGAGCGTGTGATCGCATCTGGTGACCGTGGCTTCCTGGCTTATGTACCTAATGCTGTTCAGTGGTTTGACGAATCTGAAGACGGGCGCCCGTTGACTGTGGATAGCCGTGGCTTCCTAACTTCAGGTGTTGGTGTCTCTGATGTTCCTGATCTACCGTTACAGTTCCGTTCTCGTTATAACTACAACGAAAACACGGTAGAGGATACTTCATTCAACCTGACCTTAAAACCAACAGATCGTTTAACAGCATCGTTTGATTATCAGCATGTTGATTCCGAGCAAACTGTTCATAACTACGGTTTAACGGCTCGTATTAACGGCAACCAAACCAAAGTTAATGCACCGTTCTTCATGGATTTAAGAGGTTCTACGCCAACATTTGAGTATTTAAACTCGAATGTATCCTATCCTGCGGATGTTGCTGCTAATACCAACCCAATCCTGCGTTTAGCAAGTGGTATGCAACAGGAAGTTCATTCTACCGCTAAAGCTGATAGCGTTAAATTTGATCTTCAGTACGACTTTGACGGTATTTTCACGGCGATAAAAACAGGTCTCTATTACTCCGATAAAGATCTGACCATTGGCGACACCGAATATGAAGGCTGGCAGGCACTGGGTACGCCGTGGAATGCGCAAGATTCATATAAAGCATCGCCACAAGCGGCACCGCAGCTATTTGAGCGCATAAGCTTTGCTGACCAGTACAACGGTAAAGTTGTAAAAGGTGAATACAACAGCTTCCTGTTCCCGAGCATGGATCTAACCAAAAATTACATCCAAACTTTGCGCGATGGTTGTGGTACCTGGAGTGCATTGGGTAACGCAATGGATGGCAGTGGTAAATGTGCTCAACCATACGAAGATTTGGCTGATCGTGTTGATAGTCACTTTGCTCCTCGCCACTTGAGTTCAACCAATGAAGAGCGCACAGAGTTTTATGTTCGCGGTGACTTCGATTTCGCTGACTTGCCAGTACCGGTAAAAGGTAACGTAGGTTTGCGTTATGTCGGTTATCAACTGGAATCAACCGGTGCCGTAACACTGCCAGCAACATCCAGACGCGGTACCAATTCAACTCAATCCTTGTATCAGGTCATGCAAACCAAGTACCCAAGTTTGTTTGCCTTGGCATCAGGTGAAGCGGTGTCAAGTACTGTTGACGGTACTGATTACAACACCGTATTGCCGAGCTTGAACCTGAGCTTTGGTGTCCGTGATGATGTGATAGTTCGTTTTGGCGCATCTAAAGGACTTTATTACCCCAGCCTGCTTGATAGCCGTAACAGCATGGTTGTAAGCCTTGATTACACAGAGGTTCTGCGAAACCAGAACGCGCAGAAAGATGATAATCCAGCAAACGCGACCTACAACCCTGTTATCGATTTGAGAGATATTGAAATCAGTGCTAATGCGCGTAATGCGTATCTGGAGCCAGAGGAGTCAGTTAACTTTGACCTAAGTACTGAGTGGTATTTTGCAGAAGCGGGTTCTCTTTCGGTTGGTTTGTTCCATAAGAAATTAAGTAACATTATCCGTAATAAGCAATTTAGTTTGGATCTTGATTACTCTGGTAATACTTACCCGGTATCTGCGTATGGTCCGGATAATACTGGTTCCGGTACAATCCGCGGCGTTGAGTTCTCTTACTCCCAGTTCTATGATTTCTTACCTGGTGCCTGGAGTGGTTTAGGTTTGCAGTTTAACTACACCTATATTGACCAAAACGGATTGGAAGATCCTAATACCAGTCCATCAGAAGATCTGCGTTACAACGGTTCGGGTGTACCTATCACCGATAACCGCAACAGCTTCCGTGTATTCACTGGTTTGCCACTGCAAGGTTACTCAGATGAGAACATGAACATTGTTGGTATGTATGAATACAATGATATTTCTTTCCGCTTGGCATATACCTGGCGTTCTGAATATCTGTTGACTATGCGTGAGTCTGAAGAATTTGTTCCTGCTTATGCAAAAGCTCAGGGTATGGTGGACGCAAGCTTGTATTACACTATCAATGATAATTGGAAAGTGGGTATTGAAGGCAGCAACTTGCTGAACGAAGCTACTGAAACCCAATATCAATTGAATCAGGCTGGGGATAAAACTGATGCTCTGAGCTTTACGACTGATCGTCGTTATGCATTGAGTGTTCGTGCTACCTTCTAATAGTTGTTTTCTGGAAACACACTGTTGGATACTTGTGTTAAAAAACGCGCCGCAGCAATGCGGCGCGTTTTTTAGTTAAAAGCTATTTTAAATTTCCTGTTTTATAAAATACAGTTGCTTACCCTAACGACACACTGCAAACATTTCACGGGTTCGATTTTACTATGCAAAATAATTTACGCTCGATCTGTATTGTGGGCGGGGGAACCGCAGGTTGGATGTCTGCCAGTTTATTGTCTTCTTCCTTGCAAGGTACCGGTATAAAAATTACTGTTATCGAATCACCGGATATTGCCACTATCGGCGTAGGTGAATCCACTGTACCCTCCATACTGGAATTTCTACGTGTCTGTCGGATTAATCTTAAAGAGTTTGTTCAAGCTACATCGGCGAGTTTTAAGCTGGGTATTCGCTTTGAAGATTGGTTAAAACCTGGAGAGCATTATTTTCATCCGTTTGGCCGAGTGGGGCAGGACCTGCATGGTTTTGAGTTTTATCAGGCATGGTTAAAAACCTGTGCCGACGGATACACTTCGCGCTGGGTTGATCATTCCCCTTGCGCTATCATGGCCGAAAATCATCGATTTACGCTGCACTCCCCGCATGAACGAAACTGGGTATTGCGCAATACCGGCCATGCTCTGCACTTTGATGCGGTGTTGGTTGCGCGTTATTTGCGCGAGTTCTCATTAGGCCGCGGTGTGGCGCGAATAGAAGCAACCGTTAATGAGGTTATCATTAATGAGTGCCAATTTATCAGCGCATTAGCGTTAAATAATGGTACAACCATTACCAGCGATTTTTTTGTCGATTGTACTGGTTTTAAAGGTTTGCTAATTGCGGATGCTTTAAAAGTTGGCTACGAGGATTGGACACATTATTTACCCTGCAATCGCGCAATTGCAGTACAAACTACCAATACAGGTGAACCTCCTCCTTTTACTACTGCAACTGCACGGGCCGCTGGTTGGACCTGGAAAATTCCATTACAACACCGCACCGGCAACGGTTACGTTTTTTCCGGCGAACATTGTTCCGATGACAACGCCATTGATACGTTATTAAAAGCGATTACGGGTGATTTATTAATTGAACCGCGTGTAATTCCATTTACTACCGGCCGACGCGAAAAAATTTGGCACAATAACTGTTTGTCAGTGGGACTGGCCTCTGGTTTTCTGGAGCCGTTGGAATCTACTGCTATTCATCTGGTATATAAAACATTGATCCGCTTTCTCAGCCATTTTCCTGATCGAGACTATGAACCGAATGTAGAAAAAGCTTTTAATCAAAAAATTAACCAGGATTACCAGGAAGTTCGCGATTTTATTATTTTGCATTATTGCACTACCAAGCGTAATGATACGGAATTCTGGCGCTGGTGCCAGAATATGCCGGTGCCTGATTCATTGCATGAAAAAATCCACTTGTTTCGTGAGCGTGGCCAAATGGAGCATAGTTACGGTCAATTTTTTAGCCAGGATAGTTGGGCTTCTATCCTGGAAGGAATGAATGTGCGTCCCAAAAAATACCATCCGTTAATGGATGGATTCAGCGGCCAGGGTTTAGCAAAAACATTGCAGGAAAATGCGAAAGATATTTACTCGACAGTAATGCAAATGCCAAAACACGGCGATTATATTCGACAACACTGTGCGGCAAAAAATGTGTTGTAAATGTTGGACATTCCTCGCGGGTAACCAATGATATGACGGCTTATAAACAGATTCCCGAGTATCGCGAGCTTCAGGCTCAGCAATTTTTTGAGCAAATAGCTTCCGAGCAAAAGCCTGTAGTTATTCGCAATTTTGCACAACATTGGCCATTGGTTGCAGCTGCAAAAAAAACGCCGCAAGATTTTGCCACTTATCTCCTGCGTTTTTACACAGGAAAAAAAGCCAGGATTTTTGTTGCGCCGCCTGCGGCTAACAAACGGTTCTACTACAACGATGATATGACCGATGTGAATTATATTCGCGGTGAAGAACGCATTGATTTGTTTTTAGGGCGTTTGCTGGAGTTGATGGATAGAGAAGTTTACCCCGCTATCTCCATGCAAAATTCTTTACCCAGTGAATTGCTTCCGGGACTGAGTGAAGAAAATAAGTCCGACTTTTTTCCTGATGTGGAGCCGCGCCTGTGGGTTGGCAACGAAGGTATTGTCAGCGCTCACTATGATGGCGCTGACAATATCGCTTGCGTAGTCGCCGGACGCAGACGTTTCGTATTGTTTCCGCCTAATCAGACCGGTAATTTGTATCCTGGACCGCTCAATTTTACTCCGGCCGGCGCACCCACTAGTATGGTAAATCTAAATAAGCCGGATTTTGAGCGTTATCCTAACTTTAAAATAGCATTGGAAAATGCTTATTCTGCAGAGCTTGAACCAGGTGACGCTATTTTTATCCCCATGCTCTGGTGGCATCATGTGGAATCACTGGAAAAAGTAAATGCGTTAATGAATTATTGGTGGAATGGTTCTTCCGCCAAAAACTCAACGCCGCCAAGTCCAATCGATAGTTTGAACATCGCGTTATTAGCCATGCGTGATTTAACACCTGCACAGCGCAACGCATGGCAGTATATGTTTAATCATTATTTATTTAAGCAAGGTGTTGATCCGGCTTCTTATATTCCCGAGCATCAACAGCATGTACTAGGCACATTGTCGCCCGAGTATGTAAGAGCCATAAAAGATTATTTTATTGAAAAATTAAAAAAATAGTGATGATGCCATATGCGCGGTGATGAATTATGAACATGACAAGCGAAACAAAAAAACCAAAAAAAATACTCATTGTCGGCGGCGGCACAGCCGGTTGGATGGCCGCGAATCTGCTCGCGTCTCGCTGGAAGGATATAGAGGTTTCACTGCTGGAATCCAAAGAGATTGGCATTATTGGTGTAGGTGAAGGAAGCACGCCGCACTTGAAATTCTTTTTTGATACTGTAGGTCTTGAGGAATCAGAATGGATGCCCCGTTGCAATGCAACGTATAAGAATGGAATTTCTTTTGCCGGTTGGTCCTCAATTCCTGGTTATGAATCCTATTTCCATCCGTTTCCCGCACAAACGGATGATATGCTCACTGTCCCGATTTTTTTTAGCAACATTTATGCACGTATGCAGGGGAATAATGCGAACGCGCATCCGGATTATTATTTTTTAGAAACCCACCTCACTAAAAAAAACCTTGGCCCTATACCCAATGAGACTTTTCCGTTTGGTGTTGGCTACGGATATCATTTTGATGCAACTCTTTTAGGTCAATTCCTGGGGGAGAAGGCTATAGATCGTGGAGTAAATCGAATTTTTGGCACTGTTACCGAGGTAGTTCTTGGGCAATATGGTGCGATTACTGCAGTCAGGTTAGATGATGACAGTTTACTGGATGCAGATTTTTTTATCGACTGCTCCGGGTTTAAATCCCTGCTTATGCAAGGTGCCTTGAAAGCCAGTTATAAGAGTTTCAACGATAATTTATTTAATAATGCTGCTGTTGTAATGCCCAGTGCAATATCGGAAAACATTCCGCCGGAAACAAGGGCAACAGCATTGTCGAATGGCTGGGCATGGAAAATTCCATTAACCAACCGTTTTGGAAATGGTTATGTATATAGTTCCGATTACATCACACCAGACAAGGCGGAACAGGAGCTAAGGCAACATTTGGGGCTGCTGGATAGTGATACTGCAGCCAGGCACTTGCAAATGAAAGTGGGTCGCGTGGAAAAGCATTGGGATAAAAATTGTTTGGCAGTAGGCTTATCCCAAGGATTTATTGAGCCACTGGAAGCCACTGCGCTGGCGCTGTCCCTGGAAACTATCACGCGCTTTATGAAACATTATGAAAATGGAGCTTATACCAATAAATTTGCTGAGACGTTCAACAAAGAAATCAATGCAAAATTTGATGGCGTCAGGGATTATATTGTTTGCCATTACAAGGTTAATCAACGAAAGGACAATGATTATTGGCGAGATAACGCGGCTAATAATCATTTGTCAGAAAGTCTTAGCAAAATTTTACACTTTTGGTGGAACAGTAAAGATTTTGCAAAAGACATGTACATAAATAATTTGGGTGGTAGTTATCAACCCAAGTCATGGGCGTGTTTATTGGCGGGTTATGGAATTTTTCCTTCGTTGAACTCTAACGATTACAAGTCAATGCATGATATGGAGCAATTAGCTGATTTTATTCGAAAGTGTGGATTGAATTTTAATCCTCATAATAAATTGCTGAGGCTGAGCAGTTAAAATATTAAATTGCCTCATCTATAGGATCTACTGATGTTAATTGCAGCCAGTTGTTTATAGATGCTGCGTGTGACTTTTATTCGTTAAAATCCAGCCGATTTTTAAAGTTTGACATTTGGCTACAAAGTTCGACTTTTATCTGATCCAAAAAACGTCATTGCACTGGAATATTTGGCAGTGTTAACTTTACCTCGACGAATGATTTGATGTTTGAGGAATAGAATGTCTTTCTGGCAGATCAATACAACAAAAATTCAGAGCTACTTATTGCTGTTGAATAAATTGTTGTTTGCTAGTCTGATAATTGCTTTGTTTTTGAGCGAAACAGTTTTTCACTAACATGAAATTTATAGTCTTCCCGTGACTTGCCAGAACTCGTTTCTGGCTTTTTTTTTATGGAATATAAGGTACTTATCGGGATGTTATTAAGTATCCCCCTTCTTGCGATTTTCAGAATAATAGTATTTTTTATAAAAAGAATAAGCGGGACCATCTTTCGTATATATAAATTTTTACAATCATACCCGGTACAAAAATGAAATCTGCTCTGCCAGAAAGACTATCCGTATTGTTCTATTGGTGAGCGGTATTTTTCATCCGGTATTTGCTTGGTAAATAACACGTGGATTTTAAAGCTGCCGATTGTCAATGGATGCTTTAAACAATCATGGATGAATTTTGTAAGCCCGTAAGGGTTAATACTTACATGAGCGAGGACTGTGATCGTAAGTGGAGTTTTATCAATCAAAGGAAAATAGCTATGTTGAAAAAAATGTTATCTGGAGTGTTCTTGGTAAGTGCGCTTTTTTCCGGTTTTGCTGCTGCGCAACAGGGCGAGCTGATTATTAGCCAAAGTTATATCAAGGCGGGTTGTACAGGCTGGGAGTTTAGGGAAGGCGGGGGAGTGGGCTCAACAGGTGAGCCTCAATATCCAAAAACCTATCAAGTACATACTGTGTCTTGTAATGGCACTTTTGTAGCCAGAAAAACACAGCTGTTTTACGGTAATGGCAATCTTTACAGTTGCAACATCGCGTTGATAGACACAACCAGTTATACATTAAGTAGCACTTCATGTACTTCATTTGAGGTGCGTACAAAAGTTACTCCACCACCATTAGTCGTGCCTGCTGCCCCTGCTTATGCGTATACCGGTAACGTGAATGGATGCGGAACCTTTCCACCTGGTGCTTGCCCGGCGCCACAATATTGGGTTGTATGGCCTGCTACGCCAAATGCGTCCAGTTACGAATATTCATTTGTTGGAACGCTACCATTTTCCGGCTCTACAGCAAGTACAAGTATTACTATTCCTTACGGATACAACCCCACAAGTGGTAAGGTCCGTGCGTGCAATGCGGCAAATCAATGCAGTGCCTGGACTACTGTGACGGCTGCTCCTTAGTAAAACGTATGAAGTCAGGATTTGGTATCCCGTGGGTTGTTAGTGGTGTAAACGCTATCCGCAATTACCGTCATGCTAATTTCAGGTTAACTGGATATTTTGGCTTTTCACCTTTTTCTTTTGTGCGCAAATAATATTTGACGCGTTATTCTTCAAGGCGGACTTTTTTATTAAAGCCCGCTTTTTTATTTTTTTTAAATGGCACGAATGAAGTGTTCGTTTAAATTCTTTCCTTATTTAATTAAGTGATACATTTGTGGTTGATGAATCCCACTTGAATCCCGATAAGTGGGACGTTGATAAATTTTGGTACGAGTTTCGGCAATAAATTGCAGTGTTTTATTGTGAGTGTTAGCGTGATTTTCAGTCGTTGTGAGGTAGTAAATGGCTAATAACAACACACTGAGGCAAACGATGATGACTCTCTCCCAAAAAATTGTGAAAAAAATACTCGGTGCTAGCGTGCTGTGCATTTTGGCAAGCAGTTCGCTGATGGCCTGCGCACAAACCAAAGTGGTGGGTTACATCCCCTCCTATAAAAACATGCCGGCAGTAATTGATCGCACGGATTTAAGTAAATTAACCCATCTGAATTTATCGTTTTTAAATCCTAATGCGAGTGGAGCAGTAGTGAGCGGCGGCAATCCTGTTTGCATGGAGGGGGCGAGCGCCAGCGATATTCATTATGTCGTTAACAAGGCGCATCAAGCGGGTGTAAAAGTGCTGGTATCGATTGCCGGGGGCGTGCTGCCCGCCTGCTCGGGGAATTGGCAAACATTATTGCAACCGGCTAACCGCACGACGCTTGTTAATAATTTACTGCAATTCGTGAATACTTTTAATCTGGATGGCCTGGACGTTGATATTGAAGGTGTGGTGTTAACCAATATCGATAATGCCGGAAATTACACGCCGTTTATCCAGGCATTGCGCAATGGTCTGCCGGCAGGAAAGTTATTAACGTCCGCAACCGCATCTTATGTTGGTGGCATGGTGCCAACTTCTTCCCTGCCATATTTTGATTTTGTAAACATTATGTCTTACGACGCGGTTGGCCCCGGTTGGGGGCCAGCGGGTGTAGAACATTCCCCTTACTCCATGGCGGTTTCCGATATTAATACCTGGAAAGCGCGCGGCCTTACCAAACAAAAGCTGGTATTGGGTGTGCCTTTTTATGGTTATGGATTTAACGGTTATGCTGCTGCGTATGATTTCAGCAGCATTCTCAGCCAATTCGGCGCAAGCGCTGCGCAGGGTGATGTGATTGGGACTCGCTGCGCGGGTTGCAGCTATATTACTTACAACGGCATTCCCACAATTCGCAGTAAAACCCAGCTCGCCTTGCAGGAAGGTTCGGGGGTAATGATTTGGGAGCTATCGCAAGATGCGGCGGGGGCCAACAGTTTATTAGCTGCAATCCATAGCCAGATTGGCGGCGGTAATAGTTCCAGTAGTTCATCCGGTACAAATAATTGTCCGGCCTGGGTGAGTGGCCAACAGTATTACGCGGGCAATAAAGTGTCGTATCAAGGGGGCTATTACATCGCGGAATACGATAACCCCGGTTATATCCCCACCGTGAGTACTTATTTCTGGGAGCCAATTAGTGCCAGTGCCTGCGGTACTAATTCTTCTTCCAGTTCCTCATCAGTGGCGGCATTTACCCGCTTGATTCAAGCCGAAACTTATACTGCTATGAATGGGGTACAGCTTGAAACTACAACGGATACTGGCGGCGGGCAAAACGTTGGCTGGATCGATGCGAATGATTGGATGGCCTATGCGAATATTAATTTTCCCTCATCCGGCACTTACAAAGTGGAATACCGCGTAGCAAGTGTGAGTGGGGCATTGTTATCGCTGGATTTAAATGCCGGTGCAATTCAATTGGGCCAGGTTGCAATTCCTGCAACCGGTGGTTGGCAAACCTGGACTACGGTTTCGCACAACGTTGCGATTAATGCCGGTACTTACAGCGTTGGAATTTTTGCGCCCCAGGGTGGCTGGAATATTAATTGGTTGCGATTTACCAAACTGTAATTTCCTGATTATTTCCGTCTTTTTCCCCTGCTTTTCCTCCCGGACTTGCGGATCTGTTGCCAGATCCGCTTTTTTGTCGTTTGCCTGCCTTCGTATTAACGTCTGGAATAATCCTGATATTATTGTCAATGTGCCTATTCAATACCGGGACGTCCGCTTGATTAGATCATTGGAATCTAACGTCGGAATTACAAATTTACGTTACTAATAACGCTTATTTTTGTAGTGGGTTTTGTTGAACAATTGCGAGGTTGGTATGAAAAAGTATTTGGTGTACTGGAGCATTTTTATTGTGATATTCGCTGTGTTGTTTGCCTGGTGGTGGACCCGGCCCACACATTATATCGAGCGTCTTACCACATTGAGCGTTCCAGTGGAGAGTACGCTGTTTAGCGAATCGACGGGGTCAGCCAATGTGTATTTATACAAGGTTGGAAGTGCGGATGTTAAAAAGATAATAGAAGGATGTGAATTCCACGGTGGGACATTTGCGTCAACTGGCCAAACAAGTGCGGCAGGTTTTAGCAGTAATACCGCGTTCAGTGCGCTGGGTCTTTTCAAGTCTGATCATATCGGGTGCCTGATCAAAGGCAATAAAGAAAAAGACAACTGGGAGTTTTTTGTGAAGGATGACTTGTTGTATTTTCAGGTCAGTCATTAACCAACACTTCTAAACGTTTCATTGGTTCAAAACCGGTTAGACTGCGCTATATCGTTGTTATGTTAATAACTGAGGAGGAGCTCCCCGTGAAATCGAAAAGCCCCGCAATACTGAAAAGCATGATAGGTCTGGTAGCAATGATTAGCGTAACTGCCTCGGCTTGCCCGGAGTATTTGAAAGGCGAATACCGCAAGTTGCATTCAAAGGATTCAGTGAATATCTGTGAATTAATGGAAAACAAAACTGTGCTCGTAGTCAATACGGCCAGTCATTGTGGTTTTACATCCCAGTTCAAAGAGCTGGAAGCGCTGCATAAAAAATACAAGGATAAAGGATTGGTCGTGGTTGGTTTTGCCAGTGATGACTTCAAGCAAGAAGACGATGATGAGGAAAAGGCGGCGGAGATTTGCTATCTCAATTACGGGGTCACATTCACGATGTTGGCCCCCACCCATGTGACCGGCGAGCAGGCCAATCCATTGTTTAAGGAACTGGCTGACCAGGCGCAGGCACCGAAATGGAATTTCAACAAATATCTGGTTGGTAAGGATGGCAAGCTGGTGGAGTACTTTGGCAGCACAACCAAGCCGGACTCTCCCAAATTGGCGGCGGCGATAGAACAACAGCTTTAGCTATTACAAGGGCGGTGCGCAGACCTCTGCGCACCGCCTTTTTATTCAATAGTACTGTAATCGTTTACTTTTTGCTTCCTCCTACTGTTTACCGCTGCTTGTGGTTGGCGACCATCTATTTTCTGTTTTTTCATTCAACTAATTGATTTTTAATGAGTAATTAAAATTTTTCCAAGGTGCGAGGTTTTGCTTAGACGTAAGTAAGGCAAAATTTTGGTTGATTAAATGTAAAAAATTGTTGTAAACGATTACATAATAAGTGATTATTAAGTGCGATTTTTGACTGTCGCCTAAACAAAGATAAGAGTAATTAAAAGCAGGCAGAAGTATCAGGCTTGTTCAACCACTAGCTCCATTACCTTCCAGACAAACACATATCCAGCGTTGGCTCCTGCGGGTTTTCCATAGCCAGCAGATGGGTTTGTTCGCCTTGAATTTGCAAGGTTGTGGGGTTTAAACAGCACGAGGGGTTTCATGAGTTCTCCAAATTTTAAAAAAACGATTTTGTCATCCTGTGTGGCCGCCTTTTCGGTCGCTACCCTGTCTGGTCCGGTACTCGCGCAGAATGCGCCAGCAGACGATAAATTGGTCGAAGAGATAATTGTTAGCGGTATTCGCGGCTCGCAAAAAGCGGCGGTGGATGTAAAGCGAAATTCAGCTGTTATTGTCGATTCGATTGTGGCGGAAGACATCGGCAAGTTGCCGGACGTCACCATCGCCGACTCCTTGCAGCGCGTGACCGGGGTGCAGATCCAGCGTACCGCCGGTGAAGGCTCCAGTTTGAACGTGCGCGGTATGCCGCAAGTATTAACTACCCTGAATGGTGAATCTTTCCTTAGCCCCTGGTCGATTACCGGTGTCGGCGCCAACTATTCCGATATTCCCGCCTCCATGATTTCCGGTGTGGACGTTATCAAATCGCAATCGGCATCAACGGCGGCGGGCGGAATTTCCGGCGTGGTGGATTTGAAAACCCGCCGCGCCCTTGATCTGGATGCCGGCTGGACTGCCACGGCGGCGCTGGAAACATCAGAAGGCTCAATTACCAAAGATGCGAACCATGACGTTAACGCATTTGTGGGCTGGAACAACGGCGATCTGGGTTTTACCTTTGGTGCATTCAGCTCGTTGACCAATGCGGCTAACTATCAAATGTACGAAGACTCGCGCCTCGGTTTTGTGAATTCCGGTGGCGACCCGCTGGACTTGAACGGCGATGGCAATACCACCACTGATCGTTACCTCGTACCTGGCGGTTACGGCGTGAAGGCGTATGTGATGGAGCGTGAGCGCGAAGGTTTTGCGACTTCTTTCCAGTCGCGTTTGAGTGATGCCCTGACGTTCACCGGTGAAGTCTTTTACACCAAAATGGACCAGTATGATCGCGGTGTGGAAACCCAGTTTAACGGCAGCCGTGACTCCAATTACGACGTGCTGCGCCCCGGCACCGTGACCACTAAAGAAGCTGTAGTTCCAGGCAGTGGCAGTACCCCGGATCGTGTGATCAACTCGGTGCAAGTTGCCGTGGTGGAAGCGCCGGATTTCCAGGCGACCACCAAAAGCAAACAGAACCACACCGATGCAATCAACACCAATTTCGAATTGGCATTCGATTCCGGCGATGCCTTTAAAGGCACTGTGCGCTATGCGCACTCTGAAGCAGATAAAACCTATGAAGAGGCTACGTTCCAGCAGGGTACGCCTGTCTGGTATTGGGTCGATGCGGATGGCGATGGCCAGGATGACCCGGTTGATCCATTCCTGGTGACGGTGGATTACACCAAAGAATATCCGACTTTTTCCTACGCGGATGATTTATCCAGTACTGATCGCTTGAACCTGTTCCAGGCATTTGCCATTGCCCAGGAAGATGAGGCGACGATGGATGTGTTGCGTGCAGATGGTTCTTACGAGTTTGAAGTTGCCGATTTCAAATCGTTTGATTTCGGTGTGCGCCTGGATCGCCGCGATGTGAAAACCACCAAATTTGATTACCTGACGCCAACAGGCCGCTACTCCACCTGGGCCGACCCGAATGTACCGGCGGACTTGCACTTCAAGCCACTTCCCGGCGATTACGTGTGGCAGCGTTACCCTGACTGGTACGACTTCAAAGGCAATAACGATTTGGGACAAGCGCCGTTTGATGACCTGAAATCCCAGCTTATTTCTTACAATGATTTTGGTCCGTTCAGCGGTTTTGAATCGGGTGTGGCAGCATTAAATCCCAAATCGCTGGATGATGTTAATGGTTTTATGAATTCCATTTACCCGGGTGCTACCCGCTTTGCTGATCCGGCGAAAGCCTATTCGGTGGTTGAAGATACTGCCCAGGCGTATTTCCAGGGCAATTTCGAAAATGATGAGGGCGTATTCGGTATTCCCTACTCCGGTAACCTGGGGGTGCGTGTAATTGAAACTGATCGCGAAGTGGTGAATTCCACCTACGCCGCCGGTGCAGTTCCGGCACCGGGCAGTTATTACGGTGGTGGTGCCGAAGCGGCATTGGGTAAACCGCCGGCGGGTTGGCAGGTGATGTATAAACAGTTGGGTAACAGAACCACCAAGACATCTTTCACCGACATATTGCCTGCCGCCAACATCAGCTTTTTCCCGGCGGAAGACGTTATCGTTCGCTTTGGTTACAACAAGACCATGAGCCGTAACGATCTGGTGAACGTGGGCGAAGACGAAACCCTCTGGTACCAGGAATACAAGGTGTACACCCCCGATGGTACCCGCGAAGATGCGAATGGCAAATACAACGTAGTGACCAGTCCGGGCGGCGGTAACGACCAGGGCAACCCCAGTGTTAAACCCTGGCGCGCGGATAACTGGAACGCCTCTACTGAATGGTATTTTGCGGAGGGCAGCATCCTCGGGCTTGGCATTTTCCTGATCCAGGTGGATACCGCTACAGAAACCTTGCAAGAAGCGCGTGCTTATCCCGATTCGGACGGTGTTGTGCGCCGTACCGCCAACGTCTGGACTACCCAGAACGTATCGGCATCGGACCTGAGTGGTTTCGAAGTGGGTTACAAGCAATCCTTTGATTTCTTACCGGGTTTCCTGCATAACACCGGTATTGAATTCAATTACACCTATTCCGATAGCGACTCGGGTGATGAAGACCTGGAAGGCAACAGCTTCCCGCTGCAATCCAACTCCAAGCACCAGTACAACGCGATTTTGTGGTACCAGGGCGATAAGCTCAGCTCGCGTATCGCCTATAACTGGCGCAGCGAGATTTTCAACGGGCGTGTCGGTTTGAACACCAATGAAGCGGCAATCAGTATGGGCAACTGGACTGAGGCGGCGGGTTATCTGGACGTTTCGGTGAATTACGATGTTATTGAAAATGTCACCTTATACCTGCAAGGGACCAACCTGACTGAAACCAATTATCGCAATTACGCCCAGTTTGAGGATCAATTCCACTCACTGTCGGTGCAAGAGCGCCGCATTGCCGCCGGCATTCGCCTGCGTTTGTAATTCGCTTATCGCCATTGATGCTTGCAAAAGCAATATAAAGCGTCGACACGGTCAGCGTTAAACAATAAAAATCCCCGCTTATTCGCGGGGATTTTTATTGCAAGCAATGGCTAAGGCGGTGCGTGCAAAAAGTTATTGGTCAATTAACGAGGGAAGGTGCGAAATTTATTTAATTAAACACGGATGGCGACAAAAAATAATTTTGTCTGTAGTTTGAAAAATACACCCTGTTATACAAATAAAATTGCCGACCCCGGACGTCGGCAATTTTATTTCAGCGGGTAACCGGTTCGATTAATCGAGGCCGCCACCTTCTTCACCAATGGCGAGGGTAGTATAACCGCCGCCTTCTTCGCCAATAGCGAGAGTAGTGTAGCCACCACCTTCTTCACCTACCGCCAGGGTAGTGTAACCGCCGCCTTCTTCGCCAATTGCCAGGGTGGTTGCCCAGCCTGGTTTGCCGCCGCTGACCTGGGTCATTTCGTCATCGGTGAGCAATGAAAAAGGGTGTTTGTGTTGGGCTTGCGTATTCATTGTGAACTCCTTCTATCATTGGTAATGCCAGTATTACCGGCGTGGGAAATGCACAAAACGTGCGTTGCTTTCACCCGGTTTAGCGGGATGAAATCTGTTTAAGCAATTAACAATTGCGCGAGGTGTTTGGTAATTGGCAATTGCGTGTGCTTTTCAAAATTGACAAACATCGGGCTCGGGTTTGCCTCCAGGAAAATGTAATTACCTTCCGGTGTGCGTCGCCAATCAATGCCGCTCCATTCCAAACCCAATGCACTGCAAATGGCTTTTGCCTGTTGTGCAATTTTTTCCGGGATAGTGATGGGAATTAATTCGGCGTCTTCGTCAGTGCGAAAATCCCTGGCATGGCTGCGGATTTCGGCGGAAAAAATAGTATCGCCAACAACGTAACTGCGAATATTGGTGCCTTCGATATAGGCTTGTAAGGTCACCGGGGCTTGGCTCAGGCTTGACTGTAAATGTTCATCGGTGAGATGAGCCGGATGAACAATTTGCGCGTAGTCACCGCCGGTAACCGGTTTAAAAATCACTTCATTATGACGCGTACAAAATGCACGCACGGCGCGCGGGTCGTTGCCCACATAGGTTTCGGGAATACTGATTCCCAAGTGCGCGACCTGCGCCAATTGCCGCGGCTTTTCCTGGTGAAAATTCACTGCCTCGGCAGTGTTTTTGGATTTTCTTCCCAGAGAATGCAGGAACGAACGCAACAGGCTTGCACTGTCGCGCAAGGCGATGGGATTTTGCTGGGTCGTTCGTGTGGGAATCAGTGTGCGCCAATACAACGCGTGGATATCGCGTTGCGCCAGGCAATGTTCACCAATTTGCAATTGCATACTGCCATCCATTGGGCGGTAGCTGAGCCGATGCTGCGTGGGATATAAACCGCTATCAAAGATCAAAAAAGAATTTCCCTGGCTCGTTAATGCATCAGCGATGGCGATAATTTGCGGATCGTCTTCCGTTCCCATAAGCAGGATCATAAAGGGCTCCTTGTTGTCACTCTGTTGGTATCAGTATTTATTGGTGAGAAGCAGCGAAGCCATTGTCTATCAGGCTTCGCTTTTCCCTTGTTAAAAACTAGCGAATATTTCCAATCGCATTTTTTGCAGTGTCATGCCTGGTTTTCAAAACCGACGTGGCCGCGGCATCTGCTGTGCTATCGCTTGCCGGTTGTGCAAGTAAAATCGCATATTCCGTTGTTGTCGCACCGCCGGATACTGCTTCCAATTCGGTTTCATTAAGTTCTCGCATAAAAGGCTCCTTAAAAATTTTTAAATTGTTTATTGCGTGGTTGTGCCCAGGTGAATGGTGCGTCCTGCTGATGCCACCGTCTCCGGTCGATGCGCCACTATCACGCGCGTCATTGCCAATTCACGGATGTGATTGTTAACTTGCGCTTCGTTAGTGGTGTCCAGATGGCTGGTGGCTTCGTCCATAAATAAAATGCGCGGTGCGCGATAAAGTGCGCGTGCCAGCAGCACGCGTTGTTTTTGTCCGCCGCTCAAGCTCGCACCCATATCGCCGACCAGCGTGTTGTATTGCATGGGCATGCGCAAAATATCGTTGTGGATACAAGCGAGTTGCGCGCAGTGGTATACGCGTGCGAGATCAATCGGTTGCTCAAAACAGGCGATGTTCTCGGCAATATCGCCACTCATTAGTTGATCGTCCTGCATCACTGCGGCAATTTGGCGGCGATAATGCGGTAATTTTTGAATGGGTTTTCCGTCAATAAATATGTCGCCTTCCGTGGGGGTGAACAGGCCCATCAGGCATTTAATCAAGGTGCTTTTACCGCAACCGCTGGGGCCAATAATGGCAACAGTTTCGCCGGGCTGGATTTCAAAATTAATACCGCTAAAAGCAGGCGCTTCACTTTCACCGTAACGAAAACCAAGGTTCTGTACGCGGATATGCCCGGCAATAGGCGTTTCGGTTGTTGCGTAATCGGCAATGGTGGTGGAGGTGTTATCGGCTATTGGATCAGTGGGGGTAAAGGCGATATCAGCAAGGCGATTTAAATGCAGGCCCAGCATTTTAAATTCGATACCTTGCGTGATCAGGGTATCCATTGCGCGCACAAAACGATCTTTGTAGCTGATAAAGGCGTAAAGCATCCCAACAGAAAAAATATTCCCCATCACTGCATCGGCAGCGAGGTAAATCACCAAAATATTTTCGATGCCGAACAAAATCCCTTTTGCTGTTTGGTAGCCAAGGTTCCAGCGGGCGATGCGGATATCCTTATTCATAGCGTCGGCGAGATAATTTTGCCAGTAATGTTGCCGGTCACTTTCGCGATGGAAAATTTTGATGGTTTGTATGGCGCGCACCGACTCCATAAAGTGGCTGTTTTCTTTTGCGCGCGCGGCGATGCTTTCTTCGGTCAATAGATGTAATGGCCGGTATAAAAACCAGCGCAGTAATGCATAGCACGCTACGATGCCGATAACCACCCAGGTGAGTGTTGCATTGTAGAGAAATAAAACCAGCAGTGTGAGGCTGGCCATTACGCCATCGACCATCGCGGTAACCAATCCGGTTGTGAGCAATTGGCGCAGGTTATCCAGTGAGCCGAAACGCGACACAATATCGCCCATGTGCCGTTTGGAAAAATAATCCATCGGCAAGCGAATCAGGTGGCGAAATAAATTGGCGGACATTTGCATGCCAAAACGCATGGATACATGCAGTACAACCCAGTCACGCAATGCATTGGTTCCTTGCTGGATCAATAACAGCAAGCCAAAACCGAGCGCTAATACCAGCAATAAATAATGGTCGTGCCGAAGGATCACGTCATCAATGACTGTTTGTAAATAAAAAGGCGCAATCAGGGTAAATAGTTGCAGCAGCAAGGAGAGAAAAATAATGTGCGCCAGGTTGCGTTTGAGCCCAACCAGTTTCGACCAGAAATGCCCGAGCTTCAATCGCTCACGTGTTTCCGCCTTTTTAAATTCAGTGGTGGGGGTGAGTTCCAACAGGACGCCGGTAAAAAACTTGCCGATTTCAGCGCGGGTAATTAATCGCTCGCCTTGCGCGGGATCGTGAATAAGAAAGCCGCGGCGATTAATTTCTTTTAACACCACAAAATGGTTCATTCCCCAGTGCAGAATGCACGGCAATTGTAATTGGTCGAGGTCATCAATATCGCCGCGCAGCGCGCGCCCGGCCAAATGCAAGCGATTGGCCATATCGAGCAATTGTTTGAGGTTGATGCCTTGAGTTGAAATTGAAAAACGGCGGCGCAAGCTGCTCAGATCGCATTGATAACCGTAATAGCAACTGATCATCGCCAGGCAGGCGAGGCCACATTCGGCCAATTCGTTTTGCAATATCACCGGCAATTGCGGGCCGCGGCCAAAACGCAATAAATCGTCGGCGCGCGATGATGACATCTTATTGTGTGGTGAGGAGGCTGCGCTTGTCATTAGAGTCTCCCGCGCAAGCTATAAAGAGGGTCGAGCAACCAGCGCAACAGGCTGCGCTCTTCAAGGCGGATATCCGCCGAAAGCGTCATACCGGATTTAAGCGCGAATTTGCGGCCGTAGGCTTGTGCTTTATCGTTATCGAGTTGGGCAATAATTAAATACGCTGGCTCTTTTACCGGTGTGGGAACTTGTTGCAATTCGCCCGGCAATAAAACTGTATCGGACAGTTGCGTTACCTTACCGCTGTAAATGCCAAATTTTTGATAAGGGAATGCATCGAAACGAATATCCAGTTGCTGGCCAATTTGAACAAATCCGGCGGCGCGAGCGGGCACTAATAATTGAACGCTGAGCGCGCTCTGTTCCGGGTGCAAGGTGAGCAATGGCGTTTGTTGTGATGCAGTAACCTGTTGCCCGACCCGTGCGCGCAAATTACTAACGATACCGGCGCGCGCGGCTTTAATCACATAGGCTTGCCGGCTTTGCCATTGCGTCATTTGCTGACTGAGTTCGCTGATTTCAGTAGCGAGAAAAGTTTGTTGGTCGGCGTGGGTTTGCGGTAATTCCTCTTGCTCGCTTTGCGCTTCTTCCAATAAACGTTGCTGTTGCAATTTTTGTCGCGCAAGGGTTTGTTGTTCTGCTTTCAGGGTTAGCGCTTGCGCTTCGCTATTTTCCAATTCCGTTGCACTAACATGGCCGCTATCGCGCAAACGTTGCTGGCGTTCGCGTTGTTTATCGAGCAATTGCTGGCGTGTTTGTAACGTGCCGGTTTGTTGTTCCAGCAATTGTAATTCCTGCTGGATGCGGGTGATGCGCTGCAATCCCTCTGCAACCCGTTGGCTATAACGCTCCTGGTTTCTTGCTTGTTGTTCGCGCAATAAATTTTGCTGGTGTTCCAGTTCTTGCAGCAACTGGTTTTCCATTCCATCGCCATTGGCGAGAAGGTTGTTGCCATGGATTATTAATAATGGTTGGTCTTCTTTTACAGTTTCGCCTTCACGAACCAGTAATTCTTTAATCAAGCCGTTATTGTTGGCATAAACACGCAATACACCTTGGGGCGGCTCCAGCCATCCGGACACCGTTTCCTTGCGCGCATATTCGCTCGTGCATAACCAAACCATCATGGCAATAAACCACAACAGTAATGCGCTGCTAACGAGCAGGGTGGGTGTTGATGAAGTCAGTAAGATATCGCCGTGCAATCCGCGCTGCTGGTATTGCACTGCCTGTTGACGAAAAAGAGGTTGGGTCATGCTGTTGCTCGCTAATCAATCCCTGTGATGTATTCATTATTGAAATAGGTGTCGCGTGAATTTGTATATAGGGCGCCAGTGTCAGGCGAGGTGATTTTTATACTCCAGGTTGCACAGTTGTACTGCGATCCGGGTACAGAAAACTGTAAAAAGTTGTAGCTATTTTTGCGGAGATTTAAGCAACTAAAATTAATAATGTTGATTTATGCGTAAGCTTTTAGGGGAGGGGATGGCGAAGATGGTTGTCAGGAAAAGGGCAATATTTAATTTAT
The DNA here is from genome assembly GCA_021151835.1 of Gammaproteobacteria bacterium. Lineage (GTDB taxonomy): Bacteria > Pseudomonadota > Gammaproteobacteria > Pseudomonadales > Cellvibrionaceae > Cellvibrio. Next base: position 49,905 of record JAGKWO010000021.1, read on the forward strand.
GTGTGATGTATCCGCGAATCCCTTCGCGAACAAAATCCGGCCACTGCCTGCTGGATCAGTAATATTTCAACTGCGTCGCTTTGCCTCTGAAAACCCGATAAGCAAAGAATGTATAGGCGAGGATGGTTGGTAATACCACGATCACACCGACCAGAATAAATTTCAATGATTCCGGTGCGCTGGCGGCTTGCCAGATATCGAGTTTGCCGGGCACAACATCGGGAAAAAAGCTGTAAGCCAAACCGATAAAACTCAACAGGAATATCATGGCGGCGGCGGCAAACGGAATCCAGCAACCGAAATCATTGGCGTAAGGTGCGCGGCGTAAATAGCGGTCGGCAATAAAAAATAACACAAAGCAAAACACCGGAATTACCCATAGCACCATCACCAATGGCGAACCAAACCATTTATCAAAAATGGTGTTGCTCACCAAAGGATTGACGATGGATACCGCGATGATTCCCAGCAGCATTAACCACGCACAGCGACGCGCCCACCACGCCGCGCGTTTTTGCAACTCACCTTCGGTTTTCAGTACCAGCCATGCCGCGCCGATAAAGGTGTATCCGGCCGTGACACAAATGGCGCTGAGCGCGGCAAACAAATGTGATGCAAGGGTGTCTTCAAAACCCATCACGAACAGGCCGAGCATATAACCTTGTGCGAGTGTGGCTAGCAGTGAGCCGGCTTGAAATGCGCGATCCCATAATTCCTTATGGTCTTCCGGCGCTTTGGCGCGGAAGTCGAATGCAACTCCGCGCAATATCAAACCGGCGAGCATTACCGTTACCGGTAAATACAAATTTAATAAAATCATGCTGTGTGCGAGTGGAAAGGCGATCAATAAAATTCCGATGCCTAACACTAACCAGGTTTCGTTTGCATCCCAGAATGGCCCGATGCTGGCGATCATGGTATCGCGTTGTGCTTCGGAATCCCCGGGCAATAAAATTCCCACTCCTAAATCGTAGCCATCGAGAATCGCGTAAATAAATAACGCGAGCCCCATCAGGCCGATAAAAATGACAGGCAACCAAAATCCTTCACCGGACAAAGTACTGATATCAGTCATACTATTTTCCTCACAGATTTTCTTCGACCAGTTTTTCTTGCAAGGTATCGACTTGCTCTGGCCGATCCACCAGCACCGCTTTTCTCGCCATTACAAATAATGTGCGTATGTACGCAGTGAGCAATACCGCATAAAGCGTTAGATAAATGGCGAGCGATGTGCCGACATTGGTTGCCGGCGTGCTGGTAACGGCATCTGCCGTTTTTAATACGCCAGTTACCAGCCAGGGTTGGCGACCTATTTCGGTAACGTACCAGCCGGCGAGCGTAGCGATCCAGCCGGAGAAGGTCATGCCGACAAACACTTTTAGCATTAACGGTGAAATTTCCTTGCGGCGATATAACTGCCAACAGCCGGTCCATGCAACCAGTAACATCAGCATACCAATGCCGACCATCACACGAAAGCCATAAAACAGTGGTTTAACTGGTGGATGTGCGTTGGGAAATTCATTCAGGCCTTTGAGTTCACCATCGGTAGTGTGCGTTAAAATAATGCTCGCCATGTTGGGGATTTCAATTGAAAATTTATTGCTTTGTGTTTCCTGGTCCGGAATCGCGAATAACACCAGGGGCACATTTTTTTCGGTGGTCCACACCGCTTCCATTGCGGCGATTTTTGCCGGTTGGTGATGCAGTGTATTCAAACCGTGCATGTCGCCCAGGAATATTTGTAATGGGATTAACAATGCGGCAGCGATGGTAGCGTTTTTTAGCGTAAGCCGGGGCGCCGGTTTGTGGTCATCTTTTAAAATACGATAAGCGGAAATCCCGGCAATTAAAAATGCGGCAGTTAAGCCGGATGCAATTAACATATGCGCTAAACGATAGGGCATGGAGGGATTAAAAATAATTGCCCACCAATCCAGGGGAAATGCTTTCATGGTGTCACCGACCTGACGCATTTCAAAACCGGTAGGTGTTTGCATCCATGAGTTCAGTGCGATAATCCAGAACGCCGACATACTGGTGCCAAATGCCACCAGGAACGTTGCAAGGGTGTGTACGCGGTTGGATACCTTGTTAATACCAAACAACATAATCCCCAGAAATGTTGCTTCCAGAAAAAATGCGGTAAGCACTTCATAACCCAATAACGGCCCTGCAATATTACCCACTGTTTCCATATAACCGGGCCAATTGGTGCCGAATTGAAAGCTCATCGTAATGCCGCTAACAACACCCAACGCAAACGTCAGTGCAAAGACTTTTACCCAAAAGCGGTAGGCGCGCATCCACACTTCTGCACCACTGCGGGTGTAACGGACTTTGAAGTAAAACAAAAACCAGGCGAGGGCAATCGAAATAGAAGGAAATAAAATATGGAAGGAAATGTTAGCCGCGAACTGGATGCGGGAAAGTATCAATGTTTCGAGCATAAAGGTACCTCGATAAAAAATATAGTGAATCCTTTCTGTGTAAAGCGTCAATTTGATGAAGGGCAGTCAGTAAACCTATTTACCCTGTAGAAATTTTTGTGCGCATTGCGATATGGTCATGTTGGGTTACGTTGCTCGTTGTACTCGCATCTAACCAACCTGCATTCAGTTCAACATCACTTTGTCGTTTTGCTGGCGCCGAGCAAGCGGTCTTTCATGTCGAGTACTTTACCGATGCTATTGCCGAGCTTGAGTAATTTGCCGAGTTGCGCGGAATCCAGGCGTTGTATCTCTTGCGTCCAGAGTGTCAGCATTTCAATAAGTTCATGCATTTCGCGCATCCGTTGCTGTGCATATACTTCTTCATCATTTGCTGGCGTTTCGATTAATAAATTGCGCAGTGTAGAAAGTGTAGGATCAATCTCACGCTTGCGGCGTTGTTCAATCAACGTTTTGGCAATGTCCCACACGTCGCCCGGCGCTGAATAAAACTCTTTGCGCTCGCCGGGGCGATGTTGCAGTTTTACCAATTCCCATGACATTAATTCTTTTAAGCCCATACTCACATTGGAGCGGGAAATACCCAGGGCCTCGGTAATATCATCTGCGCACAGCGGTTCCTTGCGCAGCACCAACAGCGCATACATTTGGCCGACGGTACGGTTAATCCCCCAGCGGCTGCCCATTTCGCCAAAATGGAGGATAAAGGATTGGATCATGGGTGTGAGTTTTTCGGACATATTGGAATTCCTGAATTTTCAGTATATTCTGAAATTACAGAATTGATTGATCTGGGTCAAGTACGATGGACAAAAAAGAAGAGCAGATGAACAGATATCAATTGAACAGCCGCCAATATCCGCGGCGCGCGTAAACGTGCTGTGCGCCGTTGTCTTGTGGGATGGCTCTACGCCGTGGCAGTCGGGCAGGTTATTGGCGCTATGGGGGTGGATTGGTATTGGTCATTTTATGGTGGGTGCCGCAGGACATTTTTATTTCGCTGCAACGCGACGCTTGGCTGCATGTATGGATTGATATGTTCGCCGCGATTATTCTGTTGGTGCCACTGGTATAGCTATGGAAACTGGATCGCACATGGGTGCAAGGGCAATAACAATGGAAAAAAATTATCCGCCGGGTGTTACACCGGGTGACCAGGTTATTTTATTCGATGCGGTGTGCAAGCTGTGTAATCGCTGGAGCCGTTTTATTATCCGTTTTGATACTGCGCATCGCTTCAAATTATGTTCCGTGCAATCCGCGCAAGGGCAGGCGATTTTGCGGTGGTTTGGTTATCCGCTCGATCATTTTGAAACCATGCTACTGATCCAGGGAGATCAAGCTATCAGCAAAGGCGATGCGTTTCTGGCAATTGTCCGGCAACTTCCTTTTCCTTGGCCGTTGTTGACTATCACCCGGGTTTTCCCCCGCAAAATGCGCGACTGGTGTTATGACCGTGTTGCGCTCAATCGTTATAAGTTATTCGGAAAATACGCTGTGTGTGTATTGCCCTCAGTCGATCACGACCAGCGGTTTTTGTGATTTTTAGCATACTGCACTTGCACATTTTAAAATCTTTGTAGACCGGGCTGCGGATGAAAATTCCTGTCCGGACAGGATAGCCCGGCCCGATACCCTATAGCGAATAACTATCTTGTAAAACTGTCAGCCCCGAACTTGACCGTGTAATTTACGCAGCCTGCACTTGCAGCTTTTTACTACAGCGGTATTGGATTTAGCGAGACAGAAACATGAGCAAATTCAAACAAGGGGTCTCTTACCTCACAGTCACCAGCGCCCTGGTGGCCTTGATGTACTGGATTATTTTTCTCGGGGCAAAAATGGAGCAAGGTGATGCACTAGCAACGGCAGCTGGCGCGCAATCGGTCGATTTCCTCGACACTATTACCCATAACCTGCAGCATCCACTGGCGTTGCTGCTTGCCCAGATTGCGACCATCATCGTGGTCGCCAGAATATTTGGCTGGGTCTGTACCAAAATAAAACAACCGGTTGTCGTTGGTGAAATGATTGCGGGCATTATGCTTGGTCCATCCTTTTTGGGAATGCATTTCCCGGAATTCTTCGCTGATCTTTTTCCCAAGCAATCCCTCGGGAATTTACAATTCATCAGCCAGATTGGTTTGATTTTATTTATGTATATTGTGGGGATGGAAATCAGTTTAAAAACGCTGAAAGACAAAGCCTACGATGCAGTTGTGATTAGCCATGCGAGTATTTTTATTCCTTTCACCCTCGGCGTGGGGCTGGCCTATTTCCTCTACCAGGATTTCGCGCCTGCCAATGTACCATTTTCGGCATTCGCATTATTTAGCGGCGTGGCGATGAGCATCACCGCATTTCCGGTGCTTGCACGTATTGTGCAGGAACGGGGAATTAATAAAACCAAACTGGGGACTATCGCGCTGACCTGTGCGGCAGCCGATGATGTGAGTGCCTGGTGCATCCTTGCGGCACTGATTGCGTTTGTGAAAGCGGGCACCTTTATCAATGGGCTGTATACCATCGGTTTGTCGATTGTGTATGTGGTGATAATGATTAAATTGGTGCGCCCGTATTTGCAGCGCGTTAGTGAAAAATATTCAACGCCGGAAAGTGTTGGCCGGCCGGTAGTGGCGATCTTCTTCCTGGTATTAATCCTCTCGGCTTACGCCGCAGAAATCGTTGGCATCCATGCGCTGTTCGGTGCGTTTATGGCCGGGGCGATCATGCCGGATAACACCCGCTTCCGCCAAATCTTTATCGAAAAAGTACAGGACGTTGCGCTGGTATTGTTGCTGCCATTGTTCTTTGTATTTACCGGTTTGCGCACGCAAATCGGCCTGTTGGATGATCCTCTGTTATGGCAAATCACCGCGCTGATTATTTTTGTGGCGGTGCTTGGTAAATTCGCCGGCAGTGCGCTAGCGGCGAGATTCGTCGGCCAAAGCTGGAAAGACAGCCTGTCGGTCGGCGCGTTGATGAACACGCGCGGCTTGATGGAATTGGTAGTGTTGAATATCGGTTATGACCTGGGGGTTATTTCTGCAGAGATCTTCACCATGATGGTGTTGATGGCGATTATCACCACCTGCATGACCGGGCCGGCGCTGGATATCATCAATCGCGTGTTCAAGTCCGATACCAGGAATTCGCTCTCCTCCGCTCCGCATTCCCCCAATGCCTAGCGAAAAACCGGAGTCAGGGACGACTCCGATCCTGCGGTGATTAAAGTGCCGCTTCTTATCTCTTTTCCTTCATTATCTTCCTCGTTTTGCCAGTCCATGGGCTACCCTTAATCTGGTTTTGTTGGGGTTTGGTTGCGTGGCTTATGGAACATAAACGAATAACTGCACAAACGCGCGCTGGTATCCTAGTGCTCATTCTGGCGTTGATAGTGATTTATGGCTGGCTCGCGCGTTATCCGGCTGTGCTGCAATTGCGCGCCGATTTTGTTGCCATGGTGCTGAATACAGCATTCTGTTTTGCCGTTACCGGTTGCGCGCTGATCGCACCGGCACTTTTCTCTCCCTCCCTCACCCGACGTGTACAGAAACTGGCGGGTAGTTTTCTGGTGCTGTTGGCGTCACTGGAGCTGGCGGAATATTTAACTGGCGTGGATTTACGTTTGGACCTTACCCATTTCCATGCCTGGTTACTTGATGGAAATCCTTACCCCGGGCGTATGCCTCCCAACACGGCAATATCATTTTTGCTAACGGGAATATTATTGCTATTCGCCCAACGCGTGAGCCAGCGTGCCGGTGCGCTGCTGGTCCAGTTATTAATTTTCACCATTGGCTTGCTCGGGGTAGCGGGGTTAATCGGGCATTTGCTACAACTGGAACATTTGTATGGCATCACTATTACGCGTATGGCCTTGCATACCTCGGTGGGATTGCTGGTTGTTTGTTTCGGACTCTGGCGGCATTGGAGTCAATCGCCGTGGTACATCAACCATCACCATCGCGCTGATGGCGATAAAATTGTGCTGGGAGGAACAGCATTATTAATTGGTGTGACGTTGATTGTGGGCGTGGCGGGTTTTGCTGCGCAGCAAATTACCTTTGGAAAAAACCTCGGCGCAAACCTTTCCCAAACTTTAAAAACCCAGACGGCTACTTTCAACCTGGGCGTTGAGCAATTGCTTACCAAGGCACGACTGAATGCAGGTCGCACACGTATTTACGCGTTAAGCAAAATGTTGCAGGAAGACCCGGCCAATATTGCTGTGCGCCGTGAGTTAACCGCAATTGGCGATGGCATTCTGACTTCAGGTACCAAGGCGCTTGCCATTTATAGTAACGATGGCAAAGAGCTATTGCATTTAGGTCAATTTTCTACCGCTCCCGCGTTTGCAATTACCTTGGAAAATTTACCGGCTCACCTGGGGTGGCATAATGGTTTGTTGATAAAACTCAATATTCCGATTCGCGACGAACATGGGCAATTGGGCACGATGGTATTGGAAGAACCGCTGTCGCATATTGTTTATCAATTACTGAGCAATGACCCCGGCGACCAGATCGAAACCAGGATTTGTGTCCGGCAGCAAAATACATTGAATTGTTTTCCGGATGGGAATCATGCACAGATTTATCAAATCGCACTCACCAACGTTTATAACCAGCCGACGCCGATGGATCTGGCAACGCGCGGGCATGCCGGTCAATTCCAGGGGGTGGATGTAGAAAATATCAATGTTATTGCCGCCTATGCGCCCTTGCTGGATGAAGGTTGGGGCATTGTTGTGAAACAGGATGCGCGCTCTTTATTAAATCCTATCCGCGAACAATTTCGCTGGAGCATTCCATTATTTTTATTATTAGTAGTCGGCGGTGCGCTGGTACTGCATTCGCAAATAAAACCGGTCACCGCCCGCATTGTTGAATCCGAGCGTGTTGCTATTGAAAGGGAATTGCGCATGCGCACAGTGATGGACAATGTCGGTGAAGGCATTATCACGGTTGATGAACGAGGAGTTATTGAATCCTTCAATCATGCGGCGAGCAAAATATTTGGTTATCACCCGGAAGAAATTATTGGCAAAAATATTGCCTTGTTGATACCGGAAAACATGCGTGCTGCGCATGAAGAGGGAATGCGCCGGTTTTTAACGGGTGGCGATCCGGTGGTGGTGGGCCAGCCCAGTGTTGAGTTGCCGGGGTTGCGGAAAGATGGCACTACATTTCAATTGGAATTGACCATTAATGCCATGTCATTGGGTGATCATTCCTTGTTTGTGGGAATTGCGCGTGACATTAGCGACCGCAAACAAGCCGAATTAAAATTGCGCCTTGCCAAGCAGCAAGCAGAACAGGCCAACCAGGCCAAAAGTGATTTTGTGGCCAATATGAGCCACGAAATCCGCACGCCGATGAACGCGGTATTGGGGATGGCGCAACTGCTCGCGCGTACGGCGCTGTCAGCGGAGCAGAAAAAATATCTCGATATGATTTCTTCATCCGGAAAATCATTATTGGGCATCCTGAATGACATCCTGGATTTTTCCAAAATCGAAGCGGGCAAAATGGAATTGGCACCGGTGCAATTTGCACTGAACGATGTGCTTTCGTCGCTGGCGAATTTAATGAGCGTCAATGCGGCGCATAAAAATCTCGAATTGATTATTAATGTGAATGAAAAAATTCCTCCGCTGCTATGGGGCGATCCCCACCGCCTGCAACAGGTGCTGGTGAATCTGGTAAGCAATGCCATCAAATTTACCGAGCAAGGTGAAGTGTCAGTACAGGTTAGTATTGTTAAACAAACTGCTGCTGAAACAGAAATAACCAATGAAGTACGTTTGCAATTTATGGTGCGCGATACCGGTATCGGTTTAACTGAAGCGCAGCTTGCTCGCTTGTTTTCCCCATTCACCCAGGCCGATTCATCCACCACCCGTAAATTTGGCGGGACCGGATTGGGGTTGACCATCTCACGCCGGCTAGTGGAATTAATGAACGGCAATATTGTTGTGAACAGTATCCACGGCCAGGGCAGTGAGTTTGCGGTGCAAATCCCATTTATTATTTCTGCCGCCGAAGCACCGCAAAGCACACCACCATTTATGCGCAAATTGCAGTTGCTGATTGTGGAAGACAATCATTCCAGTTGCGAAGCCTTGCAAAAAATTATGCAGGCCTGGTTCTGGCAGGTGGATGTTGCCCATTCGGGTAAAGAGGCGATTGAGCGAGTGCGTGAGGCAAATACCCAAAAAAATTACTACGATGCAATTCTGGTGGATTGGCAAATGCCGGGCATGAATGGTATCAGCACTATTGATGCACTCCGCTCGCTCTCGCATGAGGCATCGCTGCCAATGATTTTGATGGTGAATGCGTTCGGGCGTGAAAAAATTATGCAACAGGAAAAATCCCTCACCCTCACACAACGTCCGTCAGCGTATTTATTTAAACCGTTTACATCGTCCAGTGTGTTTGACACCTTGCACGAATTATTAGCAAAAGATATCGCTGGCGCCCAGCATCCGCGTTCAACAACGAAACATTTGCGTGGTCATATTCTATTGGTTGAGGACAATGAATTTAACCAGATCGTTGCGCATGATTTATTAACCCAGGCTGGCGTTACGCTGGATATTGTTGATAACGGCCAAAAAGCGGTAGAGCGCTTGCGCGACAATAGCGACGCGTATGATGCAGTGTTAATGGATGTACAAATGCCGGTAATGGATGGCTTTACGGCAACGCGTATTATCCGTAAGGAATTGGGTTTAACGTTACCGGTATTGGCGATGACCGCGGGAGTAATGGAATTTGAGCGCGATGAATGTGTCGCCTCTGGTATGGATGACCTGATTGCCAAGCCGATTGAAGCCGACGTAATGCTGGCGACAATTGCACAGTATTTACCGCAGGGTAAGGCAGTGGTGCAGGCTAATACAACACATGCAACGGCATCGGTTGAAAAACCACGAGCGGTTGCTGCCGCGCAAAAATTTAACATCGATAAATTATTGGCGATGTCCGCCGCTAACAGTGCGCATATGGAAAAGACCCGCACATTCGTCACTAACTTATTAAGTAATACCGAGAAAGCCGTAGCCAATTTACAACAGTTATACCAGCAAGATGATTGGGAATCTTGTGCGCGATCATTGCATACGTTGCGCGGCACGGTTGGTATGTTAGGTGCGACTGATTTTATTGAGGCCGCACGTGTATTGGAGTTTGAATTACTCGCACAAAAAACGGTGCAACATGTCGATGCTCACTGGCAAAACTTGCAGCAAGAACTGCAATTAACGCTGGCGGCGGCGCAGGCGTGGTTGCTGGAAAATTCCTGATAACACCGCTACAACGTCAATGAAAGTGCCGTTTGGTTTTTAGTTTTTTGGTTGATAGAAATAATGGTTAAAGCCCGGCATGAATACCGGGCCATGCTTAAAATACGGCGCGTTGTGTTGGAATGGCTATTTCAAATTCATACAGCTCGCGTAGTAACTTACACTGGCTGGCCAATCGGAAAAAATACCGATCACACCAACATCTTTCGCTAGTACATGCAGTACATCCATCATATCACCATCATTGTTAATCGCAGGATTAACGGTTTGATAATACCAGCCGCCACCATTTTTCAGTGGGCCGGAACGTTCAAATGACCAGGTAATAATATTCAAGCCAGCGTTTCTTGCATTGCGTGCATATTCAGACGGAATAATTTTATTATTCTTGTCCAATGCCAGCAAAACCCAGAGTGGTGGTGCAACGGTAGTAAAGCCTTCGTCGGCGTATCGTTGTAAATCGGTTGCTGTTGGGACATCGGCGATAGTATCGGCATCATCCAGGTAAACTGCTTGCTTGCCAAATTGCGCTTCATTTTTAATCCAGTAGCGCACGTCCTGAATATCAAAAGATTGCGGCCATACATCGCGTGCTTTTACCCCGGCCGCTTTGTATTCATCAATTAATTGTTGTGCGTACTGCGCCTGGGTGTAACCGTTAAATGGCATGGCGACGCTGGCCGATTTTAATTCGGGCGTCATTTTTACGCCGAGTTTTTTAAATAACTGGATACTTTCAGCGTGGGTCAACAGCGTGCCTTTACTGGCGTAAAGGTCAGTGCGCCAATTGGCGGTGCCTTGTAAATAGGCCGCCGGTGTTGTTGCTTTGGGATTAAACGCATCCATTTTCCCTTGCAGGGTTTTAAATTCGGCGAGGGTAATATCGCTGGTGCAGCAATTTGCACTCGCGGCTTTACCGCTGACCGGATCAAACGGTGAAAATGGCTGGTTGCATTTGCTCGCCAGTGGTGTCGCGAGGATATTGGTGGTGGTGTGCAGGTCGCATTGTGAATGGCGACACACCAGTTGTTTATCCTTGGTGAAGGTTACATCGCATTCCAGGATTCCCGCGCCCATTTTAGCCGCCGCTTCATAGGATTCCTTTGTGTGTTCGGGAAATTGCAAAGGTGCGCCCCGATGGCCGATCGAAAAATTGGTTTTTTTGAATGGGCCATTAGTACAGCTTTGCAATTTTTTCTTGAGCGCGCTTTCATCCATATCATTCACTAAATAAAACGGACGCGGGCCAAGTTGTACGCGCGCACTGTTATCGTCTTCTTTGATATGCGGGTAATCGTGCTTGTCGCTGTGTGCGCAGGCGGTAAACGGAATTAGCAGTGCCAGGGTGGCGCTGGCGAGCAAATGCAGCGGTTTTAACATGGGAAACTCCTTTGTCGTTGGATTGTGCAGGAAGGTTTCAGGCCAGGCTATAACTGCATTGTTAAGAATATTTGCTGTTTTCATGACAGCTTGGCGATCAACAATGATTTTGTGAAGCCTTTCATGGGGGCAAAGTGCACGGGTGCGCAGGCGCGAGGTCCCGCTGTAAAAATGAACGCGGATTGCTTGTGTAAAGTCCTGGTAATGGCGGGCAAAATCGGGCTGCTGGGCTACTATCAGTGGTATGTCCACACAAGTCCAACAACAAATCAACCGGGTGTGGTTGTTGCTCCTGTTCTTGCTGCCATTGCTCGCGGTACGCCCGTTATTGGCCGCTGATATCCATTTTGAACAGATCGAACTGGATGACCCCGCCAATAAAAAAGCCTTGAATAATCTCGTTGCCATCGCCCAGGACCGCCAGGGGTTTATCTGGTTTGGCGGCGGCGAAGGCCTGTTGCGTTACGATGGTGTCGAGCTGAAAAATTATGCGGGTGTCGGTGCGGACATCCATAATATTTGCGGCCGTTTTGTGCAAGCGTTGCTCGGCGATCGCCGGGGTGATTTGTGGGTTGGTGCGGAGCAGGCATTGTGCCGCTATGACTCGCAACGCGATGAATTTGTACCTTTCGTAACCGCAGCCTTGGGCTCCCATAATTCGGTTTACGCGCTGCTGGAAGATAAACTCGGCAATCTCTATGTTGGCGATAATGGTCGCCTGGTGAAGATTAACCGCGAGCGCACCAGCGCACAGGAATTTATCCTTCCGGATGGTGTATCCACGGCGGCTATTGCGACCAGTATCCGCGCGCTTTTTGAGGATAACGCCGGGCGCATCTGGGTCGGTACCAGCGATGCCGGCTTGGCACAATTCGATCCGCATACCGGCAAGTTCCATTTTTTCCCCCGTGATCGCACTGATGCAACAGGTACTTCCGGCCGTCGCATTGATGCAATCGCCGCCGATGCAGAAGGCAATTTATGGTTGGGGCAACACACAACCGGTATTGATGTTTTCAATCCGCTAAGCGGCGAATTCACTCATCAACCTGCGCTGGAATCGGTTGGTAGTAATACTGTCTGGACCTTGCTTAATGACCAATCCGGCCATTTGTGGGTGGCCACTGACGGCGCGGGTTTATTGCGTTACAACCTCGACAACAAAACCTGGGCTAGCCACCGGCATCAACAGGGAAATTCGCAATCGTTGGCAAGCGATAAAACTGTGGGGTTGTTTGCCGATCATGAGGGCAACTTGTGGGTCACCCACTTTCCGAGTGGAATCAGCTTTCATCATCGCCGCAGCGAAAAGGTCAGTAATTACCAGCAAACCATTGATCCCACGTCGCCACAATTAAATGACAGTGGCGTGCTGGGTTTTTTTGAATTTCCGGATAAACGTTTATGGATCGGGACCGAAAAGGGATTGAATGAATTTGATCCGGCAAGCGGCCGCTTTACCAATTTGTCAGCGGACGATTTGCCGCAACCCATGCCCAAAAAACCGGTCACGGCGCTAGCGCGCGATACCTTGGGAAATTATTGGATTGGTACCTGGAGTGATGGGGTTTACCGGTTGGATAGCCATGGGCAACTGCAGCACTTTACTGCTACGAATACCCCCGGCAGCATCAACTCCAATATCGTCTGGGATATTTTGCCCGGTGCCGATGGTGAAGTAATACTCGCCACCCAGGAGGGCGGGCTCAATCGTTTTGACCCGGCAACACAAACATTTTCGGCGCAGGTCCCGCAAAAAAATACCGCGGGAATTTCCAGCCTTGATCTTTATTGTGTCATACGTGATCGCCAGCAGCGCCTGTGGGTGGGCGGCACCAATGGATTGGATCGCTATGATCCTGCCAGCAAAACCTACGTCCATTTTGGCCGCCACGATGCCGGTGTGCGCACTATGCCCAGCCTGATGGTGCGCACTATTTTTGAAGATTCCCGCGGGCGCGTGTGGATCGGCACGCTGGATGCCGGTGTGTTTATGTGGGTAAGTGATGACAAACCGCTGGTTGCGCTGGGGCTGGAGCAAGGCTTGCCCGATCTGGTGGTCACGGGAATAACCGAGGACAAAACCGGTAATATCTGGTTGGGAACCTACCAGGGATTGGCGCGGGTCAATCCGGATTCATTGGCGATCACCCCATTTAATACCGGCCAGGGAATTGCTGCATTTACGATTAATCGCGGCGCATTGCTGGTTGCGGCGAGTGGTGAAATGTATGTTGGCGGTGTAGAGGGAATGAGCCACTTCGATCCCGCGCGTATGGAATTGGACCACGCTGATTTTCCCGTGCGCCTTACACGCTTGAAAATTGCTAATCGCGAAATGAAACCCGCCACCACCGAATCTCCCCTTGCTCACAGTATTAATCTGATCGAGCGTTTGGAGTTGACCCACCAACACAGTATGTTTGCGTTTGATTTTGCGGCACTCAGTTATCACCAGGCGGCGCGCAACCAATATGCGTACCGGTTGCAAGGTTTTGATAAAGACTGGAATTATATCGGCACAAAAAACAGTGCGACCTATACCAATATTCCTGCGGGCAATTATCGTTTCCAGGTAAAGGCCTCCAATAGCAGTGGCCAATGGAGTAACCAGCAACTGGATATAGTGGTGCATGTTTTCCCTGCTCCGTGGAAAACCGGGTGGGCCTATGCTCTGTACGTCTTATTGATTGTTGCGCTGTTGTATTTGATTTATCGCCGGCAACGCGAAAAGGTCGCGCTGGAAAAAGAAAAACAATTGAACCATGCGCTGGTGCGTATTAATGCAGTTAAGGATGCATTTCTCGCTAATACATCACACGAATTGCGCACACCTGTCAGTGGAATTGTTGGTCTCGCCTCGGCCCTGGAAGAAGAATTGCAATTACCTCCGGGGTCCGCACGTAAAAAACTTGAGTTAATTATTTCGAGCGGGCGCAGGCTCAGCCATCTGATTAACGATATTCTCGATTACACCAAAATGGCGGAAGCCAACATCGAATTATTTAAAAGCTGGGTGGAAATCCACCCGCTTGTTGAGCAAGTATTTTCAATCGTCAAACCCCTGGCGTCCAACAAAAACCTGCAATTAATTAACAGCACGGCACTGGATGAGCGCATTTGGGCCGATGCCAATCGTCTCGAACAAATATTATTAAACCTGGTCAGCAACAGTATTAAATATTCAGATGCGGGAAGTGTGACTGTTATTTGCCAGCGTACGCCCAACGCGCTGCAATTAATTGTGCAGGATACCGGCATCGGTATTGCGCCGGAGGATATGCAAAAACTATTTGTGCCTTTTAGCCAGTTGGAAGCCTCGGCCAATCGCCGTTCCGGTGGAACCGGTTTGGGGTTAACGGTGACACGGTATTTAATTGAGCAGCATGGCGGTGAGATCCATGTTGAATCTGCATTGGGTAAAGGTTCGCGCTTTATTGTGAGTTTTCCATTATCAGTTCCGGAACCGGCTGAACAGCAGCAGGCGACGGCAGCACTTTCAGCCCCACCATTACAAGCGCCGGATTTGCAACAAAAGACAATTTTGTTTGCCGATGACGATACTATTAATTGCATGATCCTGTATAAGCAACTCAAACACACCGGCGCCTATTTGCTGGAAGCCAATAATGGGTTAAAAGCCTGGGAAATATTGCAGGAACAAATTCCGGTTGATTTGGTTATCCTTGATTTACAAATGCCGCAGCTTGATGGTTTTGAAGTAGCAAAAAATATGCGGGCCACCGTGCGCTGGCAACAAACCCCTATCATTTTTCTTTCGGCCAATATTACTGACCAGGATTCACAAATCGCCCAATCATTAGCGCCGGCGCGTATTTTATTAAAACCAATTACCAAACATTTACTCTGGCAACAACTAACAGAATTATTAATTACTTCCCGTTGACGTTACCATGGGAAAACTCCTTTAACAAAATGCAAGGATCTGGTGTATGCCCCAACCGTTGTTATCGCTCGTGACCCGCCTGCTGGATTGTGGCAGTGCGGGCCCGGCAAAACCTGTCGTCGATCAATTAGTAAAAGAGCTGTGTGAAATTACCGGTGTGGAATTGCACCCCGCCTTGTTCCTTGATGAAGGAGCGAGCATTACGGCTAATGGTAAAGCGGTATCACCAACAACCGCTGCGCAATGCGCGGAGGATGTCGAACGGACCCGTGTTTTTATGCAAGGTGTTTATACTGCGCTGCAACGAAAACTTGAAACTGCAACAGTAGGGCCCGTGCAAGTGCTGTATGCCGGTACCGGACCGTTTGCATTATTGCTGGTGCCACTTTTACCGTTATTTACCGGGCAGCCCTTACGTATAACTTTATTGGACATACACGCGGAATCGCTGGCATTCCTGCAGCGCTTGTTAGTGGCGTTACAATTGGATAATAGCGAATTGATTGATCAGGTTGTCTGTGCGGATGCCTGCAATTGGCTGGCCCCGCACCATTACGATCTGATTATTTCGGAGACGATGCGACAAGGGTTATTACAAGAGCCACAGGTCAGAATTTTCGCGCACCTACAACAATTTTTAAAACCGGATGGCTGGTTGTTGCCGCAGTATATTCGCCTTGATTTATGGTTGACGCGCGCAGGTAATGAAAACTCCGTGCATCACCTTGGTAAAATTTTTCAGTTGGATAACATTACCGCAGCACAAATTGGCAACGGCAATAGCAGCTCGTTGCAGGGAGATTTGCAAATTCCCGCCGAGCCTGTTCAATGGCGTGACTTAAAACTCACTACGGAAATTTGTGTACTGGACAATCTGGTGTTGCGTGAAAACCAATCGCAACTAACCTTGCCGCTTTATGAAAAAAATATACGCATAAAACCGGGTTGCACGCTGCGCTACAACTATGAGCAAGGCACCTATCCGCGTTTTGTGTTTGCTTACGAAAAGGAACCGGGTAGTGACGAGTTGCCGCTGCCGGATACGCGTGAAAAGTCAGCTTTGGGTGTATATCACTTGCCGCGCTTCTGGCATAAAGTCCAATTGCGAAAACGCCTTTCAACGGAAACGACACGGACACATCTTGCCCTGCTTTCCGAAAATGATTGGCAACTTGATCGTATTTTGCTGGATAAACTCGGCGTAGGTTTGGAGCCTGCCATGACGGCGGTGTACCACGCTACCAATATGGCGGAATTTGAACGCTGGATCGAAAGCAATCATGGGGCAGCACTGGACCCGTTAATAATCGAACGTGCAAATTGTGCGTTACTGGATTGCCTGGAAAATAAAAAATCAATATTGCAACATAATAATTCGCCGGTGTTGACTGAAACCCAACTTTCACATTGGGATGAGCAAGGCTATCTCATTATTCCCGGCGTATTAGCCCCACATGAAGCGGCCGCTGCACGCACTGCGATTTGGGATTATTTGCAGATGCACGAACGTGATTCGAAAAGCTGGTACAGGCCGGCCGGGGAAATGAAAAAAATTATGGTGCAATTGTTCGCTCACCCAGCGTTTGAAGTTGCACGGCAGTCACCGCTTGTCCGCGCTATTTTTCAACAATTATGGCAGCGTAACGATTTGGTCGTGACTACCGACCGGGTTGGATTTAACCCGCCGGAAACAGCGCAATGGCAATTTCCCGGACCTTCTATTCATTGGGATGTAGAGCTTCAGGCGCCTGTCCCTTTTGGTACCCAGGCATTGATTTATCTAACGGATGTTGCAGAACACCAGGGCGCATTTTGCTGCGTGCCCGGTTTTCATAAAAAAATTGATCAATGGTTGGCCCAACAGCCAAAAGGCGTTGATTTACAAAAACAGGATTGGTCGCAATGGCCGGTAAAACCGATTGCGGCCAGGGCGGGCGATTTAATTATCTGGCATCAGGCGTTGCCACACGGCAGTAGCCCCAATCGCGCGGATTTTCCACGGATGGTGCAGTACATCAATATGTATGCAGCTTAAGGGGCGCTGAAAAAAATTGTTGAATAAAGGCGTATTTAATAAGTGGTACCGGCTGCGAGGTTTTTCTCGTAGCCGGTAACCAGGGTATGGGAATTGTCACATTGAATAGGGATCAATCCATAATGATTTGTCGTCGACCGGTGTTTTGGGCGGCAATGATGGATTATCCAAATGGATGATAGTGCGACTCTTCAGGTTGGCCTTTTCAACAACATCCTTTACCGTGGGGTCATTAAAGAAATACTCATCGAAACTTCCATCTTCAATAGCAATGCGCAGGCCGCGCTCAATATCCTTTGCCAGTTTGGTATTGGATTTATTGACGAAAAAATAAAATGGATTGATATAGGAAATCAGCAGGTTTTTTTCCACATCCAGCGATAATTTTGGGTAGCGGTTTATTTCCGACCAGGGTTCGTGTACGCCGCGTGGAAACGCATCAAAGCGATCACCATCCAGCATGTAAAAAAGCCCTTCATATTTAAGCACCTTGACCACATTCAGGTGATTGGCAGTAAGCACGTTGGTATCCGCCCAAAAACGCCCCTGGCCAAGGGATACCCGCTTAAGGTCTTCCAATGTTTTTATACCGTCGAACTTATGTTGCATCCCTTTTTTTATCATCAGCGCCCGGTAACCCAATAGTCCGCGGTAAATACAAATACGGATGGGCAATAACCTTTCTTCCAGATCGTTGGTGGTTGCATACCAGACTACATCCAATTGGTTATCCATCAACATATTAACCATGCGTTCTTCACTGGTATTGGGGATTGCCTCCTGTAGTTCATATTTGTCCTGGGCCTTGCTAAGGGCCAGCTTCAATAATCCTTTTGCATAGGCTTCAATGCTGTTGTTGCCTTGTACAACACGCAATTGCTTGGTTTGCGCATAAACAGTGGAGTGAAAAACTAATAAACAGGTGACCAAACTGCTGATCAGAAGACGGGCGCCGTGAACCCGAAGAAATATTGGTGATATTAATGACATTTTATGTTCCACCTACTTGTATACAATCTCCTAACTCTAGACGAAGTAGCAGCAATTGCACGCCAGCTTTACTTAAGTTTCAGGGTTCGCAGGGGATAATAAAAAACCACCGCACCCGTTGAGGTTTTCCCATGCTTATTGGGAAAGGGTGCAGTGGTAAAAGTGGCTCACTACCGGCATCAGGTGTGGCTGAACGACCTGGGCTGGAAATGAGTCATTGGAAGCAAGTGAGCAACCGGACACAAGGGTTACCGCTGGGGAGAAGTAACCCCGATGCCCAGGGTGCCCACTTAAACACGTCACAAACCGCTGAGCTACCACAACAGGGCGGTGAATTCAGTTGTTTGCGTGTTAATGGCTGTGTGGGCGGCCATTAACTGCACTGGCCTATGTGGGTAAACCAGTGCTTACAGCAACTACCTCTGCCTGGTGTTCCTATTCCGTGGCGGGGGTGGCTTTGCTGTTCAGGGTTACAGGCTTTTCATAAGTGAAAGGCTGTAATAATTCATCCGGCTTGCCTTTGCAGGCTTTGGCCAATAATTCGCGGCGCTGGGCCAGCAACAGGCCTATGGCTTCGCTGTGTTGCTCATCAATACCGGGAATATTTTCTTCAATTAATTGGGTGATATTGGCGGCCAGCTCCAGATACTTATCGTGCTCTTCTGCGACTTTTCTATCTTCAAACATACTGCCATCCCGATCACATAGCCATACGGCGACTATTTACCGCATGAAAAATACACCATTCACTGTTGCAGATTATTTACTCACTCGCCTTAAACAACTGGGAGTGACAGATATTTTTCAGATCCCCGGCGATTACGTCAAACATTTCACCCAGGCACTGGAAAATTTTGATGGAATAAAAACGATTGGTGCAATAAATGAACTGGATGCAGCCTACGCTGCTGATGCATACGGACGAACGCGCGGGTTAGGAGCTGTGTCATTGCAGTATGGCGTAAGCACTTTCAGTGCATTAAATGCGATTGCCGGTGCATATGTTGAATTCAGTCCGGTAGTGGTTATTAGTGCATGTCCCGGTGCGGACATGCGCAACCAAACGGATATGTATGGCATGGTCTTCCATCATTCCACAGGCGACCTTCATGCAGATCAAAATGTGTTTAGCAATGTTACTGTCGCCGCTGAGACCTTGAGTACGTCTGCCGGCGCAGCAGAAAAAATAGATAATTTATTGATCGCTGCTATTACCCATAAACGTCCGGTTTATATCGCCTGTTATAAAGAAGTGTGGGGCGAGCCTTGTCCAAAACCTTCCATCAAACCGTTGCAGCCCACCATGATAAAAAGTGATCCGCTGGCGCTGGAAAATGCTGTGGCCTTAGCCTGGACACAAATTGTCGCCGCAAAAAATCCGCTGATTTTGGCCGGTGTTGAATTATTGCGTCACGGGCTTGCTGATCTGCTGCAAAAAATCATTGCGGAAAGTGGCTTTCTCTACACTACCACTACCCTCGGTAAAACCGTGCTTGATGAAAAAGGGAAAACATTTATCGGTACCTATTCCGATCAAGCGTCATATACGAGCGTGATTAATACTGTTGCGGAATCCGATTGTATTTTGTCGTTGGGTACTATTCTTACCGATGATTATTTATGGTTGATGGAAAATAAATATCCACAAATGATCCAGGCTTCGACCGGGCAATTGCGCGTTGGTTATTTTAAATATGACGCAGTAACCATGAAGGATTTTATGGAGGCTTTGCTGGCACGTTTTATAAAAGCAAAAAATTATCCTTTATCTGTCACTGCCCCGGCGTTGCCAGTTTATCCCGAGCCCTGGGTCTCCAATTCCGATCCGCAATGGAATCTGCAGCCTGAAGTAATCACCTATAACCGTTTTTTCCAGCACTCAATGAAATTTCTGCACGACAGCAAAATGCTCGATGACATTGTTATGGTGCTGGGGGTAAGTAGTTCGTTATATGTGGCCACTAACGCAACAGGAATGAAGCAGGGAAGTTTTATCGGATCTGCTGCCTGGCAATGCATTGGTTTTGAAACCGGTGCGGCGTCCGGTGCACAACTTGGTAGTGGCAAGCGTGCATGGACGATTGCTGGCGATGGTGGTTTTATGATGGTGTGCCAATCGCTTTCTACATTGGCGCGCAATAATTTAAACGCAGTGATTTTTGTCATGAGTAACGGCGTTTATGCGATTGAACAGGTGTATGTGGATATGGATGCGTTCAAACCCGGTCCACAACATACATTTGACTCGTTCGATATTCTGCCGCAATGGGATTATATGGCACTGGCCAAAGCTTTTGGCGCACAAGGTTTTCGTGTGGCAACTGTGAGCGAATTGAATGCAGCTCTACCAAAAATAAAAAAAATAGCGAATCAACCGGTGCTGGTTGAAGTTGTGATTCCGCAAAAAGATTTACCGCAACAAATGGCGCGGCTCGGCAACGAAATATTGCCGGTTTAACAATCCCTTTCTGCATGATTGATTTTCTCCCAAGGAGCGATTTGTATGAGCAATAAAACCTATTCCATTTTTGGTGCTGGTGCGGCTGGTTTATACACCGCGTGGCGCTTATTGGATGGCACCGCCAAAAATGAAAAATCCAAAGCAAAAAAACTGGCTAAGGGCGATGTCCTGGAATTGTATGACTGGGGGCAATATGATTTTTCCAAAGCCCATTCCGGCACTCGTGCCGCAGGTGCGCGTATCTGTACCTGGCACTATAAAAATGAAAAAAACCAATCCTACCTTGAGTTGGGCGGAATGCGTTATTCGTACTGGGATAAAAATATCAAAGATACCAAACATGCTACTGCCCCGGGGCACCGTTTGGTTACGACAGTTATCCAGCAGCTTGACCTTGAAAAATATTCTGTGCCCTTCAATGAATCCGTTAATCCCTTGTATTACTTGCGATCCAAAAATTTCTTTTTGAACGATATAACTTCACAAAACCCTGCACCCTATAACGTAGACCACTACGGTGCAGCCGCCTCGCCGGATACCGGTTTTTCAATAGTAGAAGGCCTTGCGGTCCTCAGCAGCAATTCATGGCCGCAAACGCGCCGCCAGTGGGATGATTTTTATCAGGAAGGAAAAATCCTTGTGGAGACCGGTGATAAGTCGGTCTACCAAAAAGGTGATAAATTAAAAGACATCGGCTATTGGAATTTAATGTACGACCAATTGGGTTCGGAAGGTTTTAATTACGCCGCCGACGGTAACGGTTATAGTTCCAATGTTATCAACTGGAATTCTGCATACGCATTCCAGGCCAATAATGAATTCACGCCGGGCAACCAATATAAAACCATCACCATTGGTTACTCTGGTATGTTCAATGCACTTTTTGATGCAATTGTTAAATTAGCAAAAGCACAGGGAGTAAATTTCTGTTATTACCCCAACCGCCGCTTGCATTCAATTATTGCGCGCGGAAAAACCATTCATTACAGCATTGCGACGCGTGAAAACCCGTGGCAAAAATCTGAATCAAAAACAACCGATGCTGCATGGCTGGCAATGCCGCGGCATGCACTTGAACAGGTTGCCAATGGTTCGCGCTTTGAACAGCAAGAGGGGTTAGATGTATTAAACCATCGCCAGGTACAGTTGTATCTTGAATCAGCCATCATGCAGCCATCCTATAAAGTTGGTATGTTTTTTAATACTTGCTGGTGGGCACCGGACGCCAGTAATCCGCCTGCTTATGCTCCGCAACTAACTGGCTATGAAGTTACGGCCAAGGTCGTTGCACAAATGAAAGCCGAGGGTTTTCCTAAAAATTATTTGACAGCATTAAATAAATTGGTCGGTAATGCCTATGCCGATTCTGCGTCGTTAATTGCTGCAGTGGAGCAGCAAATCCGGGAGCGATTAACCTATAAGCAAGAGCAGGCATTGTTGGCGGCAGCATTGAATTATACGATCGGTCCAAGTGTTACAGACACTCCCATTCGCCAGGTTGTTTATTTCGGTAATAATGCCAGCGATCCAAACGCTGCTCCTGTTTATGGTTTGCTTGCCAGCTATGACGATGAGGTTTATACAACCTTCTGGAAAGAGCTGGAATTGGAACCAAATGAACAGCAAAAAATCCCTACCAATGAAAATGTGCAACCATTAATCGGACCTCGCACAGTGCCGGCGCGCATGGTGAAGATGTTGCGCAAACAATTGGCCGAAGTTCATTTTGGACCCAACTCGGATTATTCAATGGTGCCCGAGCCGCTGGAAGCCAAATACATGGATTGGTCCTTGCCGCCTTTTAATGCGGGTTATCACGCATGGGCATCGCATTTTGCGATCGATGATGTGCAACAAAAAATCCGCAAGCCTTCGCAATTGATTGAGGGGGCTGATGCCGCGATTTTTATTGTTGGTGAGGCCTACTCGAATGATCAGGCCTGGGTTGAAGGCGCTTATTGCACAGCAGAATCCGTTTTGAATGATTTCTTTGGCATAGAGCCGATTATTGATAATAAGGAGTATCCATTTATTGCATCGGCTAAATAAAAATAAATAGCGTGGTGTCGGGTTGATGTTGAAATGCGTAAATTATTTTTTGCAAATTAGAAGTTCACCCCGGCACCCAATACATAGCTGCTGTCTTTAATCGTCCCGAGCTGATAGCGGGTTTCGTTGTAATCATATTTGAGTGAAAGATGGATGTTGTGGCTGAGGTAATAGCGCAAGCCACTGCTGGTATTGGCGATAAAGTCTATAACCTGGATGGTTGGAAACGCGATGCGCGAATCGGAAAATGCTTCCAGCTTGTCACCAAACCAGAATTGCTCATAGTCGAGTGCCGCCGCCCATGCGCCCAGCTCCAGCTCGGCTACGTCCGCATTAAACCAGAAACGATTGTAGGCAAAAATCAGATCGAGTTTATCTTTACCTTCGCCCCACAGGCGATAACCCGGCCCTAAGCCCAGATACCAATATTGGCTGGTAACATCGACACCTTCTTCGCGATAGGTCGTATCTGTACGCAGTAACCAATGGGTATCAAATAAATAATCCAGCGTGTAATTCAGTTCGAGCGTATCTTCGGTGACATGATGGTATTCCTTGTCGCGTTTTGACTCTGTCTTGAACGCATGTCGCCAGTGTCTGGACTCCAGGTTTAATTCAGTATTGATATGCAGTTGTTCTTTGCGATTGTTATCGTTATCGACATCCAGTGATGTTTCCAGGAGGCCGGATTTTTGCCAGGTTTTTTGTGCCGGTTTAAAAGCCAGTTCATTAATAGGAATGTTTTTTCCATCGACTGATACATGGCCGGGCTTATCGCTGACATGGATGATCGCGTGTCGTTCTTTCAGGTTAATTTGCCAGTGCGCATTTTTTTCCGTGTGGAAACTTTTTATTGCTTCAACTTTCAGTGATAAAGTTCCGGCGTAATCAGTGTTAATTTTCAATGTTTCAGTATTAAGCTCAGTGATGGTCCCACTGATTTGATCGCCATTAGTAAGTAATACCTGATCAGCCAGCGCTAACTCACACAGGCCGATACTGCCGATTAAAAAAAGCGAGGTTGTTATTCTGCTTTTTTGCACACAAACTCCGGTGTGTTATAGCCCCATACAACACGGGCTTCACCCTGGTGCTCCCAAAAACTTTCGTTGCGCCCGATATATTTCGCACCACTGGCGGCAATCGCTGAATACATCAGGGATGTGGAATCGCCATAGTTGGCAATAAGCGTGGGAATGTCACTTTGATAAAAGGTTACAGTTAATTGCCCGGTGGTTGAGCTATTGCACCCAAAGTGGATTGGTCCGCTGTGTTCTACCAATTGATAAACAGCTTGCAGTTCGCTGATGCGGCGTTCGTATTCGGTTTTCACACACTGTTTTTTATCGTCGGATTTCCAGCATTCATCGCGACCTTTAAGCCAGCCGTGTTGTTCGGCTTGGAGCAAGGTCGCTTGCTCGTTGACTGCTTTCTTGCTTGCGGCGGAATAAGTGGTGGCGAGGTGATTAGCCAATACCGCCAGCTCCGGCGTGGTACAAACCAATTGCTCAATACTGCCGTCGGCATGGTTGCATGATGGGACAGGGCGGGGTTGGGTGTAATCGATGCTGTGGTCGCAACTGCCGTCTTTTTCGCAATCATTAATCCCATCGTTATCGGCATCCCAACTGGAATGCATTTGTTTTGCTGCTGGTTCTATCGTAGCAGGGGGGCTTGCAGGTGCCGATGTGGTGGTGCTATCACGTTGCGGGTTGCAGGCGTTCAAGCTGCCCAATGCAACAAGTATGAAAAACAAGGTTGGTTTGGTGTGCATCATAATTCTCCCGGTTTCAAATGCGGACGGGTGTTGTGCCTGAGTATACCAGCCGTAGATAATGCCACATCTTTTTGCCCGCGCAGGATTTGCCCGTGTCTGATTTGCCCAATCCCCCTGAGAACAACCCTCCGTCGAGTCCTGCTTCTGAATCGCCAGCCAAGCCCAAAAGCCTGTTGCGCTCGAGCTTGCTCACCGGCTCCATGACCATGACTTCGCGCGTGCTGGGACTGGTGCGCGACATTGTGCTCGCCAGCGTTTTAGGTGCCGGTGGTGCTATGGATGCTTTTGCAATCGCGCAAAAAATCCCGAATTTTTTTCGTCGCTTGTTTTCCGAGGGTGCCTTTTCGCAGGCATTTATTCCGGTGCTGGCCGAATACAAAGAGAAGGGCGGGCGTGACGCAGTGAAGGAACTGATTGACCGGGTGGCGGGTTGCCTGGGGTCAATTTTGCTGTTGTTTACGTTGTTGGGAATTGTGGGGGCTGCGGGCTTTGCCTACATATTCGGGTTTGGTTATGCCGACGAGCCTGAAAAGTTTTCCCTGCTGGTTGATCTGGTGCGCATCACCTTTCCCTATTTGATGTTGATTTCGCTCACCGGCTTTGCCGGAGCGATACTTAACAGTTATGACCGCTTTGCCATACCGGCAGTGACGCCGGTATTCCTCAATATTTTTATGATTGCCGCCGCTTTGTTGGTGGCGGATTTCTTTCCCAATCCCGCTTATGCGCTGGCCTGGAGCATCCTTGTTGCGGGTGTTTTTTCCCTGCTATTCCAACTGCCTTTTTTACAGCAGATCCATTTGCTGCCATCCGCCAAACTGGATTGGTCGCACCCCGGCGTTAAACGTATCCTGGTGCTCATGACACCAGCGCTGTTCGGTGTTTCGGTGAGCCAGTTAAACCTGTTGCTTGATTCGATTATCGCCACCCTGCTGGGCGATGGTGCTGTGAGCTGGTTATTCTATTCGGACCGCCTGGTGGAATTGCCCTTGGGCGTATTCGGTGTGGCGATTGCCACGGTAATTATGCCGGGCTTATCGCGTTTGAGCGCTGCGCAATCCGCGCAGAAATTCAGCGATATGCTCGATTGGGCGATTCGCTTTGTGGTGCTGATTGCCTTGCCGGCAACCCTGGCGCTCGTCATTCTGGCCGAGCCTATCCTGTTTACCCTGTTCTATCACGGCGAGATGAAACTGTCGGACATACTGATGTCCACTTACAGTTTGAAAGCTTACGCACTGGGTTTGTTTGCCTTCATGCTGATCAAGGTGCTGGTACCTGGCTTCTTTGCGCGGCAGGACATGAAAACCCCGGTGCGCACCGGGATAATCGCGATTTTTGCCAATATCCTGATGAAACCGCTGGTGGTAATTCCGCTCGCTGTATGGTGGGGATTGGGGCATGTCGGGCTGGCGCTCACCACGGCGCTGGCGGCTTATGTAAACGCCTATTTACTGTATCGTGGCCTGCGCCATGCCGGCGTTTACAATCCTGCCACCACATGGCCCCGGTTATGGTTGCGGTACGGCGCGGCCAACCTGGCTATGGTTGCCGTGTTGCTTGGCATCCTCCATTTCTGGACCGGGTGGGCAGAATGGCACCTGCTGGACCGGGTTATTCGCCTTGCAGTCATTTGTATTGCAGGACTGCTAGCCTATCTAGCCGGGTTACTCGCCGTAGGTATCCGTTTGCGCGATTTCAAGGCCCATCACTAACTGCCCTCATTTCCCTTCTGCCCTAGGCTCAGGTGCTGCTGCTCCTGTATACTGCCGGCCTCATTTTCCAGGCGATTGATTGGGGGCAGTACACAGCGTGAATCGGGCGGCACATGCGTTTATTCGCGGGTTGCATAACCTGCGCCCCTGGCACCGGGGCTGTGTGGCAACCATAGGTTCTTTCGATGGTGTGCACCTTGGCCACCGGGCGATACTGCGCCAGTTGCTGGCGGTGGCGCGCCAGCATCAACTACCTGCTGTTGTAATCATCTTTGAACCCCAGCCCCACGAGTTTTTTTCCGGCGACAAAGCCCCGGCGCGCTTGATGCGCTTGCGCGAAAAAATCCAGGCATTGATGGCGGCCGGTGTGGAGCGGGTGTTCTGCCTGCAATTCAATGCGCAATTACGCAATTTGTCGGCCGAGGAATTTATCGAAAAAATTCTGCTGGATGGTTTGGGGATCAAGCATCTGGTGGTGGGCGATGACTTCCGTTTTGGTTGTGATCGCCGCGGTAATTTTGCGCTCTTGCAAGCCGTGGGCGCCGAGCGCGGATTTGACGTTACTGATACCTGCACCCTGGAGGTTGATGGTGTGCGGGTCAGCAGCACGCGCATTCGCCAGCTGCTGGAGCAAGGTGATTTCGCCGGCGTTGAAAAATTGCTGGGCCGCCCTTATAGCATCAGCGGTCGCATTGTTTACGGGCAGCAGCTGGGGCGCAAATTGGGCGTGCCGACAGCAAATGTTCATTTGCGCCGTTACAAATCACCGCTACACGGTGTATTCACCGTCACCGTTACATTTGCTGATGGCAGCGTGCATAACGGTGTGGCCAATGTCGGTGTGCGACCAACCGTAAACGGCGTTAAAAAACCGCTGCTCGAAGTGCACATATTTGATTTTTCCCGCACCGTTTACGGTGCAATGATTGATGTCGCCTTTCACACCAAATTGCGCGATGAACAAAAATTCAATTCACTGGATGAATTGCAAGCGCAACTGCAAACGGATATAGCCCAGGCCAGGCAATTTTTTGCTGCAAGTGCCCAATAATTTTCTTATTAATTTGTTAACAAAGTTGACCGTGAATCATGACCGATTACAAAGCTACACTAAACCTGCCTAACACCGACTTCGCGATGAAAGCGAACCTCGCACAGCGCGAGCCGGAAATGTTAAAAAACTGGCAAGCCAATAATGTGTACCAACAAATTCGCGCGGCACGCGCAGGTCGTGAGCAATTTATTTTGCACGACGGCCCTCCCTATGCGAACGGTGATATCCATATCGGTCATGCGGTTAACAAAATCCTCAAGGATATTATTATCAAAAGCAAAACCCTGAGTGGTTTTGATTCGCCCTATGTGCCCGGTTGGGATTGCCACGGTCTGCCCATTGAGCACAATGTGGAGAAAAAAATCGGCAAAGCCGGCGATAAAGTCGATGTAAAAACCTTTCGCCAAAAATGTCGCGAATATGCCGCCACGCAACTCGAAGGCCAGCGCAAGGATTTCATCCGTTTGGGCGTATTGGGTGATTGGGAAAACCCTTACCTTACCATGGACTATAAATTTGAAGCGGACATCATTCGCTCGCTTGGTAAAATCGCCGAAAATGGCCATTTGCTGCGCGGCTTTAAACCGGTTTACTGGAGTGTGGTTGGTGGTTCGGCGCTCGCTGAAGCTGAAGTGGAATACCATGATAAAACCTCTTTTTCTATCGACGTAAAATTTGCCTTTGTCGATCAGCATGCGGTTGAAAAAACGATTGAAGGTTTAACCGGTTGCGGCAAAATTTCAGTGGTGATCTGGACTACCACACCATGGACTCTGCCCGCTAACCAGGCAGTTTCTGCAAATGCCGATGTTGATTATGTTGTTGTACAAGTGGGTGTTGAGCGGTTGCTGGTCGCAGCGGCGCTGGTGAATAGCGTGATGGCGCGTGCGCATGTTGATGAGCCGGAAATTGTCGGACACGTAAAAGGCGCTGCACTTGAGCGCTTGCTACTGCAACATCCGTTTTACCAGCGCCAGGTTCCAATAATTCTCGGCGATCATGTCACAACTGATGCGGGTACCGGTTTTGTCCACACCGCGCCTGATCACGGTGCGGACGACTTTGCCGTCGGCTTGAAATATGGAATCGGCACACTGAATTACATTGACGACCACGGCACTTATCGCCCCAACGTAGAAATTTTTGCGGGCGACCACGTGTATAAAGTGGATGAAAAAGTCGTTGCATTGCTAATCGAAAAACACGCGTTATTAGCGCAGGGCAAAATCACCCACAGTTTCCCGCATTGCTGGAGAACCAAAACGCCATTGATTTTCCGTGCGACGCCGCAGTGGTTTGTCAGCATGAGCAAAAGCAATTTGCGCGATCAGGTCGCTGCCGCTGTTGATAGCGTGCAGTGGGTGCCGGATTGGGGCAAGGCGCGAATCGATTCCATGTTGGCCACATCACCCGACTGGTGTATTTCCCGTCAGCGAACCTGGGGTGTTCCTATTGCATTATTTGTACACAAGGAAACCCAGGAGTTACATCCGGAAACGCCACGTTTAATTGAGGCCGTTGCGCAAAAAGTTGAGCAGGGCGGAATGGATGCATGGTTTGAACTGGATGCAAAAGAATTGCTCGGTGCCGATGCAGAAACTTATCAAAAAGTGACTGACACACTGGATGTATGGTTCGACTCCGGTGTCACTCACTATGCCGTACTCGCGCAACGCGCTGGCCTGCGTTTCCCGGCGGATTTATATCTGGAAGGCTCGGACCAGCATCGCGGCTGGTTCCAGTCATCGTTGAAAACATCGATGGCGATGAATGCAGTTCCACCGTATAAAACGGTGTTGACTCACGGTTTTACCGTTGATGCGAATGGCAACAAAATGTCCAAATCATTGGGCAATGTCGTACCGCCGCAAAAAGTGATGAATGAGTACGGCGCGGATGTATTGCGGTTGTGGATCGCGGCAACGGATTTCAGTAACGATATGCGCGTATCAGATGAAATTTTAAAGCGCACTGCTGATTCCTATCGCCGCATTCGTAACACCGCGCGTTTTATTTTATCGAACCTTGTGGGTTTTAATCCGGAAACGGATTTGGTCCCGATGGATCAAATGGTGCAACTGGATCGCTGGATTGTCGGTCAAACTTCCAAATTGCAACAGGAAATTATCAGCGACTACAACAGCTACGAACTGCACATGATCTATCAAAAACTGCACAACTTTTGTGTCGTTGAGCTGGGCGGTTTTTATCTGGATATTATCAAGGATCGCCAGTACACCGTGAAAGCAGATGCGCGTGCGCGCCGTTCAGCGCAAACAGCATTGTATTATGTGATCGAAGCGCTGGTGCGCTGGATTGCGCCAATCCTGAGTTTCACTGCCGATGAAATCTGGCAGGTATTACCAGGCAAACGCGAAGCGAATGTGTTTATTGCAGAATGGTATTCCCTGCCGTTGTTGCCGGCTGATTCATTGCCGGAAAGTTACTGGGAATTGATCGCACAAGTTAAAACCGCGGTTAACAAAGTAATCGAAGCCAAACGCGCTGCAGGTGAAGTTGGTGGCGCACTTGGTACGGAAGTAACGCTGTTTGCCGATGATAAATTGCAAGCTGAATTGCAAAAGCTCGGTGATGAATTGCGTTTTGTGTTGATTACCTCGACCGCTAAAGTGCAGCCATTAAGTGCAGCGCAACATGCGGAGGCAACAGAAGTTGCTGGCTTGCAAGTAGCAGTAAAAAAATCGGAATACACCAAGTGCGAACGGTGTTGGCACCATCGCGCCGATGTTGGAGCAAATGCGGCGCATCCGACTGTTTGTTTGCGTTGTGTAACCAATGTGGATGGCGCGGGTGAAGAGCGTGCGTTTGCGTAATTAAATTGCCTTACTCTCCTCTCTCTTTTAAACGGAGTAGCTGATCACTAGCACTTACATTTTGTAAGGCATAATCAGCTACCTTTGAAGAGGGAGAGGCGGGGAGGGATAAAGGTACTTATTTAATGACTGGAAAAATCTATCAAAAAGCCTGGCTGTGGTATGTGGTCG
Source organism: Gammaproteobacteria bacterium (assembly GCA_021151835.1). Taxonomy (GTDB): domain Bacteria; phylum Pseudomonadota; class Gammaproteobacteria; order Pseudomonadales; family Cellvibrionaceae; genus Cellvibrio. The sequence continues at coordinate 80,040 of JAGKWO010000021.1, forward strand.
CAGCAGTGATTGTATTACTCGACCAGGTTAGTAAACACGCGATTGAAGCCGCATTTGAATACGGCGAAACCAAGGTGTTTACGTCGTTTTTTAATTTTACCCTTGCTTATAACACCGGGGCTGCATTTAGTTTTCTAGCTGACGCCGGCGGTTGGCAGCGTTGGTTCTTCGGTATTATTGCCATAGTGGCCAGTGTGTTATTAACCGTGTGGATTGCGCGCGTAGCGGCAACCAAAGCACGTGAAGCATTTGCGCTTGCGTTCATCCTCGGTGGTGCCGTCGGTAATCTTTATGATCGGATTGTACATGGGCATGTAGTGGATTTTATTGTGCTCCATTATCAGGATAAATTCTGGCCCGCGTTTAATCTTGCCGATTCGGCTATTACCCTTGGTGCTGCCGTATTAATTATTGATATGTTGTTTGTGAAAGAGAAGAAAGCCGATGCGTGAGTTAGCCATAGGGCCGGGAACCAAAGTCACGTTGCATTTTTCATTGCAATTGGATAATGGCGATATCGTGGATTCAAATTTCGAGCGCACGCCCGCGACTTTTACGGTAGGCGATGGCAATTTGCTACCGGGTTTTGAAAAAGCCATTTTTGGTATGTTTGAAGGTGAGCACAAAACCCTGGTGATTAAACCGGAGGATGGTTTCGGCCAGCGCAATCCTAACAATATCCAGGAAATTGCGCGTAGCCAATTCAGCCCGGATCTGGAATTAAGCGAAGGTTTGATGCTGTCATTCGCCGACGCACAAAAAACCGAACTGCCCGGTGTTGTCCAGCATTTTGACGATGAAGTTGTGGTTGTCGACTTCAATCACCCGCTGGCAGGCCGTGATATTTTATTCGAAGTTGCCATCTTGAAAATTGAACCGGTGCAGGTGCATTAATCATGACCCAGATCAAGCTTGCAAATCCCCGTGGTTTTTGCGCCGGTGTTGACCGTGCGATTGATATTGTCAATCGCGCGCTTGATGTTTTTGGTGCGCCTATTTATGTTCGCCATGAAGTTGTGCATAACAAATTTGTAGTGGATTCTCTGCGTGAACGCGGCGCTATTTTTGTCGACGAAGTTGAGCAGGTTCCCGATGATGTTATTCTAATTTTCAGTGCCCACGGTGTTTCACAGGCGGTGCGTAAAGAAGCGGAAGATCGTGGTTTGCAAATCTTTGACGCAACTTGCCCGCTGGTTACCAAAGTGCATATTGAAGTAACCCGCTACAGCCGCGAAGGCCGCGAATGTATTTTGATCGGTCACGAAGGCCATCCGGAAGTAGAGGGCACCATGGGGCAATATAACACTGCCAATGGTGGTTCTATTTATCTGGTTGAAGACGAGTCTGATGTTGATGCCTTGGTGGTGCGTGACCCCGAGCATTTGGCTTATGTAACACAAACTACGTTATCAATGGATGACACTGCGAAAGTGATTGAAGCCCTGCGTAATAAATTCCCTAAAATCCAGGGACCACGCAAAGATGATATCTGTTATGCAACCACCAACCGCCAGGATGCCGTCCGTCAATTGGCGTTGGAGTGTGATCTGGTATTGGTTGTCGGTTCCCCCAATTCGTCAAACTCCAATCGTCTGCGCGAGCTGGCCGAGCGTTGCGGCACAGAAAGTTATTTAATTGACGGTCCGGATGATGTAAATCCGGAATGGATAAAAAACCGCACGGCGATTGGAATTACCGCCGGCGCAAGTGCGCCGGAAATATTGGTAAAGCAGGTCATTGATAAATTAAAAGCCTGCGGTGCAGAAACGCCGCATGAAATGGATGGTACTCCGGAGAATATCAGTTTTTCTTTACCGAAGGCCTTGCGCTTGTAATGGAGCGCATTCGCTTCCTGTTAGTTTACCCAGCCTGATTCGGCCCCCGCCGGATAAAATTAGTTTGTGTCCGCTGCCTTTTTTCTCGGGGCAAATCTTAATATGCCCCGCAAGGATTGCGCCTGCGCTTGATGGGCTTTTTTGCCGGCTCATTCCTGTTTCGATAAAAGAGATATAATCATTCATCGGCTGGGTTGCTTCAGTCAGTATCCCTTGCATTCTCTCGCCAACTTTCACCTTTGTTTCTCCCTCGGATAAGTTCCCGTCATTATTCGTATCTATAAACAACGTCCATCCCTCGTGCCACCGGCCATTGGTTGCGACCATCATCGTGCGCGAATTGGTTGACACGGCTATTGAGCGGCTTAATGACATCGCATCTTGCAATTCCTGGCTGGCCGCCATTACACGCGAGCGCTGAAAGAGGTCAGTGAAGTTGGGAAGAGCTATTAAAAGCAGGAGAGCGCATATAACTAACGTTATTAATAGCTCATAGAGGGTAAACCCGGACTGTTGCATATGAAATCCTTTTCATTGGTGTGTTTATATCGATCAATGTTGATATACGTGCCGCGTTACACCGCTCATTCAGCCTCGGTGACCAGACGTCGTGCCTCAGGCGGAGACGTATACAGGGTGTGATAGGCTTTTCAAATATAAACTTTTGCACATTGGCCTGTCCAGAGCTTACTGATCAGGCCGGTTTTTGCTGATTTATTCAGGATTACAAACATGCAACGTCGAATGGCTGGATTTACCGTGGTTGAGTTGATGATCACGTTAGTTATCGGGGCAATTTTATTGGCAATTGCAGTACCAAATTTTACCTCCATGGTGCAAGCCAGCCGTGCCCAATCAATGGCCGATGATTTTGCGTCAGCACTAAATTTCACGCGCACAGAATCGTTAAAACTCGGCTCCCCTGTAACTATTTGTGCTAGCAGTAATGGTTCAAGTTGCACTGGTGCATGGAACGAAGGCTGGATTATTTTTCAGGATTACGCCGCAACCGAAAAGGATGCGCCGGTATTGGCGAAGAACGGCGTAACCAATCTGCTGAAAGCAACAGGAAAAGCAAAACTGGGTAGCGCGATTGCAGTGAAGTCCTCCGGTGCCGATCAGACTTATATTCGCTTCACGCGCTTGGGAACGCTTGCAAAAGGCGATAAGACCGCCGGCTTTGACGTGGATATGAAAGTTACCGGCTGCAAAGGTGTAAATGCAAAAAAAGTAACCGTGAGTTTATCCGGGATGGTTCGCACTGCGCCTGCCAAATGCGAATAATGTAGCGGAGTTATGAGATGAAACTGGAAAAAGGTTTTGGATTAATTGAAGTATTGGTTGCAGTGTTGCTGATCGGCACTTCTTTGTTAGCGATGTCTTCGTTGCAAGTCAGATCGTTAAAACAAAACAATGAAGCATTGATGAGAACAGAAGCGAATTTACTCGCTTACGATATTTTGGAACGCGTGCGTATGGCCAGCCCGATGGCACCATCACCGATAGTGCAACCATCCACGGATTCGCTAAAAAAACTTGCATCAAAAGTGCTGCCTGAAGGCGATGCCACTTTGAACTGCAATGGAAGGGTATGCACCATCGATATTACCTGGGCTGAGTTTTCCCGCACTGATGATAAAAATGAGACAGTGTCAAAATTCACTTACGCTACACGGTTATAGGGCTTTATTCATGTATCGTCAAAATGGTTTATCGCTGGTTGAATTGATGATCGCCATTACACTCGGTCTGATTTTAATGACGGGAGTTATTCAATTATTTATCTCCAGCAGGGAAAGTTTTCAGGCCCAGCAATCGACCTCCGTTATACAGGAATCAGGGCGGCTTGCAGCCGAACTTATCAATCGTGATTTGCGCATGGCAGGCTTCACCGGGTTCAGAGGGCGTATGTCTGCGATAAATAATAAATTAACCCCTGTGACCTATAAAAATGATTTTTTGAATGGCATATCTGTATATGACGCGAAGGATGTGGCTGATTTAACCCCGTTGGCAAACACCCGTGCCCTGGTTATTCGCGGAGTTCTGGATAGCGGTGGGGCTGAGCTAACCAAAAGATCTGAATTAAATAAATTAACTACTGCGCTCATCTCAACTGAAGCCGGTGCGTGTGCGGACAAGAGCAACAGAATAAATGGTATTTGTGTTGGTGATACATTAATGGTTGCTGATTATCAAAAAACAATCGTGTTTAAAGCAACAACTATCGCCGCGACGGGATCATCAGTAGACATTGGTTTTGCAGGTACCTGGGGGAAACCAGGTCCGGATTACGAAAATTATTTTATGCCGGGAGCACGTGTTTCAGTTGCGCGAACTGTTGCTTATTTTATTCGTGAGGGTGCATCCAAACGCCCGAGTCTGTATCAAAAAATTAACGATGGCGACGCAGTCGAGTTGCTCGAAGGTGTCTCAAATATTGCTGTTAGATTTAACCGGTTCGGTAGTACCAGTAGTTACAGCGACGCGACTGGGAAAATGAATGGTTTATGGAATAACAAGAATGATCCGGTCGTTAGCGTGCAATTGGAGCTATTAATTGAAGGCTTGGCTGACAATGTACTGGAAGAAAAACAGGTTTATGAATTTGATGGTAAAACAGTGACAGCTACAGATCGCCGTTTGCGAAATGTATTTTCAACCACTATCGCCTTGCGTAACCAATTGCCTTGAGGTCCACATGAAAAACCGTGTTTTTTTTAGCGGAAGACAGGAGTCTGGTGCTGTATTAATTGTTGCATTAATTTTATTGCTGCTGATGACCATTGTCGGTATCTCATCAATCAAGGGCAGCAATATGCAGGAATTAATGGCGGGCAATGTTCGTGACAGGCAGATTGCGTTCCAGGCTGCTGAAGCAGCGTTGCGTCAGGGTGAAGAAATTGCCAATGGTGTTAATCCCCCCAATACAGAGGGCGCAACCAAAGGAGTAATGCTTGGTAAACAGAGCGGTGCGACCTCCACGTATTGGCGAAATGACTATGTGTGGGATGACAATCTTTCAGTGCAACTTAATACTGATCTCGCGTTAGCTTCCGAGCGTCCTCGTTATGTTGTTGAAAAAATGGATGTGGCTTATGTTCCCGGTTCAGATGGACGAGCGATTGATGTTGTCGGTGTGCAAAGTGCGCCGGACATAATGGTTTATCGTGTTACTGGTCGTGGAGTTGGCATGACTCCCAATTCAACTGTTTATTTGCAATCCCTTTATCGTCGGCAGTAATTGATCGTTGTTATAGATGGGTGACGACAAAATCACATGGTGGGGTAACTATATGTTTTTTTCAAAATATAAAAAGGCTATTGGTCTAGCCATTTATTCTTTGCTGGCATTTCATGCAGCGCACTCTCATGCGCAAATTAACTTATCGCAGAGCCCCCTGTTTTTAACATCAGGTGCCGAACCTAATTTGATGTTCGTTCTTGATGACTCTGGTTCGATGCAGTTTGAAATTACACCGGAAACCTATCGCCTGGCGTCTGTAACAAATGGCGATACGGTATTCGCATTTCCATCTGTCAATAGTGTTTATGGAAATAATTCATACAATAAAAAAGTCGTGGCTCCGGGTGATAGATCTGTTTACGGAATGTTGTTCAGATCGCCACAAATAAATGCGAGTTATTATAATCCTGCAAAATTATATAAACCCTGGGTTAAAAGTGATGGTGTTACCGTTACCGTTATGGATCCAGCCAGCGTTTCGTGCTCGTTACATAACCCGATAAACACCGGCACTGGAGATGCAAAATGTCGAAAGCTTACAGAAGAAGCAACCAGAAATTTTAATGGTGTCGATTCAACATGGACCTCTTGCTCGCTAAATGCTGCCAATGCCATTACTTGTAGCACCGGTACAAGTAATACATGGAAATATTATCCTGCAACTTATTATGTTTTTAATGGCGACCCCAATAATAAAGCAGATGTGTGGAATGCCCTGAAATATACGGAGCGAAAAATAATAGATCCAGTTTCTAAAATCTTAACCGGCGGATTAGATGCTTATACCGGTGATGGAAGAGGTGATGAGCGTACAGATTGTGGGTTTAATTTGAAAGGTGAAAGGTCTTGTTCTTATGCGGCTGAAATTCAAAACTTCGCTAACTGGTATACCTATTATCGCTCAAGAGTTTTAACTGCCAGGGCTGGAATTGGGCGTGCTTTTGCGCAGCAGCAGGATGGTATTCGGGTTGGTTTCGGTACTATCAATAGAGGCTCAAATTCAGTTGATGGAGCAAATACGGAAATTATCAAAACCGGAGTTCGCAAATTTACCTCAACTCGAAAAGCTTCATTTTTGACTGAATTGTATGGTGTTCCTATTGGTGGTGGTACGCCATTACCTAATGCATTGGATTGGGTCGGAAAATATTATCAGAGGGTAGATAATAAAGGGCCCTGGTCAAAAGACCCTGAGAATGGGTTAGAAGATTCCCATGTTCAATGTCGTGCCAGTTATGCGTTATTAATGTCGGATGGATACTGGACAAGTACAATTAATACCGCAGGCAATAGCGATAATACGGCAGGAAGTACTATCACTAGTGACATTCCTGGCGCAAACCCCGGTTCTTATAAGTACGAGCCTGTAGCTCCTTTTACCGATAGCCAATCTAATAGCTTGGCGGATGTTGCAATGAAATACTGGAAGGCAGATTTGCGGTCCGACCTTGCTAACAAAGTCAAGCCAAATACGATTGATCCTGCTTTTTGGCAGCATATGACGACCTTTACGATAGGATTGGGTGTTGAAGGAAATATTTCTGTTAAAAGTGTTGCAGACGTTATAACTACTGGAAAAGATATTAATGGAAATGCCATCAAATGGCCCACGCTTGTAACTACAGCGGAGGATGGCACTAAAGTAGATGACATGCTCCATGCCGCTGTTAATGGGCGCGGTGATTTTTTTAGCGCAAGAGATCCTGATGCTTTTGCCAATAGTCTGGCTAATTTGCTTCAGGATATTACCGGGCGTGATACAAATAATGCCGCCGCCGCCGCTGCCAACTCAACCAGCTTGAATACTGGCAGTATGGTTTATAAAGCGTTGTTCGACAGTAATAATTGGACTGGTGATCTGAAAGCTATTGAAATAAATTCCGCCGGTGCTTTTGGTAAGGAGGTGTGGAGTGCAAGTATTCCTGCTGTAAGAAATATATACACATTTAATGGAACTGTCGGCAAACAATTATTGTGGAGTAATTTGAATACAGCTCAAATTGGTTGGTTGAAAGAAGGATCAACCGATGAAATCGGAAAAGCGAGATTGGAATGGTTTAAGGGGAAGGATGATAAGGACGCAAATGCCGCTGCTGATTTGCGTGGCCGCAATGGCCGGTTACTTGGCGATATAGTTAACTCTGACCCCGCGTTTGCAGGAAATATCAATTTGCGTTATGACCGTTTACCTGCTGATAGTACTTTGGGAGCTGCGTCGTATACCGATTATTTCAACACGAAAAAGAAAAATCGCAGGGAAATGTTGTATGTAGGTGCTAATGACGGGATGTTGCACGGTTTTAATGCTCGTGTTTCTGCTGCTGACACTGTCGCCGCTGGAACCGAAATTTTTGCTTATGCTCCAACTCGTATCATGAAAAATATCCCCAATCTGGCATCTGAACTTTATGGAAAAGACAGTAGAAAGCCACATAAATATATGGTTGATGGCCCAATTTATGTATCAGATGCGTATGTCAGTGGTGGATGGAAAAATATACTCGTTGGAACTTTAGGGGCGGGAGGGAGAGGAATTTATGTGTTGGATGTTACAAACCCCGATTCGTTTAATGAGACTAATGTTTTATTTGAACTAACAGAAGATCAATACCCCGAATTGGGTTTTATTACCGGTGTGCCAATTATTGCGCCTGGTGCAGACAAACGGTGGAAAATCTTCATCGGTAATGGCTATAACTCAACAAAAGACGGTAGTGCAAAGGCTTACCTCGGTGTTATTGATATTAACGATGAGCTGGCTCGAGCACGTGCTAACTGGAGTGGGACAACCAGAACAAAATTTATAGCAACTAATAGCACTACGGACAATTCACTATCTCAACCGGCGTTATTACCCAATGAAGATGGTCTGGTGGTAGCTGCATATGCCGGGGATATAAACGGTAATATGTGGAAGTTTAATTTGTCATCAGACAGCCCTGGCTCCTGGGTGGTGGCCAACTCTGGAACCCCATTATTTGTAGCTAAAGATACAAGCTCAAATACTCAACCAATTACTGCCAGTCCTACATTAGGTTTTAATAACAGGGTAACCCCTGCAAGGGTAATGGTGTATTTTGGAACGGGTAGGTATGTGGCCTCAGACGATAATCAAAAATCGAGTAGAGTTCAAAGTTTTTACGCGTTAGTTGATAAGGAGGTTGCAATATCTGGACGCACTAATTTGCATCAAAAAACAATGACTGCGACTTCAACACAAAGGACTATTTCCGGTGAGATAAACACCGATAAAACAAATGCGATAAATTGGGCCACAAAAGACGGCTGGTATCTGGATTTTCCTGCAAACGAAAGAATTATTACCAAACCGTTACTTGTTTATGATCGTTTGATTTTCCCGACCGTTATACCGACTGATGATCCATGTTCAGCTGGCGGTAGTGGCTGGATAATGGAATTGATTGCGACAGGGGAGCCAAATCCGCAATTTAAATTGCTCGCTGGTGGTAACTCATTCCAGGAAATTGCAATTTTTGGCAAGCTTACTTCAATCGAAGGGAGTTACAGAGGTACTCTTTCTGGATCAGGTTCAAGTGCTGCAGCTAGCACGGGTTCAGCCGCATCCAGCTCTGTCGGTAATGAATGTGGCGGAGCAAACGGTGGCGGAAGTGGTGTTTTCACTGCTATCGGAATCCAGAGTGATGGAAGCGAAAAAAGCAATTTAGGAAGCCGGCCTTGTGACCTGTTTGATCGCCAATCATGGCGTGAATTAGAGTGATAAACATTATGAAACCAAAATTTTCAGGATTCACTCTTATTGAATTGATGGTAGTGGTTGCGATTGTCGGGATTATTGGGGCAATCGCATACCCCAGCTATATGGATTCAGTGCGTAAGAGTAGTCGTGTAGAGGCAAAGTCTGAACTGATGGATTTTGCCCAACGATTGCAGAAATGTTTTACCGCTAATGGAAAGTTTAATGATGCGGACAAGTGTTCCGCATATAAAACCTTAATTAGCTCACCGCCATATAAATCGCAAGGACGAGGTTTTTATGAAATCAAAATCAGTAATGCTACGGCCACGGCTTATCTACTGACGGCAACAGCAAAATCAGGCACACAACTAGCAGATACTCAATGTATAACCATGACGCTTGATCATAAAGGCACTACTTTGCCCGCTGCTTGTTGGTGATTTTTAACGTAAATTTCCTATCAGGGAGCATTACCCTGATAGGAAATATTTTATTCGTCATCAAGCCCCAGCTTTTGCAATCTGTATCTGAGTGATCTGAAACTAATTCCCAAATGTTTTGCGGCTAATGTTTTATTCCACTTGGCTTGCTCCAGCGCATGGCAAAGAATTTCTTTTTCCACATCCTGCAAATATTCATCCAGCGATGGATACTCGGCACAGCGCGCAGGGTAATCAACATTTCCGGTGCTTTGGCGGACACTCGGCTTTCCTGGTGTTGGATAAACTTTTTCTGCTTGGGTGATGTGGTTGTCGCGCAACTGTAAATCATCGCTGTCGATGATATTACTCTCGCACAACGTAAATGCTCGCTCGAGAATATTTTCCAGTTCCCGCACATTGCCCGGGAATTGGTAGTTCTCCAGTATTTTTTGCGCATCGGCGGAAAGTTTTGGTACGGGTAAATTAATTTCTGATGCTAATTTGTTTAACAAATGTTGGGTAAGGAGTGGAATATCCTCACGGCGCTCACGTAATGGTGCAACAGCAAGCTGGATAACATTCAAGCGATAAAATAAATCCTGGCGAAAACGCCCTTCTTTAACTTCAGTTTCCAGATTTTTATGGGTTGCACATAATATACGTACATCGGTGGTAATTTCTTCTGCTGCTCCTACCGGGCGGACAGATTTTTCCTGAATTGCACGCAGCAATTTGACTTGCATATCGAGTGGCAGGTCGGCCACTTCATCAAAAAATAAAGTGCCTCCTTCCGCTGCTTGAAACAAACCGGTTTTGTCTTGATGCGCTCCTGTAAAGCTTCCTTTTTTGTGGCCAAAAAATTCACTTTCCATTAGTTCGCGCGGAATAGCTCCGCAGTTGACGGCAATGAAAGGATTGTTGGCACGCGGGCCCAAATCATGAATTGAATGAGCTACCAGCTCTTTACCGGAGCCTGATTCGCCGCTGATATAAACGGGAGCCTGGGATCGCGCCAGTTTTTCAATGCTGCGAATTAATTCCTGGATCGCTTTGGATTCACCAATAATCGGTGTGAGTTTTGGTACTGGCTGAGGTGCTAGCTGGCTGGATTCGATCGCAGTATTAACCAGTTTGCGGAGCGTAGATAAATCGACTGGTTTGGAAATAAAATCAAATGCACCCGCTTTCATCGATTCAATTGCGGTGTCTATACTGCCGTGTGCGGTGATGACGGCAACGGGAAGTTGTGGTTGATGTTGTTGGATGAAATCAACAATTTCCAATCCGTTGCCATCGGGCAGGCGCATATCGGTTAAACATAAATCGTAAGTATGCTGCGCAAGTAATTGTTTGGCCTGAGTGACATTGGCTGCACTTTGGGTATCAATTTGCATTCTTCCCAACGTGATTTCCAGCAGCTCGCGGATATCCGGTTCATCGTCAATTATCAGTGCACGTTTTTGGGTCATGGTTGATTCCAGTGTTTAAGTCGCTTTTTCAGGATGCGCAAGTTGGAGATGAAAGCAGCTCTCGCCTTTCTCCGTGCGCTTATAAGAAATAATAGCCTGGTTGGCTTCGCACAATTCTTTGCAAATATAGAGGCCCAGCCCTGAACCGGTATTTTCTGTAGTAAAAAATGGTTCAAACAGATGTCGGCTATTCTCATCGCTGATACCGGGGCCGTAATCTATTACTCGAATATAGGGTTGTTGATAACTAATATCCAAACCTATCTCGATACGCAGCTCCGGCTTTCCATGACGAATGCCATTGTCAAATAAATTGGTCAATACCTGTTGCAATTGGCTGGTATCAAATTTTGCATTGAGTTGTTGCAGGTTACCCTGGTCATCGTATTCAAAAGTATTGCGCGATTCGCCAATATTTTTTTCGACAACGTTAATAATTAGCTGGCTGCCGTTACTTTTTCCAATTTTATAGTCGTTGATAAAATTAGGAAGCCATTGCGCTAAATTAATGTGTTCCGGTTTGGCTGCTTTGCGGCGCGATAGCTGCAATATGTTTTCAATAATCTGGTTTACCCGTTTGCTATGGTTGTTAATGATATCCAACAGGCGATGATCACTTTGTGGCAGCTCCTGTGATTCTCCCAGCAATTGGCTGGCATGGCTAATCGCGCCGAGCGGATTGCGAATTTCATGGGCGATGCTTGCGGTTAATCGCCCTAAGGACGCCAGTTTTAATTGTTGTGCTTGTTGGTTGATCGAGCGTACATCTTCCAGAAAAATTAACGTTTCAGCCGGGTTCCCCTGCTCCAGATGAGCAAAATTGACCTTAACTTCTGTTGTGGTTTGGCTTTCAATTTTCATTTGTGGGGAATGGTCACTGCTCTGGCGCAACCATGACTGGTATTTTTTATAAAGCTCGGGAAATTTATCAAGTCGTATGGCCTGGCTGGAGGAAAGGTTGGCCCCCAGCAGTTTTATCGCCGATTGATTCCATAATTCCAATTCCATATTTTTATTGAGGACTATGATTCCGGTGCGCATCCGCTCAACGATAAGCTGGGCAAGCTTTTGCAGGTGCTCGGCATGTTCGGCCTGGGCTTGGGCCTCGGCATAGGAAGAACGAATTTTCTTTGTAAGATGCTGGAACAATAACGCCGTTAAAAAAGCAAGGGCACCGAGCGTGCCGGAGGCAAAAATAGCTTTATTGTCCTGGGTGAGAATCAGGAAACGGTAAGTGCCCTCGCTCAGTACAACCAGCGTGGTAATCGCGGCAAGAAAAAATGAAATACGCTCGCGTAACATAATCCCGCCCGCGGCGATGGCAACCAGTAATAAATAACCCAATCCGCTAACGGCGCCGCCACTGGCATGCATCAATAAACTGATTGCAGCCACATCGATGAGTAATGAGCCAAAGAGTTTACGTTGCGATGGCGAGAACTTGAGTTGCCACATCACAATCAGCGTCATGCAGTTAATAGCCGTATAAGCCGCTGAGGTGTATAGGAATAGTCCCGGATTGTCGTTACCCAGAATTTTGGGTGCTACCTGCAGTTCAAACATAATTAATAACAAACTGCCGAGCAGGGTGCGATAGTAGGTGTAAACCCGCAACAGGTCGTAGGGGTTGTAGTTGCGGGCATCGCTATGCGAAAGCGTGGTCATTGGCGGGTTGATCCTGTGTATTGAATTGATATACAAAAATCCACTTGGCTTTATCGGTCTGGATCGCGGACAATGCGCGCCTTTGGCGAGTGTACAGGGCCTTGCCCCAGGTTGCTGCGTGCAACGTCAATTGCCAGCATTCTCACGTTGTTTTTCCGGTCATAGTCAGGGCGCTTATGTTGCCATTAAAGTTGATTCTCTCCCAAGTAAATACATTGGTTGGTGACATCCCCGGTAACACCGCCACGGTGATTGCCGTCGCGCGCGCTGCGCTGAATGAGGGACCGGTGGATGCCATTCTGTTTCCCGAACTGACCCTTACCGGTTACCCGCCGGAAGATCTGCTGCTGCGCCCAAGCCTTGAGGTTCGTATTGCTCGCGCTTTGCGGGAAATTGAAGAGGCAAATTTGCCGGTGGCGCTGGTGATCGGTTATCCCCGGCTGCTTGCCGGTAAGCTGTACAACATGGCAGGTGTTATCAGGAACGGTAAGTTAATCGCGGAATACGCCAAGCAATGTTTGCCGAATTACCAGGTATTTGATGAAAAGCGTTATTTTGTGGCCGGCGATAAACCCTGCGTATTTGATTTGAATGGCGTGCCGACTGCACTTAGCGTGTGCGAGGATATCTGGTTCCCCGAACCCATGGCCCAGGCCAGGGCAGCAGGCGCCAGGCTGATGCTTAACCTGAATGCCTCTCCCTATCATCAAGGCAAGCAGCAAGAGCGCGAGGCGGTAGTTGCACTGCGTGCGCGCGAAGGCCAAATGCCGGTTGTGTATACCAATCTGGTTGGCGGCCAGGATGAATTGGTATTTGACGGCGGTTCAGTTGTCGTTGATGCCGCGGGTCATACCTGTTTCAGGGCGCCCGCGTTTGATGAAGGGCGATTCGCCGTTGATCTGCAATGGGATCAACAACAAATCCATGTGCCCGCGCAATCGCTACATGTTATCCCTGACAATTTGGCAACCGTATACCAGGCGCTGGTTGTGGGGATGCGCGATTACGTCAACAAAAATCGCTTTAAAGGCGTAGTCCTGGGCTTATCGGGCGGCATTGATTCTGCGCTGACACTGGCAATAGCCGTGGACGCACTGGGCGCTGATCGCGTTGAGGCGGTAATGATGCCCTTCCGTTACACATCCGACCTCAGTAAAGACGATGCTGCTGATGAGGCGGCGCGTCTTGGAGTGCGCTACAGCTCAATCTCTATTGAACCCATGTACGAAGCCTTTATGGCAGCCCTTGCCGATGAGTTTGCCGGTACGAAGCGCGATACCACCGAGGAAAACCTGCAAGCCCGCTGCCGCGGTGTTTTGCTAATGGCTATTTCCAACAAGAAAGGCTACCTGGTGTTGACCACCGGCAACAAAAGCGAAATGGCGGTAGGGTATTCCACGCTTTATGGCGATATGGCCGGCGGCTTTGATGCGCTCAAGGATGTACCTAAAACCCTGGTGTTTGCATTGTCGCGCTATCGCAACACGATTAGCCCGGTCATCCCGGAAACTGTCATCACCCGACCGCCATCGGCGGAGCTGGCGCCGGATCAAAAAGACGAAGACAGTTTGCCGCCCTATGAAATCCTCGACCAGATTCTGGCGCTCTATATTGAGCAGGATCTCAGTGCCGAGGCGATTATTGCGCGCGGCTTTAACCGCGATCAGGTGGAGCGTGCGGTGCGGCTGGTGGATGTTAATGAATACAAACGTCGCCAGGCGCCGATAGGTGTTCGCATCTCCCGGCGCGGATTTGGCCGGGATCGCCGTTACCCGATTACCTCTGGCTGGAAAATGGGGGATTAATTAATCCTCCCAAATAAAAAGGCCGCTAATGCGGCCTTTGGGTGGTGAGCGCAGGAATTATTCCGGGCGGGCAGCAGCGGCAAGCGGTTTGTATTGCGGATCGTACTGCGCACGGGTATCAAAACCGGTAATTTCGTCTTTGCTGAAAAGCCCGAGGGTTAACCATGCCAGCACGCGCGATTTGCCGTTGTTATACATAAATTGCTGGTTAAAGCTGCCGTCTTTATTGAGCGCCGGGTAATCGGGGTAATTGAGCTTCAGAATTTCCTGCGCCTCTTCTGCCTGGCTATTCATCTTCAGCAGATAGTAACCCTGGACCATGGTTGCCAATGCATCAGGAATGGCCGGGGTTTGCGGAAAGTTTTCCAGTACGTAGCGACCACGGCCCAGTGCAGCGACATAAGCACCGCGTTTGAAGTAATAATTGGCGGCATGGATTTCATAGCGGGCGAGATAATTGCGCAAGTAAATCATGCGCTTTTTGGCGTCGGCCGCGTAGGTACTATCGGGGTAGCGATTGAGTAACTGGGTAAAATTGGCGAGCGATTCACGCGCGGCACCCGGATCGCGCATGGTGGTATCGACCGGCATTACCCGCTCGAACATGCCTTTATCCTTGGTGAAGGAGCTCATGCCGAGCATGTAGTAGGCGTAATCAACATTGCGGTGTTGGGGATGCAGGCGAATAAAACGATTGGCCGTCGCAATCGCGGCATCCGGTTCGTCTGAACTGTATTGCGCGTAAATAAGTTCCAGTTGCGCCTGGTCTGCATAGGTACCGAACGGGAAGTTTTCTTCCAGTGTGTTCAGGTTTTTAATAGCAGATTCCCACTGGCTGTTTTCGAGTTGTTTGGTTGCGGCATTGTACAAATCCGCTTCGGTAGTGTATTCAGGCTCCTTGGAAGAGCAGGCAGTCAGCAGGACAGCAGTGCTGAGCAACAAACAGGGCAGGACGCGCATAGGGTTATAGACTCTTATCTCAACAAATTTAGACCCCGATTCGCGGGGCAGGGTATTTAAACACAGAGCTTGGCGGATACCAATCTGGCAGACAGAAAAGCTCCTGATTTCCACTGTGTTGACGCTAAATCCGGCCGCCACAGTTTTACTTGAGGTTATTGAATGAAAGATGTGTTTGACCTGAGTGCCCAGGTCCCGATCCAGATGAACGGCATGCGCTTCGACCAGATCGCCTCGGAGTTGTTCCCCGATTTTTCCCGCTCGCGCTTGCAAAGCTGGATCAAGGATGGCCAGCTCAAAGTGGATGGCCGGGTTGCCAAACCCAAAGATAAATTAATCGGTGGAGAGACACTGGAGCTCAAGGCGGAGCTGGAAGCGCAGGGCGAGTGGGAGCCGGAGGAGATCACCCTCAATATCATCCATGAAGACGACGACCTGATTATCATCAACAAGCAGGCCGGATTGGTTGTGCACCCGGCGGCCGGTAATTACACCGGTACCCTGGTGAATGCATTGATCAACCATATTCCGGGTTTGGTCA
This sequence comes from Gammaproteobacteria bacterium, assembly GCA_021151835.1. Taxonomy (GTDB): domain Bacteria; phylum Pseudomonadota; class Gammaproteobacteria; order Pseudomonadales; family Cellvibrionaceae; genus Cellvibrio. The sequence goes on from JAGKWO010000021.1 coordinate 95,702, forward strand.
ATTTGCCGCGCGCCGGCATTGTCCATCGCCTGGATAAGGAAACCACCGGGTTGATGGTCGTTGCCAAAACGCTGGAGGCCCACACCGATCTGGTAGAGCAGCTAGCGGATCGCACTGTAAACCGTGAGTATGAAGCGGTTGCCGTGGGCGCCATGACCGGTGGTGGTACAGTGGATGCACCGATGGGGCGCCATCCACTCCAGCGTAAATTGATGGCGGTATTGAGTGCAGGCGGTAAACGTGCTGTTACCCATTATCGCGTTGCCAAACGCTACCCCAGCCACACCCATATCCGCGTGAAACTGGAAACGGGCCGCACGCACCAGATCCGTGTGCACATGGCCCATATCGGGCACGCATTGGTTGGCGACCAAACCTACGGCAGCCGTTTTAAAATCCCCAAAGGCGCCAACCAGCATTTGATTGATACGCTGAAAAGTTTCCCGCGGCAGGCCTTGCATGCCTTCAAATTGGGCTTGGAACACCCCGGTACCGGTGAATACACCGAATGGACTGCACCGCTGCCGGACGATTTTAAAAACCTGCTTGATGCACTGAATACCGGTTACACCCTCGCTGATGATTAGCTCCTGCGGAATTATCCCTGATTGGCCTGCGCCTGCCGGCGTGCGGGCGTTCATCAGCACCCGCACAGGTGGTTTTAGCCAGGCGCCCTATGCGAGTAATAATTTTGGCTTGCATGTGGGCGATGATCCGCAAGCGGTGGAAAAGAATCGCAACCAGTTGGGTATGACCCTGGGGCTCACAAAAGCGCCACAATGGCTTGAACAGGTACACGGCATAAAAGTTGTAAACGCCAAAGCGGATGGCATGGTGCGCACAGCTGATGGCAGTTATAGCGATCAACGCGGGCAAGCTTGTGTGGTGATGACTGCTGACTGCCTGCCGATTTTGCTCTGCGATAAGCAGGGCACCCGGGTAGCCGCATTGCATTGCGGCTGGCGCAGCCTGGCGAAAGGGATCTGTGCCAAAGGTATCTCGAAATTCAACCTTGCCCCGCGCGAGCTTATGGCTTACCTCGGCCCTGCAATATCGCAACCGAATTTCGAGGTTGGGATTGATGTACTCGAGGCTTTTTTCAAAGTTGCACGCACTGCGCAGCATGCTGAGCAAATCGCTGCTGTATTTAAACCCGCCTACCGTCCGCTGCATTTTTTTGCCGATATCTACGCCCTGGCGCGCGCCGAATTGAATGCGTTGGGGGTGGTCGATGTATATGGTGGCGGCTACTGCACCTATGCTGAGGACGCGCGCTTTTATTCGTACCGGCGTGACAAAACCACTGGCCGCATGGCAAGTTTGATTTGGCTTGAATAATTGTTTGCGCGCTGAATCCAGCCGGATGCAAGTTGCATCTAAATTTCCGTGTACACATTTATGGCTGGTTTGCGGCCGTCAACTGGCGATGCTTTTCTAATCCGCCGTCAAATTGGAGACTTATTAATGGCAACGCACCCGTTCAAAATCGAAATCTGTGTTGAAGGAATCGATGGACTTGTTGCTGCACAGCAAGCGGGCGCTGACCGGGTTGAGCTTTGCGCAAGCCTGCTTGAAGGCGGTTTGACCCCAAGCCTGGGGGTGATTCGCGAGGCCGTGCGCGTTGCGACTGTTCCATTCCACGTTATTGTGCGGCCACGCGGTGGCGACTTTCTCTATTCCGAACTCGAATTTCGCAGCATGATTGAAGATGTCAAAGTACTGCGCGATATGGGCGTTGCCGGTGTAGTCATTGGATGCCTCACGCCCGACGGGCAAATTGATGAGGTGCGAACCAGCGCACTGGTCGCTGCGGCAAGACCAATGAAGGTGACCTGTCATCGCGCATTCGATATGACACGCGATTATCGCGAGGCACTGGAAGCACTGATTCGTGCAGGCGTTGATCGGGTATTGACGAGCGGCCAGCGCGACACCGCAGTCGAGGGCAGCGACATTCTCAGGGATACCAAGGCCATTGCCAGCGGGCGCATTATCATCATGGCCTGTGGTGCGCTTGATGCACACAATATTGCGCAGGTGCGCGCTGCTACCGGTGTTGATGAAATGCATTTTGCCGCGCTCAAAACGCTCCGGAGCGGTATGGATTTTCGCAACCCGCACGTTGGTATGGGAGGGACGGCACTGGAGCGGGAGTATGAAATTACACTGACAGATGTCGATGCCGTGAGAGCCACCATCGCCGCTGCGCGCGCAGCCAGCTAAGCTGGATTTAGCCTCACACGCGTGCCTGTTTTGATATTTACTTTACCACCCACAAGGAGCTCACCATGGACCTCGATCAAATTGAAAAGCTGAATGACCTGAAACAAAAGGGATTGATTACTGAAGAAGAATTTCAGCAAGCGAAAGAACGCATCCTGGGCGCGCAAACGAAAGCGCATTCCAGTGCGCAGGACAATGCGCAAATCCAGCCGCACACCATTATGCAGACCAATAATTACGATTACGCGATGGTGCTGCACCTCACCCAGTTTTGCTCCTGGCTATTTCCGTTCCTGGGGTTGATTGTGCCGCTCATTATGTGGCAATCGAAAAAAGACGATGCTTACGTCGACCAGCAAGGCAAAGTAGTAATGAACTGGATTTTCAGTTCAATTATTTATGCCATTGCGGGAATTGTGTTGTGTTTTATCCTGATCGGTATTCCATTGTTGGTCCTGTTATTTATCTGTTCCATCGTCTTTACCATTATGGGTGCGATTGATGCTAACAAAGGCATCATTAAAAACTACCCGCTTACTATCAAATTTTTTGATGTAAATGAAACGCCGCGCCCTGCACCGGTGAATACCACCAACCAGATTTGATCTGGCGCAACTGTCACCCTTTTCTTTTCAACCAGGCCAACGGGCCTGCTTGAAAACCCGCTTCCCGCCCCAACGTTTGCTTCAACCGATTAGTCTTATCGCGCTTGAGGTAATTCCATGCGTATCGACCGTTTAACTAACCAATTACAAGTCGCCCTTTCCGACGCCCAGTCCATCGCCTTGGGGCAGGATCACAGCCAACTCGATCCCGGTCACTTGCTGCTCGCCATGATCGACCAAAAAGGTGCCGGCAGTGTGCGCCTGTTGCTCAGCCAGGCTGGTTTTGATGTGGCGGGTTTGCGCACGTCGTTGAATGAATATCTGGAAAATTTACCGCAAATTAAAAATCCCACCGGTGAAGTCACTATGTCGCCGGATATGGTGCGTTTGTTAAACCTGGCTGATCGCCATGCGCAAAAAGTTGGCGATAAATTTGTTTCCAGCGATTCGGTGTTAGTGATATTGATGACTGAGTCGCAAGGCACTGTTGCCGAGTTATTGAAAAAATTTGGTAACGCCCAGCGCCTGCAACAAGCCATTCAAAAAGTCCGTGGCGGCGATACGGTTGATGATGCCGATTCCGAAGGTAATCGCCAGGCATTGGAAAAATATACAGTAGATTTAACCGCGCGCGCTGAAGCGGGCAAGCTGGATCCGGTGATTGGTCGCGATGATGAAATTCGTCGCACTATTCAGGTATTGCAGCGGCGCAGTAAAAATAATCCGGTATTAATTGGTGAACCGGGAGTGGGTAAAACGGCGATTGTGGAAGGCCTTGCGCAACGCATTGTCAATGGCGAAGTGCCGGAAGGTTTAAAAGATAAACGCTTGTTATCACTTGACCTTGGTGGGTTGCTTGCCGGTGCAAAATTCCGCGGTGAATTTGAAGAACGGCTGAAATCCGTTATCAATGAACTAAGCAAGCAAGAAGGCCGCATCATTTTATTTATCGATGAGTTGCACACGATGGTCGGTGCGGGCAAAGGTGAAGGTGCGATGGATGCCGGCAATATGCTTAAGCCTGCACTTTCGCGTGGTGAGTTGCATTGCGTGGGCGCAACCACTTTGGATGAATATCGTAAATATATCGAAAAAGATGCCGCCCTTGAGCGGCGTTTCCAGAAAGTGCTGGTTGATGAGCCGAATGAGGAAGATACCATCGCGATTTTACGTGGCTTGAAAGAGCGCTACGAAGTTCACCACGGCGTGGATATTACGGATTCGGCAATTATTGCTGCTGCAAAATTATCGCAACGTTACATTACTGATCGCCAATTACCGGATAAGGCAATTGATTTGATCGATGAAGCTGCCAGCCGTATCCGAATGGAAATTGATTCCAAACCGGAAGAAATGGATCGCCTTGAGCGCCGTTTGATCCAATTAAAAATCGAACGCGAAGCGGTAAAAAAAGACGAAGACGAAGCGAGTAAAAAGCGCCTCGCCAAAATTGATCTTGATATCGATAAAATCGAACGCGAATACGGTGATCTGGAAGAAATCTGGCGCGCGGAAAAAGCAGCGCTGCAAGGCTCCCATGAAATTAAAAGTCACCTTGAGCAAGCGCGTTTTGAATTGGAAGAAAAGCGTCGCAAAGGCGACCTTGCGCGCATGAGTGAATTGCAATATGGCATTATTCCGCAGCTGGAAAAACAATTGGATATGGCCAGCCAGGCAGAAATGATGGAGATGAAACTGCTGCGCAATAAAGTGTCGGATGAAGAAATTGCTGAAGTCGTTTCCAAATGGACTGGTATTCCCGTGTCAAAAATGCTTGAAGGTGAACGCGAAAAATTATTGCGCATGGAAGAGTCATTGCACAAACGCGTGATCGGCCAGCACGAAGCGGTGGTGGCGGTTGCCAATGCGGTGCGTCGTTCGCGCGCGGGATTGAGCGATGCGAATCGTCCGAATGGATCGTTTTTATTTTTAGGGCCGACCGGTGTTGGTAAAACCGAATTGTGTAAATCACTGGCGGAATTTTTATTCGATACCACGGATGCGTTGGTGCGTATCGACATGTCCGAGTTTATGGAAAAACATTCTGTTGCGCGGTTAATTGGTGCTCCGCCGGGTTATGTGGGTTACGAGGAGGGCGGTTACCTTACCGAAACTGTGCGCCGCAAACCTTATTCGGTGGTGCTGCTGGACGAAGTGGAAAAAGCGCACCCGGATGTATTCAATATTTTGTTACAGGTATTGGATGATGGCCGTTTGACCGATGGCCAGGGGCGCACCGTCGATTTCCGCAATACTGTTATTGTGATGACCTCCAACCTCGGTTCGGATCGCATCCAGGAATTGGCGGAAGACAAATCGTTTGATACGGTCAGCTTCGATAGTTTTGTGAGTGACGATATCAACAACTCACTCAACAACGAAAATCGCTACAACGCGATGAAGGATGCAGTAATGGAAGTGGTGGGCGCACATTTCCGGCCGGAATTTATCAACCGTATCGATGAAGTTGTTGTGTTCCATCCACTCGGGCGCGAACAAATTCGCGGTATTGCCGATATCCAGTTAGATCTGCTGCGTAAACGCCTGGCTGAGCGTGAATTGAGCCTTGAACTTGAAGATGATGTGATGGATAAACTTGCCAGTGTTGGTTTTGATCCGGTGTATGGTGCGCGCCCATTGAAACGTGCAATCCAGCAGCTAATTGAAAACCCGCTGGCGCAGGATATTCTCGCCGGTAAATTTGTCCCTGGCTCCATCATCCATGGAAAGTTGGTGGGCGATAAAATAGTGTTTGATCCGAAACGGTTAAATTGAGGCAAAAAAATGGCCATCGATTGATGGCCATTTTTTTTGAATTCCGCACTGCGCCACTAGCATTCCTGATTGATGACATCCTGCATTAACTGGCGTTCTTTTTCTTTCTCTTCCGGTGACATGTATACGGTATAGCCCGCAGAGTTTTTCGTGCGGATCATCGAGCCGGAATTTAACAGGTTCAGGTTTTCCCTGGCTTTTTGGCAGCGTTCGGGATCTTTCGCTACGGCAGTCGCTTCCTGAACAATGTTGCCAGTTGAACTGGTAGTGGAAGTAGTTGCCGGGGCGGGGATTGGATCGCTATGCCCGGTGCGGGTTTTTACCAGTTTTGCCTGTACATCTTTTGGTGGATGCTCCCCGTAATGAACAACGCCCTTGCTGTCTTTCCAGGTATACACCTTGCCATCTTTGGCGATAGCAGTGCTTGACAGGGTAATGGCTGTCATCAGGACAGCAGATGCCATCAAAACGGAGGAGAGCTTCATGATCATTGCCTTGGGTTATAACCGGTTGAATGCAGCAACTATAGACGCTATCGACTGGCAGTGAAACTGCGGCGCCCAAATCTGTGAGCGAGTGCAAGCCCTGAATCGCCTGCGTTAATACTTCAACCCGATAATAACTGCTAAAAAATGAACAAAAGCTGGCTATTTTCTTGACATTGCCGTTTATCTTGGGAGAATTGCCACTCCGCTAGATGGCTTGCAGATGTCCCTAAGCTGGGGCGTTACTCTGCTTCCCGCCAAGTCACCCTCTTGGCGACCCATCTAATGGCGCGGTTCCTACCAGAACCTGCCTGAGAAAACCTGTGCATACCTGCCTGGTTTTCGCTGATCCGATCCTGACCTTGCCGGGTTTTGATCGTGGATCATTCACGGCGTTGGCCTGCCCTAAGTGCTGATGCTTTCCTGTGTGATTCTTTACTGGTTTACCAACGGCATTCCTTCTGGCTTTTATAGTCATTGGTATCAATTAACCGGCAAAAGACACACGCGCATAAATGCGATTCACATCCTAAAAGGGGAATTATTGTGGAAATGCTTTCCGGCGGAGATATGCTCATCCGCGCCCTGAAAGACGAAGGTGTTGAGTACCTGTTCAGCACAGCTTCATGGTCAAGCACGCCAGCGAAATTCCGGACATCGTCAAAAAGGCTTATTACATTGCGTCTACCGGGCGTCCTGGTCCAGTGGTTATCGATGTACCTAAAGACATTACCAGCCCGCTCTATACCTTCCCGTACGAATACCCCGAGAAGGTAAAAATGCGTTCCTATAATCCGGCAACACGCGGTCACTCCGGCCAGATCAAAAAAGCAGTGCAATTGCTGCTCGGCGCCAAGCGCCCGATGATCTACTCTGGTGGCGGTGTAGTGCAGGGCAATGCATCGCATTTGCTCAAGGATTTGGTCGATCTGTTGAATTATCCGGTGACCAATACGTTGATGGGGCTCGGTGCATATCCCGGAACCGGGAAAAATTTCCTGGGTATGCTGGGTATGCATGGCACTTACGAAGCGAACACGGCAATGCATCACAGCGATGTGATCCTGGCGGTAGGCGCACGTTTTGATGATCGTGTTACTAACGCGGTCAGTAAATTTTGCCCGAACGCAAAAATTATCCATATCGATATCGACCCGGCTTCCATTTCCAAAACGGTGGTTGCCGATGTCCCGATCGTCGGTGCAGTGGATAGCGTACTTACCGAAATGCTGACCCTGATTAAAGAGAGCAGCGAAAAACCGGATGCGCAGGCACTCGCGGCATGGTGGGAACAAATTAACGAATGGCGCGAGCGCCACGGCATTTACACGCAAAATCGTTTCGATACTACCGGCGATAAAATCAAACCGCAGGAAGTTATCCAGGCAATTTGGGAAGTGACCAAGGGTGATGCTTACGTAACATCCGACGTAGGCCAGCACCAGATGTTCGCGGCGCAATATTATCGTTTTGATAAACCGCGCCGCTGGATCAACTCCGGTGGCCTTGGCACCATGGGCTTTGGTTTGCCGGCGGCGATGGGTGTGCAAGTGGCATATCGCGATGCCACCGTTGTGTGTGTGACTGGTGAAGGTTCGATCCAGATGTGTATCCAGGAATTATCCTGCTGCACCCAATACCATCTGCCGGTAAAAATTATTTGTTTGAACAATCAGGCGCTCGGCATGGTTCGCCAATGGCAAGACATGCAGTACTCCGGCCGTTACGCAGAAAGTTTGTATGAAGATTCATTGCCGGATTTCATCAAACTCGCCGAAGCCTATGGCCACGTGGGTATGCGTGTAACCAAACGCGAAGAGTTGAAACAAAAATTGGAAGAATGTTTTGCGTTGAAAGATCGTGTTGTATTTATGGACATCATGGTCGATCAATCCGAACACGTTTACCCAATGCAGGTTG
>JAGKWO010000070.1 GCA_021151835.1 Gammaproteobacteria bacterium
AAAAAGCCGACACCAAAACGATGCCGGCCAAGACCATACTAGATTACAAATAAAGGGGAGTTCCAAACTGGGCTAAGAGAAAAAACCCAACGGTAACTTTCACAACCTCCCTAAATCAATAAGCGGACCAATCGCAACTCACCATCGTCAGCTCACAGGGAGAAACCGTTACCGGTAGTTTCAGTATTGTTCAGTTTTCAACCGTTGCCAGTTTTTATATGACCATTTTTAAATTATTTGGTGATAACCGACCAATCCTGATTATGAATCGCTATAACGCTAAGCAATCCTGCCAATTAACACCAAAACCTCGTTAATTAACTGGTCCAAACGACTCGCCGTTGTTGAGCGCAAGGCAAAATCATCGATCAATTTCAACAAGCGCCCCAACTTGGGACGGGCCGCCCGAAACTCTTCGGTAACCGGCTCATATACCAGATCATGGTCCTGCACACTCAGCTTGCCCAATTCGGCCAACTCGGCATGCAGGGCACTGATCAAGTCGTAGAAAAAATCCTTGCGATCAAGGCTGTTTGCCTCCCAGTAAGCCTGATCCAACCCCGCCTGCAACCCTTCAAGAACAGGAATCGCAGTGGAAATACTGTTACATGCCATAGTACACCTTCAAATTAACCAACCTTAATCGCTTGAGTATAGGAGACTTTAACGCCGCCGCGACCGCTCTGTTACACTGCAAGCGACCATCGCCCTGACCTGCTTAAATCACCTTATACAAATGTCGCTCGAACAACTCTGGCTGTTTATCACACTCACATTTATTGTCTCCGCCAGCCCCGGTCCGGTAATGCTGTCATGCATGGCTGACGCAGGCCGCTTCGGCTTTGCGAAATCCATTTATACGATGCTCGGGGCCAGTACCGGTAACCTGGTGTTGATGCTGCTATCGGCAGTGGGGTTGGGGTTGCTGGTGGGGGAGGCAGAATGGATTTTCCATACAATTAAATGGATCGGCGCCGCGTACCTGGTGTATTTGGGCATCGCGCTGTTCCTTGCGGCGCCACATAACCTGCAGGATGAACTGCCAACTATCCGTAGCAGCCACCTGTTCTGGAAATCCCTGCTAGTAGCCGTAACCAATCCCAAAGGACTGATTTATTTCGGCGCACTCTTTCCACAATTTATTGATATCCACCAACCCATGACTCCACAATTCACGCTACTCACGTTGATTTTCCTGGCGACGGATTTATTGTGGATGGCTATTTACGCCCTGGGTGGCAGCGCCATTATGCGCTGGTTAAAGTCCCCTTCCCACCAGCGCTGGTTCAATCGCCTTTCGGGCGGAGCGCTGATTGCAGCGGGAATCGCCCTGGCATTCACGCAGCTCTAACCAGCAAACAATGTTGTTCCAAGTCTTTGTGGATATAAGCACAATTTCGATATAAGCAAAGAAAAAACAATTCTTTTTCAAGCCGCATGAAAATCCCTAAGCTGCACTCATCAACTTGTGGAGACAGCAGCATGTCCAATGTAAATTCACTTTTTCCCCAATCATTGCGCAATCAACCCATATTGATTGTCCCGGGCTTACGCAATAGCGATGAAAATCACTGGCAAAGCCGCTGGGAGGAAAAACTCCCCCACAGCAAACGCATTGAACTTGCTGAATGGGACACCCCTGATCTGGAGAAATGGAAACAGGGCATCCGCCAGCAATTGCAAAAAGCCGATAAGCCAGTCGTAATTATCGCCCACAGTTTTGGCACCCTGGCAAGCGCCAGTATTGCGCAAGAATTTCCGGAAAAAATTGCCGCGTTATTTTTAGTAGCACCGGCAGACCCTGATAAATTCCATATAGCAGCACAATTGCCGCAACATGCACTACCAGTGTCTGCACAAATTATTGCCAGCAGCAATGACCCCTGGCTTACCGAAGCGAAAGCAGCTTATTGGGCATTGTTATGGGGTGCGGATTATTTGCGCTTCAAAAATGTCGGCCACATTAATAGCGCATCCAATTTAGGCGACTGGCCGGAAGGTATCACGCAATTGCAACGTCTGTTGCGCAAAGCAAACGCACGTCGCAACGCAACGTTAGTGCAACACAATTCGAAGGCAGCCTGAAATTAAGGCTGGCTTTATCGATAAGGACATCGCTTTGTGTATTGAACGCTGCACAACCAATGACTAACATCACAAATCCGCTGCCGTTTTTTGCTTGCGCTGGTAAATTCCAGTAAATTGCATAACGAGCAGCGCTACTCCTTCCGGTGCTGGCTCACCAACACTAATAATAATTACCTGATCATCATCGCATCCTCTTTGTTGTTTTCCCGCGTTTTCCAATAGCAATTCCCGTGCAGTATTGCGCGCAATTTTTATGGATAAACAACAATATAATTCCTGACAGTTAACAGCGGTATCATTAACCCGGATGCGGTAAGGCTCAGGTCTACTGGAAATCCCTCTATGAATAACAACACAAGCACGTCGGCACAGCTTAAATCAGTAGATTCAGCTTTTGATACTAGCCTGTTTGCCAAAACAACACACAATCCTTCTTTTGCGAGCCTCACAAAACACTTTACGGAAATAAATGGTTTACGCGATTACTGCATTCCAGTAAACCCCTATTTTCCACCGCAACAAGTGATGGATAAATTGCAGGAGCGAATTGCCTTTGCGTTGAAATATTATCCCGGCTCCAACGAAAATATCGCGGAAAATATTGCGCAGTTTTCCGGTATTGCCAACCCCAAAACAATTATCGCGGGCAATGGTTCTACCGAAATTATTTCCTGGTTAAATTCCCTGTTCATTAAAGAGAGCTTATTCGTGCCGGTGCCATCATTTGGCCGCTGGATTGAGGAGCCGCAGGGTTTGGGTATTGAATTACATACATACCATTACGAAGATGCGCAAAACCAATATGCGTCACCGGAACAATTGGCAGCTGAAGTAATGACCTCCGGGGCGCGCAATCTCGTTATTTGCAACCCGAACAATCCCACCGGTTCCCTTTTATCGCGCGAACAAATCCTATGGCTGCTGGATGAACTTGCACATCTCGACAATATTATTATCGATGAATCCTTTATCGATTTTTCCGGTGAAGAACCGCCCAGCATCAAAAATGATGTGGCAAACTACCGCAATGCATGGGTTTTAAAAAGCCTGGGGAAAAATGTTGGATTACACGGCTTACGCATGGGCTTTGCAATTAGCAATGAAGCTAACATTGCACAATTACGTAAACACCTGCCGTATTGGAATGTAAATGGGATTACTGAAATGCTGTTGCATTTAATTAAAAACGAACACGCCAGTTATCACCAAAGCCGGATGAAAACCATTGCGGATGCAATTTACTTATCCGAGCGTGTTGAAGAGTTACCGGAATTTACGGTTTACCCAACCCATTCCAATTTTATCTTTGCCAAACTGCGCGATGACATCAATGGTACTGAATTGCGTGATCGCATGCTGCAAAATCATGGCTGCTTTATTCGTAATTGCGGCAACAAGCTGGGTTCGAGTGAGCAGTATTTCCGTATTGCTGCGCGCCCGGTGGATGATGTAAATCATTTGATCGATGCATTCAAGCGTGAATTATCCAGCTTGCACAACGCAGGCAACAGGTTACAAAGCCAAAACGCAGATATTTACTAGCCAGATAAATAAGCGCAGCCAATCTGTCGACCGGAACTGCGCTTATTTTAATTGCACGTCAGATGGTTTTAAAACTACTGCGGCGCACTGGAGCGAATCAGATGATCAAACGCACCCAGTGATGCTGTTGCACCAGCTCCCATTGCGACAATGATTTGCTTGTACGGTACATTAGTGCAATCACCCGCAGCAAACACACCTGGCACAGACGTTTCACCGCGCGCGTTAATTTCAATTTCACCACGATTGGTTAATTGCACGGTACCTTTCAAGAAATCGGTGTTGGGCAACAAACCAATTTGCACAAAAATACCTTCCAATTCTACGGTTGCGATCTCATCGGTATTACGGCTTTTGTATTTCAGTGCCGTGACTTTTTGACCATCGCCGATAACTTCTGTCGTTAATGCCTCTGTGATCACAGTAACGTTCGGCAAACTGAATAATTTACGTTGCAATACTGCATCAGCGCGCAGTTTTGAATCGAATTCAACCAGCGTCACCCAGGCAACAATTCCTGCCAGATCAATGGCTGCTTCCACGCCCGAATTACCACCGCCGATGACCGCCACGCGCTTGCCTTTGAATAACGGACCATCGCAATGCGGGCAGTAAGCAACCCCTTTACCGCGATATTCTTTTTCACCGGGCACATTCATTTCTCTCCAGCGTGCGCCGGTGGCAAGAATTACACTTTTACTTTTCAGGCTGGCACCGCTCGCCAGTTTTACTTCCACCAAATCGCCGGGATTATCACCAGGAATAACGTCGCTGGCCTTTTGTAAATTGATGATATCGACATCGTATTCTTTAACGTGTTGCTCCAATGCTACCGCGAGCTTTGGACCTTCAGTGGCTTTAACAGAAATAAAATTTTCGATTCCAACCGTATCCATCACCTGGCCACCAAAACGTTCAGCCACCACCCCGGTGCGAATACCTTTGCGCGCCGAATAAATCGCCGCCGCCGCACCAGCGGGGCCACCGCCAATGACTAACACATCAAACGGATCTTTTTCGCTGAGCGCTTGTGCATCGCGTTCGGCAGCACCCGTATCGATTTTGGCAATAATTTCTTCCAGGCTCATACGGCCCTGGCCAAAATGTTCACCATTTAAATAAATGCTGGGGACAGCCATGACCTGGCGTTTATCCACTTCGCTCTGGAAGAGCGCGCCATCAATCATGGTTGCCGAAAAATTCGGATTAAGTGCGGCAAGTAAATTTACCGCTTGCACAACATCAGGACAGTTGTGACACGACAGCGACACAAATACTTCAAAATGAAATCTGCCTTTGATCGCTTTAATTTGTTCAATCGTCTTTGCATCCACTTTTGGTGGATGACCACCGGAGTGCAACAAGGCCAGCACCAGCGAGGTGAACTCATGCCCCATCGGAATTCCTGCAAACTCAATGCGCGGCGGTTCACCCTGGCCAGCAACAGAAAACGACGGGCGATAATGCGCACTGCCCTGCTCACGAATACTGACTTTGTCAGACAGGGTAGAAATGTCTTGCAACAGATTTTTTAATTCCTGCGCTTTTGCACTTTCATCCAGACTGGCCACCAGTTGGATCGGTCGTTGCAGTTTTTCCAGATAGGCTTTGAGTTGGCCTTTGATCGCGGCATCTAACATGGTGTGTGCTCCGTAGTATTTTTAACAGCCCGCCTTGTGAGCGGGCTTCTGCAGTCAATCAATCTTCACATCGACAATAAATTAGATTTTTCCAACTAAATCCAATGAAGGCGCCAATGTTGCTTCACCTTCTTTCCATTTCGCCGGGCACACTTCACCCGGATGATTCGCAACATATTGCGCCGCTTTTACTTTGCGCAGCAGTTCGGATGCATCGCGACCAATTCCACCGGCATTCACTTCGATAATCTGGATCTTGCCCTCCGGATCGATCACAAACGTACCGCGCTCAGCCAGGCCTTCGGATTCGATCATCACGCCAAAATTACGGGTGATGGTGCCGGTTGGATCGCCGATCATCGGGTACTGGATCTTGCCGATGGTTTCAGAGCTGTCGTGCCAGGCTTTGTGGGTGAAATGGGTATCGGTCGATACCGAGTAAATCTCGACCCCCAGCTTCTGGAATTCGGCATAGTTATCAGCCAGGTCGCCCAGTTCGGTGGGGCATACAAAGGTGAAATCCGCCGGATAGAAGAATACGACGGACCATTTGCCTTTCAGGTCTGCATCGCTAACAGGAACGAATTTGCCCTGGTGGTAAGCCTGGGCGTTAAAGGGTTTGATTTCTGAATTGATAGTAGCCATGTGTGGACTCCCGGATCTGTGGTTTAGGACTAGGTTGATGTGTTTGCGTTGGGCACAGATTAGGGAGTTGAGCGCCAGCGGGCTAATTGAATGTCACCATGCCATCAATATATAAATTTTATCGAAAGCAAATTTTTGATTTCTATTTTCTATTAACAAGCATAGACAAAACCGCAGCCTCCATCCGGGGGGCTGCGGTTTGCATGAGCGGAAAGTAAGTGGTTAGCGCCAGAAATGATTAAACGGATCTACCGTGACGATCAATGATCAAACCACCGGCAACGTGCCTGTCAATGATCAGGCCACCCGCGAGCCGGTTGTCCTCCATGATGACACCGCCGCGCTCAAGGATCACACCGCCACCCAGCAACTTGATACCACCACGTTCCAGGATCACGCCACCACCACGGTTAAGTACAGGCGATTTTTCAATTAGCAAGCCACCCGCCAAATACTTCTGAACGATGATATTTTTTTCAAGAATTACCCCGCCGTTATCCGCCTGCTTTTCCAGAATCACAGAACCATTTAACGATTGATCAATGGGAGCAGGAGATTGTTCGAGCATTACCGTACCGGCAGACACCAATTGGGCAACAAACAACAAAGAGATAAACAGAGCAGATTTTGATTTCAACATGATTGCATCCTCGCAATAATTTCACAGTTTACTTGCCGCGTTGGCAAGCCGGTTTGAGTTTCCTTTCGGAAGTTAATGAACAAGATTCCTTTCAAGGTTGCGACAGCCATGTCGTTTGTTCATGTGGCCATCATAGGCGGGATGTTTGTCAAAAATATGCCGGGCACAAAGAGATTTGTGGCAATTGTGTCAGCGGAGTTACCGCTAAATTTATTCTTTTGCCGCCGGCCTTATTACGCTCGACCCAAATGTCGAAATACAAAATCCGCTTCAACCCTGCGTTCAGCGTTGAAGCGGAAGATACTTATTTAGCGCGGAACAAAATCCAGTACAGTAGCATTAATACAGTAACGCGGTTTTCCATCAGGCCCATCATCAAATACATGCCCCAAATGAATGCCGGAAATCTTTGCACGGATTTCAGTGCGCTGCATACCGTGGCTATTATCGGACATCTCAACCACCGAACCGTCCACAGGTTTGGTAAATGAAAGCCAACCGCTGCCGGAGTTAAAACGGTCACGCGTATCAAATAGCGGAGCACCGCTTAATTTATCGACAAAAACACCATCCGGTGTATTCTTAAAAATTTCATATTGTTTGCAAAAGCGAGCATCGGTGCTTTCTTCAAACGCAACATTAAATGCTTCACTCTCACCCAGTTTAAATTTTCCGAGCAACAGATAGAACTGCTCCGGACTCATGTAGCCTTGGCGGCCGAACACTTCTTTGCCATCTTCCAGCAAAATAATCGTTGGCGTAGCCCAGGTCGGAGTCTTCAAGGTTAATTTATCCAATTGACTTGCGAAGCGAAAATGCATCGGAATATCGCCTTTATATTCCTGCGCCACATCCGCTTTAAACTTTTTGCAGTAAGGGCAAAACTCTTCGGCATCGATCACCAGAATATGTTTGCCTTTCAGCAGCGCCGAATTATCGGCAACGTCAGTGTGTGCATTAGCATTTTGCTCGAACCTCACGCCAGTAGAATGATCAGGACAATAACCATTAGGATTTTTTGCCAGATAATCCTGATGGTATTTTTCCGCCGGATAAAACTTTTCCAGCGGTTTTATTTTCGTAGTGATTGCACCATAACCCGCTTTAGTTAATAACACCTGGTAAGCATCAAGCACTTGTTGTGCAGCATCGGCCTGCACCTGACTGTTAGTTAAAATGGTTGACCGATATTGTGTGCCCACATCATTCCCCTGGCGATTCAACTGCGTCGGGTCATGCATTTCAAAATAGCGCTGTAACAACACGGTCACATTGACCACCGCCGGATTGAAGGTGATTTTCACCACTTCCGCGTAGTTATTCGGGTTCTGCTTATTTTTATATTGCGTGATTGCCTCATAATTGGGCTCGATACCTTTACCATCGGCATAACCGGAAACGGCATCAATCACTCCATTGATTGCCTCAAAGCGTTTTTCCACTCCCCAGAAGCATCCCGCACCAACCACAATAGTATCCAGATGCCGGGTTGCTGGCATGGGTTCCGCAAACGAATAGCTGCCCAGGGCCAACATGAATAACACAAATGATTTAAAAAATCGGGAGAGAGCCATTGCTACCTCACAGGTTTGGCCAAAATTATATGTTCATCACAGGGATAGAGTAAGCAACTGGCTGTTTGTTACAACTGTGGTGATATCTTAGGGGCAAGCTCGCAACAAACCGTTAACCATAATTCTGCATTGCATTTGCGAATAAAGTTTAAGTTGCCGTTCCACGGTTTTACAATACATAAAAGTACCACTTATACACCGCTGATGAATACCGCTTTCAGCGCAGAAAGGACAAGAGATGAGACTAAACAAACAGATAGGTAATTCGGCATTTGCCGATGGTTTCGTTAGAAGCACACTTTATTTCGGGCTCATTCATTTAGCGCCCTACCTACTCGACAACGAACTCCCCGTTGATGGTTGCGCTTATATCGGATTTCCCGTGATTTTCTTTGAGCAGTGCTACTGGAGCGGGGCCAGATTTGAGCAAACCAGCCTATACGTTGATATATTTGTTTGGTTTACCGTGTCCTGTATCGTAGGGGCGCGATGGCGCCGATCAAGAAAGCGCAGCAACCATGAAGGCAATATAAGGTGATTGATCACAACATGAGATGGAATGCAATGAAGCCGCCCAGGATCCACCCCGCAGAACAGAGGAAATCATGCGAATAATTATTTTACTTGTATTATCTTTATTGCCGTCGCTTTCAATAGCATGCAGCTGTGGCAAAGTTGATCTGGAAAAGGTAATTAAAAACTCAAAGTACGTTTTTATAGCCACTATAACGTCGACAAAAATAAACGGCTCGGGCGAAGAATTTTTAAAAAGTGTTGCGGCAGACTTTAAACTTGTAAAGTCGCTCAAAGGCAACCCAAAAACTTTGAAAAAACTCTATAGCGGTTTTGGTGGTGGCGATTGCGGTATACCTTTTAATGTTGGCTTTCAATACATAATTTACACAAATGATGGAACAACCAGCATATGCTCCGGCAGCCAAATCTATCCCGGTGAGAGTAATGATGATGGCTTTTCTACCCAAGTTTCAGAATTTATCAAATCAGGAAAGAAGCTGGATCTGGACAACATATTTTTCATCGACTCATTAGATCAAGATTGTACTCAGTAGCATTACTAACACATAGCAATCTCAACAATCAGGAGGCGAATACATGAACGGCAGCTGTCTGTGTGGTGGGGTTAAATTCAGTTTTGAAAAATTCGATTCTTCAATTGCAAATTGCCATTGCTCAATGTGCAGAAAATTCAGCGGTGCTGCCTATGGAACCTTCGGTACAGTAAATGCCGAAAACATAAATTGGGAATCCGGATTTGAACTTATTAAAGTTTTCTATTCCTCCCAAAAAGCACACAGAGGCTTTTGCTCCAATTGTGGCTCAAGCATCTTTTACAGATTAACAACTCCTAATGCTCCATTTGAAATCGCACTTGGTTTATTGGAAACAGAACCCACTGAACCGGTATCCGCTAATATATTTTGCGCACATCGGCCAGACTGGCCACGTAATATAGAGGCAATACCGGATTTTGAAGAATCAAGGATTGCTTAGTGCAACGGGCACTAATTAGAAAAATGATGCACTCTTTAGTTGCTCACTCTGTGATGGTTTGCATGGAGATACTTAACATAGGTACATAGTATTCATTTTTTGGCGATTATTTTTTACTTGGAGGTTTAATGAATAAGGTGCTATGGGTAGTTTCGCTAAAGGCGAAAATTTTGGAAGGAAGTCCGCTCGACATGGACGGCTCGGAATTTACATTTGGAGAAGCAGCTACGTTTTCGCATTCTGAGCCAGATGTAAAAGAGCAGCTTCTACAGAAAATGAATGATGGCAGGCTGGAATTAGTTGAGTTGTTTCATATATCTCCGGCCGAGGGGGCCAAATGGATTTCTCAAAGCGAGGACATGGAAGATATATTGGAGTTAATTGAACAGGTAAAGATTACGGGGAAATTTGCTTTCGGGCTTTTTAGATCGTCAGAATATTTAGAGGCAAGCTACCAGTAAAACAAGCACATTTTCGCTATCGTCACCGACGACCAATAACATATTTTTTTAGCAAGTCATGCCACCCATCATTGCTTCAGCTAAGGATAAATAATGAAAATCGAAATTTTGGATGAAGTTGCTGAAAAAACCGGATTCAGCGAAATCGAGATGCTTGAATTCCTTTCCGTATGGCTTTACAAATCAAAAAAGATAAATGGTGTTCAGGGAGGAAAAATTCTAGGTACATCTGAAATCGAGTTTCACGGTTTGCTAGAAAAGTATGGTCAATATGTAAATTATGGTATTAATGAGTATTTAGAAGATATTGGCGAGTGAGGCAAGAGATTCCTAATGAACAGATGAGTCCAGAATTTTTCAGGTTTTTATCTTGGCTTAAGATGGCATAGATCTGAAGCATGCTTCTAAATCCTCGATACGTGACGGCTTACATAGATAGTTAATTAGTGTGCAAATATTATTCTGACTCTGCTTCAAAAAAGAGGGTAAGGCGGCATGAGCAGTTTTCATCTAGAAATAGTTGAGTCGGAATTAAAAATAGTGCTCGAAGCATTAATTGATATGGAAAATAGAAAGCTTTATATATGTGAAACATCTGATGACAATGATGAGATAGCAGGTATTGGTAATGAGCTTGCTGAGCTTCGCTTATTTTTAAAACCATTAGTAGAAAAATCCGTAGAAAAATATGGTACTGGTATCATAAATTTTTCTCGAAAAAATTTATGATTCGTAGTGATCATAATAACTAACCAATAAGGAGCCAAATTGGAACAGTTTAAAATACTCACAGACTTAAGAGAGTACATCAAAACTCTCGAAGGCAAAGAAGGGAAAGTGTTGGCAAGACCAATACCTGAAGGTGGTAGCCCTGTCTTTTATCGAAATCAAGATGTAAAAGATGGAGTAACGCTTATAAATGGCATCCAAAAAGGTGATTACTGTTTCTCGCATTGTCTTAATTGGATTGAACCACACGACCAAATGGGGTTGAGCTTTTCTGCCTCGTGGAGCCATCTGAAATCAATATATAAATTAAAATCCTCAAAGAATCCTGGAAAAAATGTCCATGTTTATTGGGTTCTTGAGAAAGCAGATTTGCCACCCGACTTGAAGTTCGTGCCAGACCAAAAAGATGACAGGCATTATTTTCTCGTTGTTACACGAAAAATGACTGTACATGAACTTGTGGCAAAACTTCAGTGGGTAGCCGATAGAATGACAATTATTCGTGATGCATCGAAGGTAATAAAATGATCCCATGGAGATTAAGTGAAGAGAAAGAAATTATTCTTTTCTATGCTGATTTACTCAATGACGATGAGACCAAAAGAATTATTAATAAAGATGAAATTTCCAATAAAAGTGAGGCACTTCATATAGCAGAATTTTTTTGGAAAATGGTCGAAAAATCCAATGAACACCAATACCAGGAAGACCCGGCTCAGTGCGAGTATTTGCTAGAAAAAGTAATTAATACTTTAATGGCCTATTTTAGAAATGCTGGTTTTGAAGATGAGTGGGAAGCATTTGCAGATATCTGACGAAAAAGAGTTAGTCCAAATGCCAAACGTTGACATAAGAACACTGGCTGTTTGTATCCAGGCACTGGAGGATGCAATTCGTTACTATGATTTACTATCCCAGTCTGAAACAACTGATAGCGACGATTACGAAGAAAGCAAATATAGGTATGAAGTGGAATTAAGCAGATTATGCGAAATTTACGCAACGGAAGAAGAAAAAGGGTTAGCTCCTGTTCCACTTAAAAAACTACTCAAGAATGCCGGATAAGGCTAACTGATTGTTGTTAAATTGTTATCCAACAATATAGGCGGCTTTATAGCCGCCTATATTTTTTCTACATCGACAACTGTTTCTTAAGATGCAGGTCAATCCTGTCTATCACCCGCGCAACACTATTAATTACCCACTGCGGTAACTTCCCGCGCTCATTAACTTCATACAACAACATCTCCAATACCAGCGTCTGACAATACAGTTGATGCACCGCATCTTCATCCGTTACGACTGGCACTGGTGTGCTGAGTACAGTAATTGCTTCGCCGGTGGGCGAATGAATTTCAAGACGGGATTTTTTATAAAACGCGTATTGGAGTTGATCGAGTTTAATAACGCAGGTGTTGGGGAACGGGGGCGGAATAATCGTATTATCCATAATGAAAATCTCGCGGTTTTGGTTAGAAACCACCACCACGAAGTACGAAATCATGGGGGCGGACTGAACAGGGTTCGTACTACCGGCCCAAAAC
>JAGKWO010000071.1 GCA_021151835.1 Gammaproteobacteria bacterium
GGTTTATAGGGCATAAAAACAGGTGGCTGTTTGAAAAATACGCACTTTTTTGAATCCAAAAAAACATCCTTCGGGAGGATTCTAACCCCCGTGGCACGGATTCTAGACTTTAGATGAAGATTTACCGTGAAGTTCCTGATAAAAAAGGAACAAACTTTACCGGTTCAAGAATTTGGGTAATGAAATTATCCGTTTCCCCATCGCGTAAAATCAAATGCAATTGCTGCTCTCGCCCGCCAATAGGAATCACCAAAACGCCACCAGGTGCTAATTGCTTTAACAGTTCGTCAGGAATTGATTGGGGCGCTGCAGTACTGAGGATCCCGTCATAAGGACCTGCTTCAGGCCAGCCAAATCCACCATCGGCATGGCGCAATTGGATATTCCGCAAGCCCATCTGGCGAAAGCGATCACGGGCTTTATCCTGGAGCGGCTTAATACGCTCTACGCTATAAACCTGCGGCACCAGTTGGGCGAGAATACTGGTTTGGTATCCGGAGCCCGTGCCTACTTCAAGCACTTTGGTTAATTTACTGCCTGCTGCACCAAGCAATATTTCTGTCATGCGTGCAACGATATACGGTTGGGAAATAGTTTGACCGTGCCCTATAGGTAACGCCGTATCTTCATATGCACGGTGAGACAACGCCTCATCAAGAAAAATGTGGCGAGGAGTATTGAGCATTACATCCAGGACTTTCATATTGGACACGCCTTGATCACGCAGGCGCTGGATCAGACGCTCACGGGTGCGTAGCGAGGTCATACCAACGCCTTGCATCAATAAGTTAGTCATGTCCAAGCCCCCTTTCGCTAGTTGCCCAATACTAAAAAATTAAAGTAGCCACTATAGCACAGGGCACCGTACTACGGACTTACTCTTGCGTAGCAGTTGTTGTCTGTAGTACCGACAATTCGTGCAGGATTGCAGTTGCGAACTCCCCGGCTTCCAATGAAAATTTTAATAACAAATGCTCACCGTGCCATTGGTAAGCCGCATTATGCGGAATCAATTGCAATGCCCGCCGCTCCTGTAACAGACCTGCATGCTCCAATCCATTGCACCACTCACGCCAATTGTCCAACACCAGTTGCTCTAATTCTGCCACTTGGCCCGTTGCCAATGAACGCCCTCGTCCCCATAAGGGGCCAGTAGAAAAACTTTCGGTGTCACCATCAAGGCGTTGTGACCAGGTGCCGGCAATTACACGCGCAGCTAACACTCGATTGAATAAAAATGATCGCGCCGCAGACAACATAAGTCCACGTTTTTGTTTATCACGGTAACGTTTACCGCCCACCAGAATTGCCTCGGCCTCAATTAAATTGTTACCGTTGCGGCCAAAACGCTGTTCGCCAAAATAATTAGGGACACCAAGAGAAAAAATTTTATCAATTTTTTGTTCCAGCAATTTTCGCTCATCCGTTTTCACATTACGCAAACAAATAACAAAATGGTTCTGTTGATGATCACCACGGCGCAGTTTTTGTTGATGGCGAGAAACGGCAAGCAGATGAATAGAATCAGAGTTGATAGTCCCCCACATTGGTTCCGGCCCTTTGGGTAAATAAACGCTAAACCATTGTGTCGTAACCGCATGGCGATCTTTTCGCCCGCAATAACCAACGTCGTTGACATTAACACCAGCCAAAGCAGCAATCTTTTCTGCTACCCAGGCAGTATTTTCCCCTCGTTTACGGATATGTAAAAAAACATGCTCTCCCAAACCCGCGGGAGAAAAACCGAGGTCTTCATCCACTTGAAAATCTTCGGGCTGCTCACGGAAAGTTGCCGTAGCCGTTAATTCACCGTAAGCGCGGGGAAAATCCAGATTAAATTCAGCCAAAACATACCTGCTTATTTAGTTGCATTAAAAAATTCGAGAAAGCGCTGGTCCAGCCACCACTCGTAATCACGACTTAAAAAACCAACATGCCCACCCGTAGCCGTGACTTCAAGCGTTATCCAGGGATGATTTTCCGAAATTTTCTTTGGAATACAATCATCATTTAAAAAAGGATCATTCTGTGCAGATACCATGAGGCACGGCACCGCAATTTTTTCGAGTGCATGAACGGCACTGACTTTTTCATGCAATTCATTTGCATTGGCAAAACCGTTCAATGGCGCAGAAAAAATATCATCATAGGAATAAAAACTGTTGACGCCCCTATACCTGGATAAATCAATCTTGCCCGGATATTTTGCTGCCTTGCGTTTTAATCGCCACTTCATACTGGTAACGAAATAAATTCTATAAACCAGGTTAGACCATTTATCCAATGTATTCACACAAGCTGCGAGATCAACCGGCACTGAAGCCGCACAAACAGATTTTATTCCACGCAAGCGAACCGCTTCACCTTGGTCTCCCAGCCATTTCAAAACAATATTGCCGCCCAAAGAATAAGCAGCCAGATAAATATCTGTATATCCTTGCCGGGTAGCCCAGGTAATTACATCGTCAAAATCTTGCGTTGATCCAGCATAATACAGTCGAAATGATGAATTATCCGGATCACCACAACCACGCAAATTCCAGGTAAGTACATCAACCGGCTTTCCATCGATACCTTGCTGAAGTGTTGTTTGGGTCATCCCCAAAACATACGGTTGTTGATTGCTTCCCTCCAGTCCATGCGAAATAATCAACAACCGTGTTTGCGGTTGCCCCTTGGCTAGATATAAATTTCCACTTAATTGATCATCATCCTGTGTGGGAATATTTATACAACGAGATTGAAGTTTAATGCGGCGCAACAACACCGGCAATTGGGTTTGTAAATGCCCGTTAAACATCCACCAGGGTGAGCGGAAATCGGAATTTTTAAGCGGCATATGAAATCCTTATCAGCGACAATTTATATTTTTTCGAGTAATACCACTGCATAACACGCAATACCTTCCTCCCGCCCGGTGAATCCCAAACGCTCGGTAGTAGTTGCTTTGACATTGATTTGACTGATAGTGGATTGCAAATCAACAGCAATAGTCCCTTGCATACGCGGAATATAATTTGCCATGCGCGGAGCCTGGGCAACTATGGTCATATCCGCATTGACCAATTTCCAACCTTGTTGATTCACTTTTGCATAAACCATACGCAATAATGAACGGCTATCTGCGTTGCGATACTGCATATCAGTATCGGGAAAATGTTTGCCAATATCACCCAAGGCTGCGGCCCCCAACAATGCATCACACAATGCATGCAAGAGCACATCACCATCTGAATGTGCGACCAGTCCATGGTGGTGCGGGATAACTACACCACCAATAACGATTTTATCTCCGTCACCAAACGCGTGAACATCGTAGCCATTACCTATGCGCATCGACATAAAAAATTCCGCAAATTAACTAATCAATATTGTTTTGTTGCTGCATGAGCATAGCAGCAATTGCCAGATCTTCCTGGCGAGTGATTTTGATATTATCGCTCCGCCCTTGAACCATTAGCGGGTGATAACCATAAGCCTCCAATGCAGAGGCCTCATCAGTGATTGTTTTTCCTTCGGACAACGCTTGCTGTAAACAATTGCGCAGCAAACCCACACGAAATAATTGTGGTGTTTGTGCCTGCCAAAGCAAACTGCGATCAATTGTTGTATCAATAGTGGCATTCGAGACTTGTTTTAAGGTATCGCTAACTGGCACACCTAAAATACCGCCAACGGGATGATCAGCTACTGCCTCGATGAGTTTTATAATTTCTTGCGCACGCACACAGGGGCGAGCGGCGTCATGAACCAAAACCCAATCGGTCTCTTTTGCCCAAGCAGGCAACGCATTCAATCCGTTTAATACGGAATCCGCACGTTCACGACCACCGCCAACACGAATAATGTTCTTGTTGTTGGCACAAGCTAACTCCAGCCAAAATTCATCATTACCAGCTAATACCAGATGAACGCTTTTGACTAACGGGATTGACTGCAAACGCTCCAGTGTATGTTCCAGAACAGTTTTGCCTAAAAGAGGCAGATATTGTTTGGGGCAATTAGCGCCCATACGCGAACCGACACCGGCAGCCGGAACAATAACCCAATAAACCGGTGCTTGAGAAATATCAGGAGAATTCATGAGAATAATCAGGTGTGTGTGGTAAGTTCATACCAACGGGATTTTACGGTTACTGCTTCTCATCCAGCAACATAAAAAAAGTTTCATCTTTCTTGATGAGGCCAATATCGTTACGGGCGCGCTCTTCAATGGTATCGAGCCCGGACTTTAACTCTTCGACCTCAACATCCAAAATACGGTTGCGTTCACGCATACGATCATTTTCGGCTTGTTGCAGATGAATTTCACCTTCCAGACGATGGGCATGGGCCAGGCTGCCATCACCGATCCATAACCGGTATTGCAGGTAAGCCAATAAAATAATCAAAATGCCCAGCAACCATTTCATAGTGTTACATCAATGCCAGATTTTTTATTTTAACTACATGAAAATTTATTTTTAACCGGAAACAACAACCAAAGTGATAAAGGCCGAAACTTCGGCCTTTATTATTGTTTCACTTACGACTTGAATTCAGCACGACCCTTGTATGGAGCAGCTGCACCCAATTCAGCTTCAATGCGCAGCAGACGGTTGTACTTGGATACGCGATCTGAACGGCACAGAGAACCGGTTTTGATTTGACCTGCAGCGGTGGCAACCGCCAAATCAGCAATGGTGGTATCTTCAGTTTCGCCAGAACGATGAGAAATTACTGCAGTGTAGCCAGCGTCTTGCGCCATTTTGATTGCATCCAGAGTTTCCGACAGAGAGCCGATCTGGTTGAACTTGATCAAAATAGAGTTAGCGATTTTCTTCTCAATACCTTCTTTCAAAATTTTGGTATTGGTTACGAACAGATCGTCACCGACCAATTGAATTTTGTGGCCAATTTTTTGAGTCAGGTCAGCCCAGCCAGCCCAATCGCTTTCGTCTTTACCGTCTTCAATAGAAATGATTGGATACTTGGCAGCGAGATCAGCCAGGTAATCCGAGAACTCGTTAGTAGTAAATACACGACCTTCGCCAGCCAGATCGTATTTACCATCTTTGTAGAATTCGGTAGAAGCGCAGTCCAACGCCAGGGTTACATTCTCGCCTAATTTGTAGCCAGCTTTTTCAACTGCCTCAGCGATAACTTTCAGTGCATCCTCATTAGATGGCAGGTTTGGAGCAAAACCTCCTTCGTCACCTACCGCCGTGTTCAACCCTTTGTCGTGCAGGATTTTTTTCAGGCTGTGGAAAATCTCGGCGCCAACACGCAGGGCTTCAGCAAAGGTTTTTGCACCTACCGGCTGAACCATAAACTCTTGAATGTCGACGTTGTTGTCAGCATGCTCACCGCCGTTGATGATGTTCATCATCGGAACGGGCATAGAATATTTGCCTGGAGTACCGTTCAAGTCAGCGATGTGTGCGTAGAGCGGAACCTTTTTGGAGATTGCCGCAGCTTTGGCGTTTGCGAGGGAAACTGCGAGGATCGCGTTAGCGCCCAATACGGTTTTGAAATCAGTACCGTCAGCCTTGATCATGGCGTTATCAAGCGCACGTTGATCCAGCGCATCAAAGCCAACTACCAGATTTTTAATAGTGGTATTGATGTTGTTAACCGCTTTTAACACGCCTTTGCCCAGGTAACGTGACTTGTCGCCATCGCGCAGTTCCAAAGCTTCGCGTGAACCGGTAGAAGCACCTGACGGCGCTGCCGCTGAACCTACAGATCCATCTTCCAGAATAACTTCGGCCAATACAGTTGGATTGCCGCGGCTATCCAGGATTTCAAAAGCTTTGATGTCAACAATCTTAGTCATTCGTTTTTTCTCCAGAGAGTGTTTCTACAAAAAATCAGTTAGTAACTAACGTTTTACTCGATATCCAAAAAACTATTGAATATCCAAAGGCGGAAAATGTTTTACTACATCATCAATAGTTTTCATTTGATGCAGGAATGGCTCGAGCTTATCAAGAGGCAAAGCGCTGGGGCCATCACATTTGGCTTTATTCGGATCGGGGTGGGCTTCCAAAAATAATCCTGCCAGGCCAACTGCCAGACCCGCACGCGCAAGCTCGGCAACCTGGTGGCGGCGACCACTGGACGCAGCACCCATTGGATCACGACACTGCAACGAATGCGTTACATCAAAAATTACCGGCGCATTACCGCTCACCTCGCGCATGGTGCGGAAACCAAGCATATCGACTACAAGATTGTCGTAACCAAAATTGGTACCGCGATCACACAAAATAATTTTTTCGTTTCCACATTCAGCAAACTTTTCCACAATGTTTTTCATTTGGCCCGGGCTGAGAAATTGCGGTTTTTTAATATTGATCACTGCACCGGTTTTAGCCATGGCAATAACCAAATCAGTTTGGCGTGCGAGGAATGCTGGCAACTGAATTACATCGCAAACATCAGCAACGGGCTGACATTGATGAATCTCATGTACATCGGTAATCACAGGAATATCAAACGTTTGTTTGATCTCCTGGAAAATTTTTAATCCCTCTTCCATTCCGGGACCACGATAGGAATGAATGGAAGAGCGATTGGCCTTATCAAACGAGGCCTTGAAGACGTAGGGTATACCTAATTTTCGGGTGACTTTCACGTAGGCTTCTGCAACTTGCAAGGCCATATCGCGCGACTCAAGAACATTCATACCGCCAAATAAAACGAACGGCAGTGAATTACCAACTTGAACCTTACCAATGCTTACAATTTGTTGTGACACATGAGTTCCTTTTTTGACCAAGGAGTCTTAATAAAGACCAAAGGCACAATAGATTCAGGGCGCAATAAATTGCGCCCCTACGGAATTATTTTTTATTTGCCAATGCTGCTTTGACAAAGGCGGTAAACAATGGATGTCCATCGCGTGGAGTGGAAGTAAATTCCGGGTGGAACTGACATGCCACAAACCATGGATGGTCGGGAATTTCTACCATTTCAACTAACGTATCATCTGCAGACCATCCACCAATTTTTAAACCGGCTTTTTGCAATTGATCAACGTAATTGTTGTTTACTTCGTAACGATGGCGGTGACGCTCAACAATCACATCAGCACCATAAATATTGCGGGCATTGGAGCCTGCAACCAAACGACATTCTTGTGCACCTAAACGCATAGTCCCACCGAGATCGGAAGACTCATCACGCTTTTCTACTTCACCGTCAGATGTGATCCACTCAGTAATCAAACCGATGACAGGATTCGGTGAATTACGATCAAACTCCGTAGAGTTGGCCCCTTTTAAACCCAGTACATTGCGTGCGAATTCAATCACTACTGATTGCATTCCCAGGCAAATCCCCAAATAAGGGACTTTGCTCTCACGTGCATATTGCACAGCCATTAATTTGCCTTCCACACCGCGCTCACCGAATCCGCCAGGGACCAGAATCGCATCCGCATCTTTCAGAATACCGACACCTTCCTTTTCCACGCGCTCGGCGTCGATGTAATTAATATTTACTTTGGTACTGGTATGGATACCGGCGTGCGTCAATGCCTCGATCAGGGATTTATAGGCATCCAGCAATTCCATGTATTTGCCGACCATGGAAATAGTCACGGAATTTACCGGATTCAATTTGCCATCAACAACTTTGTCCCACTCGCCCAAATCAGCCTCGCGGCATTGCAAGCCAAGCAGCTCAACCACGATTTGATCGAGGCCAAAGCTTTGTAACAGGCGAGGGATCGAGTAAATAGTATCCGCGTCAGGCAAAGGCACTACGGCACGCTCGGCAACGTTGGTAAAGAGCGCAATCTTGCGGCGCGAATCTTCGTCGACCATTTTCTCTGAGCGGCATAACAAAATGTCTGGCTGCAAGCCAATGGAGCGCAACTCTTTTACAGAGTGCTGTGTTGGCTTGGTTTTGGTTTCGCCAGCGGTAGCAATATAGGGAACCAGCGTCAAATGCATCAACAATGCACGAGAGCCCATCTCTACTTTTAATTGGCGTACTGCTTCAAGGAATGGTTGGGATTCAATATCGCCCACTGTACCGCCAATCTCAACCAGGGCCACATCTACATCGCGGCCCCCTTCAAGAATACGGCGTTTGATCTCGTCGGTAATATGTGGAATTACCTGTACGGTACCCCCTAAATAATCCCCACGGCGTTCTTTGCGCAGCACGGTTTCATAGACGCGGCCCGTAGTAAAGTTGTTACGGCGGGTCATTTTGGTACGAATAAAGCGTTCGTAATGGCCAAGATCCAGATCAGTCTCGGCACCATCTTCGGTAACGAATACTTCCCCATGCTGGAAAGGGCTCATAGTACCCGGATCTACGTTGATGTAAGGGTCCAGCTTCATAATGGTCACTTTAAGACCGCGAGCTTCAAGAATTGCTGCCAATGAAGCCGAGGCGATGCCTTTGCCCAATGAAGAAACAACACCACCGGTTACGAATATATAGCGTGTCATGTAAAACCTGATTAACTGTGAAAATCGCCTGTGAAATAAGTGATTGATCTAGAAAAGATTGGGTGCAGGTTCAAGGTGCCATAGTTAGTCGCACGCGGGGTCGGTAAACGCCGCTTGTATATGACGACTGGCAAACCCTCGCGACTGCAGGAAGCGCATCTGTTTGGCTTTTTCACGCCCATCTGCCGGGAACTGATTGAAACGCTTGTTGCGAACCGCCTGTGCGAGCAGAAACCAACTGGGATCCGCATCATCAATAAATGAATTGATCAAGGGGATGGCTACGCCGCGCTCACGTAACTCCATCCTGATTAATACACTGCCCTTACCTTGACGCTGCCGCATAGTAATGAAGGCTTCGGTGAAACGTTCATCAGATTGCAGGTTTTGCTCTTTCAAGGCAGCAAGAACCTGGGAAATAAGCATCACATCAGAAAACTTGCGCTGCAACTTCTCAGTCAACTCTCCCTGGGAATGCTCACGCATAGCCAACATATTCATGGCAGCAAGACGAATATCAGAAAGAGTAACTTGCTCAGACATCAAATTGTTTCCTGATGAATACATCATCATCGAGCGCTTTTCGTTCAATCACAATTAAAAAAATGGCCGCAATTGCGGCCATTTTTCCTTTCATTTATATCTACTTTTTCGATGCAGATTGAACCGGTGGAAAATAAGCAATTACTTCCGTTACCGCCGTGCTTAATACTTCACGCTGCTGTTGCGGAGCCATACCCCGGCTTAAACGCTTTTCCGAAACACCTCGCCAGATAGGTTTTTCAGTTTTCGCATCAACAATATCGATAATCAAACTACCCTGGTTATACACTCGCAATCCCGCACCTGGGCCATGAAAAAACGGACTTGGATAACGATAATACCCACGACCATAGAATCCAAAACCATAAAGGTCATCATAACTGCGAGGATCTATCTTTTCTTCCACCACCACATGATAGCTCACGATAAAATCCGGTTTTGCACCGGTAGCGGCACTTTGATAGCGCTTCGCTAATTCACTTTGCAGTGCTGAATGAATATGGCTAAGCGTGAACGGGGAAATCAGGATATTTTCTTTAGTGTCCTGCCTGGTTTCTGCAACACTAAAGGTTTTCAATGCTGAAAAATCGTAATCAGCCTGATGATCAGTTTCTACATATGGCTGGGTTGTACAACCTGCAAACAATAATGAACTGCATAATGCAATTAACAACGTAAACTTTTTCATACCTGCCTCGAATTCACCAATCATGGAACTTAAGCGCCCTATCCTATTATTAATGCTGGATTTTTTTGACCAGCTTCCAATAACTAAAATCAGAATACTGAGCACAACGAGCACTGGCAAGAAGAATTCTGTAATAAAAAGCCCCCGTTGTGCAGACACCGGGGGCTTTTTAATGTTTTGTACAAAGAATTACACTTCAATATCTTCTGCGTCACCGCCGCTTGCACTTAATGAGAGTGCAGGTGTCGCCAAAAGTTCAGAGCGGACCTTTTGTTCCAACTCCTGTGAAATCGTAGGATTTTCCTGCAAGAATTTCATTACATTATTTTTACCCTGGCCAATTTTGTTACCTTGATAGCTATACCAGGCACCCGCCTTATCAATCAGCCCCAACTTAACACCGTAATCAACCACTTCACCCAAGCGATTAATGCCCGAACCATACAGGATCTGGAATTCAGCTTGCTTGAACGGTGGAGCTACCTTGTTTTTAACAACTTTTACACGGGTTTCAGAGCCGATAACCTCTTCACCCTCTTTTACTGCACCGATACGGCGGATATCCAATCGCACAGATGCATAAAATTTCAGTGCGTTACCGCCTGTAGTAGTTTCAGGATTACCAAACATAACACCGATTTTCATACGAATCTGGTTAATAAAAATCACCAGGCAGTTGGCGTTTTTGATATTGCCGGTAATTTTACGCAGCGCCTGCGACATCAAGCGTGCCTGCAGACCTACGTGGTGATCACCCATCTCACCTTCAATTTCAGCACGAGGTGTCAACGCCGCTACCGAGTCAACGACCAACACATCTACTGCACCAGAACGCACCAACATGTCAGTTACTTCCAGAGCCTGTTCGCCGGTATCCGGTTGGGAAACGATCAAATCCTCAACATTTACACCTAACTTGGTGGCATAGATAGGATCGAGCGCATGCTCTGCATCGATAAAAGCACAAGTACCACCCTGGCGCTGTGCTTCGGCAATAACTTGCAATGTGAGAGTAGTTTTACCGGAAGATTCAGGTCCGTAGATTTCGATAATTCGACCTTTAGGCAAGCCGCCAATACCGAGTGCAACATCCAACCCCAAAGATCCGGTAGAAATTGCAGGGATCACCAGATCTTCGCGATCCCCCATGCGCATGACAGTCCCTTTACCAAATTGGCGTTCAATTTGACTCAACGCCGCTTGTAACGCCTTTTCTTTATTAGCATCCATTTCACACCTCAACTTATGCAATGAAAAACTTTATGACAATGATTCTTATGGGGCGGACGCAAACATTATTGCGGCCATGGACGTACTATACAGTAAAAAGCTGTACGCGCAACCAGTACCTGTTAATTTATACAGCCTATTTCTAATTTATACGAAGCCAGGCACAAAAATATAAAAGCCACCGCTAAGGGTGGCTCTTTAAAATTCGGGACAAAATGTTCCTTTACTTAACCTGCGGTGACATCCAGTCAACAATATCCTTGCCAAGATCATTAAGGCATTTACGCGTTGCGGAACAAACAGTAACACCGTTACTTCCCATATCCAGCACGTTGGTAGAGGGAGTGAATTCATTCAACGTCATAATGGCGCAAGTATGCTTAGCGGTAACCATGTCCTTGCCTTTTATTAGGGCAACAGTGACCTGGACTTTTGGCAAATTAGAGCTTTGCCTGGTGCCAAATTGACGTTTTTCATCGCCGAGTACCAATTGTTCTACGTCGATCGCGAGAACCGGAATAGTGCCATTACGGATTTTATCGGACGTGCTCACCGGTTCCAGCTTGATGCCATCTGCACGCGATTTATCGATAAGATTACTCACCAATACTTTGTCTATATCACAGGGATATTCAGATTGTTTGTATTTATAGCCCTCAACATTAAAGCCAAGGTTCTGGTTGACGTAAACCAGGGGTGCATTTGCATCCAGAGGGGCTGGCCCGGACTCGGCCAATGCCACTAACGGACATGTAAACATCAGGATGAGTAGTGATAATTTCATAGCCTTACCTTTTATGTTGTGATCCGGAGGACACTCATCAACACAGCGGAGGATGTGTGTGATTCCAATATAGGGCAAACAGCAAAGGAAACACTGACCATCCGGAAACTTCGCCCTTACCTTTTGCTTACCAAAATTTTCTTTTTAAAAATCAATAATATAGAAACACCTAAAAGAGAGGCATTACTTGTCTTATCCAATGCTGTTCTTGCAAAATTACACTTATGGTCAACGCTTGGGTAACACTGGATGACCATACAAAAACCAATAAGAAAAACTTACCGCGAAAGGCACCACTATGCTGACTTCAACAGGTTCCACACCTGTAACAGGCTCAAATCCGGACACCGGTTTTATGCTGGGAGAAATTAAAGTCTCTCCACCACACAATACCTTATGGGCCCGCAACCGCAGCATTAAAGTTCAACCTAAGGTGATGGCAGTACTACATTACCTTGCCCGCAACCAGCATCGGGTCATCAGCAGCGAAGAGTTGATTCAACAGTTGTGGGCCGGCCGGGTGGTTACCCATGGCTCGGTTCAGAAAAGTATTAATGCATTACGAAGCGCCTTGAATGAGCTTATCGGTGATCAGGAATTTATTGTTCACTACTCAAAACGCGGTTATCAGCTGAATGTAGAACCGCAATTCCAGCCTCAGGGAGCACCGGACTCGCCCAATGTAGCTACTGCGATTGAACTCGGGAAAGCGTTTGCATCGGTTCAACCCAAATGGCGACTCGCCATCGGGATAATTTTTTTACTCACTGCTCTTTTCGCCATTTATCACAATATTAGTTGGAGCACGATTTTTCTCCCCAACGATCATAAAACCATTTTTCAAACTACCCAAGGCTACACCAATGAAACAGGACACGAGCGCAGCCCAACCCCTCACCCGGATAACCTGCATATCGCCTACATTCGGGAAAAAGTGATCGACGAAAAAGCGGATGAAAGCCAGAGCGAAATTGTGATTCGCAATGCAACCGGGCGAGACTGGCAAGTCGCCACCAGCAAAGGGACCTGGTTCAAATTAGCCTGGTCGCCTGCCGGTAAAAACCTGGTAGCTATAGAAGTTAAACGCCGCGATGAATTTCCGCTGGGAACACAATTTTACCAACCGGCTAATTATCTCTATTCATTTCACATTTTTGCGTTGGATTTTGCCAAAGAACAATTACTGGAAAAACAACAGCTAAGCCAATGGCAAGGGCGAATTCTGAGCGTGACCTGGTGGGATGAAAATACATTGGAGATTGTGGCCAAACAGGGCCCTAATGCGGGCAATGGCCGCTACCGCTATTCTATCCGGGATCAGCAGTTGAAACTGCTCGATGAAATTGAAGGTGTAATAAATCCGATTGCCAGCACTATCCTTAATCAGCAGACTGCGCTTGCGAGTTTATATAAAAATAAAGTCCGTATCGATTTTCTTAATGCCAGACAAGATTCCATTAACCGGGTACAACTGGACGTGACCGCTGCGGATATCAGTTGGATTCCCGACGGTAGTGGTGTGCTGGTGCATGCGGAGGAAGAGCAGAAGTTATTTGCCGTTTACCTGAATGGCAAGCAAGTCGCAATTCCCCTGGCTGAAACAAAAGACAAAACCTTTTCCCACCCTCACTACAATATTGATGGTAGCGGTATTTATTACACCGAAGAAAAACGCAGTTCCAATATAATGCTGGCAACACCAAGCGGCTTAAAAAAACGTCTGACCGAAAACACCAATCTCAATTATGCCGCCAGCTTCTCTCCCGACGGTGAAAAAGTTGTTTATGCATCGGTGCGCAATAACCAAACTCATTTATGGTTAGTGGAAAATGGCCAGGAGCGCCAGCTAAACAACCAGGCAATCCCATCAAAAATAGATTCAATTATTTGGTCTGATGATGGTGAGCACATCGTTTTTAATTCAGGAAACCAGCTTTACCACCACTATTTATTAACCAATACCACGGAAACTCTGGTTACCAATAATGATAAAATTGAACCTGTTGCCTACTACCCAACTATCAATCGTCTCTTTGCAATTAAATATAACGGCGATGTTAGAAACCTGTGGCGCATTGAAGGCAAGCAACAAAAACAACTTACGTTTGGTGCCGTGGGCTCTGTGATCGAATATAAAGGAGATGTGTTGTTTCAATATATTAGCGAGAATGGCCTATGGATATTCCGCAATAAGGATGACTCACTTGAGCAAATAACGACGCAGCTGAATGCCTATAGCAAATTACTTAAAGCCGACACCGGCGGCATTTATTTTATAATGGGTGGCATTTGCCAGGAGTCGGATGTTTATTACTGGAATTACACTGATGGCCACAAAGTTACCACTTTAACGCAAAAAAATAGCTCGGTGTCCACAACATCATTCAACCCAGAAAAAGGTCTCCTACAAACGGATTGTGATTTGCCAGAAGCCAATATCGTTTTACTGAAGTAATAATACGGCAAAATTTGCTGCAACAAACCCAATTGAAACAATAGATAAGCCATATCCAAACAATCTGTTTTACTGATGCGCCTCTATTTATTTACAGTAGACTAATTAAATTCGCCTTATTGGAAAGATAAGGATTACTTACCCCAGAGATGTCTTGCTGCACAAAAACTTAAAATGCCAACGCACCTTCTAAAGCAAAGACCACTGCTTGTTTTTGAATTGCCCCCCTGTCCCCATCAAATTTTTTTAATTCCGTTTTGATTTTTTTACTTGCAGTAACCCAGGCAAACCAAACTGTACCGACAGGTTTTTCCAACGAACCACCGTCCGGTCCTGCAATGCCGCTGATGGCTACAGCAATATCCGCTTGCGCAAGGGCCAGGATACCGAGAGCCATTTCAATAACCACTGCTTCGCTGACTGCCCCTTCATGTTCAAGTGTCGCTGCACTAACGCCGAGTAATTTTTGTTTGGCAGAATTTGCATAACTAACAATGCCATATTCAAACCAACTTGAGCTGCCGGGAATAGCCGTAATTGCGGCTGAAACCCCGCCACCAGTGCATGATTCCGCAGTGGCTATGCGCCAATTGCGCTGCTGCAATTGTTCGCCAAGACGATATCCAAGTTTGAACAAATAGTTATTCATATAGGGACCAATATAGATAATCCAAAAATATCATCAATCAGAAAATGGATTTTGATAGCCTGTTATCAGAAGAAAAGCAGATGTATCCAAATATCGATCCAATATAAAAAACTCTCCAATCAAGTTACTTAATCAGGGAATCGTACAACTAGCGTTATTCACCACTCAATTAATTTTGTACAATAATTCCACCAATTAACGGATATCCCTCAAAACAACCATTTGTATATATTCTAACCTTCTTTCCTGCGCTAAATGCAGCAAGCAGTGCCGAATATAAATATTTGGAGTTTTGTGCACCCTCTGCTGGCAAATACAGCGTTCCCCATGGTTTTCCGCAATAATTTATTTGGTTAGAATCAGCAGTTCCGTTAAAGCCCGCAATTGCACATCTTGCTACAACCGCATCGTTGTCAGAGTGGCAACCAAACTCTGCTATGTTTCCATAACCTGTCCATCCATTTCCTGCATGGCAATACGCAGATGCTAGAAAACTTATAACCGAAACCAGTTTTACGCATTTTGTTACGTTAAGACCCATAGGTATTCTCCTTTTTACATTTCTGTTTACTATATTGAAAGCTTTCAGGCGGCATTATAACCAACAAAATAATATTGTCCTGGTATGTTTTATACAACTTTCCACTCCAAATCAAAGCATCGATCTATACTCCACACCATGACACTGGCGAGAGATTGAACGTGCAAACTATTCCCGGATACCACATAAAAGCCTTGCTTGGCGAAGGCGGTATGGCCAAAGTTTATCTGGCGATACAAAAATCGCTAGATCGGCAAGTGGCAATTAAAGTACTGGATGCCAGCCTGAACCAGGACGACCTGATCCAGAAGCAATTCGAACAGGAATCAATTTTGGTGGCGCGGCTTAATCATCCCAACATTATCCAGGTGATTGATAAGGGCATCAGTGATGAAAAATTGCCCTATTTCGTGATGCTCTATATTAAAAGCATTTCACTCGAAACTGTTTTGCCGCGCACAGATGTCAACCTGAGCCGCAAACTGGATATCCTGATTCAATTGTGCAGCGCCCTCGCCTATGCCCATCGCAACGGGATTGTGCATCGCGATATAAAACCCGCGAATGTACTAGTGGATTATGATGGCCGTGCGTACTTAATGGATTTTGGAATTGCCGGTTATTTCACCGCCAATAAACAAATAACCACCAAGGAAAATAATAATCAAGAGCCGGAAATGATAATGGGTACAGGTGCCTATATGGCCCCGGAACAACGCGAAGGTATTTCACAGACCAGCTATCTGAGTGATATCTATTCGCTGGGGGTGTTGATCCATGAGTTTATTTATGGCGTCACACCAATACAGGCCACCCGCCAAACTTACCAATCATTCAATAGCGATCCTGCAGTTAATAAATTCGCACAGGCAAATAAATTACAAACCCTGATTGAACAATGTATCCAACCTATCCCTGCACAACGCCCAACATCCGTGGAGAATATTCGCCAGCAATTATTATTGATTGCCCAAGGCAGGCACCTCCATACCAATCGCTGGGGCGTTGAATCCACGCGTGATAATATTCCTCCTAATTACACATTATTGGATGTTCTAAAAGAAAATCCTTTTGGTGCAACCTATCTGGTGAACGATCCTAATCGCCAGCGTCTTCTGGTAATAAAAAAGCAATCATTGGATCACTTGGGCAATGCACCACAATTCGCTGCCAAATTAACGCAGATTCAACATCCACATATTGCACGCGTGTATGGCACGGGAAAAAATCCGCGCGTATTTATTATTGCAATGGAATATTTACCTGGTGGCAATTTACAAGAACGTGTGAGTCAAACACTTAATATCGGGCAATGTTTAATGCTGGCCCAGCAATTAGCCAACGCACTGGCTTGCGCTCACGCTTATGGATTGATCCACGGTAATTTACGCCCAAGCAATATTTTATTTGCCGAAAAGAATCATTTAAAACTTACCGATTTTGGTTTTCCACCCCATAGTTATGGTACAGATACCCATTGGTACCATCCGGCAAACGAACCCGTTTCAGCAGCGACTGACATATATGCGATGGGGGTAATTTTATTCCAGTTAATTACAAGCGAATTACCAACTAATCATTGGGTGGGTTTAAAAAATCGCTGGAAATTACGTAAACTCCCTGCCACCTTGCGTAAAAGCATTCTTCATATGTTACAAATCAACCCCAAAAAACGTTTGAAAACTGCGGAACAAGCCGCAAATATTTTTATTACGTTACAAGGCAACCAAAAAACATACGTTTTGCAAAAAATGGCAGGCAATTAGCTCGCCTCTACTTCATTTACTTCAGATTTTATCAACTACCGGGGCGTCCAACGGCACTAATTCCAGGGTTAACCCACTGGAAGTGCCGGCTGGCGGCCCACGCCTGACTTTTGGATTCCCCGTGCTTGCTGGAACAGCTCCCGTAGCCTGCCGTGCTTGCCGCTGCATTTCCAGTTCGACTTTTTTTGCTTCAGCGCGCCGCGCCAGTTGCGCCGCCATTTGACGACATTTTTCCGCCTGGGCTTGCATGTTAGGCAAATCATTTAAACATTCTGCCAATAATGTGTAGGCATTCGGCAAATCTGCGTAATCCGGATACAGCTTATGCATACCATTAAGTATTTTTACCGCTAATTTTAAATCGCCTTGTTGCCGTAAAAATGTAGCGATCTGTACCCGTATTGCTGGCGAGTCAGGCACGTAGTCAGGTACCAGCAAATTAATCTGTTTGAATGTAGTAGTGAGCTTATCAAAACGTTTCTTGCGTACTAAAAACTCCAGATATGTCAGACCATAATCAGCCATCAATGCTTGTTTTTTGCATACATATAACAACTCAAAGAAACGGTCAAAAAAATTGGCCTCATTGGGAAACTGTTTAAAAGCTTGATAATACAAACCTACCAATTTTTCATATTCCCCTTCTTTTAAAAGCACATCCATGTTGGCGCTCATACGCTCAAGATCACTACGATCCGGTTGTTCATCATCGTCATCGGAACGCGCGCTATAACCCAACTCCTGTTGATACTGAAACAACATGTACCCCATTAGATGGAACATGACTACTGTATAAAAACTTGAAACTACCGACTGAACAAACACCGCACCGGCAGGGAGAATTGCGTTGATCCATTCATGCAGCACACCGACCGAAGTCATCATGATCAACATAAAAACAATCAACAATCCATACGGCAAACCAATTGCTGTTATCAATCCAATAGCAGCAACGGGATTGAGCGCTGAAAACATATTTTCGGTTTGCGCAAAACGGATTAATACCGCAGGAAAAGTTATTACGGCAATAACACCCAA
The DNA here is from genome assembly GCA_021151835.1 of Gammaproteobacteria bacterium. Taxonomy (GTDB): domain Bacteria; phylum Pseudomonadota; class Gammaproteobacteria; order Pseudomonadales; family Cellvibrionaceae; genus Cellvibrio. The sequence continues at coordinate 18,139 of JAGKWO010000071.1, forward strand.
CACCCCGCCCAACGCAACACCTACAAAATAGGTAGCCAAACCTGCAAACACAGTCATTACAATTGTGATTAAAATCAATTGGAACAATAGCTTAATCCCACCCTGGTACGCCTCCATGACATCAGGCGCTTTCATCTCACCCATCGCAGTACGTTCAAGACAAGTAAAACTGTATTTCAGCATTGCGCCCGCTGCAAACAGGTACATCACGATCGATAGAATCCACAGAAATGGCATGAGCACCGCAATTACCGAGATAATTGAGGTAATAACAATTAAACTCATCGAAGAAGAATTTAATGGATATTTAAAGGCTTCATTCAAGCGCCGCCAAAATGGTGTTACCGTGTTCGCAGACCCCAGACTCTCAAGCACTGAGTCACATAAAAAACAATGCACGGTATGACGCTTGTTTTTTTCGTCATTAATACAACAATCACAGTGATGGATATCGCACTGGCGACAATAATAAGTGGCTCCGTCCATAGGATGGTATTTACAGTAATCCACGCTCTGCTCCTTGTGTTAGCTGGGCAGCTAAAGATTCGTAATGCGCTTTTTTCTGACTATCGCGCAAACGCTGGAAAGATGCAGCCAATTTAACAGCAAATATTTGCAGCGCCGGATTTCTGGATTTCATCCGCATGAGTTCATTAAACACCTGCTCGGCAGATGAGGGATTTTCCAAAGCAGCAAACTGCATACCCAACTTTAATGCCGATTGCTCATTGAGTTGTGAATGCACCTCCGGATTTTCCTGCCAGACCTTATCCAGTTTTTTTATTTGCTCCGGCGTCAATAATGGCAGGGTCAACAGCGTTACTGCGGATTGCCGGAAGGCGTCACCGCGTGCGATTTTTAACAGGTTGTAGCGCATCATCACCAACTCGAAATCCTGCCCTTGCTGCTGGATTAATTCATTTACAAGTTCCATGGCCTTTTCAAAACGAAACCGCTCAATATTTTCGTAGATCGCAGCCAATTGCTGCTGACGGGGGTCACCATGCTGTTCGGACTCAATATATGCCGTATTGAAAACGGAGCGATTAAATAACCAGGCAAAACCGATTAGTATCGCACCTGCAACAAAACCGCCGGCATGGGCCATAAAAGCTACATTTGATCCTGATTCAAACTGGTAACTGTAGATTTCCTTGCCAATATAAAACGGCAAAATCAATAGCGCCGGTGCGCGGAAATAACCAACGAAAAAGAAAAACCAATAAAAGAATTCAATTTTTTTCCAGCGAAATACGGCGAGATACATAGCCATTACCCCTGAAATAGCGCCGGAGGCGCCGACCAGAGGCACAGTGCTAGTCCAATCTGATGCAGCATGCGCAAGACCACCAGCCACGCCGGATAAGATATAAAATGCTAAAAAGCGCCAATGACCTATCGCAGCTTCTACTGCAAAACCACACACAATTAAAAAAAACATATTGCCCAGCAAATGCATGATATCGCCATGCAAAAACTGGTGAGTGAATAAAGAGGTAATCTTTAAGTTGGCAGGAGTCAGGCCATTGGCAATGTAACTTACTGATTGCACACGCTTGTGCATTAACTCGCGCTGGGGGCGCCACTCATCATAAAAATCCGGATTGAAATGTGCGCGTGCGTTTTGCTTTAAATAATCGTAAAAATCTGCACGCATCAATATATCGCCAATGACGGTGGCAGTATCTTCATCTTTTATTGCTGTGCGATATTCATCCAGCAGTTTATTTTCATTTTGCTTTTTTAAATATTCTTCGAAAACCGGCCACTCGCGCTCAAAATATCCCTGCATTTCATATTTGGTCATCACATCAAAAAGTTTGGGAGTATCGCTGCTCTGATACAGGAAAAACACCATTACATTGATAAAGACCAATCCACATAACACCAGAGGTGCATGCCGCCAATCCAATTGTTTTTCAGTAGGCACTATGATCATTTTTTATTTATTGATTCCTTAGTAGTACAAAACCCTAAACTGCAGATTCTAGCCAAACTTTAGGGTGTTGGCAGTTAATTTATCATTTTCACACCAACAAACCCGGCTCCAAAAGCGCTCAAAATAAAAGCCCCGCCATTACTGGCGGGACTTTTTATTGATCAAGCTCCATTGGTTTGGTGCAGTTGCCAAAATTTCCTAAACCTGCAAGCACCCCTGCTCAACTTAGGTCGTTCGTTGGAACGACATTTATTACTTGCGTACCGCATCCGGATATGCCCTGTACACATAAATTAATGGGCAAATCAATTCTGACTTCTGACTTCTGACTTCTGACTTCTGACTTCTGACTTCTGACTTCTGACTTCTGACTACAAAAATTTTAGTATAAATTTAAAAGGTAATTTAATATCTATTAATTGAAAAAATAGCTATAAAAGGCAAAAAAT
>JAGKWO010000022.1 GCA_021151835.1 Gammaproteobacteria bacterium
TTGAGAAAATAATTGCGTTTTTTTATGCGCCAAAATCCTGTGCATTAAGCAACACAGATACTGTTTTGCGATTATTTCAGGGCGTTTGTATGTTGCATGGCCATTATCCGCAGTAGTTGCACAAAATAAATTTCCCGGAGCAGCCTGGCATCGCGCATAAAAAAAGCGAGCCTCACCGGAGGCTCGCTTCTATAGAACAACAGGCTGCGGTGCTTGTGCATGTGTTATCTGCGCACTACACATTACCCCAGCGCTTTAATAAAAATTTTGGAATTGCGTTGATAGTTGTAGAGCAATTGGCGCTGTACCGGTAAGTCATCCAGTTTGCCTTGCACAAAACCCTGCTCGATAAACCAGTGCGCCGTTTGCGTTGTCAGCAAAAACAATTGTTTGATTTTTTGCTTGAGCGCCTGTTTTTCAATTTGCTCCAGCAATTGCGCCGCGCGTCCGCCGTTGCGATATTCCGGATGGGTGGCCACGCAGGACAATTCCGCCATATCACCGTAAGGATAAAGCGCAGCGCAGGCGATAATCGCACCGTCTTTTTCCATGACGTGGAATTTATTGATCTCGGTTTCCAATAGCTCGCGCGAGCGCCGCACCAGAATACCTTGCTCCTCGAGCGGGCGAATTAAATCGAGAATGCCACCGACATCATCAATCGTCGCCGGGCGCAATTGCTCGTAATGGCCGGAGTAAACCATGGTGCCCAAACCATCGCGGGTAAATAATTCGGTGAGCAACGCGCCGTCGGTGCTGTAGCTGACTAATTGCGCGCGCGGAACGCCTTGCAACACACTTAAATAGCTGGCGCTGATCGCTTGTTGTAAATCGAAACTGATTTTCTCGCCATTTTCTGTAAGGTAATTTTTGCATTCCTGCAAGGACATTTGCCGAATCAGATTACCTTCCTCGTCGGTAATACCATTGCCCTCGACAAACGCGAGGAATTTATCGGCTTTAATCGCTGTGGCTACATGGGTGGCAACATCGCTAAAGGATAAATTAAAAATTTCACCGGTGGGTGAGTAAGCGATGGGCGATAACAACACCACCGCGCCGGAATCCAGCGCCGCATTCAATGATTTGGTATGCACCTTGCGCACTTTGCCGGTGTGTTGCAAATCCACGCCGTCAATGACGCCATGGGGCATGGCGACAACAAAATTACCGCTGATCACTTGCATATCGGCGTCGTGCATCGGTGAATTAGGCAAGCTGGTTGATAACGCGGCTTCGACAATCGTGCGCGCTTCGCCAATGGCCTGAATGACCAGGCTCAAACTGTCGCTGTCAGTAATGCGCAAATTTTTATGGAAGTTGCTGTAGGTATCGGCAACTTGCAAGCGTTCATCAATTTGCGGGCGTGCGCCGTGCACTAACACCAACCGCACATCCAGGCTGCACAGCAGTGCGATATCGTGCACGATATTGTGGAAATTGGCGTGGGGAATGGCTTCGCCCGGCAGCATCAACACAAAGGTTTTGTCGCTGTGTCTGTTAATGTAGGGCGTCGAATGACGGAACCATTTAACGTAGTCTTGGGTATTGGCTGGCACTTTTTAGTCTCGAAATAATGTGAAAGAAAAAATTGTCGTTAAGCGTTTTACAAACAATATTTTTCAATCAATCGTCGCAAAATGTTTATTGCCGGCCCGATCTGGTCGAGCGGAATAAATTCATCGGGCTGGTGCGCCTGGTTAATGGAGCCGGGGCCGAGGATCAAGGTTTGCATTCCCATTTGCTGCATAAACGGTGCCTCGGTGGCGAAGGCGACAGTGTCAGCAGTATTGCCCGTCAATTCCTCGCACACTTTTACCAGTTCGGAATTTGCCGATTCACCAAACGGATCTACGCCTTCAAACAGCGATGATAAAACGATATCGGTACCGCTGGTTTCAGCGATAGGCGTTAACCGTTGCGCAATTACCTGGCGTAATTCGTCGTTATCCATTCCTGGCAGTAACCGTAAATCAAAATGCAATTCGCATTCGGCGCAAATTCGATTCGCGCCATCACCGCCGTGGATGCAACCCAGGTTCAGCGTTGGTGTTTGCACTGCAAAACCGGGATCGCGATATTGTAATTGCAGCTCACCGCGCAATTGCAACAGGGTGTTCATCACCTGGTTCATTGCTTCCAGCGCGTTGTTGCCCAGCGCGGGATTGGATGAGTGGCCACTTTTACCGCGCACACGAATGGCTTCCATCATGATGCCTTTGTGCGCGCGAATCGGTACCAGGCCGGTCGGTTCGCCAATCACCGCGTAACGCGGTTTGAATCCGGCAATTCCATCCTGTGCCAGTGCACGCGCGCCGCTCATGCTGCTTTCTTCGTCGGCGGTGGCAAGCACAATGAGCGGATGTTTAAAGGGTTTATCCAGATAGGGTTTTACCGCCTCGATAATTACCGGAAAAAATCCTTTCATATCGGTCGCGCCCAAACCGTAGAGTTTGCCGTCGCGTTCGGTCAGGGTGAAAGGATCGGATTGCCAGCGGTCGGCATCGTAGGGAACCGTATCGCTGTGCCCGGCCAACACCAGGCCGCCAGCGCCAGTGCCGCGGCTGGCGATCAAATTGGATTTGCCGGAGTCGCCGAGTGGAACTACACGGGTGTTAAAACCCAGATCGCCAAATACCGTGGCGAGGTAATCGATCACCTTCTGGTTGGACATATCCCATTCCGGCAAGCCACAACTTACCGAGGGCAGGGCAACCAGTTGTTGCAAGTGGTCGATATAGCGTTTGGAATCAAAGGACATGGTAAACACCGTTACAGGGATAAGGTGTTATCGGTTATTGGCCATCAAAATGCAAGCATTCGCGATTTATTGCGCGAACAAACGTTTGAACAAATAGAAAAACAGCACCGATAAACCGGCACCGGCGGGCAGGGTGATAATCCAGGACACAAAAATCCCGCCGACTACCCGCAGGTTCAAGGCGCCGATGCCGCGCGCCAACCCGACACCCAACAATGCACCGACCAACGCGTGGGTGGTGGAGATTGGCAAACCGAATCCCGAGGCGAGCACAACCGTCGCGGCTGCGGACATTTCGGCGGCAAAGCCGCGGCTGGGGGTGAGTTCAGTAATCTTCTGGCCGATGGTGATCATCACTTTGTAGCCGTAAGTCGCCACGCCTAACACAATCCCTGCGGCGCCCAGCAGTAACATCCAGGAGGCAACGCTGACTTTGGCTTCTACGGCGCCTTGATTGATCACATTGATCACCGCTGCCATTGGGCCAACGGCGTTGGCGACATCGTTGGAGCCGTGGGCGAACGCCATGGCGCAGGCGGTGAAAATCATCAATACCCCGAACACCCGCTCCACACTGGCGAAGCGATTGGTTTTATCGGCATGCGTATCTTTCACCACGCGGCGCAGCAGGAATACACCAATGATCGCGACGAGAATGCCGATAACGGCGGCGATCATCATGGCTTCAACAAACGTAAACTCGATGTGCTGCGCTTTGAATACATGGCTCAAACCCTGGAGGAGGGTCACCATTGATAACAGGAAACCCACGGCAAACATATAAAACGGAATGTAATGTTTGGCGTTGGCGAAAGGATCATCGCTATCAAGGATCAAAAAGCGCACCGAGCGGAAAATCCAGAATGAAAAAATCCCGGCGATAACCGGAGTGACAATCCAGCTACCGACAATGCCCCAGACCTGGTCCCACTGCACGGCATCAACCGAAATTCCCACCGCGGCAAAACCGATAATCGCACCCACAATCGAATGGGTTGTCGATACCGGCCAGCCGAGGACGTTGGCGATTAATAGCCAGCTCGCCGCCGCCAGAAGCGAGGCGAGCATGCCGTAGACCAACAACTCCGGGTGCGCCTGCATAACGCCCAGTTCGACAATGCCACTGCTGATGGTTTCAGTCACTTCGCCGCCGGCCAAATAGGCGCCGGCAAATTCAAATACCATGGCGATAATGATCGCCTGCTTCATGGTTAATGCACGCGAACCGACGGATGTGCCCATCGCATTGGACACATCGTTGGCACCCACTCCCCACGCCATAAACAAGCCAAAAGCGCAGGCGAGTATTAGCAGGAGTTGGCCATGTTCAGCGAATAAGGTCATCAACAATAATCCGGGGGCGTTAGCGCGCCAGTAGCAGTTGCAAGCGACCGCCGACATCGTGGGCGCGGTTGGCGATATCGCCGACCCAGTCGATGATGTTGTAGAGGAACATCACATCCACTGGCGGCAATTGCGCTTCAAGGGCAAAGAGCGAGGTGCGCACGCCGATTTCCAGGCGATCCGCTTTTTCCTCCAGTTCATCCAGTTCTTTGATCATGTTTTCAACGGCGGCCAGTTCGCGCCCGCTAAAACCGGTTTCCAGTAATTCATCGAGTCCGTTGATCGCATTTAATGCCTGCTCGGCGGCGGCAACGCTGGTTTGTACAAACTCGTTCATCTGCTCTTTCATGATCACCGGGATGCTCATGCGCCGGCCGATGATGATGCCGGCGATATCTTTGGCGCGGTTGGGAATGCGGTCCTGCATCGCCAGCAATTCCAGCAAATCAGTGCGCGGCACTGGCAGGAACAAACTTTTGGGAAGGTGCAGGCGCAGTTGTTTTTTGATGTCATCAGCCTGGTGTTCGTAATCGACCACCTGTTGCTGGATGGTACGGGCGCGCTCCCAGTCATTGCTGGTCACCGCAGCGAAAAATCCAATTAACTCGGTCGCGGCCCGGACCGCCAGTGCCATATGCTCCTGCAACGGTTTGATCGGTGAACGGCCAAACAGGTTTGACAGATTGGCGAATGGCATGAAAATCCCTCCGGATAAAACGTGTGCGCAGTATAGGAACAAGGCTCAATAAGGTCACGTAGCTTTGTTACATTTTTGTGACAGTTGTGTTGCATGATCGTGGAGATTGCACTCGCTTGAGCATAGATAGCGCGGCGCAGATTGCGAGCAAGTGATGGCGCAAGCAGACGCTGGCGCCGGCAGCCGCTACAATTCGTCACAGATAAAATACCAACAGGATAAAAATACATGGCGCAGGTGCTGGATAGGGTTCTGGATTTACGCGGGTTGATCAATGACCTGGTCGCTGACGGGCGGATGAAACAGGGGGATGCCAATATGTTGCTCGGCGCCTCGCGCACCCGCGAGCAAGCCATTATGCACCCGCTCGCTTACATCGCGACCCAGAACCTGGATGATGTCCTGCGCCCCGGCAAAACCCTGGATGGCGATACCCTCACCGAGTGGCTGGCGGCCAAGGCGCGCTTGCCGCTGGTTCATATCGACCCGATGAAGCTGGATGTGGCCAAGTGTACCGAGGTAATGAGTTATGCCTTTGCCAAGCGTCACGGCATCCTCTGTGTGCAGGTTACCCCGGACCATGTATTGATCGCTTGCTCGCAGCCATTTATGTCGGGGTGGGAACCGCAAGTCGAACATGTGGCGCGCCGAACTGTTAAACGCGTGGTTGCCAACCCGGCGGATATCGAACGGTTTATGGTGGAGTTTTACACCCTGTCGCGTTCGGTCTCCGGCGCCAGTGGCGCTACCAATGCATCGGCGATTACCAACTTTGAGCAATTGGTAGAGCTTGGAAAGGCGAGCGACCCGGATGCTAACGACCAGCACATCGTCAAGATTGTGGATTGGTTGCTGCAATACGCTTACGACCAGCGCGCCAGTGATATCCATATCGAACCGCGCCGCGAAGTGGGGCGCATCCGTTTCCGTATTGATGGTGTTCTCCATTACGTTTATGAATTGCCCGCGAATGTTGCCACTGCCGTGACCAGCCGTTTCAAAGTGCTGGCGCGGATGGACATTGCTGAAAAGCGCAAACCGCAAGATGGCCGCATCAAAACCCGCCGCAGCGATAGCAGTGAAATCGAGCTGCGTATGTCCACCTTGCCAACGGCGTTCGGTGAAAAGCTGGTCATGCGTATTTTCGACCCGGAAGTGTTGCAGCGCAGCTTCAGTGACCTGGGGTTGGTGGGCGACGACTATGCGCGCTGGAATGCCATGCTCAATCGCCCGAACGGGATTTTGCTGGTAACCGGCCCCACCGGCTCCGGTAAAACCACCACGCTTTATTCTTCGTTGCGACAAGTTGCTACCGACGAAGTGAATGTCAGTACCATCGAAGATCCTATCGAAATGGTGGAGGAACGGTTTAACCAGACCCAGGTGCATCACAAGATCGGGCTGGATTTTGCGGCGGGTATCCGCAGCCTGATGCGGCAAGACCCGGACATCATAATGGTGGGCGAAATCCGCGATCTGGAAACGGCACAAATGGCAGTGCAAGCCGCCTTGACCGGCCATTTGGTACTCTCGACTGTCCACACCAACGATGCGCCATCCACTGTCGCGCGTTTGCTGGACCTCGGGATTCCCTCATATCTGATCAACGCCACCTTGCTGGGGGTGATGGCCCAGCGGCTGGTGCGTACCCTGTGCCCGCATTGCAAAGAGGAGGGGCAGATTTCCCAGGCGGATTGGCAGGAATTGGTGGCGCCCTGGAAGGTACAGGTCCCGGCAAAAATTTTTCGTCCGGTAGGATGCCTTGAATGTCGCAATACCGGCTATATGGGCCGCCAGGGGTTGTATGAAATCCTGGTGCTCTCGGAAACGCTCAAGGAAAAGGTTACGGCTGATTGCAATTTACAAGACATGCGGCGCCAGGCAATGAAAGAGGGAATGCGTACTTTGCGTTTGTCCGGTGCGCAAAAAATCGCGGCGGGTTTAACCACCATGGAAGAAGTATTACGTGTAGCACCACCGCCGGAAAAAGCGGGCTAGCTGGAGACATTGATGAATAAAAAATGGCGACCTCAGGTCGCCATTTTTTTAAACGCCCGCGTTATGTCTAATACGGGTAATCCGGTTTTAGTGGATAAATCTCAAGCGCGACTGTATTGCCTGAAAGGTATTCAGTGTCCGTGGGTCGTTACACGCATTTACGCTGGTTCCCACCAACGCCTGGTTGCGACGGGCGAGGTCATTGAACTCGCGCGTTAACCCGGGAATATTGGTGTCGTTCACAACAATGCCGGTCATGAAACCGGAAAGTGCGCGATTGATCGGATCGATATGGACAAAGAAAGTATCGGTCTCGGCGGCGTGGCAATCATCGCAGGTGTTAACCGCAAACTTGTGGCGCACTTCGCTGGCCATTTTATCGCCGAACGTCAGGCCCGCCGGTTCGGTTTTGATGGAGGATTTGTAACAGGTTGGAAAGCTGGTGGGCAGGGTTACGCCAAACAAACTGGTTGGCCAGGTTGTGGTGTTGTTGTAATCCGCATGTGATCCGAGGAACGGCTGGCTATTGAATGTCTCCGGAACACTGTGGCTCTCGCACAGTACGGCGTTGCTTTGTGAACCCAGATAATCGTGTAGCAAAATTTCTTCCGATGAACCGGGCGCCGGGTTGCGGTATTTGGCGGGTTGCGGTGTTTGTTTGATGGTGACGGCCGCCAGTTTTTTGGTGGTCGGGTTAATCGCAAACTCGCGTAATTGCCATTGCAAACCAAAACTGCCGATACCATCGAACGCAAAATCATTAGTTCTCAATTGGTTCAGGCGATTCGCATTCGGTGCGGTAACGGTATCGGTAATCGCTTTGAGTGCATTCATATAAGCGGTATTACCCAGGTTTGCGCCGGTCGGACCCGCTAGTGAGTCCAGTGCTAACCACTGGTTGGCGAGGCTTTTCAGGCTGGAGCAACCGTTAGTTGCATCGCCGTATTCAAAAATCGCCGTCATGCGATCAGCTACACCGGGAACACCGTTGTTCACACAAATTCCGCTGCTGTTGCGTGTTACCAGGCCGAACACAAAACGAATTTCACCGGGTTTGCTCGCGGCGGAAACACCGTAAGCAGGGATGCTGGCCAGGTCAATGCGGTTCACCACGGCCAATAAGCGGAAGGGGAGCTTATCCATATTTAATGTACTTGCGTTCACACCATCCCAGCCCTGGAAAAAGGTTTTGATGTTGGGGCGAGCATTGATAGAAAAGGCACCTACCGGGCTATTCGCAATCCAGTTACGCAACCATTCATGCGCGAATTGCTGGTCAGTCATGCCTGACGTGGTTTCGTTATTGAGGTTGGAGATTAACGTTTTGAATGACCAGGGGTTATTGGCGTTGACGTTATTTCCGGTCGCATCCGTGTTGCAAGGATCAAAGGTAAAGCTGGCATTCGCGACTACGCGCTTGTCGTTAATCACCAGGGCATTACCTGGAACAACTAGTGCGGGAGGCGTTCTACCAGCCAATACGCTGGGTGCTGGCAGTACCCGGAATCCTTTAATGGAAGTTACCGGCGCCACCGCCAGGCGTGCATTTGCTGATGAAGAGGCGTTAAACGTTTGGGTGCTGATAACTGCACGGCCGACAAATTCACGCACTTGCGGATTTTGCACGGTGCTGAGCTTTTGCTGGAATGCCGTTTTGCTGGCGTTGATGTCTGCTTCGTCAGCAGAGCTGAGCGTGGTGAACGCGGTAAAAATACCATCGCCGGATCGCTCGTCAGCACCTTCGGCCAAATCGTTAAAGGCGGTAATTTTTCCATCCAGATCAGACGAGAATCGCCCTCTTAATGCATCCATGGCCGCATCGCGGGTGAATGTTGCTAGCGCAATTGCATTGCCTTGCGCTACCGGTGTTTCGAGTTTGAACAGCTCAATGTTTTGGAGCACGGCTTTGGTTTGGCCAAGTGTTGGTGCCGCGCAGAGAAAGCGAACTTCATAATCCGCGCAGCTGGTGCCGTAAGGCTGATCGGCGTTGTAACACTGCAGGCCCTTGCCGGCTTCGAAGGTGCGGAATTTTTGCGGGGTAATCATTCCCGGGGTAAAGACCTGGGTTGTGCCTTTGACCCGCGCTTCGACCGCGCTGGGGGTTGTACAAACGTACGCGGGTGTTTCAACGAGGAATGATGGTAATACTTCTGCATCACCCTCGCCGGAGGGGTTGTCCCGGTCCAGCCAATTAGTCCACGCATTGCTCACGCCGGTTGTTTGTGCTTGTACGAGGGAAAATGGAATCACGGTTAACACGCAGATGAGCGATAAGCCCATTATTTTCTTTTTCATCAGTAATATCCTTGAAAAGTGTTATGAATGTTATTGGTCTCACTAATGTTCCTTTTATAACTGCATCCCCAAGAGACCGCTTGAAACTCTAGGCGACGATTTTTACATTGTTGATTTTTTTACACCGCGATAAAAAATAATGTCACCCAAAGTCGGGTATTGGCGCATCAGTTATTTAACCTGATTAAAAAGGTTTTACAGGCGCTAATTGTTTTTAAAAATAAAATGGCTGGCAGATAAAAAATGATTGATGGTGTTTAAGGAAAATCTTCTTTGGTGAGAAAAATTTTTGTTTGTGTGCGTGGAAAATTGCTAGTGCGCAAATAAAAACGGCTCAAGCAAGAATAGTGATTTGCTTGAGCCGCCGGGAAATATGATGAAAAATTAAAATACCAGTTTGGTTCCTACGAAGGCGAGCATTAGCGCCAATGCTGGACGCAAATAATGATCGGCAACACGGTTAGCCAAATGGCTGCCGATATAAATTCCCGGTAGCGAACCAATCAATAAATTGGCGAGTAAATGCCAATCGACATTGCCCAGTCCGGCATGCCCCATACCGGCGACCAGCGTCAGCGGCACCGCGTGGGCAATTTCAGTTCCCACCAGCCTTACGGTCGGCAACAACGGGTACAGCATAAACAGCGCAACCGTACCCAGCGCGCCTGCACCAATTGAGGTAATGGTTACGACCGCACCCAGAATCATGCCGGTAATTACCGTAGCGATCATTTGCTGGCGGCGATCCATGCGGGTAATCCACGAATTATTTTTCTGGCTGTAATCGAAAATTTTGCGTTTAAATAAAATGGCTACGGCGGTCAGTAACAAGGCGTAACCTAATGTAGTTTTGATCACTTTATTAAGCGTATCGGTATCGACACTGATTGAATGCAAAACCCATAACGTCAATGCGGCAGCGGGCAAACTTCCCAGGGCCAGTTCGCCGGTAATTTTCCAATCGATATTTTTCTTTTTGTGATGTACATGGATGCCGCCCGCTTTGGTGATAGCAGCGTAGAGCAAATCAGTACCTACCGCATTGGCCGGGCTTACCCCGAAATACAACAGGATCGGGGTCATCAATGAGCCACCGCCAACGCCGGTCATCCCCACAATAAACCCGACCACTAGCCCGGCGATGATATAACCCAGTTGAAAATCCATAAAAATCCACGCAAATGGCTAAAAAACAATCGCTGTTGATAAATCAACAGGGCGCGCAGGCTACCAGTCTGGCGCGATAGGCCCTAATAATAATTAGTTTGGTGCTTATAGCCATCAGTTTTAAAGGTCTGGTGGAAAGGAGCGACGCAGAGTGGGTGATGGGATGGGCGCGTCCCGGCACCCTTGATGACGTGTTTATTTTGTGAGGTCATGGCTGGGCCAGGGAATATCATTATTTACAGGGTTTTCCGACCCGATGTTTATCCCGCTCCAGCAGCTCAGTGAGATTGTCAGTTTCCAGCGCCCCATCGATAAACATTTCTTCAATGGTTTTTTCCTGGGTGCGCAAAATGCCAATTTGGGTAAACATCAATGCATCTTTAGCGGGCAGGTTTTTAAAATACTGTTTACCCATATGCTGGCCATCTACCCAGACTTCAGCGGAGCCGGTTTTTGGATCGGTTGACCAGTGGATGTGCATGGCAACGCGATGCCATTGCCCCGGCGTTGCGCCTTCTGGCAATTTCCACAACACAGCTTTTGCGGCACTTTCCTGGAAACTCAGCTCGCTCCCGCTGATATTAAAACGCAATGTTTGTTGCCAGCTTTTATCTGACTCCCAATAACCCAGCTCATGTTTATGCGCGGTAAATTTTTTTGGCAAATAAAAGCTGAATGCAAAAAAAGTATCTTTACCTTCGTAAGTCATGCCCGCTGTGCCGCGATGGTGGAATTCACTGCGGTTTAAAAATTTATTGCCGTTCCACAGAAACGCATCGTCACCGGTTAAGCGCACCTTACCGGAATGCTGTCCATCAAATGCACATTCTGTAGTGACCGATAACCCTGCCGGATTGATCGGGGTATGCCATTGCGTGGCGTCGCCGGTTTCAAAATCGCCTTGCCACAAAATACTGGCGCTGGCGTAGTAATTGGTAAATGCAAATATTGCAGCGACCGATAAAACACGAAGGCATAGCGTCATGGGGAATCCCTGCTGGAATTATTGGAACATCTAATGGTCGGAGAATCAGGTGCGTCTCGATTCCGGCGTGCAGTATTGACGTTTTATACGCAGATGTCGATGGCAATATCTGCTTTATATAAACGCATAGTCAACAGGTTTTTTGATTAAAAATTGCAAGCGCGGCCAGCAATTTTCAGGAGGATTTATGAACGACTATTTGCATCACGTCTCCGGCTTTTTTGCGCACGATGACCAGGCGCGCGAAGTGAACCAACAACTCCTGGCGGAAAATATTCCGCTCGAACGAATCCATTTGCTTAACAAAACTACCAGTGAACCTTTTCATCCGGTTAAAGAAGACAGCAACGGTGTATTAAAAGAGATAGTGGTGGACGGCACTATCGGTGCGGCGGTCGGCACGGGCATCGGTGCCCTGGCGCAATTTGCTTTTGTTGCCAGTAATGTGACGCTGTTTGTCGCCAGCCCTTTAATTGCGCCGTTGGTTATGTTGGGGTGGGGCGCCGGTTTAGGCGGATTTTTGGGAGCGGCCGTCGGCGCCGCAAAAAAAGAAAAGCCTTTTGAAGACCTGGTGCGCGATGCGATTGAACATGATCAGTATGTTGTGATTGTTGAAACGGTCACCAAAGAAGAAACGGAAATCGCCAAGCGCATTATTAAAAATTCAGTGGGTGATTATGAGGATGTGAAGAAGATTTAAGTTTGCCTGCACCTGATTTAGAGAATAATGGGGTTATCTATTTTTAAAATAAAACACCATCATGATTTTATGTGATGGTGTTTTTGCATTGGGAGTGATTTTTTATTTGTTTGTTTGTTTGTTTGTTAATCACTACTGCGCAGCTAGAAAACGGGCGAAAAAAAGGCCGATAAAAATATCGGCCTTTTGAACGAAAATCTTCAACAACCCAATTTAACTTATCGTCCCATTCACAATCGGCTGAAACGCCGTGAGCCGGTCCATCATCGCCGCTGAACCCAAACCATGGCCACGGAATAGTGTGGGGAATTGGCTTTGTTGTCCATGCAGCGCCATGTAATTCAGCACCAGCGTTTCCACCAGCAAGTTCACATTGTTAGCCGCCGGGCTGCCAGCAGTTTCCACGTCGCCACTCGGGCGCATATAGCCGATTTGTTGATGACGCATTTGCTCGTCGCTGATAGCCGCGGGATCAGTTGCGGTACCGCCCACCAATACCGGCCGCCCACCAGGGTTGTAGACCAGGAAAAACGAGCAGGCCGTTTGCTGGTCATCGCCGGTCCATACGCCTTTGCCTCGGCCAGCGGCGGAATCGTCGATCATCCCGTTGCTGAATACCGAGCCATCGCTGAATACATAAATCATTAACGGCATACGTTTGCGCGCCGCGTATTCCAGACAGGCGCCGATGCATTTACCCGCGCGCTGGTCGCGCATTTCGCCGGTGGACCTATCGCCAGTGTGGTAATCGTAACCGCCCATGGTGATGGTCCCGGCACCGGCGTAACCGTTCACGACCAGCTTCATGACCGAGGCGGTTTTGCGCAGTTCGCCGTCACTGTCGAATTCATCGAAAGAGAAAATACCGTTGGTACCGACGATATCGGCATCGGCAATCGGGTCGATGTCCGCCGGGTTGCCGAAGCGCGCCGCGAGGTCCGCACTTTTCACGTAGCCGCAACGCAGTAACTCCTTGAGCTGCGCATCGCGGGTGTGCATGCTGGTGATCGCATTGAGTTTGGCGTCGCTGATGCGATAGATGGATTCCATGGTTTTGACGATGTCTTCCTGGCTCATTAAATCCACCAGGTCACCTACGTCCACCAGGCCGGTCACATCGTTGGGGTTGTCCACTTTGGTGGGGCGCACCTCCAGGTTGATCAGCGCGGCCGGGGCCATGGAGTTGCCGCCGGAGTCGCTATTGCGTGAGCCGATTAAATCCACCAGCGAGCCCGCCGCACCGGCTTTATAAATACCATACATCGGGTTGTGCGGATTGTTGGCGGTATCGTTTTCCGAGCGCGCGGAAATCACGGCACCGTTAGTGTTGGCCGCTGTCGCCGCCTGTACTTTGGTTTTCATGCCCGCGAGGATGCCGGAGTCAGCGTGGAATAACAGGCCCATGCTGCTATCAATCAGGGTTGCGGCGGTTGATGAACTGGGGGCCATGTCCGCGGGCAAACCTTGTTTCTGGTAGCCGGCGGCGCTGAGGAAATCACGCTGGCCGCCGCGCTGCCCGATCAATACATTGGAACCGGCGAAGTTGGCGCC
Source organism: Gammaproteobacteria bacterium (assembly GCA_021151835.1). Lineage (GTDB taxonomy): Bacteria > Pseudomonadota > Gammaproteobacteria > Pseudomonadales > Cellvibrionaceae > Cellvibrio. The sequence goes on from JAGKWO010000022.1 coordinate 13,499, forward strand.
GCCGGCAAGGTCAAAACAGATAAAGGGAATCTTGCCCGCGCCCTGGGCGGCAATCCCGCAGGCGTCGCGCACAGCGGCAATGTCGGCGGACAATCCCACTTCAGCGGCATAACCCGGCTGGGTCAGGATGCTGAACAGGGACCCGCCAATCAGTGTGCCCGAACCGAGTTTGAAGCCCTGGGCAATCATCTCGCGCCGGGTAATGGGGCGGCGATGGTTGTTGAGCAGGAGCGGAGCGTCCGGGTGCAAAGGTTTTTTGTATTTAGCCATGATCGGTATCACTCCGTAGTTATTGCAACAGCATCACTGCACTGCCGAGGCTGGCGGCGCAGGTTGCTTTAACGGTGGTCAGGGTGCGATCTGCGGCACAACTGGTGCCGCAGCTGATCATGTTATCGATCAGTTGATTCAATTCCTGGCGTAATACCGCCGGATTGGCCTGTTGCTCCAGTTTGGTATGCGGGCCGGATGCGTCGGCAATTTCTGCCGCCAGCAAACGGTGCAGCAAGGGTTCGATGATCAAATCGCGTTTGGCGCCGCTATCAAATGCCGTAGTGGCGGGCGCACTGAAATCAAAGCCGGGGAAGACCGCAGCGCGGGCAGCATTGGCGCCACCACTGTTGCCGACCAGCGCATTACAGTAGGCAACGGTCAATTGGGTGATGCCCATTTGCTGCGCTGCCAGGAATCCATCCAGGTTAGTGAGTGTTGGCAACTGTTGTTTCACTTTGTCATAGGTGCCGGCGACCAATGGTGTCGTGGCCGGGATACCTGTCATCGCCGCCAGGCTGGCGTTGATCTCGGCAAAGTCGCGCAGGCCCAGTGACGGCTGGTCAGGAATATCGGCCGGTTCGGCGGGCGGTGCAATGGTCGGCGTGGTGCGCGTGTACTGATGATCGCCAATTCGGTCAAACGTCAGGAAGAAAACATCGTCCCCCGGTCCGCTCTTGGCTTCCACCACAGTGCCGAGCGGGGAGAGTGACTGGCGCCCGCCCACCGCCGCCGCTGAATTCAATTGGGTGTCGAGGTGCGCAAAGACCTGGCCGGCAACTGCCTCGGTACCGTTAACACCAATGCGAATCCCTTTAATGGGAACCGGTGCCGTCAGAGAGCCACCGCCCAATACGGTGAAGAATGGTGTGGCGAACAGGTAGCCGTAATCGTCCAGTTGCTGTACCTCAAAGACGATAAAGCAGTTGCCGGTTTTGCCACTGGCGGTTTCGGTGAAGCAGGCGGGCTGGTTAATCAAGTCCGATACGTTGAACAGCAGCAGGTAGCGCGCACCGACGCCGACGTCGAAGTTGGTTTTGATATCCCCCGCGCTCATCGCACGTTTGTGGATCGCCAGGAAGCGTACGCTGCCAGCCCACGGCCGGTTGCCGGATACTTCATTGCCGACCACCAGTGCATAGCTGCTATCCCAATCTTTCAGGAAGGCGCCGGCCTGGGGATCGTTATCGCCGGTGAATTCGCCGTTCACATACAGGCGGCGGCCGCGAATCGGGTCGAAAGTCATCACCACATGTTGCAACGAGGCTTGCGCGCGCTCGTCATTGTCATCGGTTGCCAGCACCATCAAGCCGTTGGCGTCGCTCTTGTCGGTGCGATTCATGGCTACGTAGTTGTAGTCGTATTGGCCAAGGCTGAAGTTGCGCTCGGTGGTGCTACCGGAATAGCTCACAATCCGCGCCGGGTTATTGTCGTTCGCGCCCTGGTCCAGGCTGTCCGGGATTATCCAGGTTTCTACCGTGTATTCACCGGAGCCGCGCAGTACATCGAAGAACTTTTTACTGCCGCTGACGGTGGCTTGTGCGCGACCGTTATCCACGAACTTCACGCCCCAGGCGCTGCTCCAGGCAACATTGCCGATCAGGTTCAGGTCGGCCACCGGATCTATCCCCGAGGTGTCAAAGGCGATGGTGCCCTTGCCGGTCTTGAATTCGTATTTGGCGATGATGTCGCTATCGATCCGGCCGCCGCTGCTCAAGACAAACGCATCGCCCAGGCCTACCGCTTTACTGACGACCAGGTCCGGGTCCACCTCAACGGCGGTGATGGTGTCGGCAAACGCCTGGATAGCAGCTTGCATGGTGGTGGCGTTAGCAGCGCAATCGCTCCAGCAGTTGTGGGAATCGGCGCGCAAGCGCTGTACCAGGCGCGACTGGGCGGGGTTGTCCAAACGCATTTTGCTTTTCGCGGCCTGGTAGGCGGCATCCACTTCAGCGCTGGCGAAATAGGGTTGTTGGCGCGTAGCGGCAGATTCCGAGTGGCAACCGGAGCAATACTGGGTCAGCACCGGATACACGGTGGTCGCAAAGTTACCGCTGCTTACCGGGAAACTTTTGGTGTCACTGATCGTGTGGTCGGCAGGTGCTTTGAGGACTACATCGTTGGCGGTGGTTTCCCGTGGGCCCGCCCACTTGTTGATCCAGCCGGTAACGATATCGCCACAGGCTACCGGGTCCGAGGTCCAGCAATTGTGGCCGCCGGCAACTTTGGTCACCAGGCGGGAAGACGCCGGGTCGGCCATGTTGACCAGGCCGTTTTCAATAACTGCATCGTAAGCGAGGTTAATGTCATCGCCGCGCGCAAACGTGGGAGCCTGGGTTTGGTGGCACGCGCCACAGCGGTCGGTACGGGCGATATTGATCCAGAGTTCGTTCTGGAATTTGACGATATCCGGTGTGCCAGCGGGTTTAGCGCCCTTATACACAAAATCGCTACCACCGTTATTAACGGGGGGAGGGTTGTTGGGTTTTACATCGCTGCTGCTGCCTGAGCCACAGCCGGCGAGCAAGCTGCTTAATAGCAATAATGCCAGACCCAGCTTCGGCCATTGCAGGCGTGCGCATGCTGGATAAGAGTGCTTATTCATCATGTTATTCACCTTTGCAATAGTTGGCGGTGTCGACAAACACTTGTTTCAGTTGGTAGCCAGAGGTAGCAAAACTGGTCGTGAACTCGTTAATTTTGCTGCGATCAGTGGCGTCGGCTGGCTTACGCAAGCACACGTTCTGGAATACTTTTTCTACCTGGCATTGGGCAAATGCATGGCTATGGGCGATTTCTGTATTCATGGATTTGGCGCCGGTACCTTTACCGGGCAAGGTTGAATCCCAGCCCAGGAACTGGTTGATGCCGGTGCGCCAGTAGTTTTGCCAGTCATCGTTTTGCGTGACGTAACCGTATTTGAAGGTGTTGGCGTTAATGCGGTATTTCTTCTCCACGCGGCTGTTGGTATCCGGGTCCAGGGTACCTTCGGTGTTGTAGTGGATGCTGCCGTTCAGGCCTTCCGGGTCGGCATCGACATCGTATTCGAAATCGTAATAGGCATAGGCCTTGGCCATCGGGTCCATGCCGTTGTGGCAGCCGATACAGTTGTTAAGGAATACCCGGCTATCGCCACCGGGGCTGCGGCTCACGTCCTGGCGGATAAAATCCGGCACCAGGCTGGTGTCGTGTACTTGCTCCAGGTCGCGGCAGAGATGGTTCAATAGGGTGAAGCGGAACATCGCACGGTTGGTCCCGGCGATAAAAAATGCCTTGGCCGCCGCCCGGCTTGTGATAACACCGGACGTTGCTTCCGCCGGTAAACCGTTCACCGCAGATTGGTTGCGCTTGACCAGTGTATTTTTCAGGCTGACGCCCTGGGCCTCAATCGCTTCGTAGTGGGCATTGTTGTTGTTGGAGTAGGCCGGTAAACCGGACGCATTACTGGTGTAGATAACATCCCCGTACAGCGCCGAGCGGAAGTCTTCCCCGTCGCGCACCAGGCCGATAATGGTGGCGGTGTAATCGTTGAGCGGTGCAAATACGGTGCGGTCGCGGTTGGTCCAGGGCGTGACCATGTTCTTCAGGGTAACGCCGTAAAAGGCTTCATTATCCATGGCGATGTTAACGGCGGCTGCGACATCGCCGTTGCGGATGTGGGTCGCCATGGACTGCAATACGGCTTCAGTAGGGGGAACCCCTGCAACACGGTTGTGAATTTGCAGGGCCTGTTCCCTGGGTCCAGCGAAGCTGCCAGCAGCGATAAACGCCAGGGCAAAAATTCCCATACGGGAAATACGCTGAACCAGCTTGCTAAGGATGCTGGTAGACGGAATAGTCACGGTGGCTCCTGATTGCTGCAGGTCGCAGCTAACATGGTTAATAAAAATCATGGTTGATAAAAATGCATCGGCACAGGCTATCCTTAGGTGACATAAAATCCGGGGTTACCGGATTTCGGATACAGCATGGCCTGAAAGTCTTATTGTCGCGTTAGCGCACTATGCAGCGACTATGCCTAAAACCGGCCGGCCGCCAATGAACAGGTGCAATACGTTCAGAATTAGAATTGGTTCTCTCTTCCTGGTACAAATCGACAAACAATCTCCCACAGGCGTAAATTTTAGCGCTATTAGCCGCTGGTGGATTGGCCGCTGGTCGGTTGCCAAACGGTGGTACAACTGGCGCAAATTGTCACTTTGGGGTGGGGATCGGCAATTTGTGATCTGGTTCAAATTGCCTTATTGGATGAAGTTTGGGCGATGCCGAGCGGTAAAACGAGATGCCGCTCACACCGGACGAGTTCGGGCAGGATGATTGGCGTGCCCTTGGCTACTCTGTAGGCATTCGCAGTGGTTGGCGTGGGTTTTGAATAGCGCTTACGAATCGCCGGTTTGGTGTTTACTTTTTGGCAGCACTTTATGATGCATTTCTTGATGGATACCTACATCACCCTGAGACGCGCGGCCGGCCACCAGTGCCTGGTCTGGGCGGTATTAACGGCGGCGTTAATCGGATGTGGCGGCAGTGGCGGGGGCGGCAGTTCAAATTCTGGCCAGGATCCGGACCCGGTAGTGGTTGATCTCCCCATCGCTTATATCCAGCGCCCCATTCCTGTGGATGAAGACGAAAACCCGGTTTTTCCCGATGTATTCAAGCCTGAAGAGTTTAATCCGGGTGGTGAGTTGTACCTTAAGGATCGCGCCACCGCACAAGCAGCGGTAACCAATATTACCCGCCAGGCATTTGTCGATAACGAATTTTTTGATCCGCAAAAGCCGAATTACGATGTGAAAGATGTGTCGGTCCACCCCGCTGGCGACCGCTTGCTGTTTTCCATGCGCGCGCCGCTGGACCCGGATATGGATGAGGATGACGAGCGCCAGCCAACCTGGAATATCTGGGAATACAACATCAAAACCAAAGTCTTGCACCGCATTATTGGTTCGGATTTCGAAGCCGAAAAAGGCCACGATGTTGCGCCGCACTATTTGCCCGACGGACGAATCCTGTTCACCTCCAATCGCCAGAAGCGCAGCAAGGAAATCCTGCTCGACGAAGGCAAGCCGCAATTTGGCGCAACGGCTACGCAAGATGACGACATCATCAATTTCCTGCTGCACACCGTGAAGGAAGATGGTACGGACATCCAGCAGCTTACCTATAACCAAAGCCATGACATCCAACCCGGTGTGCTGGCCGATGGCCGCCTGCTGTTTACACGCTGGCAGGGCAATAATCCGGATCGTTTAAGTTTCTATACGTCGAATCCCGATGGCACCGATATCCAGCGCTATTTCGGTTACGTCAGCCTCAATACCGAACCGGATGAAACGCTGGACGAAGCGCCGCGCCTGTTCCATCCACAAGTCATGCCGGATGGCCGCATCGCTGCCATCTATATGCAAAACACCCTGCAACTGGGTGGGGATATGGTGGTGATCGATGGTCGCCAGGCTGCTGAAGGCGGGATTGAGTCCATCTCCATCAAGCCGGTGGATATAGGTACGGATGTGGTATCCCTGCATGGTCGCTTCGCTTCGTTATCGCCACTTTATGATGGCACCAATCGCCTGCTGGTGAGCTGGAGCCAGTGCCGCTTGATGGAAACCGCAACCCGCCGTTTGCAACCTTGCCTCGCTAACCTGTTGGTGGCGGGCGAGCCGATTGATGGTTATGAAGAAGCGGAGCCGCTCTACGGTATCTGGATTTATGATGTCACCAACCAGGCTCAATTGCCGGTGGTGTTGGGTGAAAGTGGCAAGATGTTCACCGAAGCTGTGGCGCTGGCGGTGCAATCCGCTCCCCCTGCATTTATCGCCCCCAAAACCAACGCCACCCTGGCGGCAGAAAACGTTGGCGTGCTCCATATCCGCAGTGTCTATGATTTGGACGGCACTTTTAATGCGATGGGAAGTGGTGTCGCCAGCCTGGCAGCGATGGCGGCGCGCCCCGCCGAGCAGCGCCCGGCGCGTTTTATCCGCTTGCTAAAAGCCGTATCCGTACCCGACAACGACACCCTGAATGACCAGGATGACAATGTGTACGGAAACCTGATGAATGCGAATAGCGGCATTCGTGAAATTCTTGGCTATGCGCCGGTCGAGCCCGATGGTTCGGTGCTGGTCAAAGTCCCTTCCGATGTAGCGTTTTCCATTGAGATACTGGATAAGGATGGTCGCCAGATCAGCGCCAACCACAACACCTGGTTGCAGGTTCGCCCCGGTGAAACCTTGCAATGCAACGGTTGCCATGCCCCAACCAATACCGAGGCTGTCCACGGTCGTTATGGTTTGCCGCAATCCCCGGCCTCAATTAATACCGGTGCAGCAACGGCGGCGAGCTTCGCCAACACCCAACGCTACGATGCCCTCGGCGCACCCGTTGTGCCGGAAATGGGGCAAACCATGGCAGAGTTCGCTGCAAAATCGACGTACTGCACCGACCCTACCCAAAGCAATACCTGTTATCCGATGAAAGGGCCTGAAGGCGGACAAAACCTGCGCGATCCGTCCGTCGACCTGATCTATCGCGATGAATGGTCTGCACCAGCGATAACGCCCGCGGAAAGTTTTGCATATCGCTACAACGACCTGTTGCCTCCACCGGCTACGCCAGACCAGATTCCGGCCCCAACTCCCGCTGCCTGCCGCGAGGAAAATAGCTGGAACTCCAACTGCCGGGTTGTCATTAATTACGAATACCATATCCAGAATTTCTGGGAGCGCGAACGCGCGCCGCTGACTGAAACCGATCCGGCTACCCTGATCAGTATCACCTCGAACAACTGTGTTGGTTGCCATACCAATAGCGATATGGCGGGTAATGTGAATGTGCGCATCCCGTCCGGCCAATTGGAGTTGGGGCGCACCAAAGTCGCGGCCAATGCGCGCATGCTGTCGTACAATCAATTGACCCAGGGCAACCAGCGCCAGATCCAATACCTGTACGAAGGTGCCTTGGCAACGCTGATTCCGGTGTGCGAATTTGAAGAAAATTACGATTGGATTCCTCAGTGTGAAGTCACGCGGGATACCGAAGGTAAACCGACCTGCGCCGGTATTCCGGTTGCCAATTGTCCGTTCGTCATCCTTAACGACGTTACCGGTGAGCTGGAGCTGGATGCGGCAACAGGCAATCCGGTTCCGCGCCAGGTGCAAACGCCGTTTTTGCCACCGCCGATGAACCGCGGCAGCGCCAATAACAGCACGCGCTTTTTTGATCGCTTTGCGCCGCAGTGGAATGGCATGCAAGCCTACAAAACGGGAACTATAGTGTTTTACGATCCGGTACCCGGTGATGCTGAATTAGGTTGGACGTTCCGCGCGCGGGTCGATAATCTAGGTGCCGCACCGAATCCTGCGGTTGCGCAGACGCCTCAATGGCAACGGTTGCGCCAGCGGCAGATTTCCGATCTGGTGAACCATGCCGATGCGCTCAACCCGGCAGAATTAAAATTGTTATCGGAATGGCTCGACACTGATGGTCGCTATTACACCAACCCGTTTGAAATGGCGATTCAAAATTAATACAACAACGTATACAAATCTTCATTCAACAATTCATTTAAAAACAGAGATCAGGGCATGATTGCCAGTTTTTCCGGAACGCGCCTGGTGCAGCGTTATCTTGTCGGGTTAGCGTTAGCGCTCTTGTGCGCGGCGCCCCAGGCACAAGCCCAATGGTTTGGCAGCAACTGGTTTGCGCCGGATGAGCCGCTGCAAGTCAGTGTTAATGATGCCTTTATCAATGTGTATTCCGGGCCGGGGCGCGGTTACCCGATTTTCCATGTGGTCGAACGCGAGGAAATTATCACGCTGCTAAAAAGCCGCACCGAATGGATCAAAATCAAAACCAAACGCGGCATTGTTGGCTGGATCAAGCGCGACGATATGCAATTCACTTTATCGCTGGATGGCAGCAAGCCGGATTTCCCGGATAGCAAGCAAGCGGATTATTTAGTGAATCGTTTTGAAGTCGGCGCGGCATACGGTGATTTTGCCGGTGCCGACAGTGTGACCTTGAACCTCGGTTATCGCTTCACCAAAAATTTATCGGCGGAAGTTCGCTTTGCCGATAACACCGGCAAATTTTCCGATAGCGAAATTATTTCCGGCGCGGTGTTATTCCAACCGTTTCCGGAGTTGCGTGGTTCACCATTTTTTAGTGTCGGCGGTGGCAAGATTAAAACTTTCCCCAGCTCCACGCTCGTGCAAACCGAGGACCGCGAAGACAATTTATTGCAAGCGAGCCTGGGCGCTTACATCCATATCACCGGCCGGTTTTTTGTGCGTGTGGAATACGTCAACCACTATGTACTCACCAGCCGCAATACCAATGAAGAGGTCAATGAATGGAAACTTGGTTTCAACGTCTTTTTTTGATCGCATTGCTCGCCGGTATTTCCAGCGTCAGCAGTTTTGCGTTTGCTCAGGAAGACGATGAGCAGGATGATGATGAACTTGGGCAAATCATTACCCCCGACATCAAACGCCGCACCATTAAAGAGGATGATCTCGACAGTGAAAATTTCGAGATGGGCGCGTTTTTTGGTTTGCTCAGCGTAGAAGACTTTGGTGCGAATGATGTGCAGGGAATTACTTTTGCCTATCACATCACCGAAGATTTTTTTGTGGAAGCTGCATACGCTGTTAGCAAAACTGAAAAAACCAGTTACGAATTATTAAGTGGCGGCGTTGAGTTACTCACTGAAGACCAGCGCGATATCAGCTATTACAATATCTCCCTCGGCTACAACTTTTTGCATGGCCAGGTTTATATCTCGGATAAGTGGAGCTTTAACAATCACTTTTATCTCACCCTGGGTGGCGGCAATACGGATTTCGCTGAAAAGGATTATTTCACTACCACCATCGGAGCGGGGCTGCGCTTTTACGCTACCGATTGGTTCGCGCTGGATTTAAGTATGCGCGGCCACAGTTTTGAGCACGAACTATTTGGCGAAACCAAACGCGTAACCAATCTTGAATCGCGCTTGGGTTTATCGTTGTTTTTCTAATTCTTTTTTAATGAATGGCGGAGTTAATTATGTCATTGCAAAAAATGTTTGCACGTGTTGCTGTTGTGGTTTCCCTGGCGATTTTATCGTTGTCTGCCAGTGCAGACCCGGCACCGGATTTTACCTTGCAAAGCAGCACGGGTGAAAATGTGCGCCTCGCGGAACAGCGCGGGCAAGTGGTGATGCTGAATTTCTGGGCGTCCTGGTGCGGCCCATGCCGTAAAGAAATGCCGCTGCTGGATGCAATGTACCAACGCTACAGCAGCGCCGGTTTTGTGCTCTACGGTGTGAACGTGGAAGAGGACAACACCGACGCTAAAAAATTATTAAAAGAATTGGGTGTAACCTTCCCGGTGTTATTCGACACCGAAAGTAAAGCCAGCAGCCTGTATAACGTGGATGCAATGCCGACCACTGTGGTCATCGACAAAAAAGGCCAGGTTCGCTTTGTCAATCGCGGCTACAAAGATGGCGATGAAAATAAATACCGCGATCAAATTCGTGAGTTGATTAAAGAATGATGTTACGCCGCCTCTTGTTGCTGGCATCGCTCTCAAGCCTCGTTGCCTGCGGCTCCATCAAGCCATGGGTAAAGCCCTATGAGCGGCAAAGAATTGCGGATGAAATTATGAGTTTTGATCGCGACCCGGTTGCCAATTCCTATCTGCATCACGTTTACGATGCGCGTGAAGCGGCACGCGGTGGCGATGGTGCCTCGGGAGGTGGTTGTGGTTGTAATTAATCGTGCATTGGTTTTGCTACTGCTGGTTGTGCAATCCGCAGTAGCCGCCGTATTGCCGGATGAGCGTATTGATGTGCTCTACCACGGCTACGATGGCGGCGGCGCAAAAATTGATGGCCCATCAATACTGGTGCGTAAAAATATCGGCGCGTCTGTTTCTGTTGCTGCCAATTATTATGTAGACACGGTGAGCAGTGCATCCATCGATGTGGTGACCCAGGGCAGCAAATACGCTGAGGAACGCAAAGAAACTGGCGTGAATGGCCAGTACCTGATTGATCGCTCAACTATCTCGTTAGGTTACGTCAGCAGTAAAGAAAATGATTACGATGCGACAACGTACAGTTTTGGTATCGACCAAAGTTTTTTCGGCGACCTGACCACGCTCGGGTTTGGTGTCAGCTTTGGTGAGGATGTTGTCGGCCAGAATATTGACCCCACGTACCAGCGCGATTTGCAGCGGCGCAAATACAGCATCAATGCATCGCAAATCGTAACCAAAAATTTGCTCATGTCCCTCAGTGTTGATTCGGCTACTGATCAATGCCTGAATCTCCTGGATGAACAAAGTTGCTTAAATAATCCCTATCGCAGTTACCGTTTCAACGACACCAGAACCGGGCAAACCGGCTGGCGCTCCGAGCGCTATCCCCATACCCGCAACAGCGACGCCATCGGCTTGCGCGGCATTTATCATTTGCCGTGGAGTGGATCGGTGCGCGGCGAGTATCGAACTTTTTCGGATAACTGGGGCGTAGAATCCACCAATTATGAAATGCGCTACACGCACAGCTACAACAACTCGTGGATATTTGAAACCAAGTTCCGCGTGTACGACCAAAGCGAAGCCGATTTTTATTCCGATGTTTTCCCGTTCGAAAACCCGCAAAACTTTAAAGCCAGGGATAAAGAATTAAGCGCATTCAGCTCACTCGTTTACGGCCTGGGCGTCACTTACAAATTACCGGCAGGTACCGTCCCGTGGTTTGAAAAATCCAGCGTAAATTTATATTGGGATCATTTCGATATCGACTACGACAACTTCCGCGACGCCCGCTTATCCGTAAGTACCGATGGTGCTGCCCCGGAATATGCTGTGGGTAGTGAACCGCTTTATAGTTTGCAGGCGGATGTGATCCGGTTGTATTTCTCGTTTTGGTTTTGATTTACGTGACATCATTGAAAACTACTGGATTTCTTATTGGTAATCCGGTAGTTTTCAAATTATTAACCCCCTCTTTTATTAAACTGCGTTAACCAAAAGGAATTTTTATGTATATATCCAAGGCAGCGATAACACTTGTCATAACCTGTTTGTTTAACTCATATCTGCTTTAAATTAATTTTTCTGTACGAGCAATTCTGACTAATATGTTTGCGTACATGATGCCAATAATATCTATCTGACATTAGTTTTTTCATTAATTACGAAAAGGATGTCTCTATGAGAGCCTCTATTTTTTTATCCTCACTTTATGCGCAAAGGTTATTGCGCAATATAATGTTAACTTTCTCTGTTTTGATTTTTTCCGCAAATGCTTTTGGGCAAGGTTCTCCTGAAGCGTGCACTTTAGGAATGTATACCACTGATGCTCAAGCCCAGGCCGCAGCAAAAAGTAAAGCGGAGGCTTTGTATCCTTCCTACATTGCCGCAAATCCCCAAATTTGTACCGAAAACTCTAATACCAGACGCAACCATGGACATAGCCCTTTTGGCGGTCTGGTAATTGATAGCAATGGTAGAACTGTGCACGGATATACGCCTGGCGCAAATATTAATGTTGTAGCGGGTTGTTGGGTGTGCCCTGTGTATTGCAATGTTGGTTGGCCATCTCATAAAGCCTGTGTTGTAAATTCTTGTCCTGCCGGTTATGAAAATGTTGGTGGAAGGTGTATCCGGTATGTCGCCGTCGCACCGGAAGATTCCCCTCCTTCCTCTTGTCCTGTTGGCAACCCGATAGATACCAGTACAGGAGCAAAGATCCAAAAAGAAACAGATGTTGCTTCTCAAGGTGTTGGTCAAACCGGATTTGAAAGAACTTACAATAATTCAAATAAAGCTCTGGGTGGATCCTGGTATAACTCCCACCAGAAATCCTTGCGGGTAATCAGCCCTGAAAAAGTACAAATTATTCGCGATAAAAGCTCACCATATGGAAGTAAAGCAACGGCTTGCACCAATGGCTGGAATGAACTTAAAACCAGAATTACTGATGCCTGGGCGCAGGGAGCGTCAGCGCAATACGTAAATAACACTTGTCAGGTTGTACGCAACAATGTCGTTGTGCGCAATATTCCAATCGTACCAGAAGGGCAAAATATTGAGATTTATATCAAACCCGGAGCAATTCAACTGGTTCGCGAAAATGGCAGCATTCTAAGTTTCGGATTGGGTGCTGGCGACCAATATACTGAGCTGAATGGTGAACGAGGGCAATTGGTAGCTATTAATAATGCCGCTCCGATTACATGGAGATACAAAGCTCCTAATGGCGATGTAGAAGATTACAATGCTGATGGAAAATTGTTATCCATTACGGCCAGTAACGGCGTAAAACAGGAATTATTTTATGATGCGACAAGCGGGCTCTTAACACGTGTAAAAGACTCCACTAACCGCGAATTACTATTTTCGTACAATGGTAATAAAATCAGCAGCATCACCGTCGATAGCAATAAAACAACTACGTACGCCTATAACGCATCCGGTCTAATTACCCAGGTCACTCGCCCTGATAACACAACCCGAATTTATCATTATGAAGATTCCCGTTTCCCAACATATCTGACAGGTATTACTGATGAGCGCAATAAACGTTACGCTACCTGGACTTACGACGCCCAAGGCCGCGCAATCGCCAGCGAACACGCCGGTGGTGCGGAAAAAACCCTGTTGAGTTTTAATGCCGATGGCAGCACCACGGTTACCAATGCGTTAAATAAACAAACGATTTATCGCTTTGCTGATATTGCCGGTGCACGTCGTGTAGTAAAAGTGGAAGGGCAACCAACAACAAACTGCCTCGGAGCAAATCAGGATTACACCTATACCAATGAAGGTTGGTTGGCGAGTAAAACCGATTGGAAAGGCATTAAAACCACTTACCAATACAACACCCTCGGGCAAGAAATCTCGCGCACCGAAGCGTTTGGTACTCCGGAAGCGCGCACCATTACCACTGAATGGCATCCGTCCCTGTGTATAAAAACCAAAGTGACCGAGCCGGGCAAGGAAACAGTATTTAGTTATGACGCGAATGGCCGCCTGTTAAATCAATCTACCAGTGCATTAAGCAATTAATCTGAATAGGGAAATCATAATGAAATTATTAAACCGATTTTCATTGGGCATTTTTGCGTCGCTGGTTGCAATCAACGCATACGCCCAACAAACCACCAGCTATACCTACAATGCAGCCGGACAAGTATTAACGGAAGATGGCCCGCGTACCGATGTCGTTGATGTAACAACCCATACCTACAATTCGCAGGGTTATGTTGCCACAACAACCAATGCGTTAAACCAGGTAGCGACCTTTAATAGTTACGATGCCAGCGGCAATTTGCTCAGCATGACCGACGCAAACGGTGTGTTCAGCGAATTTACCTATCATGATCGCGGTTGGTTATTAAGTTCACGCGTGAAGCATCCAACCGATAGCGCATTGGATGCGGTCACCAGCTACGGTTACGACGCCGTTGGCCAATTGACCAGCACCACGCTTCCCAATGGTGTGGTGTTGAATTACGAATACGACGATGCGCGCCGTTTGAAGGCCATTAAAAATAGCCTGAATGAGCGCATTGAATATACGTTGGATGCCGCCGGCAACCGCACCCGGCAAGTCATTAAAAATGCGTCCGGCACGATTAAGTATTCGGTGTCGTCTGTGTACGACGAATTAAGCCGGGTAATGAAAGTACTGGGCAATAACAGCCAGCAGGACAAGCATCAATACGATGTGAATAACAATCGCACATCCACCACCGATGGCCGCAATAATCAAACGCAGCAGATTTACGACGCACTCAATCGAGTAAAGAAAATAATTGACCCGGCATTAGGTGAAACCCAATTTACCTACAATGCACAGGATCAAATTAAAACCGTCACCGATGCACGCGGCAACACGACCACCTATCACTACGATGGTTTGGGGAATCTCACCTCACAAGTCAGCCCCGACACAGGCACTACTTCATTTACTTACGATGCCGCCGGCAATCGCCTCAGCCAAACCGATGCGCGCGGTGTAGTAGCCAATTATGCCTATGACGCGCTGAATCGGATCACTTCAATTACTTATCCAGCCGCACCCACTGAAAATGTCACCTTTGTTTACGATGGTACTTCATCGGGCAATAAAGGCATTGGCCGATTGGTGGAAATCAGTAAAGCGGGTGTCAGTGTTTCATACCGCTATGATCATTCAGGCAGAGTGACGCAACAAACCAATACCGTTAGCAGTGTGAACGCGCAAATAAACTACGATTATGATTTGGCGGGCAATATTAGCCAGATTATTTACCCCTCCGGCCGTAACGTTAATTATGTTTATGATGCACAAGGCCGCATTAACCAAATCACCACCAGGCTTGGCAGTGCTGCAACACAAACGCTGGTCAATAACATTGGTTACTTGCCATTCGGCCCGGCAACCAATTATGTCTACGGTAATGGTTTAAGCCACACGCAAACATTTGATACGGATTACCGTCTCACCGCGATTCAGGTCGGTGGCATCCTCAGTCGCAATTACGGTTATGACCCGGTCAATAACATCACCAGCATTGTGAATGCTCTCAATACGTCTGCGAACCAGACCTTCAGCTATGACTCGCTGAATCGTTTAATCAGCGCAAGTGGCGGCTACGGCAATCTCGGTTATGGTTACGATGCGGTAGGCAATCGCCTGAACGAAACCCGCAATGGCACTACCGATACTTACACCTACCCAGGCACCAACAATCGCCTGCAACAAATTACCCGCGCCGCTGGCAATCGTAATTTTACTTACGATGCCGCTGGCAACCCGCAACAACGCATCGCCGAAAATAACAGCAACCAAACTTTCACGTTCAACAACGCCAACCGTTTGGAGACGGTCAGCGTTAACGGCTCGCTCGCCGCAACCTACAGCTACAACCCGCTCGGGCAGCGCGTACTGAAAACCCTGGCGAATGCAACAAAGGAAATTTATCACTATGACCAATCGGGACAATTAATTGCCGTTACCGATGGCGCAGGCACCACACTGCGTGAATACATTTACTGGAGCAACCAGCAAATTGCTTTCACCAATACCGTTCAAGGTCAAAGTATTGCTGCACAAACGCTGGATGAAGCGAATGTCATTTTCCAAGGCGCTCATGTCATCGCAACGACCGATGCAGGTTATACCGGTAGCGGATTTATTGATTACGTGGGGGAGGGCAGTGCAAGCTGGTCCGTAAATGCACCCGCAACGGCAAGCTACAACCTGACATTACGTTACGGTCTCTCCGGTGCGGATCGTCCATTAGTATTAAAAGTCGATGGCAATACCATCGCCACAATCAATTTTGTCAGCAGCCCTTTATGGACCACTTGGAAAACCAAAACCGTCACGCTTAATCTCACGGCGGGCCAACACACTATCGCACTGCACACCTCAGGTTTAAGTGGTCCGAATATCGATAAGGTTGATCTGGCGGCGGTAAATCCTGTTACCACCACCTCAACATCACTGTATTACGTTCACAGCGATCATTTAAATACACCGCAAGTCATCACCAACCAAAACCAGCAAGTGGTGTGGATGGGTAACTACGAACCGTTTGGAAAACTTGCCGCGAACACGAATAACAGTATTGAAATATTCAGTCGTTTTCCGGGGCAATATGTTGATCCGGAGACCGGGTTGTATTACAACTACTTTCGGGATTATGACCCGAGTATTGGGCGGTATATTGAATCTGATCCGATTGGGTTGAGAGGTGGCATAAATACTTATGCTTACGTTCAAGGCAACCCACTCAAATATTCTGATCCACTTGGATTGGCTCCAAATAAAGGATGTGTTCTGACTTACACTGCAGCAGGCGCAACAGTTGGTGGTGCAATTGGCTACGGAGGTGGATTTTTAGGCGGTGGATTTGCCGGCGCATTTGCGGGCGGTGTTGGTGCAATTCCTGGCGCAGCCGGTGGTTCACAGCTTGGTGGAATAGCAGGTGCAGCTGCGGGAAGTGGTACTGGTTATATGATTGCTCAGTGGGTTTGTCCTGATGACGATGATGCGTCACCAAATGAAGATGATTCTGAAACGGAATGCCCCCCAAATAATGAAGATCCTGATAAATGCAAAAAGGCTCGGACGAACTGCGCGGCAGAATGTTCTGGAATATTGCCCGACAGTGATCTCCAAAGTATGAATTTCCAAAAGTGTTATTCTGATTGTTTGTCTAGAGCTGGTTGCTTGGGAGTAAAGTAATGCCTATTAACAAAAATAATTCTGTCGCTATTTATGAGCAATGTCAGAAATCCATTCAAGAGCTGAATCAACTTCTACTTAATTTAAAAAGCGAACTTGATGAGGATGATTTCGTGAAGGTAAGGCTGTCTATTGCAGGGGCGATGGGCGAACTTGTGAATACATGTGAGGAACATGTTTACAATCAATTTCCTGAAATGCGGCCTTATAAATTAGGCTAGCTTTTACTTAAGTAGCTGATTCGTCATTTCTTGATAATGGTTCAGAAAACTTTTTGTAATTGAGTAGTGCTCAGTTTGAGTGTATTCGCGAGTGTGCAATATTCCATTTTTAATCTCATATATCCTTGCCTGTGGATAGGCAAGGATAATGGGGGAGTGAGTGGCAATAATAAATTGAGAATCTTGTTCAACTAGTTGATGTATGCGAGACAGCATCGCCATCTGACGTGTCGGAGATAGTGCAGCTTCGGGTTCGTCGAGGATATACAGACCTTTTCCGTCAAAACGATGGGTCATTAATGAAAAAAATGATTCACCATGAGATTGTTGATGTAGTGACTTTCTGCCATATGAGTTTTTGATAGGTGGCCCAAACGCAGGCTCTTCATCAAGTTGATCTATGTTGCTTGCAACGTTATAAAAACTTTCGGACCTCAAAAAGAAACCATCTTTTGCTTTCCTGAAGCTTTTGGCTAATCTGAAATATTCGTGCAAATTGGAATGTGACGAGCGTGTGGCAAAGTTGAAATTTTTTGTTCCCCCTTCCGGGTTAAAACCCCATGTGGTTGCAATTGCTTCCAGCAAAGTAGATTTCCCGCTGCCATTCTCACCGATAATGAATGTGACTTTGGGATGGAATTCTAATGATTCGAAATTCCGAACCACTTCCAGGTTAAATGGATATTCTTCAAACGAAGGTACTTTCTCTCGTAGTAGCTTGGCGCTTAGAAGGTAATGGGTGTTCTCTAGGAAATTCATTTTTGGCTCTGGGGTATTTTGGTGCACAGATTATTACATTGCGCTAATAGGTGGTCAAAGCTCCAGCGGCCTAGCCACACTTTTTCGGTTTCAATGGTCAGCCATGGCCAGCAATGTGGTCATTTAGGTCCAGCCCACGCAGTGAAATATGTTGTATATAAATGTTGTTCAAAAGAATGCTCGATTAAAAAGGATCATTGCGATGATGACTTTAATTAAATCTACTGTCGTTGCAGTTATATTTCTCTTAAGTGGATGCAGTAACATCAAGGATAAAAAGGCAAATAATCTCTCTGTGAAATATGAGATAGTAGATGCCAAGGCTTGCTCATCTATAGCTTATATTGAAGGCGGTGGGAAAATCTACTCTAAAGGAATTACCAAGAAAATTGATGTTCAAGAAAGATACTTTTTTAAAGGTGGTGATATGATTTATTTGGAAAAAGGCTCGTTAATTGTTATTGAAGCTCCGGATAAATCTAAAGTTTTATTAGGCTCAAGGCAGAAAAAATCTTCGTATCGCATAAAGGCTGAGGTGCCAGCTTCTGAAAATTGTAAATAGCGCAAGCGGTTAGCTTGTAAATCCCAACAATTGACTTCCCGGATAGGTTAATTTCAGTTTTTAAATGATGAAAATAAATATTAAAATTTTCATGCTGATTATTTCGGTAACTGTTTTGGCTTCCCCTTGGATTTACTCGAGCGTGAGAAGCGAAAAAATCAAAGTAGCCATTTCAAATTTAACTGCCTTGTGTTATTCGATTAATTCATTCCATGAAAAGAATGGCATTCTGCCGGAAACAGCTGACAGGCTATTGGAATTGGCTTCTGATAAAAATAATGTTGACCTTGTCTATGCGAATGATTTTTTGACTGCGAGTAAAAGCAACTTACAATATAGTAAGTTGTCCGATCAGAGGTATGAAATTTTTTACGTTGAGAAGGGGTTGCTGTTTAAGCTGCCTGGTGTTTTTTGCGATTCAGATAGAGAAGGAAAAAATATCAGTTCAGGGTGGCGTGTAATTGTTCACTAGAGGAACAATAGGGCTTGAAATGGGTAGGGCGAGTACGTAGGTTGGGCAGCCATGCCCAACAATACAAACCACAAAAGCAACACAGGGTTTTGGAAGAAATAAATATCCTATTGTTGAGTTGATCGGAAGTATCGAAATGTTGGGCATGGCTGCCCAACCTACTACTTCGTAAACAACAATTTCTCGATTGGATCGAGAAATTGTTGTTACGTTTTTGATTGGTGGATTACAAGTTAGAAGACGACAATTTAAATCCGCCATCCGCAGCAGGATAGAGGTAATACATTTTTCCACCGTACAACCAAATGGCGTAGGGTTTTTGATAGCTTCCGGATTGTGAATCAATAAATCCTTCTGGTTTTAAAATGGTTCGTTGGAAATCAACAAGATTATAGCTTTCAACACTCACGGCTGAACTATTCAGTTCCATTACTAAAATAATGACGCGGTTATTGATTTCATCAAACCACAGGCTTTGGGCGCGCATCAATTCTGACGAAAATATACTCTTGCCTATTGATAGGTTGTCTGTGGATACCAGTTCGCCGCTTCTGGTAATCAAATATTTTCCATCCGGTGTTGGGTACGCCGGGTAGGCCAAATTGATGGAGTTGATAGTCAATGCTTTAACGAGGCTGGGCGTTGATTGCGATACGTCAATTTTTTGCAGCGTGTTGAAATCCATTATGTACAAGTTGTTTCCCTGCTTATCCAAAAATACATCCTGCTTTTGAAAAACCTGGTCGTTCATGGTGCCAAGTTTGGCTCCGGTTGATGCATTGTATGATTGCAAACTGGTCCACTGCCCGGAACCGCCGCTAATCAATAATTTTCCGGTCGGGGTGATGGCAATCCCATACGGGTCTAGTGTCAGATCCAGCGTTTTTTGAATGCTTTCGGTTTCGGTATCCAGAATGGCAACGTAACCTTTTTGGTTTTCGAACCAGAAAGGATCGTGGTCATTTTTTTCCAGAATGGTGATGTAGAGTTTCTGGTTGTCGGGCGAGAGCGCTAATTTTTCCGGCGTCTTGTCAAACGAATAATATTTTTCGGTGATGCCTGTTGCTATATCCACCCTGAATAATTTTTTGGTATCGCTTTCCAATAAATAGAGTTTTCCGTGCGCCGTGTCAATTGCGGTACTGGTGATATTGATAGGGAATTCATTTGCTACAGCGTCTGTTACCGGTGTTCCGGTATCGATCACATACAGCGATATATTCACTGGCGTTGGTTCATAATTTTTATCTTTGTCCTGGATCATCACGGTTGCGGTGCTCAATCCATTGGGCAGGTTTTTATAATTAGCATTCACCGCTACCTGGACTGCGGTTTTATTAGTGGTGTTTCCGGCTGCTACTGACAGGTCGAGCCAATCAACATTTGATGAAAGGGTCCAATCCAATTCATTGGATAAATTGCTGTTTATCGTCAAATTATTTTTCAGTGAAGGCAATTGCGATTCGCTGGAAATGGTAAAGGACATCTCCTTCGTTGACGGTGAAAAAGGTTCCGGTAACACGGTATAGGTAACAGAAATTATTTTTTTAAACGCTTTGCCAAATGCGAATAGCTCTGCATTTCTTTTGTAAGTGCCCGCAGGCATTTCCTTTTTGATACTGAATGTGGCGGTGCCAGTTGTGCCCAGCCAATTGCTATCCACTTTTAACCAGTCCTCGTCGGGGAGCATGGTCCAGGT
This sequence comes from Gammaproteobacteria bacterium, assembly GCA_021151835.1. GTDB lineage: Bacteria > Pseudomonadota > Gammaproteobacteria > Pseudomonadales > Cellvibrionaceae > Cellvibrio. Next base: position 33,713 of record JAGKWO010000022.1, read on the forward strand.
GGAACCATAGTAACCCACATTTTTTTCTGTCGTTAAGTTGACGACGACGGGTGTAGGAAAGGCGTGGTGTGCCGTCATTTTCAATTCAATATCATTGGGCGTTGCTTCATAGGAAATCCCATTCACTTTATAAGTGACATTAATTTTTTTTGGGCTGCCTGAATACTGTGATGTGCAACTTGTGTTTCTGCAGGCTTTCACCATAACGCTGCCGGTGTGGGTGCCCACGGGCAATTCGGCAGGATTGTTGGGCGTCAGGGTGAGGATGCCGCTATTGCCATTGATCTGCACGCTGGCGCCGGTGATTAATGTTGAGCCGGTAGCATCAACAGAAATAAATACATCGGAGTCGGGGTTCGCTAAATTGCCAGTGATTTGCACCGAGCCAACACCTGTACCAACGGTGCCTTCGATGTTGACGGCATCGGTTGAGATGGTGAAATCACCTTTTGCCGGCGGTTCTGTTCCGCCACCCGTGGGCGTTCCGCTACCGCCACCTCCGCCACCACCGCAGCCGTTCAAGAAAAATGTTACTAATGCCACTACGAAAAAACGCTGGATCATATTGATTTCCCGTTCTGATAATCAGGTTATGTGTTATTTGGTTTGTTGGGGTATTTATTGTTTTCAGGTTCTTATTGGGAATGTTTCCGCTGAATGCGCAGGAAACACCAAGCTGCTGCCTGTTTAAATCGTGTGCTAGTAGTGGCACCTTAATCATCGCACAATAAATAGCCTGTCGGTAGCTCCGGCGTCGTTTTGTAACGGAATCGATACGGCATCACTTCGGCGTGTGCTTCCGGGTATCAAAGGATTTTTTTTCATTTCAATCAATTCCAGCCAAGTCCTTTGTCGCTTCCCTCCCGCTTCCTATACTTACCCGGTTCAAATTTGCAGGTATGGCTAATGATCACCGCAAGACCCGGCTAACAATCTCCAGGCGTTAGCACATTGACGCAGGGACGTTGGAATGTTGCTCGTAAACAATCAATGAGGTTAAAGGTCAGCTATGAAGCTAAGCGAAACCCTTGGTAAAACGATCGCCGATTTTTGTAAAAACAATTTCACCGGTGCTGCAGAAAACCATTGCGCACATTTTGTGTGCCATGTGCTCGAGCTGGATTCCGGCTACGATTGCAAAACACATAAAAATGGCAACCACCCCGGCGCCGGCTTGCGCGTGCAGGAACTTTTTGCGGAGTGCCCGCAGGTGGGCGATTGGAGTAGTGCACCGCAAGGCATGAAAATTGTATTCGTTACCGATAAAACGAATGTCGATCTGGCTGCGCACACCATGCGCAATATTCCCAAGAAACATGTTGGTATTTTTTCCGAAGGCCAGGTTTACCATTACTCGAACACGCAAGATATTGTTATCCGGCAAGCGCCAGCAGATTTTCTCGCCCGCTTCCAGAAAACATATGGTGGTAACCAGGCATTGTTTTTCGGTGTGTTTCCGCCGCGTTCGCGAATACCGGATTCAGAAGCCGGTGCGGCACCGGTTGTTCCTCCCGTGGTGGTAGCGAATGCGGTGGTCGCGCAGCCGGAGCCACGCATTCGGCAAGTTGCAACCTCCGCTGGAAAATTTGATTACTTCGCAACACTCCCGGGAGTAGCGGAGTATTACGTTGCGCGCAGCACAAAATATGAAGCGTTTAATGGCCTCGCACAACCGTCAAGCAAGGTGACCGGCCCGCTTTATGCGAGCAGCGCTTTCGCAGAAGAATATGGCGCGGTGGCCGGGATCCTTGGTGTGATCTCCGCTGGCGAAAGCGGTGGTTACTTTAATCGATTAAATACCTACGACCGTGCGGCATTTACATTCGGATTTTTTCAGTTGGCCGCACACACGCCGAATGACAATCTCATCTTGCTGTTTCGCCGGGCGGCGAACGAGAACGCCGCATTCCAGAAATTGTTTCCTGATTTAAAACTGGTTAACGGTGTTCTGCATCGCAACCTCGGGGCGCACGCGGTTAGCCTTGAAAATCAATACCCGCGGCCCGGGCATCCGAATGAGCAGAACCTGAAAGATTTTATGACGTATCTGAATGCGGATAGCGCGATCATTGATGCTACAGAATTATCTGCCGCTGCTCGAATTGTCCATCTTGCAAACTCGGATGAGGTATTCAATCGATTGCAAGTGAATGTCGCGGCGCAAATCACCATGAGGAAGGTACGCGATGCGTATAGCAACTGGTATAACCTGAATGGGGTTGCGGACCTTATTTGCGCTGCGATTGCGGATATCCATCACCAGGGGCGAGGAACTAAAACGGAAGTCAGGGCTGCACTTTCATCGGCGAGTAGCGTTCAGGAAAAAGTCAGTGCGCTCTGCAATATTGGTGCTGCTCAATACCCTGAGCGCTGTAAAACGTTGAAACAGGCATTAACTAAAGCAGCAAACGATGGTTATTTGGGCGTGTCGGTTTTCGATAAGGCAAGCGGCTTGTTCAAGCCAAACCAGGGGTGGCCCGCATAAACAGAGGCGCGCCTTATATTGGTTAATCCGGTTGTCACCAGACCAATGGGTATCGTGCACGATAAATTAATCGGCAAGCCAGATTCTTGATACCTACTTAGCCTATCAACTCGCACCAGCTATTCTGTATCGACAAAATAATTTTCTGCCAGGTTAACGCGAAATTTGCTGCCATAAAGCGTTCGTGTTTGCGATTCAAAGTGTGAGTTTCTGAATTTATTACCCCAGCACACTTTTTTGCTGAATTAACATGGCCAAATTAAACAATAAAAATACTGATGGCTATAAAAGCTGTTTTTGCGTTGTGGCTTGGATTTTATGATGGTTTTTCAAGAGTTTTCTGTCTTTTGGGCTTTAAACGTACAAGTTCTATTTTTATCCGTACTCGTTTTAATAGTTTTGTGAACAAAAAAATACAGTGCTTTCCTCGGCTTTTCTGATAACCCCGCAAGATATTATTCGCCAGTTAATAAATAAATATTTTAATTTTTTACATTTATTAAATGTTTGTTGCGCGATTTCTAATTCCTTGACTTAAAAACAAACCCTACCTAGCATTTCACGGTCATCAGCGCATTAATGTTTTTTTGCAAATTAAGGTGACAATAACATATAAACGAAAGGAGTTTTCCATGAAATTATTAAGAGCAATTGTTTCACTGTCTTTTTTCTTTTTTGCAGCGGCAATGTCATCAAGTTCAAGTGCAGCAACCGTTACCGTTAATTGTAACTGGCAACTAACAAGTGTTACTTCCGGGGCTTTGGGGCCTTATCATAATTATGTGTGTCACGATAATAACGTGGTTGTGGCTCAAAGCTACGTTTACACCGTTTACACTGTTCATGGTGTTTATACTGTTTGTGGTAGTTCAGCAGTCCAATCCGGCTATAGCGTTACTGATTCCAATGCATGCTTTTCAACTGTTTTGAAAACTGTCCCTGATACCCCAACGCAATCTTGCGGCCCTAACGCAGGAAAACTTTATGGTGATGTGTTTGTTAGTGCGTATCCACAACAAACACCACAACCGTTCCCGGAAGCCCAGGTAAACGCGTTTTGCGGTTCGTGCGGTTACACAACGCAAGTATTGGGATCTGGCGCTTATGCAGCATCTCTAAGGGTTACATGCAAAAACTAATGTTTGAATAAAAAATATTCTGCATTATTTTATTTAAGGATGGTTTTTAAGGGCTTCCAGGACGAAGCCCGTAAAAATAAAACGTGTTGCGGATTTTTTTGTGAATTTTAATCCTGTGTAATTTGATGTAATAGATTTTTTATTTGCCCCACATCCAGCGCAATATTTCTGGCAATAAAACGCCACCGTGTTTGTCGGAATGATCGCCATCGCCCCACACATGTTTTACCTCGTAACGAGCTCCTTTATCTTTTTTCTCGTCGGCATTTTTGTTGGCCCAGAGTAATGCGGCGAGCATTTGCTGGTTGGCGAGGAACCAGTTGCCGTGTTCGTTATCGATATCATTACTGCCATCTTGCAGGAAAATTTTTAACGGACGTATAGGCGATTTGCGAATTAAACCGGGGTAGAGATCACCACCGGGGGTCATAGGTTTAGCGGTGGTTGCCGGTTGGTAACCGATGGAGGTGTAACTGCCAATAATACTGATGACATTGCGGAAGGCATCGGGCCTATTCCAGGCGACGGTAAATGCGCAAATGGCACCGCTGCTGGTGCCGCCGATAATCCGGTCTTGCGGTTTACTGCTGATCGCGTAGGTTTTTTCCAGCTGCGGCAATAATTCTTCCAGCAACATACGCGCATAATTATCGTTGAGTGCATCGTATTCCTGTGCACGATGGTCGGGGTTGGACATATCCAGGTTATCAGGGTACGTCTCGCTCAAATTTCCCGGCGTAACAAATAAACCAATTGTGGGCGGGATAGCTTTTTGGTGGATTAAATTATCCAGCACCTCTGGCACGCGCAATGAACCGGTGGGATTTGTTGCGCGCTGGCCATCCTGAAACACCAGCAGGTTTAATGGCTTTTGGTGCAGGGTTTCATAATTCGCAGGGAGATAAACCCAATAACGGCGCACGGTATTTTTGAAAATTTTGCTGTGGAATTCGTAAGGGCCTTTGAGCGTGCCGTTAGGAACACCGGCTTGTTGTTGTGAATCGGCGGTAAATTGGTAGTCGCCGGGTTTGCGCTGTTCATCGGCATACGCCGGGTTAATTAAATTTCCGAGGATTAACAGTGTGGCCAGGAGTTTTTTCATAACAGAGTGCCTGTAGTGGTTTTTATGTTTATTGAGGGTGCGAGCTTATTAAAGCGTGTGGAAATTGGCAAAAACAAATGCTGGCTTTATAGCACACAATTGTACGTTGCTTGAGCACATGGTATATATGACAATGTTGTCATAAAGGAAAGGCGAACGGTTTTTCGCTTCATTCTTCATCGAAAGAAAATCTGCCGTAACAAGAATAATACGCGGCATATCGCCCATACAAACAGAACACGGACGCGAACCTCTAGAGAAAAGCGACTTGTGTAGTCCTGCGTTGTTCGTTAACGCATTCAGGTCCGTTGGCAGTTGAGTTACCACCCATTCCCTTTCAGGCCATCTCGGTCTGTGGGTTTCTATTTGCCAAAAAATTCCAGCTATTCAAATAACCATTCAAACGCAATAGCCGGTTAATTTTAATGAAGAGGACAGACCAGTGAGAAAATTTCTATCAACCTGCTTTTTATCAAACTCCTTTTTATCAATCCCCTTTCCAGCCCGCTCATTTCTATCAACTGCCGCAGGTATATGCCTGCTGGTGTTATCGTTTGAAAGCCATGCGATTAGTTGTGCGGGAATTCCGCAGTGGAATAGCACCGCGTCTTACGGTGGTGGCAGCCAGGTGCAGGAAGCGGGTAAGGCTTATAAAGCTAACTGGTGGTCGCAGGGGAAGAGCCCGGCCAATTATTCCGGCCAGTGGCAAGAGTGGACGCTGTTAGGTGTGTGCGATGGTGCTTCATCGTCATCTATTAATTCCACGGTTCCTTCGTCATCGTCGCGTTCGTCGATTGTTCCTGCAAGCAGTTCGTTGTCGAGTGTGCGTTCCAGTGCTTCGGTGCTATCGAGTTCATCATCCAGCTCAGTAACTGGTGGCAATTGCACCGCACCGCAATATGTTGCGGGCACTGCTTACACGCTGGGGCAATTGGTGAAAAACGCGGGCAATGAATATCGTTGTACGGTTGCCGGCTGGTGTAGTTCCAGTGCTGATTGGGCCTATGCGCCTGGCACGGGTGCGCATTGGCAAATGGCATGGGAGTTGGTGCGCTCTTGTGCTACGGCATCATCCAGTGTGCTGCCCAGTTCAATCAGCAGTTCAGCGCGCTCATCGGTGAGTTCGACATCATCGAGTGTTGGCAACGGGCGGTATCGGATTATTTCCGGTTACTGGCATAACTTTAATAATGGTTCGGGAGTAATTCCACTGGATCAGGTTTCCGATGCATTTGATGCGATCAATATTTCGTTCGCCGAACCAACCGGGCGCGCACCGGGCGAAATTGGTTTTGTGCTCGATGCGGCATTTGATCCGGTTGCATTTAAGGCGGCAATTAAAGCCAAGCAAGCTGCCGGTAAAAAAATCATCATCAGCATTGGTGGTGCGAATGGCCAGGTACAATTGTCGACCGCCGCGGCGCGTGCGAATTTTGTGAATTCGATGAAAGCGATTATCGACGAATATGGTTTTGATGGGCTTGATATCGATTTTGAGGGCCACTCATTATTTTTAAATTCTGGCGATAATGATTTCCGCAATCCCACCACGCCGGTTGTCGTAAATTTAATTGGTGCACTGAAAGATTTAACCAGCTATTACGGCGATAAATTTGTGCTGACCATGGCTCCGGAAACTTTCTTTGTGCAATTGGGTTATAGCTTCTACGGCGGAACCTGTGTCAGTTGCGATACACGCGCCGGTGCTTATTTGCCGGTGATTTATGCATTGCGCGACCAGCTTGATTGGTTGCAAGTGCAAAATTACAACTCGGGCGCAATCACTGGCACTGACAATAAATATCACACTATGGGTGGAGCGGATTTCCACATCGCTCTGGTTGATATGTTGCTGACCGGCTTTAAAGTGGCGGGCACTAATTTAACATTCCCGGCGCTGCGCCAGGATCAGGTGTTGATCGGGTTGCCGGCCAATGTCAATGCGGGTGGTGGATTTACCAGCGTGGCCGATGTGCAAACGGCGATGAATTGCCTGATCAAGGCGCAAGGCTGTACAACTTATCAACCGGCGCAGGCATGGACTAACTTGCGCGGATTGATGACCTGGTCAGTTAATTGGGATAAATTCAATAACTTTGAGTTTTCTACCCGGCATCGCCAGTATCTGGATCAATTGCCGTGATCGGGGTTGAATCAGTTATTGGAAAATAAATTAATAGCCTGAAAAAAACGGGGCGCATTAGCGCCCCGTTTTTTTTGCAGCAGCAATTTTTCTACACTATGTCAGCGAGTGACCGGACGGAATTCGTTTAAATCGCCATGTGGCATATCCAGCCAGTTGTCTGCCGGTAATGCAGGAATTGGTGCAGGTGTTTCCAGTTTGGGGTGCTCTACTGCCAGCAGTTCATCCAGGTGAACCAGCACCGGATCTTCGATCACTTCACTGGGGCACAGCAAAATTTTGTGCTCGCGCGTGCTGCGGCCCAAATCCAGGCTCGATGAATAACGCACCAATACTGCACCCAAAATCAAACCGGTAATTACCGGGATCAACCACCAGAAAAAAACCGGGGCATATTTATAAGTAACAGCACCCCAGATAATTGCGGCGATAGTCATTTTGGACGTGCGCGCAAAACACTCGCCCCAGGGAAGTAAACGGCCTTCGCGATCTTGCGAATCCCAATTCACTTTGAAGCCCAGCAACACAGAAATAACGAAGTAGGCGTGGTACACCATCATGATCGGTGCAATTAACACCGCAAAAATAGTTTCTACTACTGCACCTTTGATGATGGCAAAACCACCGCCAAATTGTTTGCGGCGATGCACCAGCGTAACGAGTACACCGAGAAATTTTGGCCCCATCAATAACAAGGTGGTCAACAGAATCAGCGCGATAATCAATTCGGTTTTGGCGATCGGCCAATTGGGATAGAGCTGATAGGTTTCAGTGAAATACACGTTGGAATTAATCGCGCGCACTACGGCATCCGCCGTGCTTAGTACCAGCATCAGCAGCCAGATTAACGACGTGATATACGCTGTGGCACCGAGCAAAAAGTGCATGCGGCTGATCGGGTGTAAACCTGGTAGGCTCAGAATTCCCAGATGCTGGATATTACCTTGTACCCAGCGGCGGTCACGCTTGGCGTAGTCGATGATGTTACAGGGCACTTCTTCGTAGCTGCCTTCGAGATCGGATAACAGGAATACATCCCAGCCAGCGCGACGCAACATTGCCGCCTCTACGAAATCGTGGCTGAGGATATCGCCACCGAAGGGGGCTTTACCCGGCAACGTTGGCAATCCGCAGTGGTCCATAAACGCACGCATGCGGATGATCGCATTATGGCCCCAGTAGTTGGCGGCATCGGTTTGCCAGAACGCGATGCCGGTGGCGAGCATCGGGCTATAAAGTACGGCGGCAAATTGCACGAAGCGGCCAAAGAATGTGGTTTGGCGAACGGGAATGGGGATGGTCTGGATCAAGCCGGTGCGCGGATTGGCTTGCATAGCGCGCACCATTTTTACCAGGCAGTCGCCAGTCATGATGGAGTCGGCATCCAGCACCAGCAGGTGTTCGTAATTGGCGCCCCAGCGTTGGCAAAACTCGGCGAGGTTGCCTACTTTGCGCGCGATATTTTTTTCGCGGCGACGATAAAACGTTTGCTTGCCCAGATCGCCCAGACGCTCCTGCAATTGCTGCCAGGCATCGCGCTCGGCCTGGGCAATGGTCAGGTTGGTGGTATCGCTCAGGAGGAAGAAATCAAAGTGCGCAATTTCGCCAGTTTTTTCGAGCGACCTTAGCGTTGCTTCAAAACCGGCGATCACCCGTTGGGTATCTTCGTTGTAAACCGGCATCACCACGGCGGTGCGGGTGGTAATAGGTGAGGTATCTTCCAATAGGTTTTTGGTGGATTTCAGCGTGAGCGGGTCCAGGCGAAGCATCTGCAGGATAAATCCGAACAAGCCACTCCAGAACGCCAGGCTCAGCCAGGTGAAGCTGATACCGAACAGCACCAGGATGACCGCTTCCAGCGCAGTGAGGTCATTTGCGCGCAAGATATCGAACATAATGTAAACACCGCTGATCGCGGTGGCCACGCTCAATAAAACATAGATATAGCGGCGCAAGGACTTGGCCGGAATTCGTATGGCATCAGCGGGCAGGCTGGTCAGGTCAGCCACAGGGCGGCTGACCGGTGGTACGGGTGATTGCATGTGGGTCATATTAAATGGCGTCCGGATACCAGACGTAACTCCAGACTTCGCTCAGGCGTTGGTCGCGTAATTTCAGGAACAGTCTCATATCGGCAACTTTTCCGCCTTCCGGTTCCAATTTGAACGAGGCGCGCCAGGTGCGGCCATCGGGCAACTGGCGCACTACCAGTTCGCTGATGGTGCCGGCAGATTTCTGCATTTCCGCCACCAGGGGTGAATCGGCAGACAGGTTATCCAGTTCGCCACCACGGAAATCGATAACAAATTTGCGCTTGCTGGGCGGCGGCGGGTTGGCCTGGCCCGGGTTCGCACCCCAACCGATACGGGTACGGATAACCTTGGCACCGGTATTCTCGATCACATGGTCATCCATTACGCGCAAGCGGTATTTATAAGTCGCGGTGCTGCCCGCTTTCATCGATTTTGCCGGGACCCAATAGGCTACGATGTTGTCGTTGGTTTCGCTGTCGCTGGGGATTTCCACCAGTTCGGCGCGGCCTTTACCCCAATCGCCCTCCGGGATTACCCACATGCTGGGGCGTTTTTCGTAGCGTGACTCCATATCCATGTAATGGTCAAAATCGCGGTCGCGTTGCAACAGGCCAAAGCCTTTGGGATTGGTATCCATCATGGACGACACGCGCAACTGGCGATGATTGCTGATCGGGCGCCAGATCCACTCGCCGTTTGAGGCGGCCATCAACAAGCCGTCAGAGTCGTGCACTTCCGGGCGGAAATCATCTACAAAGCGGGTATGGTTTTCACCCCACATATACATGCTGGTGAGCGGGGCGACACCTACTTTCAAAATATCCTTGCGCGCAAAAATGCGGGCTTCTACCGCCATTTCGGTCGGGGCACCGGGGATGATTTCGAAACGATAGGCGCCGGTGACGGATGGGCTATCCAGCAGGGCGTACATCACCATCCGCGTATCAGTAGGGTTGGGTTTCACCAGCCAGAACTCGCGGAATACCGGAAACTCTTCGCCTTTGGGTTCGGCCGTATCAATTGCCAGCCCACGCGCGGATAAACCGTATGCCAGGCCCGGGCCGACCATCCGGAAGTAAGATGCGCCCTGGAAAACTACAAATTCATCTTTGTATTCATTGCTGTTAAGCGGGTAATGAATACGGAAACCGGCAAAACCGATATTGTTGGGCGCCACACCGGCAAGCGGGGCTGCGGGGCCATCGTAATTAAAATATTCCTGTTTGAATTGCACGAACGAATCGGGGCCCTCGGTAGCCATATGCAAGGTTACTGGCTCTTTGTAAAGAAAACCGGGGTGGAATAATTGCAGTTCGAAGAGGGATTCGTTGTGCCACAAGGATGCATCGGAACGGAAGCGAATTGAACGGTACTGGTCGTAGTTCATGTTCGCCAATGCCTCAGGAATATTCGCCTGGATTGGCTTGTAATCGCGTTTGGCGAGCAACTTTGCGCGCGAGGCAATTGCATCAAACAACGCAGGCTGGGCAATTTCTGTTGCTGATGTTGGCGCTACGGCTGGTTGGGCTGGTTGTTGTTGCGCCTGCGCACTTATACCCAGCGCGCAACTCAACGCCAGTACACCGATAGCGCTGCGGCGGGATAATCGGGCGCAGCGACTGAATAATCGGGTGCCAACTTTGCTCGTGCATTCAAACCTGGTGTTGTCAGACAACATGCTCATCCAATTTTTCTCCGCGTCGGATTTTGTATCTCGTTAAACATAAAAAAGCCTCCCGGATTTATCGGGTCGGCATTCATTGTAGTCCCTAATATTTGCTCTACGTATTGAGCGCTGTATTCCCGGGTTCATGACCTGAGCGCTTTGAACTACTTTCCCCTGGTGTTGATGATCAGCCATAGATGCATCGGTCTGCTCATACAAAAATACAAGTGGGGTAGTGATTGGCTAGAAGACGCATTTCACCTGGCATTGAATAATTCCTTTGGAGCTATCGTGATGCGCAGGAAGCGGGCGCATTGTAATACATCTGCACGCAAAAAATAGCTTGTTTTACCATGGCTTGGATGGCTTTTTTTAAGCGGATTCTGCCGCTGTTCAGCGTCTGGTCAGCAGTTTAAAAAAATCCGGTTATTCCCAAACAGTCTTTGCTAACGGAAGGGGATCGGCTTAACTCAAATTACGAGGTAACAAGGAGATTTATATGCAACGCGCTGCCCCCATCCAGAAATCCGCCCCGCACAAAATCCTGCCGGTAGTAACCCGGGTAATTGAACAGCTGGATAAGCTGTTTATTGAGTTGTCCGGTAGCTCAGGTCAGTCCCGCAAGGAGCGGGTGTTCCAGCAATGGTTGAGCTCCGGTAAAGCCAGTCCTTCCGGTTTGCGCCATTACATCAATGCATTAGGCGATCAATTGGAGGACAGAAAAATACGCGATGAGTTTTCGGCGCGCGCCCAGCGAATTCTGTTGCACCTGCAATCCGGTTATGTGAGCTAACCGGTTTCTTGCGCTTATTTGTCCGCGCAACCGCGTGATTTGTCATAAGTAAGGTATTTTTTGCTGCTACACTCTTGGCATCTATCAATCCATGTTGATTTAGCTGCGGTTCACCGAGATGCCCAACCTGAGACGCTACATGCGTGAAAATCCGATAGCGGCGCGCCTGCTTGGGCTGATCATTATCAGCAGTTCGATTATCACCCTGATTGCCATTCTCTTGCAGTTGCACAGCAATTTTAATGACGACATTGCCGCCTTGGAGAAGCGCCTTGACCAGGTGCGGATCAGCACCCTGGCAAGCATTACCAAAAGCTTATGGGGCTTTGACCAGGAACAGTTGAATATCCAGATCAATAGTGTGTTGGCGGTGGACGATGTTGTGCAGGTTAAAGTGGTGTGGCACGACTGGAATAACACCGAGCAAACACTGGTTGCCAGCAATTACAACTACGATCCCAAAGACCTCGAAAATAAACGCAGCCAATTTCTGGTGCGCTCCTATCCGCTGGTATATGAAGATGCCAGCACACCCGAGCAACAACTGGGCACGCTTACCATCACCGCAAGTTTAAGCAGTATCTACGACAAGCTATGGGAGCGCGCATTTTTTATTGCGTTGGTGCAAGGGACTAAAACATTGGTGATTGCCTTGTTTATCGTATGGCTGGTACATGCATTGCTCACGCGCCATATAAAAACCATCGCCAATTACGCGCGCAATTTGAATCTGGAAACACTCACCAAACCGTTGAAATTAAAACGCTTGAAGGTGAATTCCGCTTCCGATGAATTGGATAATGTGGTCAATGCAATTAATCACATGCGCGAAACTTTATTGGACGATATCGAGCAGCGCCACGCGATTGAAATGGCGCTCCTGACGGAAAAAGAAGAAAAGCTTGAAACCCGTCGCCAGAAAAATGCAGCAGAAGATGCAAGCCGTGCAAAAAGTCAATTTCTGGCAACGATGAGCCATGAAATTCGCACGCCCATGAATGGGGTTATCGGTATGCTGGAAATGTTGCGCGATACTCCCCTCGACGAAAACCAGAAACATTACATTGATGTAATTCATCGCTCCGGTGAAACCCTGTTGAGCATCATCAACGACATCCTCGATTACTCAAAAATTGAAGCGGGAAAAATGCGGCTCGAAGAAACCACATTTGAGCTGGATGAGCTGGTAGAAAATTGCGTGCAACTTTTCGGGGCGACAGCCAACAAAAGGCACATTGAATTATTTGGCGGTCTGGAGCCGGGCGTGCCCCGATGGTTGCGCGGTGACCCCACACGTTTGCGCCAAATTATTATTAACCTGCTCGGCAACGCCTTTAAATTTACCAGTGAAGGGTTTGTATCCTTACGTGTGCAATTGGTTGCCGAACCTGTTGATCACAAGGTAACACTCAGGTTCCTCGTGCAAGACAGCGGCATTGGCCTGGATACCAGTAATACCGCGAATTTATTCGATTCATTTAACCAGGCCGATGCGTCTACCACGCGCAAATATGGCGGTACGGGTTTGGGGTTGGCAATTTGCAAGAGCCTTGCCGAGTTGATGGAAGGTGATATCGGCGTGGAAAGTGTAAAAGGGCAAGGTGCCACGTTCTGGTTTACCGCACGTATGGAAATTGAAGAGGTATGCGATTGGAATACGAGTCGTAACCAGGCTAAGCATGATGAACTTATTGCAAAAAAATTATTGTTGGTGGAAACCAGTCGCTCACTGACTGATTTCCTTACACACCATTGTGTTGCCTGGGGTATTTTTGTGGAATCGGCGCAATCCGCCAAAGCCGCCCTTGCCCAAATCAAACATGCGATGCACTCGGGTGAACCCTATGATTTTGTCGGCTTTGATTATTCCTTGCCCGATGCCAGCGGTTTTGAATTGGCGCAATGGTTGCGCGATATCCCCGAATTAAATGAATTACCGCTATTTATGTTCAGCGCTGGTGATGTCTACCATGACCAAACCTACATTCGCCGTCTTGGAATCCACTCGATATTGCGCAAACCGGTGTCCATTAAATTATTGCACCGGGAATTGATTGCGCTGCTTGGGCATGAAGCGGCACCGGTTGTGCCGGTTGAACGCAAGGTTATCGATCCGGAAAAGTTCTCCCATTTACGCGTTCTGGTGGCAGAGGATAATCCGGTTAATCGGATGGTTATAAAAGGGTTGCTGGGAAAACTCGGCATAACTCCGGTTTTTGCTGAAAACGGTGTTGAGGCATTGGAGGGCTTCAAGCGTGTGCGTGAGCCGTTCAGTTTGATCCTGATGGATTGTGAAATGCCGGAAATGGATGGTTTTGAAGCAACCCAAAGTATTCGCGATTATGAGCGGCGCGAGGGCTTGGCTCCGACGCCCATTATCGCGCTTACCGCCCATGCGTTGCAGGAGCATCGCGAAGCCGTGTTTGCCAGTGGAATGAATTATTATCTTTCCAAGCCCATTACTTTTGACAATCTTTACAGTGCCTTTGAAGCCATTGGCTTGGTCAGGCGCGAGTAAACTCGCCTTGGTGGATAGCGCTCCCCTATGGCAATAATTGGTTTTTTCTCCTTGCCTGTGCCAAAGGCAGTCCTTATGATGCCCTCATTCAATTGGGTTATCCCACCACTAAATAACCGTCAGGTTTGGAGTTTGTTATGAGTAGTGATGCCATTGTCCATGTCAACGATGCCAGCTTTGAACAAGAAGTATTGAAGGCTGATGTGCCGGTTCTGGTAGATTTTTGGGCAGCCTGGTGTGGTCCATGCAAGATGATTGCTCCAATCCTGGATGACCTGGCCGAGCAATTCGAAGGCAAGATCAAGATTGCTAAAGTGGATGTGGATGCCAATAAAGATACCCCGGCAAAATTTGGTATTCGCGGTATCCCAACCCTGATTATCTTCAAAAATGGTGCGGCCCACGCGACTAAAGTGGGCGCTCTGAGCAAGCCGCAACTGGTTGATTTCATCAATAGTTCGCTTTAACACCGATTGGGCCGTTACAAAAACGGCCCAATTTGTTTTTGCACTGGACGTTTTTTATGGCTATACTCCAGCCAATCTGATGTTTGTTCCTCCCGAATCACCTGCCCGATTCACAATAACCAGACGAACAAACCCTAACTCCTGCTGTTATTCTTGCCCCGGAATCCAAAAGTCCCCGGATTATCAGTTAACCCGTCAATTCACTGTATAAAAAATTGATAAGTTAATTGAACCTGTGGTCTTAGGCTGGCAAGCTTGCGTTCCTGAATTTTTCTCAAGAATTCAATAGCTGGCGAAAATAACAGTAAAAGAGCAACTGTTCCATAAATGACAAGTCGTTGACCGGCAAACTTGAAACTCACTATCTGCAATAACTCACATCCATCCATAAAGTCTCTCCTATGAATCTAACCGACCTAAAAAAGAAACCCATTGAAGAATTAATTGATATCGCCCATGAAATGGGTTTGGAAAATATCGCCCGCTCGCGCAAACAGGACATTATTTTTAATATCCTCAAGCGCCACGCCAAAGGCGGCGAAGATATTTACGGCGATGGTGTATTGGAAATTCTGGTGGATGGCTTCGGCTTCTTGCGTTCTGCAGACAGTTCATATCTCGCTGGCCCGGACGATATTTACGTTTCCCCCAGCCAGATTCGCCGCTTTAACTTGCGCACCGGCGATACCATTTCTGGCAAGATTCGCCCGCCCAAAGAAGGTGAACGCTATTTTGCCCTGTTGAAAGTTAACGATATTAACTTCGACAAACCGGAAAGTTCCCGCAACAAGATTCTGTTCGAAAACCTCACACCGCTTTTCCCCAATATTCGCCTCCTGCTTGAAGCCGGTAACGGCTCCACCGAAGACCTCACCGGCCGTATCATCGATTTGATTGCCCCGATTGGTAAAGGCCAGCGCGGTTTGATCGTTGCGCCACCAAAAGCCGGTAAAACCATCATGATGCAAAATATTGCGCAGGCGATTACGCGCAATAATCCCGAGTGTCATTTGATTGTGCTGCTGATTGACGAGCGTCCGGAAGAAGTAACGGAAATGCAACGTTCAGTGCGTGGCGAAGTGGTTGCGTCAACGTTCGACGAACCGCCAGCGCGTCACGTGCAAGTGGCTGACATGGTGATCGAAAAAGCCAAGCGTCTGGTTGAGCATAAAAAAGATGTGGTGATTTTGCTCGACTCGATCACCCGTTTGGCGCGTGCTTACAACACTGTTATCCCTTCATCAGGAAAAGTATTGACCGGTGGTGTGGATGCGCATGCACTGGAAAGACCGAAGCGTTTCTTCGGTGCAGCACGGAATATTGAAGAAGGCGGCAGCCTGAGTATTATCGCTACCGCACTCGTGGATACCGGCTCCAAAATGGATGAAGTTATTTACGAAGAATTTAAAGGTACCGGTAACCTGGAATTGCACCTGGATCGCAAGATTGCTGAAAAACGTATTTATCCCGCAATCAACGTGCGCCGCTCCGGTACTCGCCGCGAAGATTTGTTGATGAAAGAAGATGAATTGCAACGCGCGTGGATTTTGCGTCGTCTGCTGAACGATATGGAAGATGTTCCTGCCACTGAATTCTTGCTCGACAAACTGAAAGATTTCAAAACCAACGATGAATTCTTCCAGTCGATGAAACGTAAATAAAACCCCCTCCCCGCCTCCCCCTTAAAAAGGGGGAGGAGCAATTCCCTTGCTGACAAGGGGAGGGTTAGGGTGGGGTAAGCTTGTAGCCCGTATGGAGCGCAATGTAATGCGGGAAAATGAATAACCCGTATTCACTGCGCTCCATACGGGCTTCGGCTTTTTTAAAACATGAAATATAAAGACCTGCGCGATTTTATCGCCCTGTTGGAAGCTCGCGGTTTATTAAAACGCATCAAACAGGAAATCGATCCCCACCTTGAAATGACCGAAATTTGCGACCGCACACTACGTGCCGGTGGCCCCGCGTTATTGTTCGAAAATCCCAAAGGTTACAACATTCCTGTGCTGGGAAATTTATTTGGCACACCGGAGCGTGTCGCGTTGGGGATGGGGCAGGAATCGGTTGATGCTCTGCGCGACGTAGGAAAATTACTCGCGTTTTTAAAAGAGCCGGAACCGCCCAAAGGTTTTAAAGATGCCTGGGAAAAATTGCCAGTTTTCAAACAGGTGTTGAATTTAGCTCCGAAAGTATTGAGCAAGGCGCAGTGCCAGGACGTTGTGCTGGAAGGTGATGCAGTAAACCTGGATTTGCTGCCGATCCAAACTTGCTGGCCCGGTGATGTCGGGCCGTTAGTGACCTGGCCGTTGGTGGTTACGCGCGGCCCGCATAAAGAGCGGCAAAACCTGGGTATCTACCGGATGCAAAAAATCGGCAAGAACCGATTGATTATGCGCTGGCTTTCCCATCGTGGCGGCGCGTTGGATTTTCGCGAATTCCAGTTGCAAAACCCCGGGAAAAATTTTCCGGTTGCGGTTGCGCTTGGCGCTGATCCGGCAACAATCCTGGGCGCAGTAACGCCGGTGCCCGATACACTTTCCGAATACGGTTTTGCCGGATTATTGCGCGGCGACAAAACCGAAGTGGTGAAATGTATCGGCAATGATTTACACGTACCCGCATCCGCCGAATTTATCCTGGAGGGTTATATCGCCCCGAATGATATGGCCCCTGAAGGTCCTTTCGGCGATCACACCGGTTATTACAATGAAGTGGATAATTTCCCGGTGTTTACCGTGGAGCGAATTACCCATCGCCGCGATCCGATTTATCACAGCACTTACACCGGCCGGCCACCGGATGAACCGGCAATTCTTGGTGTTGCGCTCAACGAAGTGTTTGTCCCGATTTTGCAAAAACAATTTCCGGAAATTGTGGATTTTTATTTGCCGCCGGAAGGTTGTTCTTACCGCATGGCGGTAGTGACCATGAAAAAACAATACCCCGGCCATGCCAAGCGCGTGATGATGGGGGTATGGAGTTTCTTGCGGCAATTTATGTACACCAAATTTGTCATAGTTACTGACGATGATGTGAATGCGCGCGATTGGAAAGATGTGATCTGGGCGATGACTACACGGATGGACCCGGCGCGCGATACGGTAATGATTGAAAATACCCCGATCGATTATCTGGATTTTGCTTCACCTGTGTCCGGCCTTGGTTCCAAAATCGGTTTTGATGCGACCAATAAATGGCCAGGTGAGACCACGCGCGAGTGGGGCACCCCTATTGTGATGGATGCGCAAATAAAAAATCGTGTGGATGAAATCTGGGATGAGTTGGGGATCGATCAACCCACGGCGTATTGATTTATTTTTTGCGAGGGCACCATGAGTTTGTTAGAGGAATGTTTTCTCGATTGCCCTTATTGCGGTGAACCGATCAGTGTACTGGTGGATTGTTCCTGCGAAGAGCAAACTTATGTAGAAGACTGCCAGGTTTGTTGCAGGCCTATGGTGTTGCACGTGAATGTGGATGGGCAAGGGTATCCCGATGTTTACGCGCAACGTGAAGATGAGTGAGTCGGTTGGCGTTTTTGTATTTGTAAGTTGGTTTTCATTTATTTATAAGCTATAAAACCTTGCAGCGCATTGGCGCGCTTGATTAACTCAGAACAGGGGAATGGCAATGAGCTTTATTAAAGACTTCAAAGAATTTGCAGTGCGCGGCAATGTCGTGGATATGGCGGTGGGTATTATCATCGGTGCCGCTTTCGGTAAAGTTGTCAGCTCACTGGTAAGTGATGTGTTCATGCCGCCGCTGGGCTGGATCATTGGCGGTGTAGATTTTTCTGATTTGGCAATTGTGTTGCCGGAGTTGATCGAAGGTAAGGGGCCGGTGTCGATTTTCTACGGCAAGTTCATCCAGACCATTCTGGATTTCACCATTGTTGCCTTCGCCATTTTTATGATGATTAAAGTCATTAATCGCCTGAAGAAAAAAGAGGAAGAAAAACCGGCGACGCCCACCAAAGAAGAAGTGCTTCTCACTGAAATTCGCGATTTGCTCAAACAGCAACAACAAAAATAAATTTATTGTGATGCCTGGTTGGCGACTGGTGAATTTAATAAATGCCAGCTCGCCAATTCGGGATGAAAAAATCCGCATTCGCGGTAGGCGCGCTCGATCGTACCATTGGCGCGCAATTGTGAAATGCCTTTGCTTAATGCCTGATAAAACGCTTCACCCAACGGGTGGGTTTTACTGACCGGCCAATGACGGCTGCCGCGAATCGCGATTTTCACGCCTTTGATAGGCACCAGGCGAATGCCATCCACTATTATTTCCTGCTCCGGATTCATTTCAAACGGTGACATGGTTAAATCCACGCGCCCGGCATTAATCATGCGCGCCATATTGACCCAATTGGGGGTGTACATGATTTTGCTAAAACCCAGTGATTCAAGCGTAACCAAATCAGGTTTCCATTGGTTGCTGGTGACAATTTTTAACTGGATTAGCTGTGCGAGGCTTTTGCTCGCTTGCGCTTTTTGATTCGCTGGTGAGGTGTAGAGGCCCACAATAAATTGGCCATCCATTACCAGTGGTGGGGTGATATGTAATTTCTCTTGCTGGTTTTGCAGGTCCTGATACCAAATCGTGCCACTGATAGTCAGGGTTTTTCCATCCAGCACATTGCGAATACTGCGAAAATAATTTTCCTCGGCAACAAATTCCAGGGGTTGATCAAAGCCGCCCAGTTTGAGGGCCTGTTGCATGAGTATCAGGTCAATAACATCGCGTCGCGCATGGGGGCCGCCGTAATAATCGACGGTGTCAGGGCTGCGTCCGTCCAGGAACTGGAGGTAGCTGGTGTGGATATCTGGCAACACCCCAATAGGCGCGGGTGTGGCTGCTGCCGGTTTGCCAACGCATAACAACAAGCCCGATACCAGGGCGATATAAACTGCGAAAAGTGCACAGAATGGTGTTGATTTCATAGCGGATCACAGTGAAGGTGTTGGCTGCGTGTGCCAGACACATTAATTGTGGCTGCTGATATTCCTGTCGTCCAGATCGGTTGTGCTCTGCCTAATCCACCGGATGCCCGCGATACATTCGCACCGGTTTAGCCGGGGGTGGATTGACCAACAGCCCGCTGCGCACTTCCTGTTTGGGGGCATCTTCCAATGTAGTTTGGCCGCGATATACCTTGACGACCTGCTTGGCCAAATCGGATTTATGATCACCGGATTGCAACAACGCTCGCCATTCGTTGCCCGCCAGCGTCAGTAATTCCTTAATCAGGGTTTTGGTGATGGTGTCTTTTGCCTGGTGGTAATAATCCGCTAACTCCTTAAGCAGCTCCGGGTTCGCCATTTTCACACCCGGCTTTACATCCGGTTCAACGCGACGGCGAATCTCGTACACCAAATCAATCATCGGCTTAGTGTATTGCATGCTCGTTCTCCTCGGTCTTGGACTAACAATTGAGCAATTATCAGACCAAGGGCCGAATTCCGGTTATAGCCAGCGATTTTGATCTGCCAACAGGCAATAACGATGATTGTTTTGGTGCGCGGGGATTATTTTGGGGCAGGGTAGAAGCAAACGCCGGCTAAAACCGGCGTCGCGCCAGGCACTGGCGCTTGTAATTAGCGAATCAAATGATCCATTTCCCGCGCCGGCTGTGCGCATTGGGTTTCGCAAATGACCTGTGCGGGTACACCGGCGGCAGTTGCGCGGGAAGGAACATCTTTCAAGACCACACTGCCGGCGCCAATTTTGGCGCATTCGCCAATGGTGATATTGCCCAGGATTTTGGCTCCCGCACCAATCAACACCCCTTTGCGTACTTTCGGGTGACGGTCACCTGCTTCTTTGCCGGTGCCGCCCAGTGTCACTGATTGCATAATCGATACATTATCTTCAACGATAGCGGTTTCACCAATCACGATGCCCGTGGCGTGATCAAACATAATGGCTTTGCCGATTTGTGCCGCCGGGTGGATATCAACTCCGAATACAGCGGAAATCCGGTTCTGCAAAAATAGCGCGAGCGAGGTACGGCCTTGTTGCCACAGCCAGTGGGCAATGCGATAAGCCTGTAGCGCATGGAAGCCTTTGAAATAGAGCAGTGGGGTCACCAGTGAACAGCAAGCAGAGTCGCGTTCACTCACGGCCATTAAATCCGCACGGACCGACTCGATGATCTCGCCATCCTTCGCCAGCGCCTCTTCAATCACTTCGCGAATTAACATGGCAGGTAAAGCGGGGCTATCCAGCTTATTGGCGAGGTGAAAGCTTAACGCGCCTTTTAAGGAATCGTGATTAAGGACGGTGGCGTACAGAAAACTGGCCAGAACCGGCTCGGATTCAGCCTGCTTGCGGGTTTGCAGGCGAATGGATTCCCACAGGCTGTCGACAACCAAAGCAGGTGCGGGTGCAGTCATGGAAACTCCTCAGGTGGAACCGGCTCGCGAAATGCCATTATTAGGGGTTAATGTTAAATTTCCAACAGTTGATTACTAGTAAATGACTAACGGCGGCTCATTAAGCGCCGCCAATTGTTCGCGCAACTCCAGGATATGCTCGCCCCAATAGCGCTCGGTGTTGAACCAGGGAAAATGCTTGGGAAACGCGGGGTCGGTCCAGCGGCGCGCCAGCCAGGCGCTGTAATGCATAATCCTCAGGCTGCGCAGCGCTTCGATCAATTGCAGCTCGGCCAGGTCAAACTCGCAAAATTCGCGATAGCCTTCCAGTATTTCGCTCAGTTGTGCGGTTTGTTGCTCGCGCTCGCCGGACAGCAGCATCCATAAATCCTGGATTGCCGGGCCCATGCGCGCATCGTCAAAGTCGACAAAATGGGGAACCTCATCGCGCCATAAAATATTGCCGGGATGGCAATCGCCATGAAGGCGAATGGCCTGATATTTCACTCGCCCAAACACTGTGTCGCAACGTGCAAGCAAATCTGCCCCCAGGGTGCGGTAAGACTCGCGCAAGCTTGCGGGGATAAATTCATTCTCGATCAAAAATGCGTAACTCTCACGTCCGAAGGTCTGGATATCCAGTGGCGGGCGATAATTAAATGGGCGCGCCTGTCCCAGGGCATGTATGCGGCCCAACGTGCGCCCCAGCGATAAGAGCGCATCAAAATCATCCAGGTTGGGGGCATGGCCGCCCTGGCGCGGATAAAGCGCAAAGCGAAATCCCCGGTACTCGCGCAAAGTGCTGCCTTCATCATCGCCAAGTGGCGGAACGACGGAAATTTCCAGTTCCTTTAAGGCATGGGTGAATTGGTGTTCCTCAATGATCTGTTCATTGCTCCAGCGCGCTGGCCGGTAAAACTTGGCGATTAACGGCGAGCTGCCCTCAATCCCCACCTGGTACACACGATTCTCGTAACTATTGAGTGCGAGTATGCGCGCATCGGTTATCAGGCCGGTGCTTTCAATCGCATCCAGTACAAGGTCTGGTGTCAGTTGTTCGTAGGGATGGGCCTGGTTCATAAAGATGACTCGCAAAGTGAGGGCGCGATTGTAACGCGCGCGCAAGTTTCTTGCTCAGGCATGAAGCCAATCAAGAATTTGACGACGATTGGCGGATAAATTTTGAAGGATTTGAATAAAAATGCTACAAGTTAAAACTGCCTGGCCATATTTCAATCACAGATAATAACTGTACAGTCGCAAATAACTATCAGGGCCACCTGAGCACGCATAGGATTGTTATGATCAAAATCGCTTTCTACAACCTTAAAGGCGGCGTTGGCAAAACCACCACCGCTGTGAATATGGCTTATATGGCCGCCGCGGCGAAAAAGAATGTGATCCTCTGGGATTTGGACCCGCAAGCCGCTGCCAGCTGGTTTTGCCAGCAAGAGCCGGATTCCACCAAGGCCATCAAATTATTCAGCAAAGGCAAATCCATCGGCGAAATGGAGCTTTACAGCCCCTATCCACGCTTGATGCTGATTCCCGCCGACCTCAGCCTGCGCAGCCTGGATAGCGAGTTTGATGAGCTCAGCAAAGACAAAAAATTCCTCAAGCAACTGCTCAAACCGCTCAGCGAAAAAGCCGACATTTTAATTTTTGATTGCCCGCCAACACTCTCGCCCAGCGTTGAACAGCTGCTGATGGAAGTAGATATTTTATTGATACCAATGATTCCCAGCCCGCTGTCCATTCGTGCGATGGAGCAAGTGATCGAATTCCTCAATACTAAAAAATCGGCGCCGGCGCGTATTGTCGGCTTCTTCAACCAGGTCGATATGCGCCGCAGCCTGCATCGCGAGGCGGTAGAGAACATCAAGAAAATGCCGGTACCGATGTTGAAAACCTATGTGCCCAACGATTCAGCCGTTGAACAAATGGGGCTGCGCCGCGCACCGCTCACCAGTTACAATCAGCGCAGTCGTGCGGCCGTGGCCTATATCGATTTGTGGAAAGAAATCGCGCGGCTGTTGAAAGCTGCAACCAAAGATGCTGAATAACTGTTACCGGGTACCCCATGATCAACTTTTTCAACCGTTTGCTTATTGCTGGCCTGGCGCTGGTTTTTGTGGGCTGTGCTACGCATTCTCCCTCGTCGCCAACGCCTCCTCCTGTTACCACTGCACCGCCACCGCTTATTACCAAACCTGAAACGCCCCCTGTTGTGCAGCCGCAACCCGGCGCCGTTCCCAAACCGGCACCGGCAGTATTGAACCCGGCGGCTATCAGTTTGGCGAAACAGGCGCGCAACCAATACCTGGCTCGGGATTACCAGGGCGCTATCGCCACCGCCGAGCGCGGTTTGCGGATTGAACGCCGCGCGGCGGATTTATATTTGATTCTGGCCCAGAGTTACGTGCAACTGGGGCTCCCGCAAAAGGCAGAGATGTTTGTGCAGCAAGGCTTGCGTTTTGCCGCCCAAGGGTCGGATGTGGCGAGTGGATTACTGCGTGTGCGGGAACAGATCAGCAACTGATTGTTTCGTGGTGCAATGAAAAAGGGCGCCGTGTGCGCCCTTTTTTGTTAATCACAGCGCGGTTATAAATCGCGATGCGCATGTTCAGCCTGTTTGGCTTTTTTCAATTGGTGTTTCTCTTTGGCAGTGCGAGTTGCCGGTTTTTTACTTTCTTTGCGTTTGTCTTGAGATTTGCTCATCTTGCTCACCTCCAGTGCATAAATTGGGTACCGCTCTTTAAGCCTAGGCGCTGTCGCGATATTTGCCAGACGATATTTGCCCGATAAAGTCGCGCGCATAGCTGCATGTAAATCCACCAGCGGCTACAATCGCCAGCCTGGGTTTTGACATCCCAATATCGAATAGTTCTATTGCATTGCAGGGAAACGAATGAGCGATCCGGTTAGCGATAATTACCATACTTTTTCTTTTAGCCAGCGCTACCGGATTTTTAATCCCTTAACGCTGGTATTCCGCGATTCGTCCCTGGAGCAGGAATACCAGGCCAATGTTGCGGTAAACATCGCCCGGCAAGTGCGTATTGCGTTGGCATTGGCGTTTGTGCTCTACCTGAATTTTGCGTTCCTGGATTATTTGCTGGTACCGGAAAAAATGTGGGAGCTATGGGGAGTTCGTGCCGTAACCTGCAGTTTGATAGCGCTATTATTTATTGGCACCTTCCAGGCCTTTTTCCAGCGAGTCCACCAGCAACTGGTGTTTGCCTCCAGCATGGTTGCGGCCGGCGGGATTTTCGCCATGCTGCTAATTACGCACAACCAATATAATCATTACTATTACGCGGGCATCAATCTGTGTATTACCTGGACGCTATTTATCGTCGGGTTGCGTTTTATAAATGCGTTGCGCACGGTAGTGTTGATCGTAGTGTTCTACAACTGCATCGCGTTTTTTAAAGCGCTGCCGTTTGCCGATATTATTTCCAATAATTTTTTCCTGCTCTCCAATGCAATTATTGGCATCTTCGCCGGTTATACCATCGAGCAACATTCGCGCTGGCAATTTTTCCAATCGCTGGTGATAAAAAATAACAGTAGCAAATTACACCGCGCGATGATTGCCGCATCGCTCGATGCCGTCATTACCATTGATGAAAGTGGTGCGGTCATTGAATTCAGCGAAGCCGCCGAACACATGTTTGGCTACGCGCGCGATGAAGCGCTGGGGCAATCGATTGGCGAATTAATTGTGCCGGAAGCCATGCGCGCCCAACATGAACAGGGTTTCCGTCGCTACAGCGAAAAAGGTGAGCCGCGCGTGTTGGGCCAGCGTTTGGAGCTGCAAGCCAAGCGCAAGGATAACAGCGAATTTCCGGTGGAATTAACCTTGCGGCAAGTAGATTTAATTGGCCGCCGTTTAGTCACTGCGTATATTCGCGATCTCACCGCACAGCGCAATGCGGAACAGGAAATTATTCGCCAGCGCGAAGTCCTGCAACGCAATGAAAAATTAGCGGCGATGGGTACGCTGCTGGCGGGCATATCCCATGAGTTAAATAACCCATTGGCGATTGTAGTCGGGCAAGCCCAACTGCTGCAGGAAACCGAGCAGGACCCGCGCATCCTCAAGCGCGCCGATAAAATCCGCAACGCCGCCGAGCGCTGCGCCACGATTGTAACTACATTTTTATCCATGGCCCGCAACCAGCCGCCGCAATGTGCACCGGTGAATATCAATCAACTTATACAGCGCGTGCTGGAATTATTGGAGCCCGGCTTACGCAACCAGCACATCGAACTACAATTACAGCTGGCCACTCATTTACCAGATGTTGCCGCCGATGCAGACCAAGTGCATCAGGTAATTAGCAACCTGATTATCAATGCCCAGCAAGCGATGCAGGATTCACCGCAAAAAATACTGCGCATTGAATCGGCATTGGCTGAAACACATATGGCGATTCGCATTACCGATTCAGGCCCGGGTATTGCACCGGAAGTACAGCACCGGATTTTTGAACCCTTTTTTACCACCAAGGCACCCGGCAAAGGCACAGGTTTGGGGCTGGCGGTATGCAGCGGCATTATTGAAGCGCACGGCGGTAACCTGGAACTGGAACAGCATCCCGGTAGCGGGGCCTGTTTTTGCATTAGGTTGCCATTGGGTTTGAAATAAATTTTTTATCATTTTCTATTTAATAAAACGCGTAACAATTAATAACCCGTATCAAGTGAACAACATGAGCACTCAATACCAAATGATTGTGGTCGATGATGAAATCGACATTGCCGAAACCCTCGCTGATTATTTTGAGATGCAAGGCTTCGCGGTAAAAATTGCGGTGAATGGCCAGGAGTTAAAAAAAATCCTGCCGGACTTTACGCCGCATATTGTGCTGCTGGATTTAAATATGCCGGGTGAAGACGGTCTAACACTCACGCGCTATTTGCGCGAACACACCCGCGCCGGAATTATCATGGTCACCGCATCGGCGGGGCAGGTGGACATGGTTGTCGGCCTGGAAATGGGCGCAGACGATTACGTCGGCAAGCCATTTGATTTGCGCGCATTGCTGGCTCGGGTGCGCAGCGTATTGCGCCGCACCCAAAATGAATTGCCGGCGAATACGCAACCGGTACAAGACGCGCGCAAAAAAATTGGCAAATGTTTGCTCGACGTTGAAACACGCAAACTCTGGGAGGGGGAAACCGAAATCCCGCTTACCGCCATGGAATACGATTTATTGATGGTCTTCCTCGCCAACCCCAACCGCCCGTTATCGCGCGATTATTTGC
This sequence comes from Gammaproteobacteria bacterium, assembly GCA_021151835.1. Taxonomy (GTDB): domain Bacteria; phylum Pseudomonadota; class Gammaproteobacteria; order Pseudomonadales; family Cellvibrionaceae; genus Cellvibrio. Next base: position 59,704 of record JAGKWO010000022.1, read on the forward strand.
TGGAACTCGCCCACAAAATCGATGCTGATCCTTTTGATCGCTCCATCGATAGCCGGATCACGCGCATGCGCAAAAAAATTGAAGTTGATCCGGATAAGCCCGCCACCATCAAAACGGTGCGTTCCGTAGGTTATGTCTATATCCCCAATGCCTGACCGCATTGGGGCTTTTCCTCCGCTGACACAATTGACACAAATCTCCCTCCCCGCGACAAACTCCTGACAATTTGCCTGCGTAATATGGCCACATGAACACACGACAAGGTTGTCGCGATTGTGGTAAGGACTTGTTCATTCGCTGTTGCTTGATTGTTTATTGCTTCATTAAGAAGCAGGTGCTAAACCTCAACTCACTCATTTTTTTAATTTAAAAGGAAATTTAAAATGAAATCACTTCATGCTTTTAATCGTTCATTATCTGTTGCTCGCTCATTGGTTGTGGCTTCTGCCGCGCTGGTTTCTGTCGCTGCATCTGCTGTGGATTTTCCCTTGCGCGCTGACGACATCAACCTGACTTATCGTTACACCACTACCACCCATTGGTCTGGCGGTGCGCAGGCAGATGCACTGGATATCGTTGCCCGTCGTCATACTGGCGGTGACCAGTGGTCGCCACTAAAAACCGATTCATCTGATACCAAACTCAATTCCAGCTACATCGTTTACGGTGCAAAAATCCGTGCGATGGAAGACGGCACTGTCGTCAATTGTTGGCGCAACGCACCGGAAAATACGCCCGGCTCCAATCACGCAAAAGTGGGCGAGGGCTATATTGCCTACGCGGGGAATTATTTGTACGTGCGTCACGATGATGGCAACTACGCCCTCTATGCCCATGCACAACCCGGCTCAATCTCTACCAGCCTGTGTCCGAAAAATGCGACCTACAATTCCAAAGCAGAACCGGGCTATGTGTTGAATAGTGATGGATGGGTTAGTGGCGGTGCGCGCATTACCAAAGGGCAGGTGTTAGGCCTGGTGGGTAATGTCGGCAATTCATCCGGCCCGCACTTGCATGTGCATATACAAACTTCGGATAACCTGCCGGTCAAGATGAAATTTGATCGCGGCCAAACAACACCGTTTACCGGTGAGACTGCTTCTGTAAATGCGACCTGGACTTTATTGAAAGGTAAATCGCTACCCGCCGGTGAAGTCATGGTGTGGGCGCCGCACTCAGTGGGCAATTGGACAGTCAACAATATTCCCGATGAGCGTATGCAAGCCTGGTTCAACCACTTTGCCGATTCCGGTGTAATGCCCAATATCTATGCATGTACCGACAACGGCCAAATCTATAACACCGGTTGGGTTCCATCGAGCGGTTCATGGCAAGCATTCCACGGTATGTCGTTAGCAGCATTCACTAAAAAATCGAATGATTTGGCCAACCTGGGTTACACCCGTTACGGCTGGTGGTACTGCGGTTCTATTTATACCGGAATCTGGCGCAAGTAATTAAACAGTTAACGCGGTTAAACAAACAAATTTTTTGGAAATTAACTCAACAGGATTTGAAAATGAAAGTAATGAAATTGATTAGTGTATTGGCCCTGGTGTTCAGTGCGGGTGTGGCAAATGCCGGAGTGGTAGTTCACGATTTGCGTGTTAAAGAGCAAATCGGAAACTTCAACCCGCAACCTCAGCCACCGGGAAAAAACAGTATCCTGCAATAAATGTGTTAACCAAAAAGCAATCGCCTGGTGCGATTGCTTTTTACCTTTCCAATGTCTTTGCAACGATAAAAGGGTTTCAATATGGATCGCTCAACGATTCAACTGGTACAGCATTCCTGGCAGCAAGTGATTGCCATTGGCCCGCACGCAGCGGCGTTATTTTATCAAAATTTATTTGAAGCCGATCCCGCACTAAAACCCTTATTCAAAGGCGACTTACAGGCACAAGGTAAAAAATTGATCGATATGATCACCATCGCCGTGAATAAATTAACCGAATTGAATGTACTTGTTCCCGTATTGCAACACCTCGGCAAACGCCACGGCGGTTACGGCGTACAGGATTCCCATTACGACACCGTCGGCGCCGCCTTATTAAAAACCCTGGGGCAGGGCTTGGGCGATGAATTTACGCAGGATGTAAAAAGCGCATGGACAACGGCCTATAGTGTGATGGCCGATGTAATGAAAGCCGCAGCCAAATAACAAATGATTGAGGTTGCATCCAGGCAGGTTGGCTACGGGCCGCGTGGGCAGTTGGTAGGTTGGGCAGCGAAGCATGCCCAACATCACCTCAATGACATCGTCAAATTTCGACCAATTATTTCCCCATTCCCTTACCGTTGAAAAACCAGCACAACTATCAATTAAAATGCCCTCATCGCAACACCTGCGTTCGCCTTGCAAGGCCATACCCATCCTGAATATATATTCAAAAAATCCGCAACACCGCTCTCTCTACCCTTAAATAAAAGCGTTTAAGCCGCTCAATCAAATTTAAAAAATACCCGTTTTCAAATGGCATACTCCTTGCTCCTCCAGCAAAACATAAGCGTTCCTGCTCAATACAATTTTAAAATAACCGTAATGGAGATACTGCAATGACTGCAGTTAAAAAATTTACATTAAAACAAAGCGATATTTTTGTTCTGCTCGGCGTTCTTCTGATCCTGGTAGGCTTCGCCCCCACATTTTATTTAAAACCGGTTTTCGGCGCAGGCAAACCCTTAACCTCGCTCATATTGGTTCACGGCATAACAATCACCGCCTGGATCGCCGTTTTCCTTTATCAACATTTTGCAGCCAGCAGAGGCTTGCTCGCGCGGCATAAAGAAGTCGGCGTTGCAGGTGCTGCGTTATTCGGCATATACATTGCGCTGTCCTATGTTGTGGTATTAGGCAGAACGGCGGCAGCCGCCAGCGAACCTTCGGGAGTGGCACCGTTAATCCGTTTGGCCTACCCATTCTGGATTATCACTGCAACGCTAATTTTCGGCTTGGCTGCTTTTATTCTGGTCCGTCGCCACCATTGGCATCGCCATTTCCAACTAGCCAGCTTTTTTATTTTGCTCGCACCGGCAACTGCGCGCGCGTTAAGGTTTGTTGTTGAAACAGGCTCTGTTGCTACCTTTGGATCTTTGTTGATTTCTCTCGCACTTTACATTGGTGCAACGGGTTTAAAAGATAAAGGTTCAAGCAAATTTTCAAGGCTGGCATTAGGCATAGTCGGTGGTTATTTACTTGTGATTCTCTTGATATTTTTTAGTGTGAATGCAGCAGCGCCCTGGCTTCATTTTGCTTCTGCATTAACGGGATACCCCGTTCCTGAAGTGCTATCGCAATGACGAACTAACATCGCAATCTCCGCAAGAATATGAATGCACGTCCAGGTAGGATGGCGTGCCATACAGCTAAAACCGGAAACAGCACAAAAATAAAATTCCGTATAGTCCCCAAAAAAACAGTGAGGACGAAATAGATCAAGGCTATGTGATACTTCACGTAATCTAGTCTATGAATTTAAAAGCGTTGTAAATTAATGATAATTGGTTTACAAGGCTATAAAACGTGTTGGCTATGTATTTCGATATTTCAAGCAGCGCGGTTTTATAACGAGTCCGATAACTGTAACAATACGTATATTCTATTAAGGAGATTTTAGAATGCCTACCGGATCTGATGTGATAGCCGCAATATCAAGAAAAACGACTCTCCTGGCAATCGATAATTGTCCCGGGGTGCCAGTTCAAATCGGATATTCAGTCTATGGCTCCTTCCAGAACGATAAACGGGGAATAGAAATAAAAAATGATCACGCCAGGCAACGAAACATCAACGAAGCAATATATTTTGGTGGAGGAAAAACTGAAACATCCGTGTGGCATTTCAGCACTTCCCCTGCGGTACATCATTTCGTTGTTATTCCCTGGGTTACAGAGCGAGTACCTTCCGAAACCGTTTATACCGTACTAATGGCCTACGAAGGAAAATATAATCTGGATAAATATGTGAAAGGCATAGACGCCGAAGCGCCTGGTACTGAACATGGGTACAAGGCCCATTGGACAGCCAAGCAACTTTCGGAGATGCTCTCAGAGTTAGTGGTCGACGAAACAGCGAACGCCGCCTGGAAGAAATATTTCGACCCGCGAGCATCTGCGGATAAAAAGGCAACAAAGATCACTTGCTACAAATATAAGAATATAACGCTGCAAGCGGCGCTCGATAATATATAAAAAATTCGAGGCAGGTTTGTAATTCTCCTTCACTATTGGGCCTATACGGCCCGACTCAATTTACGAACCAACAACCCGAATAACACAATAGCTAACAGATAAAATGGTGGTGGCTCAGGGACCGATGCACGTTGTGGCGAAACACTCATGCTGTAAATATCCATTGTTGCCCGGGCTCTATAGGCTTGCCCATTTTTTTCACCTATCGCGAAGGTATGAGAATGACTAAGGTGAGCTTGGAAAAATGATTTCGAAATAATTGTTGAAATGAAAAGCCCGTCCGTTTACAACGGGCGGGCTTTATATCGTATTGGTGATGCTTTCAACAAACGAAAGTAATCGTTGCTAAAACCTTCATGCATAAAAAAATCAACGCCCTTCGGTATTAACAAGTGCTCGCATTTCTGCGAAAACCATAAGCAGAAAACAGGGTTAATAAAGCAGCGAGCAGCAACATCAGGCTTCCTGGCTCAGGCACTTCACTCACCGAATTCGCGTCGACCCGCAAGGAAAACGGCGAGCCGCTAAGGTCCGTGGTATAACCGTTATAACCCCAAAAATTGATGTTGTAGGCGTACTCAGTTGCTGCCGGTTGAGCTGTATATGACATGATTGCATTGATTGAGCTGCCCTGCGCTTCAAATGCAATCCAATAAGACCCGGCCTCTACCAACCAATCAAGTCCAGAGATCCCATACCATGCGCCTTGAGAATCGGCTGGCAGGTAACCACCGCCTGCGCTGTAAACCAAATTACCTGGACCGCTGGCATTGTCATCGTTATACAGGACAATTGAGAAAGCTCCGCCACTTGCAAAAGGAGTATTGAATTTGAGATGGGTGTCAATGCTATTGATTTGATACGCTGATGCAAAATTTATTTTGCCTGCAACATATTGATAGTTACCGTTGTTTGACCCATGAGCGCCGACCCATAGCCAGGTTCCGGGGGTTCTCCCGTGTCGATAATTAATCCGGCGTGGGCTGAACACAACAATCCAAACCAACCGCCAATACATAAACACAATCTGAGAAGTACATTTTTCATAGGTAATCCCTCGCTTGAGAAAAAAATATTAGGTTCTTGATTTACTACGAGAACAGAACTAGCACGAACAATATTTATTAATGCTGAAAAAATTTACGCCCGAAGAGCCTGGCATATCAAATGGAGAAGCGCAGATAAATCCTCAGGCGACATCAGAGTCATATCAAAAACGGCGTTTCCACACTATTCCAATCTACCTGTTCTGTGTCCCAAAACGGCCAAGCGCGGACATTGTTTCAATATAGGTTGGGCCGCGCCGCGCAGGCAACAATGCCCAAAACCTTCTAGCACTTTAAGTTAATCAAAAAGACCGAGCGATGAATTGTAATTAATATTCGCCTGATTATTATCCTCCAATACTGGGCCTATAAGGTCCGACCCAACTTACGAGCCAACAACCCAACTAATGCAATAGCTAACAAATAGAATGATGATGGCTCAGGGACCGAAGCACGTTGTGGTGAAACAGTCACACTGAAAATATTCATGGTTGCCCAAGCTCTATACGACCGCCCATTTTTTTCACCGATCACCTCGTACGTGCCTTGTCCCCATTCTCCAGCATAGGCTCTATTCCAGCTAAAGTTTTGTGTTAGGCCGAGCCCCTTTACTATGTCGATATTAGGCTCAACAATACCAAAAGATGAATGAGTGGATTCTATAATTCCGCCATTATTCCGCGTCACATGTAAATCAACTAAGCTAAAGGAGTCAACGGGTCTTTCAAACGGTTGATCTGTATCGGCTAAGCCAAGGCCTTTGGATGTTTCTACCAGGGTGAAACCCTCAGTATGATCAAGGGACGATTTCACCCGACGCCCGTCGATAAAATATTCAAGGGTCAGCCATCGAGGCTGAGAGATGTCACGACTGAAGTAACTCGCATTAGTTTTTCTCCAACCCACATTTACTTCAGGTGCGAGGTCTGTATCGTACTGAAAGCGTCCCGATACTCGCGTATCAATCGGATTTTCGTTCCAGTAATTCACATACGTTGAATCTTCATATGAATCATCACCTGCATTGATGACAACACCTTCAAATGTACCTTGAATAAGAATTGCTTCCGAGCAAACGGAAATACACGACAAAAACAAAACCATTAAACTTTTTGCTGCGCTGTTTAAATTCATAAAATTTCTCCTTGTGCGGGTTGAGTTATCGTTGGTTTTTTGAATACGCAATATACATGCCTCTCTAAATGATTGCAGGTAATCAATGCCTTACCTTAACCTGCCAAAAATAGCTGTAAGGTATGTCGACAGATTTAAGCAGGCACAGCCATAAAGCTAAGGCGTGAGAATAACTAAGGTGAATTCTGCGAAATAATTACTGAAATGCAAAAGCCTGTTCGTTAATACGAAAGGCTTTATATTATATTGGTGATGAGTTTTGCGGAACGAATTCAAGTGGGTCTTGAATTGGCCAAAAGAAGTTGGCGCTTAATGTAGGTCGGGCAGTAATGCCCAACATTTTTTGTTATTTGAATAGATTTGTTGGGCATGGCTGCCCAACCTACGCGCTATTTACAGGTATGTTGCCTAGGAACTATGTGAGATTTATTAAAGTCACAAGTACATTCTTTATAATTGAAGCTGCCACCTGCATCCAGACATGTATCTATTTGGTTTTCTTGATAGAAAAGAGGAAGTAAAAACACTAAAACCAAACCTATAACAAATGGTCCTGCAAGGATAAAAAGCATAATTTTACTTTCGTTTTTCAGTAATTTATTAATTCCTGCCATGATATGTTCCATATGAAAAGAAAGTGTATCTACGGTATGCAGGGAAATAAATGTTGATACCACGATGCGTATTATTGCAAATTTTTCCAGTTTTCCCTGGCCCGTGCCCATGAATTTATCGGAGCTTTTCCCGCTGCTTGATTGTGGAGTCGGCTCCAATCTCAAGAGTACTGCTTTATATAAAGCCGGTCCAATATGGCAAAAATGATGTTTTTTTTCAGGTATTAGTCTACCGGTTTATTGTTGCCATTGGACTCCCGACAGAGAGTGAATGGAAAATACTCAAAGGCTAGCTCATCCGGATCATAGGCGCTCAGATGCTCACGTAGCTCGGTGCGTTCGCCCTTGTACACTTGATATGTAATTGAATGGCTTTCGAGCCCGTTGTAGACAATAACTAGTCGAGAATGAGGTTCCGTAAGACCGGCACAATTACCGGAGAAAAGATTTTTTACTGAGTTGAAATATGTTGCCGAATCATTAATGACGAGAAGCATATTGAAAGAACTTGGAAACGCGAGGGTAGGTTTTTGTCCGAATACCGCTTTTTCCAGTGAAGCTTCTTTATACTCCCAAACGAATGTCAGTTTTTCATCAAATAAATTCTGGTTAAGATCGAAGCCGAAGTCTGCCACTGATGAATAAAATTCTTCTGCTGGATAACGATCAATATCAGATGTTATTCCCGACGAGTCATCCTCTTTATTGCCAAGGGAAATAGCGGAATTGCGGGTTAAATTCAGTGGAAACCAAAGGCGAACCCGGGGGCCAGTATATTCTCCACCCCCTACCTCAAGAGAGTCTTCATAGTCCCCTCGTTCAATTTTGTCTGCCTCAGAAAAGGTTTCTTTCGAATATAGCGTTGAAAGATCCAGGGTTGGGTCAGCTATTGTAAGCAAGCGAGCGGAATAACCGAAATTAATATCCCAGGATGACAACATTTTTCGGTGAAGTTCGCCGCCAAGCCTGTCGATCTCATCGTCAGAAACGCGGATCTTGTGGCTGATGCTGTTACTTAGTCCATTAATTTGACGCAATTTATTTCCAATTGTCTTTGTTGGAATTTCCCAGGTTATTTTAAGCGATGTTAACGGTGTAGTTGTCTTGATTGCGTCAATTTGTTCGCGCAAAAAATTGTTAGACAAAATTAAATTTTCGTGTCGAGCTACTTCCTCTTTGATTTTTACCTCGGCATCTTTATCCTGAAGAAGCATAAGCACTACACCCAGGACCAAACCAACAATCACAATGATGGATGAGATGACCGCTATATTCCTATTGATATTAGACGCTGACCAGATACCAAGTAACGCTGCAATAGCAGCAATGATTGATGAGAAAATTTGAATCCAGAGCATTTGTCCTGTCTCCTTTTCGTTTAATTGTTCATCCAACGTTTCAAGTTATATATTTGCAGACGAGTTCGTCCGCATCCTTTAAAAATTTCCCGTGCTGCATTATTTGGGAGTGAGACCGAAATAAATTGAAAATAAGCGGCTAAATAAATTCGACTATATTCAGCTCTATAGGCGCTATTTCTATATCAAAGAATTGAAAATTACCTCAAAACGAAAAAAAGACCACTTGGAAAACAAAATCAAGTAAAGACCATAGCGACATTCAATGCCAGGATGAATTACAACCCATTACCGCACTTCCGTTGACAACCCCATCTCCATCCCATAACCTGCCCGCGCTGCGGTAAAACCCGTAGCCGGGCCTCGTACTCCCGCACAAATTCAAAACCGGCGCAAAGCGTTTCTTTGCGTCCTGCTACAGCTTTGCCTGATGTTATGGCGGCTGGGCGGGGC
>JAGKWO010000112.1 GCA_021151835.1 Gammaproteobacteria bacterium
GTAAGCGTTCATTTCCCTCAAAACCCAAGCCAATAGTGCCCCCTCATGGTCAATTTCCTACAATAATTTCAGCCTTTGCCGACTACTCTCAACCACAAAGCTATTTAAAATAGGAAGGGCAAGGACGACAACCGAAACAGGAAGTAACGGTTAAAGGAGTTGGGCTTCTGGATGAGGCTTTAAGATGGATGCAATAGGGATAGGGCATGATGCCGATGTGATCAGGACGATCGCTTGCCCGCGCAGGACGCAAAGGGGCTAGCAGGATGCTGCGGTGCCCCTTTTTTTACCTCTCGCTTTCTGGTTTGCGTTGTAATACTGAACGCAACGGATTTTCCGCAAATTTCTCCTTCCATAATCTCGGCGTTAACTCAGCCACTTGGCTTGCAGGGTGAATGCTAATGCGCTGCAACACATCGGTTAAATAGGTGTTAGGGTTGATGCCGTGCAATTTGCAGGTGCTGATTAAGCTCTGAATCAATCCCACATGCTCAGCGCCTAATTCCGTCCAACAGAATAACCAGTTCTTGCGGCCCAATGTGATGGGTCTTATTTCTCGTTCAAGATGATTGGTATCCATCGGCACCTGTGGATCTTCCAGAAACACGCGCAATTCTGTTTCGCGGCTGACGACATAGTTCAACGCTTTGCGCAATTTATGTTGCGGGGTTAATTCGCGGCGCTGTAATTGCGTGAGTGACGCCCTGCGTTTGTTCCGCAAAGCGTGCATAGGCTGAGTAGCCATCAGTGATGAGTGTGCCTTGAAACTGTTTTTTTAAGGTGGATTCAATATGCTGTCGCCCACGGCTTTCGTTATAGGTGAACACCACTTCGTGATCTTCGCCATAAATTGGCCAGAAGTATCCCGTTTTCATCTTTCCTTTGTGCTCACGACTGGCCTTGATCGGCGTTTCGTCCATTGCCAGGACTTTGCTCAATAAAACATGCGCCAATTGCGCCTCAACAATCGGTCGCAATAACTCAATGGTGCGCTTCACCCAGTTGGTTAAACTCGCGCGACTCACCGTAATTCCTTGCAAGCCCATGCGCTGATGTTGACGATACAACGGCAAGTGATACAGGAATTTATCGACCAGCAAACCCACCAATAAACTCACATCAGCAAGGCTGCTATCCAGCACTTGTGCGGGCATGGGTGTTGTGGTTATTGCGTGAGTGGTTTTATGTTTGATGACGGGGGTTTCATATTGCAACACCACATAGCTTGCCGGTTGCTGTGCGAGTTTACGGCTAATGTTGGTGTCGACGATGTCATAATCATTTGCACCTTCACCGATTAATTCAGGCGGAGTAATGCGAATGACTTCGACCGGAACCTCATCGCTAAAACGCAACCCTGCATCGGTCGTGCAATTATCCGGACGAACTTTTTTGGCGGTGCCGCGCTCATAACTGACCGTGATTTTTGCTTCAGGCTCTGCTGGTGTTGTTGTGGGCGGTGTAAGAAAATCGTCTTGATAGGGATTTTCAATCACACGCTTTTCTGATTTTCGCCCAAACAATTGTTTTTCAAACCACTCAACACGGTTTTTGAGTTGATGAACTTCATCTCGCAATAAAACATTTTCCATTACAACAGAATGGTAGTCTGATACATTGGGAGGGTTGCTTGCTTGATCAGTCTTTTTCATACATGGATTATATCAAAGCTGTTCAAAAATCAGCGCGAAAATCGTTTGTAACGTTTCATTTTTTTGATTTCAATCCCATCGAGCAACAAGCGCAACGCTAGCCAATCCAGTTCTTTTTTTACATCATCGGTGGCGGTGCGATTAAATTGACCTTGTTCCAGCCGCTTGCACCAAATGCAGTAGCCAGAGCCATCAAAATAGAAAATCTTGATGTGGGTTTTGCGCCGATTGATAAACACAAAAAACTGCCCGCTACTAGGATCAGCCTGCAATTGATTGGCAATCAACCCCATCAATCCATCAAAGGATTTACGCATATCGACCGGCTGCGTGCACAACCAGATGGGTTGCTTGAGTTCGAGCAGCATGATTAGCCTTGGCTCAGTATTAATTCGATGCCGTCATCCAGTTTCAGCACAATACGCCAATGCTGCTTTTTACTTTGGGCAATGGATTGAAGATCAATAAATGCTGGCGTTGTAGGCTTTTCAGGTTGAGCTGCTGAAGATTGAAGTTTTTGCTTCCATTTACAGAAACTGGCGTAAGCAATGCCTTGTTGTCTGCAAAATGCGGCAGCGGATACTGTTGATTGCTGAAATTCTGCTATTGTTTTTTCCCAGAATTCTGCGCTTTGACGCTGATAGGTTGTAGTAGGCATGCTTTCTCTCCGTGGTGAATTGACGGAGATCAGGTTATCGCGCGACCTTTATTGAGGGAATGACGTGGGGGAATGAGCGGTTACACCAATCGGAATTGTCGTGAGTTTTATAGCGATAGTACTTATCAAGATGGTATTCATCGCTGAAATTTCTGATATGAAGGTTTACTTTAGTGAGGAAATGACCAATTTAAACGCAGGAGTGTCAGTAAAAGAATTGGCACATGGCGGCGAAGCCGCGCCATATAACCCATTTGAGCCACAGGATTCTGGCGCAATGCCGTCAACAAAAAGAGTGCTATTAACTCCTGACGGCAAGCTACTAGAAGGGAAACGTTATTTGTCGGAAGATCCAAATATTGAAGTTGAGTCTTTGACCACTCATAGCACAATTCCGCAAATCATATTCAAAGACAATGATATTTATGCAGTCGATGATGATCGATTAGGCGCAAAAGTAGGCGAGTTTTCTAATCCTGCCTTTAGATATATTGATTATGCAGGCGCGCTGAATGAAAAATATTTTTTAGTGCATGCGGTTGCAGTTACTGAACAATATAACAGGTCTAAAATGTGGCAAGTCAGATACGATAATTTTGAAAAAACTCTCATAGAGCAAGACCCGTATTACGCATTCGTGCGAGTGCCAAAAGTGTTTAAACCAAATGGGTTTGATGGCACGCTGTTGGCGGTTTACTCCGGCTCTGTAGACTATGGTTATGGGGGAGATTCTTCTAGGCCAAAATATAGCGTTTTAAGGGCCTACACAAGCAAACATCCTGATGGTATCGAATTACTACGGTTAGGATTAAAAGCGGGCACTTTAGTCGATGTCGAGTGGAGTGGGGGGGACTTAATCCTAATATGTGATCCTAGCAGACCTTCAAACGCAAACAAAAAGAGTTTGCCGCTACGTAGATGGCAAGTTCACTTGCCTGATAACGTGATTTAATAGCAGTAAATCACATAAAGTGGGCTGAGTACTGGAATTGCGTGCGAGAAAAACAAAGACGAACGCCTAATCTTACCTCTCGTAGAGCAAAGCCCTAATTTGCAAAAAGCGAAATCATCCTGATACCCGACGCTCTAGTAAAG
>JAGKWO010000023.1 GCA_021151835.1 Gammaproteobacteria bacterium
TAATCATATAAATTAACGGATTTGCAAAAAAAACTGCAATTCACATTGCAGTTTTTTACTGTGTCCTGAATCCGGATTTATTTATTCAAGCTCTGGATTTTGGTATTGAATGCTTTAATAATCGCGACGGTTGATGCATCTGAATCATAAATGCCATACATACCTTGCTCTTCCTGTGGTGGATCGCCCATCAGGTCATCACCTTCTTGCCACCAGTAATTTGCACGTGTGGTGCGCGCAGAACCGTTCCATGCCCAGAAATTATAACCGGCAATGGGTTCACCTTTTTGCATCGGCGTCCAGAGCACATCAAATACTTGTTGATAAAATTGATCGCGCACGTGGGTAGTCGATTTAATATCGTAAGCACCACCGTCGCGATCCAAACCAAATTCTTCCAGCACGATAGGCTTGCCAATTTTTTTCGCGATACGGATATGGGATGTTAAATAATCTTTACCTTTAGCCCAACCCGCATCCCAGGTTCCGGCAAAATTGGTTTTATCAATCCAGCCCCAGTTGCGAATCCACATGTGGTAAGTCAGGTAATCTACATTTTTACCGGAGTGGGCATCGATAAATAATTTTTCATCGCGTACTGAGCCCATTACCCCTTCGCTGCCAGTGCTCACCAAATGATGGGGATCGAGTTCTTTAATGTACCCGGTGATACCGTTGATCCAATCAACGTAAATTTTCTTTTCTTTATCGGTGGTGCTGTTATTGCCCGGACGCGGTTCATTTGCCAATTGCCAGGACATAATTGTCGCGTCATCAGTATAGGCTTTGCCATTAACGGTATTTACGCGCGTGATAATTTTTTTTACCGTTTTACGAAATTCTTCCTGGGCTTTTGCGCTTTGGTAAAAGCTGGCGGAGCGCGCCATAAACCCTTCCCAGTCTTTTGTGACATTAGGGTCTTGCATCGGCTTGCCATCGACCCAACTCATATACTGGCTCATGCCACCGGACCATTGCCAATAATTATTTAAATAAAGCACGACGGTCATATCGCGTTTGGCGAGTTCAGCCAATAAATAATCGAGGCCTTTCAATAATTCTTCATCGTAATGACCAAAGCCATTCGTTGTTGCCGGTTTTACAACGGAGTTGATATCGCTTTTTTCCGATACCGCCAGCACCCGCAGGTTATTAACACCCAATGCTTTCAGGTTATCCAACTCTTTCATCAGGCGGGTGCGATTACCGGGTTTAGCCGTTGCCCCCAAATAACCGGCGTACCACATGTTGGTGCCGGCGATGTAGTAAGGCTTGCCCGATTTTTGAAACTGCGTCCCTTTCACTTTGACAAAGTCGTGTTGGGGTGCTGCGTTTTTTTGCTCGGCCGCGTAAACGGCCGATCCCAGGCAACAGGCCAGTATTGCAGCCAGGAAACCCATGTATTTTATTTTTCTCATTTTGTTTACCCCGTAAGTACTTTCAGGTGTAGCCACGCTGGCAGGTTATCCGCGCCGGCCCGGTGCTAGCTATTTTTGCTGTGTTACAAATTTAAAAGCGGCAATCGCCTGCAAGTAACTGCCGTTTTCCCTGATAAAAATTCTATTACGCAATTTTTTGCAAATAACGTATTGCTTCCAGCATCGCGCGCCCATTGTGGTAGGGACATTTCCAGAAACCAACTTTGTAATGGGGCGCAGCACCGGTTTCATGTAAGCGCGATGACCATAGCCATTCGCCATTTTCATGATCAACTTGATAGGTCTTAATAAATTGCCAGGAATTTTTTGCCGCGTTGTAATAGCGAAGGTCACCGGTAATCGCATACGCATACAGAAAGCCCACCAGGGCTTCCGCCTGCACCCACCACACGGTATCGCTATTGGTAGTGCGCGATGCAAAGTCATAGGAATCAATCACCTGCCCTTCTGCACCTATGGCTTCATTCAAGGTGACTTCTGCAATGCCAATCAATGTTGGAGTCAATGCTTTTGTGTATGCATCATCACCCAGGGATTCCAGCGCTTGCGCAATTAACCAGCTGGCTTCGATATCATGGCCATAGGTATAACCCGGTGAAAAATCTTTCCACTCCAGATCCATAAACATCCGCAGGTGATGCGTGTCCCTGTCAATCATGTATTTATCGAACATTTCAATGTTATAGCGCAGCGCCGCTTTTACTTCGGTACGTTTATCAACGCGGTACAAGCAGGTATAGGCCTCGAGGATATGCAGATGGGTATTTTGCGATTTGGGATAATTCAAATCCTTGTCGCTCAAGCGCAGATCGTCAATTAATCCCCACGCGCGCGTGAACGCTTCCAGGTAACCTTCGCGCTCATGGTCAACACCATGTTGTTCAATCAACACAAAGCAGGATTGCGCCAATTGCAACGCTTGCGCATCTTGCGTTAATTGGTAATAAGCGCAAAGTGCATAGATGGTAAACGCCTGGGCATAAATTTGTTTTTTAGTGTTGATGGGCTGCCCGGTTGCATCCAGCTCCCAATACACGCCACCAAATTCGGTATCGACAAAATGCGCAACGATATATTCGTAGGCGCGCTGCGCATTCATACGATAATCAGGATTATCGATTACCTGTGCCACTTCGGAAAAAAACCAGAGAATGCGCGCATTCAAAATAATTCCCTTGCTCGCATTTTTTACCGGTTGATTATTAACGGCTATTTCACCATAAAAACCGCCTTGTTCCCGGTCGGGCGCATATTTCGCCCACCAGTTGGCAATGGCAATTAATTCTGCATGAAATTCTTGCGGCAAGGGTGCAAAACGCGCTGGCAATACCACTGCATTCATGTACTTACACCAAATCCTTCAACAAATGTAAATTGGCACTGATCAATTCGTTGCGCACCGCGACCGACGCCGCCGAACGCAAGCCATCTTCCGGTGTGTTTTTGCAGTAATCAATTAATTTTTCAACCGTGCTGGTTGCCACATGCATGCGCGTATCGGATGAAGCGTAATAAATAAAGACTTCATTTTTTTCATTCACAATCCAACCATTGGAGAAAGCCACATTGGATACATCGCCGACACGCTCTTCGCCGTGCGGGGCAATAAAATGCCCGGCGGGGCGATGGCTAATAACCCAGGGACGCGCCAATTCAGTCATGAACATATACAGTGTGTAACGCAAGCCGGCTGCGGTATTGCGTACACCGTGCGCCAAATGCAACCAGCCTTCCGCCGTTTTAATGGGCGCCGGGCCCTGGCCATTTTTAACTTCTTTGATGGTGTGATAAATTTTTGGATCGACAATGACTTCGGATTTAACTTCTGCATTGGTCATGGTTTCAGTCAAACCCCAACCCACGCCACCGCCGCCACCGACACTGATAAAACCATCTTGCGGGCGCGTGTAAAGGCCGTATTTTCCATCGATAAATTCCGGGTGTAACACCACATTGCGTTGCTGGCCTGAGTAAGTAATTAAATCAGGCAAGCGCTCCCAGGTTTTCAAATCCCTGGTGCGAGCAATACCGCATTGCGCTTCGGCGGCCGAGGTGTCGTCCGGGCGTGTCAAGTCTTTGCGCTCGGTACAGAACAACCCGTAAATCCAGCCATCTTCGTGTGCAGTCAAACGCATATCGTAAACGTTGGTATCGGGGCGATCCGTTTCCGGCAGGGTAATGGGATAATCCCAGAAGCGGAAATTGTCGATGCCATTCGGGCTTTCAGCAATTGCAAAAAATGATTTTCGATCAACGCCTTCTACACGTACAGCCAGAACATATTTGCCATTCCAGTAAATAGCGCCGGAGTTAAATGCAGCGTTTACACCCTGGCGCTCCATTAAAAATGGATTGGTTTTTTCATTCAAATCGTACCGCCAGAAAATCGGGGCATGCTCTGCGGTGAGGATCGGATTTTCGTAACAATCGTAAATACCGTTGCCATTTGCACGCTTGTTATTTTTTTTACTCACCAATGCTTCGTGCTGCTGCAACAGTGTCCTGGCTTGTTCTTTAAAGCTGCTCATATTATTTACTCCAATGAGTCAAATTGTTTTCGCCCGTTTGCATGTTGGGACATGCTTTTTACGTAATCGATTACACCTGTGAATATTTTTTTGCGGTGGGGAGTGAACCGCACCGCAAAAAATTATCGGGGAACAATCACCGACACATCCACAGATCTATTAATGTTTAATTAAATGCTCGTCTTTCGTACCTGTTAATAATGCAGGGGGAATATCGGTCGGATAATCCTGCAAATGGCGATACCAGTTTTTCCATAAGAACAAGGTGCACACTGCTGCAATACCCATCGCGATAAAGAATTTATCGTGTTGCTGGATTACCAGGAAAATCGGCGCAGCGACTAACGAGGTTTGCCACACAATGCCGACCACCACGTTCACCATGTCACGCACGAAATTGTTGTTCTTCGCCAGATCCGGATGCTCTTGCAAGCAGAGTTGATGTACCGGCCCCCAGAAGCCCCACGGGCGTACTTTCAAATAGAATTTTTTCAATACATCCATATCCGATGGAGCAGTAATCAATGACGTCACCACACAGGTAATCAAACAAATCACCAGCAACCAGGGGAACGCATAAATAAAATCAATTTTTTCCAATTGCAAACCAAACACGGCTAACGCATGGGCTACTGCGGTATTCGCTTGCGGTACCGCGAGCGATAAGGCCAGCACAATACCTACCGCCATGCCCCAGAAATATCCATACGCATTGAATCGCCACCAGTACCACTTGAGCACATTGGACGCGGTGTAACCGCCATACAGGCCACTCACGATCCATTGCAATACCGTATTCACACTGGGAATAAAAAATCCGAGCGCAACACCGATCACGATAAACAGCAGCGATACGATATAACTCAAATACACATAGCGTTTTGGATGTGCATTGGGGTTGATGTAACGTTTGTAAATATCATTTACGACATACGCCGGTGCCGCGTTTACCGTTGCGGCGAAATTTGACATAAAGGCAGCGAGCAAACCGGCAATTAATAACCCGAGTAAACCGCTGGGAATATAGTTTTTCAATACGAACGGCAGGATTTGCTCAAAATCCACATTGGAACCCATCGCACGCAAGTCATTCATAAAAAACGCAAGCGCAAGCACGGTCAAACCGGCGATCAACATATAACGCGGGAACATCAATACGACGGTTACAAAGCCGCTCATTTTGGCAGCATCGCGGGGCGATTGCGTGGAGAGCACTCGTTGCATATCGTAATTCGGCGCAGGGCCAGCAAGGCTCAATAAAAAGCCTTTGAACAACATCAGCATAAAAAAGATCGCAAATAATGAATAACCATCAGCAGCGATTTTTTCATTAGCCGCATCAAGGCGGCCAGCCCAATCCACATTGAGATTCCAATTGACCGCAATACTATCCCAACCGGATGGAACGACCGCGGCAATCATCTCCGGAGAGACACTGTGAATCGCCACAATGCCCACACCAATGCTCGCAATAGTTGTCACAATAAATTGGAAGACTTCGGTAAATACCACAGAAAACATACCGCCTTTGATAATGTAAAAGGTGGTGATGATGGTCATGCCCAATCCGTAATACACATCGTTCATGTGCGGATCATCAGACAGTTTCCACGGAAAAAATACCGATGCAAATTTACCGATACCGATAAAACCATAAGCGAGGAAACCAATCACTCCCACCAACGCAAAGGCCACCACAATAATGTTGGATAAGCGTGCGCCGCGATCATCGCCAAAGCGGAAAATAATCCATTCGGCCCCGGTCATTACCCCGGAACGACGCAGCCAGGTAGCGAGGAATACCATCAGGAAAATCTGGTTGAAGGTGGGCCAGAGCCAGGGGATATAAATGCTCGATAAACCGTAGACAAACAATAGATACACCAGCCACATGGTGCCGCTGATATCGAACATCCCCGACGCATTGGATAAACCCAGCATATACCACTTGAGTTTGTTGCCACCCAGGAAATAACTGTTCATATCCTTGGATGCGCGGGAAGAAACCCAAAAACCTACAAAAATTGTCGAGCAAATAAATAGCAGGACAATCGCAATATCGAGCAGTGGAAGATTCATGAACACATACCAATTTATTATGTGGATCGCCCATTAAAAGTGATCGCTTTTCTTATCTGGTCCGGCACATCCGTGCAGCAGCTTCCGGATTACCGGTAGAACCGAGACTCAGGGGAACGCAATCGACAAAGGCTTTAGCCAGCAAAGATATAGCACAACCGACTATAACCATCGCCATAAGCCGCTAATGTAACCGTTTACATGTTTTTTTTCTAGTCTCTTTTGGCGCGCTGTAGTAAATTTTCCCGCAAATAAACGAATTTCCAATAATTCCAATATCAACCAGCTCGCGCTGGCTCCCCATAGGTCGTTTTTTATGTCCAATATTCGCGATGTCGCCCGCCTGGCGGGTGTTTCTGTTGCCACCGTTTCACGTGCACTTAGCAATCCTGAAAAAGTGTCCCCGGAAAGCCTTGATAAGGTACACAAAGCCATCGCGGAAGTTGGCTACCGCCCCAACATGCTCGCACGCAATTTCCGCTCCGCGCGCGCCTACGCGGTGGTAGTGCTGGTCCCTGATATCGCCAACCCCTTCTACTCCTTATTTATTCGCGCCCTGGAAGACCGTGCGCATCAAAAAGGTTATGCGGTACTGCTGGGCGATACCCGCGGCACACCGGAGCGAGAGCTGGAATACATCCGCCGCGTGGAAACTCGCCTTGCCGATGGCATAGTGCAATTGCGCCCCAGCTCGGAAAAAAGCCAGAACAATATTCCTGCTGATGTCCCCTGTGTAAATGCGTGCGGTTGTGAATATACGACCGGCCCCGCAATTCGTATCGATAACCGCGGCGCCGCCAAAAGCATGGTGAATTATTTGATTTCACTGGGACATAAGCGCATCGGCGTTATTTCCGGGCTTAAAGATAACCCGCACGCTATTGATCGACTGGAAGGTTATAAGGAAGCGATCGCCGAAGCCGGCATTCCCTTTGAAAAAGATTTAATTGCCGAAGGCGACTTCACCATGTGGTCTGGCCTGAATGCCGCCTTCCAGTTTTGCAACATGAAAAATCGCCCTACCGCAATTTTTTCAATGAATGATGAAATGGCGATTGGCGCGATGCAAACCTTGAAAAACCAGGGCATTCGTATTCCGGAAGATATTTCCGTAACCGGCTTCGACGATATTGCCTACGCAAAATATTCAGACCCAAGCCTCACCACCATTTCGCAACCGGCAGAAGAAATGGGGAAAATGGCGATGGATATGCTATTGAAAGTGATTGAGGGTGAACCGCTCAGCCAGCGCGAGTGCGTTTTGCCAACGGAATTTATTATTCGCAAAAGTACCGGGCCGGCGCCGGGAAGGAAATAATTGCCAATAAAATTAATTAGAAAAAAGTATTAATAAAAAGCCGGTGAATTAAATTCACCGGCTTTTTTAATCCTGTCCTGCCTGCTTATGGACGCAGATAAACTCGCCAATTTGAACAATTACCTTCCGCATAATAAGTAGAATTACCCGGAGTAAACGTGCAACTCGGTGAGCCTGTGGTTTGCTTGTAAACACCTATGACATAAGTACCGCTTGGGCATGAGATTTGATATTGGTCATACAGAAATCCACCGCCGCCAGTGCTATAAATCCTGGTGAACGTACAACCACCATATGAGTTTCCAATAATCGGATCGCCATACTCCGCAACTTTTGTATCTGCCTGTGCAGTGGAAATCAAACCCAAAAACAGCGCAGCAGAAGCAATTAATTTTAAATTCATTGTTAACTCCTTTTGTTAAGTATTGGCCTCGCATCATGCTTCGCTCTCGGCTGAGTGATAAATTTGGCCGTTATTTATCGCGCTCCAACTCCTTTCCCGATGGATTTTTTCTACGCAGCAATATCTAACACTGTTGTATCAATCCATTCCCATAAATTTTCACGTACGGGGCTATGGAAATTATTTAGTGTAAAACTTCAATTAGCTTCATTTGAAAAGTAAACAAGCAGGGGCTGCCGTTTATATCTGCCGCCTTTAAACAACATGTATACTAGACGACCAATTTGACATAGCAAGAAAGAAAAATTTTTTGTCACCAAACTCGTTTAAATAACGTTGGAAATTTTCTTACGTGCTTTTAAAAAGCAGAGGGGATTTTTATCTGTAGAAACGTGTTGTCCTTTTGACAACACGTTTTATTGTGCGAGTTATTTTTTTGCAGCCAATTCAAAATGATCAAGCAACTCCATAGCGGCAACAATCAAATGATACAGCGTGCTGGCAGGAGCTACATCGACGACCACCTCATCATTCGCACCACGTTGGTCTACATACGAACCTGGAGTAGATGCGCAGAGATAATAATTGAATAAATCATCAACACCTTTTACTGCAATAGCTTCCGCGTCGGAATTACCTTCGCGAATTTGCACCAGGCTGGCTTTGATTAACTCAGTAATTCCCCAGCAACGCTTGTTGCGATCAATCACTTCGCCGGTGTAAGACACGGCGTCGAATAACAAGCCGGATTTATCCATACCGATGGCCAAACCGCGCTCATACAATGTTTTAGTGTATTGCGCTACCGGGCGCCCGGTGCGGCGATGATACCAATCCAGCAACCACACCCATTCCATCATGTGGCCGGGCTCTACCGTATCGCCCTTCGCATTGGGCAAGCGAGTCCAGTTATCGTCAAAAAATTCAAACAACACGCCGTGGGTTTCATCGAAGAAATGTGCCTGGAAGAGTGCAAATAATTCCCCCACGCGCGCGAGGTATTTCGCATTGCCCGTTGCATCGTAAAGTGCAAGGAACGCCTCGAATAAATGCATGTGCGGGTTCTGGCGGCGGCAGGCGTAGGCGTAATCCCCTTCGATCCAACCACCCACTACCGAACCAAAACGGGCATCAAGGTGGGCAATCAATTTATCGGCCTCATCCAGGTAGGATTGCTCGCCAAACGCGCGATAGGCCCAGGCATTAGCCAATAAGAAAAACGCGTGATCGTAGAGATCCTGTTTGGTATCTACGACCACAAAATCTTTATTTAATAAGTGCGTGTAACCACCGCCTGCGGTCGGATGCGCAGCAACCTTGTGGACAAATTCAAGCAGGTTTTTAGCAACCTGCTTGCCCTCTTCACACCAGCCACGATGATAGGCAGCAGCAAAGAAAAACGCCTGGCGCGCTTGCACACGTACACGGGTACTGGATTCAAGGTCAGGCACGCCCGCCGGGGTTAAGCGTTCGTAGTTGGCATTCGTAGAGGGTTCAATACCGCGTTCCAACCAAAGTGGAAGCGCATCGTTTTTGATCCAGCTTTCAAGGCGGCCCGCGGCCGCGCGCAATGCTTGTGACATAAGAAAGTTTCCCAATTCGCAGCGCCGCCCCTGGCGAGAAATGAATTAATCGGACTGATTGCGGCTGAAGTGCAGGGGCATTTTGCGGGATGAAATGCCTGCGCGCAAATAAAAAACCCCGGCAAGCCGGGGCGAAAAAACACAACAGCGGGCTATGGCTTAACAATTAATCACTAACAACCATCAGCAAAACGGACAAGAGTAAAAGGCGCAAAACCGTCCACACCTGTAACCGATTACCAACGTATAACCATGAGTAAAAAGGCCTTAGCGAGGTCATTATTGACAAAAATGTAACCGGTTTCAAGTTAATTTATAAAAATCTTTGTGCCGGATCAACGCATAAGGAAATAGAGATGCGAGGAAATTTGCGATCTAGCGCCCATTACTCCTGTGACAGGAGTAATGGGTTGGTTATTGCGGCAGGAAATCGAAAGTTTGGTTAAGTGTGGTGCGCGCCACATTTGACGCAGTAAAGCTAATCAATTTGATGCGCTGGAGAATCTTGCTTTCCAACTCCGGGTCGCCGAGCTCACTGGAAACCAGGCTTGCCTCTACGATACGGCCACTGGGATCAATGACTAACTTGACCACCATCTTGCCTTGTAACGCGGGATTCTGGCGTAAAGCACGATTGTAAATCGAGTAAATAGCACCTTTGTGCTGCTCCATGACTTTACGGATTTCTTCTTCGCTGCGTGCGGCACCACCGGCACCATCACTGTTGCCCGCAGTGGCCGAACCACTACCGGTACCCGCCTTTTTCATAGACTCCGCAAGCCCGCTTTTGACTTTAACGTTCTCGCGGCCGGACATGGCAACGCCGCCGGTATCGCGGCTCAGCGCCGCAGTATTGATGCCGCCACTGGCAACCTTGGCACCACTGGTAATCATTGCCCTGTCTACCTGCGGAGCCGGACCGTCGCTGTTGGTGACCGTCGTTGCCGCTGTTTCCACGGCGGTGGTTTGGGTCATCTCACGCATTTCGGCGAGGTCATCTTTAAATTGCATCAACCCGCTGTTGGATGCCCGGTCACGCGCTTCAGCGACAGCCGCTGCACGGGGAGCGGTATCCTTAACCGGTTTTTCCGCAGGCTTTACCGGTGTTTTTTCCGGCTGTTTGGCAACGACTTTCTCTGCAGGTTTCGGCTCCGGCTTTACTTCTTCCGGCTTCGGTTTTTCCTCCACTTTGGGAGGCTCAATGGGTTTTGGTGGCGGTAATTGCTGCTTTTCCAGAACGACACGCGCAAGCTGCGGAGGTAAGGTTTCTTTTTCCGCGCGCGTCAATTCCGGCAAGGTGACGTAGGAAACAGGAATCGCCACGGCGATGAAAACCAGCATAAAAATCGCCAGGATTTTTTTAAAGCGCTCATCATCATTGGTGAGCGCCCAAGGCAACTGCATTCCCGGGGCTGAATAAGTGCTCATCTAGCCTCCAGTCACTTTATTGCTGGCTTCCTTGTGCATTACCGCGAGTGAAATATTGCGATAATCAGCAGCAACACAGGTGGCCATGAGTTTTTTGAGCTGCTCATAGGGAATTTGCTTGTCCCCCAGGATCGTGATTGATCGGCCGTTGGCTTTTTCTTCATCGCTCAACGGCGCAGCTTTGGACGCGAGATACTTTAACTCTGTTTCAAGCGGTTCAAAGGTTGCTGACGTATTGGCCATCAAGTCACTCACACTGCCAACACGACGGCCAGACACAATAATTTCCGCCGCATTAACCATCACCACCAGATTTTCTTTAGGCAAGGTATCGGAGATGGAGCTTGGCAACTTCACTGATTTATCAGTGTGCAAAACTTCCACTTCGGCCGAGTAATTTATCAGCAGGAAAAAGATCAATAACGTAAAGCAATCAATCAACGGAACCAGATTCAGCTTTGGAACAAAGTTCAATCGTCCGCGATGCCTTGCCATACGTTTTGCGCGTTGCGATTGTTTCATGGATTGACTCCGGGATTAATCGCCTGGGTCTGCTCACCAGGCGGCGGTGCATCCCCCAATGAAACATCGGGAAATAATTCGGCGTTGACCACCGACGTTATCACTGTAGTCCGGTAAGAGCGCACCGTATCCATTACTTGCACCAGGGTCTGGTAATCGATTGATTTTTCCGATAACAAATAAATGTCGCGCTTCTCTATACCTTTATCTGCCAATTGGCGTTTTATTTCCTGCAAATACAACGTGAGTTTTTCGTAATCGTATTTGCCATCGGCAGTTTTTTCGATGCGTTTTAATGTGATGCCAGCCGGGTAATTAAGATCAAAATAATCAGTGCGCACAATCAACTCCAGTTGTGCAGGAGGCTCTTCCTGTTGTTGCGCAGGGCCAGCAGCTATGTCCGGTAACTTCAAATCCAGCACCGTGATGCGCGATAACACCATGCCCATCAGCAGCACAGGAACCAACACGATCACCAGATTGATGAATGACGTTACGTCGACATCCGCTTCTTCGCTATTTCGTTTGGATAAACGGCGCATGTGTTTTTACCTCAGGCCAACAATTATTGTTTGGCCGGATTTGTGTCTGACGCGCGTTGACGGGTACCTATTTCCTGGGCATTGGTGATGATGTTCAGGCATTTCACGCCCGCCATTTCCAGGCTATCGATAATTTCCAATGTGCGGCTCTGAATCATGGAGTGCGCCAACAGTAATGGAATCGCGGTAAACAAACCGAATGCTGTTGCGTTCATCGCTACCGCAATACTTGCCGACAGCAGCGCCGCTTTTTCTGACGGGTCGGCCGCTGCCACCGCACTAAACGCCGAACTCAAACCATGGATGGTTCCCAGCAAACCCAACAGGGTGGCGATATTTGCCAAAGTAGCAAGATAACCGGTGCGGCGCTCCAGGCGCGGTACAGCTTCCATCACACCTTCTTCCATCGCTGATTCAATATCTTCACGGCGCGCTGATTGCGACATGCGAATCAACCCTGCGCTAATAATGCGTGCCACCGGTGCATCAGAGGATTTACCCAGATTTAATGCTCCCTGGTAATCGCGCTTTTGTAACAACGCAATAATTTTGTCGAATGAATTGCGATTCAGTTTTTTTGCGTTGGCTAAAAAAACAAACCGTTCAACAACAATCGCCAGGCCGATAATTAAAATAATTCCGATGGGAATCATGAACAGCCCCCCATCCTGAAAAAAACGAATAATTTCGGTCATGCTCATACGCTATTTCCCCTACCCCAATAATGGCTATTTAATAAAAATGTTAATTCCGCAAATGAATCGACATACGATCCGGCAGGCATATAACAATGCGCCGCCTAAAAATCTATTCTTCCAATTCCTCGACAGCTTCCAAACTGCGTTGTAATTCGTCGCGTTCTACATGGCCAAACACCGCATCTTGCTGGCTGCTGAGCATCTCCATTTCCAGGTCGGGACTGGATGGCGATTGCCACGGCAATATGTACATCACACGCGGCTGTTCCTGGTTTCCGGTTACGGTGGTGCGCAAATTAATATTCGCTTCACGCACCATTTTTTGTCCGCTATTGGTTGCCGCTGCTGATTGCCCCTCCGCCGTTGCGTCGTTTTTTTTTGCCTCGATATTAGTTGAAGGCGATTGTGCAGCCGGCTCAGCCGTTGACGTTTGGGCAAGCACCGGCAAACTGACAATAATCGACACAAAGCAACAGAGTTTGGCAAATAGTTTAGTCATTGCTTGCCTCTTTATCGCCACTGTTTTCAGCAGCAGGTGGTTCTTCGGTGGTTGCGGCAGGGGCCGCTTTGGGTTTGGGTGCTATCCCCAAACGTCGCTGTAAATCAGCAATCCAGCCAATTACCTGTTTGTCGCCATCACCGCGCAATTGCTGGTAGGCTTCAAAATGGGCAAGGGCTTCCGCATTTTTGCCCAAATACAAATCATAAAGTATGCCGATATTTCGATGGCTCTCGGCATGATAGGGCCAAACACTCAATGCCTTTTTATAATTGACTTCCGCATCACTAAAACGCCCCTGCTCGCGCTGCAAAATCGCTAACTGGTTATACGCATCAAGGTTAGTGTGATTCGCCGTAATTGCATTGCTAAAAGCTTCTTCTGCACGCCTGGTTTCATTTTGTGCGCGATACACCAAACCAAGATTCAAATAAGCGCCGGACAGTTTATTATTTTGCGCCACAATCTGTTGCAACAAGGTTTCGGCTTGTTGCCATTGTTTATTGCGCATTGCCCGTGTGGCATTGGCAAACTGCTGGGCCACCGCGCTACTCACCGATGGTTTGTTTTGCAAGTAGGGATTGGGAGTAGCAGGGCCGGCCGGCAAGATAGACGCCGACGCCGCTGCAATCGCAACCGGGTCTGAAGCTTCCCGCTCGCTTTTGGTTTTTTTGGGCGCGGATGATGAGCATCCCGCCAGCAATAGCACGCTAATTAGCCAAACCAAGCCAGAACCGCTGCGTTTATTGGATATCATCGCTTACCTCCAAACGCGCTTCGGTTTTGTTGTAGCGTGCCGGCAATAATTTGGCGAGCGCTTCAAAGCTGCGCTTCACGCCGGCATCGTAAGTGCCTTTCCAACTGCGTTGCGAATTGGCCTGATGGATTTCTATCGCCTTTTCTTCAAATGGATACGCCTGTTCTTCGAGCAGGATTTCATATTGCTCCAGCGCCAGCTCATCCAAATCTTTAGGGCGTTGCGAGTTCATCAAATCGCGGCTCAGTTGCGCGTAAATTTCACCAATTTTAAAACTGGCATCGGTGGTGAATTCACTCACACCATAAGCGAGGATTTGTTCCTGGCCTTTAATCGCACTTTCCATCGCCGCACGCTTGCGCTGCAAACTGGCTTTTAACGGCAGGGTTAAGGCGATGCGATTAAAATCATCGTAACTGGTTTGGGAAATTTCAGTTTGTGCACTGGCCGCCAGATAAGTGGAGCGATCACTTTTTTCCGCACCGGCACGATTGTGGGTATTCACAATATTCTGTAACCAGTAAGTGCGTTGCGCGCGCTCACCGGAAGCTTTGTACAACTCTGTTAATTTAAATTGCGCTTCCAGGTTATTCGCCAGGGGCCGTGGATATTCGGTTGCGTAGCGACGATACTGCTCAATCGCCTGCGCACGCTTGCCCGATTTCTCGTACAACTCCGCGCCCATATACAGCGACTGGCGTTTTACATCTGGATCTTTACTGGTTTTTTCCATCACGACCAACTCGTCGGCCGCTTGTTGCCATTTACTTTGGCTTTGGTAGATCAATACCATTTTCGCCGGCAAGGTTGCCGCCAATGGATGCTGTGGATATTTTTTGCGGAAGGACGCATAGACATTTTCGGCCTGGGTCCAATTTTCCTGATCCATTAAATAAACACCGGCATCGTACTGCGCTTTAATCGCAATTTCGGTATCCGGTGTCACCTGGGTGATGCGCAGCAATTGCGCAATCGCCGCATTTTTATCGCCGAACTCCAGGCTGGATTCCGCCTGCCGATAGATGCTCGCCGCAATTCGCTCACGCACTTGCTGGGCACTGGGTGCTCCCGGCTTTTTGCCATACGCGGGCAATAAATTTAATACTTGCGTGTAAGCTTGTTCTGCTGCTGCGTATTCTTCGGTTTCAAAGCGGCTGTGCCCCAGGATTAACCAACTGGTAAATTGCAATGAACCTTCTGCCGGCGGTTGCCAGGCGATCACCCGTTCAGCAATTGTTTTTGCATCGACATAACGATTTTGTTGCAACAAATCATTCGCCGCTTCTGCCAGCACCACGACTGCACGCGGATCGGTTTTATAGACATCGGCAAAGTTCAACGCATTTTTAATTTTCCGGCTTTGCCATTCTTCCGCACGATTATCCGGCAAACTGCGCGCTGACTGGATTAATTGTTGCGGAATTAAAATGGCCGCGTAGCCGGCATCGGCGCCGCGCAACTGATCCATATATCCATAAGCGACTTGCTCGTAAGCTTCCATCGCGGGAACCAGATCGCCGGATTCATTTAGACATTCCGCTAACAGGAAGGTCATTTCAGCAACCTGCGCATCTTTCGCGAACGTTTGTACAAACTCGCGATACCATTTTGCCGCGCGTGCAAATGCAGCGGTGGCATCTGCTTTATTTGCCGCTTTTAGTGTTTGTGCCTGGGCGTGTTCGAACTGGGCAAGTTCTTGCAAGGATTGATGCAAATACGCCAAGGCATTTTCCCCAATCGCGCCTTTGCGCTCGGTCCAGTAACTACTGCTAATACCATAGCGCTCAACAAACTCCTGTTTGGCCGGCAAAATCAAACTGGGAAAATCACCCTGCTGGTAAACATCAATCGCTTTGATACTGAAGCTGGGCGCGAAATCCGAATTGGGATTATGTTGTACAAAATGCTGGTAGGTTTCCGCGCTATCGGTAAAACGTTTTTGCTCCAGATATAATTGCCCCAATTGTTGATAGAGCAAATATTCGTACGCGCGCCGGCTGCCCAATTCCACTTGCAAATCGCTAATGGATTTAGCGCCTTCAAGATAGGACAGCGAAAGCCCCATCACTCGCAGCGTATCTTTTACCAGATTGGCTTTGGACACACCGATATCATTGAGTGCCGCATCCACATCTTGTGGATTAACCGCGTGGCCAATCAATTGATCCAGTACACCGGAAAAAGATTTCAAGGAAAGGTCATAATCGCCGCGTTTAAATTGCGCCCAGCCTTTCATATAGAGCGCGTTTTGTTGCAACTCGGGATTATTGCCTTTAACCACGGCATCGTAGTTGCGTTCAGCGGCGGCGTAATCGCCATCGGCAAACGATTTTTCAGCGCGGCGAAATTGCGTTTCCGCCATAAACGGTGAATCCGGATTGGATTGCGCCAATTGATCAAGAATGACGGTGGCTTCTTCGTTGCGCCCATCCAATGACATTGCCTTGGCCAATTTATAACGCAATTGGTCTGCCTGAATTCCTTTTGCGGGCGCCGTGCCATTATTTTGCATTGCCAATAATTCGTTATACATGGCAATCGGTTTGTCGTATTGGCGGCGGGCATCGGTTGCATCCAGTTGTGCTTTCTCGCTGCGCGCCATTTCCAGGTCAGCAATGCGCACCATAATTTGTTGCCGCAATGCCGGCTCTTCTGCTGCGGATAAAGCGCGTTGGTAGCTTTGCTCGATGCGCGCCATATCCAGCACTTCCACTTTGGTTTTGGCATCGGGAATTTTGGCATCGGGTAAATCGGCCAGGGTTTTACCGCGACCATCATCACCCAGCCCAATCACACTACATGCCTGCAAATGAACGATGCCGCTGATGACGAGCGCCAGCAAACTGACTCTTCCAACAGCGTTGCTGCCAATGAATTTGCAATTGAGGAATGTCATTCTGGTTGTTTCCTCAGCTCGGCATCATACAAACGGGCGACAGCGAGATGCGCTTGTGCCAGGTAATTATTCAAGCGTTTTTCGTGTGCGGCCAACTGCGTATCAACCTGATCGCGTAAAACGCCGCTTTGCTGTTCAATCAATTGTTCAGTGTGTTGCAAATTGCTGTTCACTTCCTTGCGCAAACCATCCAGCCGGGCAATGGTTGGTTGAATGTCCACACTGGTGAGCGTTACTTCTTCAATACGCTGCCGTGTTGCTGCAATATTTGCCAGCGCACCATCAATTGTTTTTAATTCTGCTTGCTGCGCGGCGATATTTGCAGGAAACACCTGCGCTGCGCGCCAGAGCAAAATCCCTTTAAACATCGTTAAGCGGGTTTCTACATCGCTGGTGTTTTGCCCGGCAGCTTTCATTTGCTGGATGGTTTTTTCACCGCGTTCGATACGCTGGTAAAGCGCACGGGTTTCCTCATCAGCCAATGCAATATAATTTTCTTCGCTGGCAATCGCCTGAATGCGCGCAGCAAGCTCATCGCGTTGCGCACTTAGTGCCTGTTGTTTTTTAATTAAAACATGTTGTGCTGTCTGTTGTTCCTGGCGGCTGCGACTCGCTTGCTTTTCTACCAACAGCTCGCGGTAGGCATCCAGCTTCGGTTGCCATTGTTGCAACAATTTTTGCATGCGCAGCAAATCGCGCAAATCAAGCACAGAGGTTTGAAACGCGTTTTTTGCGAATAATTCGCTCAGATAAGCTGAGCGGGTTTTGATAATGCTGGTTTTATCCAGCTTGAGCCAGTTTTGCCCATCATCAGTAATGACGGCGGTAGGCGCACCTTCAGCGGTACCATCGCCACGCAATACTTTTTTTGCTTCGGCCGCAGAAAAAGCTTCACTACCGACCAATGTGAGCAATTCACCCTGGGTCAGGGTTGTGCGCATGTCGCGAATCAATTGGATTTCCCGCGCTAATAATTCCTCGGCAGATTGATACGCGCTAACGGCTTCGCCCTGCGCATCAAGTTTTTCGTACGCATAGGGAATAGCCAGCAGGGATTCCTGTACCGCCGGGTGCATCAAGCTGCGCTGACGCAATACTTGCCAGGGCTTGAGCGCTACATCGTATTCTTCCTGTGCCGCTGCTGCCCAGCCATAACCTAACAACGCTTGATTGGAAAAAGCGCCATCCAAACGAACTTTGGTAAATTCCTGGATAGCCGCACGGTATTTTTTTTCGGCGAGGTATGAGTAGCCCAGCGCAGTAAAGGCTTTATCCTGCAACGCCCATTGTTCTTTTTGGCGCGCGCGGTTATCGGAAATATTTATTTCTGATAACTCGGTAAAAAATTCCTGCGCACTTTTAAAATTCCCCGCGCGCGCATGCGCTGCACCCAGATTGTAAAGCGCGTAAGGATTCCAGCTGCGCAAATCGTCCAGGTCATCAACCGAGAGTTCGGCAAAATTATTGTTGCGGATACGAATGTTGAATTGCAGCGCTTGCATTTGCGCACGCAGTGACGGTTTAAACGATTCGCTCACGCGCGCAAAACTTTGTTCAGCTGCGGCAAAATCACCGCGAATGTAATGTAATTTACCCAGGTAAAACCAGGCGGCATCGCGCACCGGTTGCGGGCGACGCTCATCTTGCAAAATAGTGGTGAATACGCTTTCAGCATGGCGTTGCATGCCAAAGGCCAGGCTGATGCCACCGGCAATTAATTCGGGGTTATCACTGTGCCCTTGAATACCATTGCGCGTATCAGCGACCATCAGTTCAGATAATGCAGGAACGTAATCCTGTTGATAATAATGAAACAAGGCAACACCGTAGCGTAAATCCGCTACCGACGTTTTCATTTTTTCCTTTGCTTGCGCTACGGGAATGAGGGCAAGGCCGGCAAGCGCAAATGCCAGGGCTTTGCGCCGGAACCAATATGATGGGCGCATTACATTTGCCATTGCTTGATTTCAAATTCAGGTTGCAACTGCGCAGTGGAATCAATAATTTTCAACTCCAGGACAATCGGCTCCTGACTTTTGGTCACCACCAGCTTGGCGCCACGCTTGTAATCTTTTTGCGGGCCCCGGCCGGTAAAAAAAGCGCTGATCTCGTGCTCGCCCGCTTTCAAATTGCCCACATATAACCGCTGCACACCGCCGCGAAATAACGCGTTGGTTTGCTTATCGGTGTAGAGTTCACTGGCAACCAATTGATTGTCTATTTCAAGCTTGATCGCATCCAGCGCAAAAAAAGCACCAAGATCCATAGAGACATAAACGGCAACCTGGGTGCTGGCGGGATAAAGTAAATCCTCTTCCAGAATTAATAAATCGCGGTTGAGGGTAAGCACAGACTCTTTGAGTGATTCCACTTTGCCAGCAGACTCTTGCGCCAACACCCCGCTACTCGCCGGGATACAACTTAATAATGACAACAGCGCAGCCAGGCGCAGCCAATGGCGCAAGGGTTGATTCATAATTTTCTCCGGATTTATGCAAGCGCCTGACGCACTGCTTTTGTTGTAGCAATCACTCACTTAAATCATTCTAGAAGCCAATCCTGATCCTGAATGTGACACTGAGCACAGTTGATCTGGCGCTTGAGTGATTTTTTTTGGGCGGTGATCAAACCCTACGCAAAAGCGACAAAGCTGGTCAATCATTGCCGTTATTGAGTAAGGCAAAATGTCGATAGCAAACAAAGCTTAGATGGTTTTTGGCGCCGGACAAGTTCGCAGCGCCAGGAGTTTATTGCGGGGGAGTAAGGCCGTTGCTGTAAAGCACTTTGCCTTTTTCGGTAATGATGACAGCATCAAAACCGGGCAACTTATTGATAATCGCCAGGCCTTGCTCCGGCCCTTTGATAAAGACAACTTTCGATAACGGGTCAGTATCAAAACCGGCAGGCCCGAGGATGGTCACGCTGGTAACGCCGTGGGCAGATTTGCCCGTGCGCGGGTTGATAATGTGATGCACGCGCTCGCCAGTTACCTGATCGATAAAATAGCGCTCATAATCACCTGATGTTGATAGCGAAACATTTTCCAGCGGCAAGGTTACTGCCACTGATTCTGCGCGCGGATTTTTTATGCCTACCAACCATGGGCGCCCGAGCCGATCGCCAATCACCCGGCTATCACCACCCGCAGTAATGTTCGCGTGTTCAACGCCAAATTTTTTCAATACCGCCAACGAAGTATCCACGGAATAACCTTTGGCAATTCCGCCCAGGTCCACATAAACCCGCGGATGCTCAAACCATACGGTATTCGCTTTGGCATCCAGGTGAATAAACCGGTAGTTAATTAATGGCAGCAATTCCTCGCGTTGTTGTTCGCTCGGTTTTAATTTTTTGCGGTAATCGTAATAGCGCGCAAGAGAAGCAAAGGTCACATCAAAAGCACCGTCACTCAGGCGACTGTAATAAAGCGCCTTATCGAGGATCGCAGTTAGCTCGGGGGATATTTTTAACGGGTTTTCAGCGTTGGCTTTGGGCGCTAATTGATTTAGCCGATAAAGTTCACTGGTTTCAATATAGGGACTGAAATGCGCATCAATACGGCGCATTTCCGCCATTACCGCAGCGATGGCCTGTTCCGCTTTGGCGTCATCTTCCAGCCACAGGATCACGCTCACATTGGTGCCCATAATACTCTGGCTATCGGTATGCCATTTGGCCCAGCCCGATGAACTGGAAAGTAGCAGCAAAAAAAACAGCGCGAACCGTTGCATAGTTAAAGGTTCATATCCACGCGGTAATGGCTTTTGCCCTGTTCATCAACGCGATCCTGTTGTGCAAACATGGACAATACATCGCGCGCATTGGCGGAATCAAAAAATGCCTGGGGTGCAGCGAGTTCACCGGAGACACGGCCACCGCTTGGTGCAGCCAACTCGATTTGCAAATTCACATCGACCGGGCCTGACAGGTTAAAGAACCTGGCCGAAATACCATTGCTGCCGTTATCCGTTAATTCGGCGGCGAAGCTGCCAATATCCAGCCAGTTTGAACCGGTATTAATGCGCGCATTATTCCAGGTTACATTACCTTTAAGCTTAAGCAGCGTATTGCCGCGCAATTGCAATTCATCGACATGGCCAGAAATCTGGCCCTGGATGGGCACCGGGATTTTTGCTTGCAGCAACGAAGACGGAACAGAAAAATTGGCATCATGCACTTGCACTTCACCGTTGGCGCTGGCGCAAACTTCACCATCAAATTGCTGGATGGATAATTTGGTTGTCACATCCGCGCAGCGGGTAATTAGTGAAAACGGACTTAATTTCCAGCTCAATTGCCCCAGCGATTGCTCCTGGCCACCAAGCTGCAGGCTGGCGAGGCTGGCCTTGCCATTCCATACACTGCCTGTTACGCCGCTCATCGCCAGACCAGTTCCGCGGGTTAACACCCAGGCGCCCCAGGTAGCGGGAATATTGCTGAGCACGAAAATTAAAAAAAACAACACGCCCAACCCAATCCACAGTTTTTTATGGGCTTTCAATAAATCAGGAAAAGTGCTCATAGGATTTTTATCGGTCCCGGTTAACAAGAACAACGTAATATTACTGCGCTTTTTGCAAACGCAAATTGACAGTGACCTGACCCGGGTCATTGGTGGAAGCCAACGATAAATCCGTAACATTCACGCCTTGTTTGTATTCCATGTCGTAAAGCCATTGCATCAAGGGTTCATAGGCAGCGCGATCCAGGCGCACCCGCACTTCACCATTCGAACCAGGTTGCAACCCGCTCATTTGCAAGCCATTGGCGCGCAGGCTGGAGTCAATTAAACCATTGATATTTTCACCGGCGTTGGCTGAACCCTGCGCGCGTAACTGTTGTATTTGCGCAGCAAGAATTTGTACCCGGCCGAGGGTTTGGGTAGAGCTGGTGTTCGCCAGGTAAAGTTGATCACGCTTTTTCTGGATCGGTGTTAACACCAATAGCCATACCAGATAAAGCACTACGACAACGCCGCAGCCGAGAATCAGCATTTGTTCATGGCGGCTGTATTTATTTAAAAAACTCAGTATTTGATTCATGGTTTCTTCCGCGATGATTCGATGGGTTAATCATCAATTACTGTGGATTTTTGGTAATTTTCAAACGCGCGGTTTGCACATTACCCTGCGCATTGGCACTGAGTACCTCGGCGTTGAAGCCCTGGGTGCGGATATTCTGCGCCAGGGTCTCAAAGGTCGCGAAACTATCGGCCTGCACGTTAATATTCAACTCGCCAATTTCACCGACGTAAGCAATTCCTTTAACACTGACATTAGGTACGGATGACACTTGCGGCAGCACTACCACCAGTAACTCCATCACCCGGCCGGATCGATCCGTCGGTTGCAACTGGTTCAGGGCGGTGGTCAATTGTTTTTCAGGATCAACGATTCGCCCCTGGGGAATCGCTGCGCGCGCGGCGTTTTCGATCTGTTGGCGGATCTTCAGATTTTCATTGCTGAGTTTGTGGATTTCAAAAAAGAGTACGCCAAGATAAACCGCTGCACACACACCGGCAAAAATCGCCACGGATTTCCAGATTTTCCACCACCGCTCGATTGGTAACCGCTGGGAAAATTCGCCCTGGCAAATATCAATGGCACTGCTGCCATAATCCAGTGACCAGGCGTCAGCCAGTACCTGGTCTTTAATTGAACCTTGCAATTCGGCGGGCA
Source organism: Gammaproteobacteria bacterium (assembly GCA_021151835.1). Taxonomy (GTDB): domain Bacteria; phylum Pseudomonadota; class Gammaproteobacteria; order Pseudomonadales; family Cellvibrionaceae; genus Cellvibrio. The sequence goes on from JAGKWO010000023.1 coordinate 22,371, forward strand.
CCAATTCAACGAGCTTCGCCAGATCTTCTTCAGTCGCGGCACGCAGGTGCAACTCCGGTAAACGATCTACACGCTCTTGCGAGGTAAGTAACAACGACAATGCCATGCGGGCATGCGACTCTGCGACGCTAAAACCCAATGTGGGCGCATAACGCAGGTAGAACTGGCCGTCGTACAGGCCCAGCGACCAGTGATTATAGGCATCGCTCAATGCCTCCTGGGCGCGGGGTAAAATCAGCGGCGCAGACCAGCAGCGCGTGACTTCAATCCCTAATGCAGCCAATTCCGCAAACACGGCCTGCAGCCAGGTTTTATCGGTATACGCCACAACAACCCGACCGTCTGCCGGGGTTCCCAACGCGAAATGCAAATCCTCTACATCGCCGATAACACTCTCTTCAAGCTGGAATGGCAACAGGTTGCGCAAATGCTTTTTTTCTTTTTCGCTGTATTCCAGCTCGCGGGTTCCGACACTGTTGCCCGGTAAAATCAGCCAGGTAGATTGGCTGCCGGCCGCGCGCTCGCCCAATGCTGTGCGCAAGGCTTCACGATCACCACTCGCGGCCGTTTCCGGTTGCGGATTACCGTCGCTGCCCAACCAGCACCAGCGGAACCAGTCAGCCAGGGTTTTGCCATCGGCAGATGTATTTACTGCGAGCACCAATTGCGTGGACATAATTTTGCTCTGATCAAATCACTGAATAGGTTTCATTATTAGTCGATGCGAACACCCGTTGCCGGAATTATTCAACCAGCTCGGTTTCCCCATCCTCATCTTCGTCTTCTTTTTTACGCACTGCTGTCGGCAACTCATATACATCATCGCGCTGAATCACCTTGAGCGTTGGGCGATTCTGGGGTGTTGTATCCCGTATCATCAGACTGCGCATACTGCGGCGCTGGTCAACCAACTGCACACTGGCATTTAACCAGAAGAATTTGGTATTTCGATTTAATTGGTCAACGTTCTTGCCCGGAAAAGCATTTTGTATTGCGGCGGTATCGGCAAAGCCGGTTTCCGGGCGTGCCTTTAGCGCTTGCTGGGCGTCAGATTCCGACGCCGGCGACAGCGATCCCTGATCATTGATCGTCAATAACAGGTTGTTAATGCCTTTATCAACGGGGCTCCGCAACTCCATGGTGTTGATATTCATCCCCACCGCTCCTCCCTCTGATGATGGCAATACCGTCACAAAAGCCATGAGCCTCATGACCAGCAGGGGATTTTCATTAAATCCCCTGACCAAACGCAACTCATCCAGGGATTTGAACGGTGCATTGGCGGGCAAATAAGGCTGCGGCATGCTCTGGTAATAATTGGACTCCGCCCCCCCCTGGCCCGACTCATTTTCGTCCGGGTCCATCCAGTCGACTATCGCTTCCAGCAGGTATTCCGCCTGGTCCTGCCCGAGGGGAATATCCGGGAATGTTTGCAACAGGCGAATAAAACGCCGCTGCTGTTCAGTATATCGTTCCGGGCTACCCACCGGTTTTTCGGGCGTAAAGTTGGTAGCCAGATCATTCAGATTCAACTGGGTTGTCGCATCCGTCAAACGGGCAATCCCCGATACACCATCATCCTCAATCGGGACTTCGCTGCCCCAGGGTTCACCCAGATAATCCTGTTGCAAGTCAATATCGGCAGTCGCAAACATCAACTTTGCAACCTCTTCAGTGCCTTCCAGGAATGCCCGGGCCTGCGCACCATGCCAACGGGTTTCGGCCCGCGCCAGGCCCAATTGGTATTGGGCGGCAAATTTAACGCTCAGGGCCGCTACCAGCGCCACTACCAGTAATACCAGCACCAGCACTGTACCTTGCTGGCCGGCAGGGATATTACTGCTGGGCCTGGAATTGTTCAGGCAACGCAAACAGGCGCGCAATTGAACCGACTCCTTTAATCTTGATAGTAATTTCTATCGCCAGGGGTAACCCGGTAGCACCCGCGGTTGCATCCGGCCAATCTTGTACCCAGTCTTCAGTGAACTCGCGGCCTTCCAATACACTTTTACCGCGTGAGGTTACAGCGCCCTGGTGCAAAAACCGCAGCTGGAAATCTTCGACATCTTCCAATAATAACTGGTGAAAACCATCGTCCTCTTCCAGGTCGATATCAGACAACTGGCGATTATATTCCGGCGCAAAATCGCGCCAGAGCTTGCCATCCAGAATCCGATAGCCGATCAATTGCAAATCACTGCGCGGCAGATTGGAAAAATTAACCCAACCGCGACGCTTGAATACCAGCAAGGTTTCATCGGCATCGGCCGCCGAGCCGTCCAGGGTTTTCCCCTGGAAAACCCAATTACGGTCATTGGTGCCCGGTGGCACTATGTGGCGCAAATCGGCGGCGATCAGCTGCCAGGCGCGATCAACTTTATTAATATCGTTGAGTACTTCATTGGTCCGCGTTGCCCCCTTGTCGGCAGCATCCAGCGATTGAAAAGCCATAACGGCGATAATCGCCGAGACTACCAGCGCAATCATGACCTCCAGCAGGGTAAACCCCCGCTGGTTAAAGTTGCTGGCTGGTTTCAGGATCACTGATATACCCTGTCAAAAGTGCCATTGCCGGCTTGTCTTCATCTACTGCGGTACGTCCCAGCGTTGGGCCATCCGCGACGCCGAGCAAGCGCACCGAGATTTCGACGCGCTTGAACCCCGGTTCAGGCAGGGTATCCATCGCAATGGTTTTTTGCTGCCATTGCCAACGCAACCCCGCGAGGTCTACCGTCCCCGAATCCTTCTCCGGCACCTTGTAATCCGGCAGCCGTTTTTGCATTTTTTGTTGCTGCAACAGGCGAATCCGCGCCAGTTGGTTTTCCGCCACCCAATAGGCGTAAGTCTTATCGCGAATAACCGCTGAACCATCCAGTTGCGTCATTATCAGCGTGATCATCGCCGGCAACGCCAGGGCAATAATCATGAGGGCAATCATCGCTTCCAGCAGCGTAAAACCACGCTCCCGTTGTTGTGATGGGCGCCCTCTCAGCGGTTTGTTCATAAACCTTTGCGCTCCTCTTTAAGGCGCTCCTCTTCGTTGATCCAATGCAATTCACCGATCAGATCCAACTTGAACTTCTGGGTCTCAACCTCGTCATCCATATTGGCTTGGCTGGCAAAGATTGAAATTTCCACTTCACCGGACGAATCACCACTGGGGAAAAATCCCATTACCGGATCCTGGTATTCCAGCTCGGGATCGTACTCCCATAACTCTTCGTCAATGGTGAATTCAATGGCCAGCCCCTCTGCAATACAGTGCGTTTGCAGTTCCGGTAATTCTTGCCACTGGCGATCGCGCACACGCTTCCAGGTGTAGCACCACTGCTCTTCCGTATCGATATCCTGCGCAGGGCGCAATTCGGCAAATAAGCCGTAGGTTTCGCCCTTCAATACCGCTTGCTCGGCCACATAGCTGGCCTGCAACATAAATTCTTCCGCTTCCTTGCGCGCATTATCGGTAGCGGCATTACCGCCTACCGCAATCGAAATCACCCCCACCGCCAGGCCGATGATAAACACCACGACGATAATTTCGATCAGGGTAAAACCCTGCTGGCGGGGGCTCACAACGGTTATCCGCAGGTAAACTTATTCCGCATCCCAGATACTGATGTCAGCATTCTGGCCTTCGCCGCCGCTCACACCGTCAGCGCCCAGGCTGTAAATATCATATTCATGGCCTTCACCGGGGCTCATGTATTGGTAGTCATTGCCCCAGGGATCTTTGGTCAGGTTATCGATATAGCCAGACTCTTTGTAATTGCGGGGCACCGGCGCAATGGATGGTTTGGTGACCAATGCTTCCAGGCCTTGCTCGGTCGTCGGGAAATTGAAGTTATCGATGCGATACAACTTGAGCGCAGTTTGCAGCGAACTAAAATCAGCACGCGCTTTCTTGACGTTCGCTTTATCGAGGTTATCCATCACGTTGGGAACCACAATACCGGCCAGCAAACCGATGATGATTACCACCACCATGATTTCGACCAGAGTAAAACCCGCCTGGCGGGCTTCGGCCTTACGGCCGGGGTAACGCAGACTTGTGTTCATAGTGTTCTCCGGAACAGCTTTGAATGATTGGATTGAAGAAAATTGGTACGGATTGCGCTGGCTTAAGTCAGCTTGGACATTTCGAAAATCGGGGTCAGGATCGCCAACACAATAAGGCACACGGCACCGCCCATAAAAATAATTGTTGCCGGCTCAAGCAACCCCATCGCCACTCCCAGCATCATTTCCAGTTCGCGCTCCTGGTCTTTGGAGGCGTTGTCCAGTTGCTGGGGCAAAGTGCCGTTGGTCTCGCCGCTCGCCACCAATTGCACCAGCAATGGCGGGAAATGGCCGGTATTTTCCATGGCCCGGCTCAAACTCATACCTTCACGCACGGCAGCAGCTACCTGGTCGCAGGCCTCTTGCAGAATCTTATTGGTCATCACCTGGCCGGAAATGTTCAATGCTTGCAAGAGCGGCACACCACTGGCAGAAAGCAAACTCAGGGTGGCAGCAAAACGCGCGGAGTTGATCTGCTTTACCAGCTCACCAATAACCGGAAGTTTCAATTGGACAACATGCCATGCGCGCAATCGCTTTGGATCGCGCATCATTCGTTTGACCAGATAATACACCCCGATCAATGCAATAAAGAGGTAGACCCCATAACTGATCAGGAAACCACTGGTCGCCATCAACGCTTCCGTCAATGCAGGCAATTCGCGCTTGCCCTGCTCGAAGATTTTTACCAGCTTGGGCACCACCAGCACCATCAACGCGATGATTACGGCCATACTGACGACCAGCATCACAATCGGGTAGATCATCGCCATCTTGATGCGTTGTTGTAACACCTGGCTGGTCTGGGTGTAATCGGCAAGGCGCTCCAGGACGGGGCTGAGATAACCGGACCCTTCGCCCGCCCGCACCAACGCGCGGTACATATCATTAAATGCAATCGGGTTATCACCCATCGCTTGCGCCAGGCTAAAACCTTCCAGGACACGGGTGCGGACCTGCAACACCACGCGTTTAACATTGGCTTTTTGCGATTGCTTGGCAGTTGCGTGCAGGGCTTCATCAAGCGGCAAACCGGATTTCACCAGCGATGCCAATTGGCGGGTAATCAAACTGAGGTCACGGGTGCTTAATTTGGACGCGCGGCGACGAAAACTGGCTTGCAGGCTCAAGCCGTCATCATTTTTGGCAGCGGCAGCTTCACCGGCCGCACTCACCACTTCCAGCGGTTTTAATTTTTTCGCCCGCAACTGGGTACGGATGTGCCGCTCGGAATCCCCTTCGAGAATTCCCTTAACGGTTTTCCCTTCTTCATTCAGCGCTTTGTAACTGTAGGCACCCATGAAATCTTCCTTATAGCTGCGTGGTTACACGCAGAACTTCTTCAATACTGGTGATGCCATTCAGTACACAGGTACGGCCGTCATCGCTCATGGAGGCGCTGTTCTTGCGCGCTTCCGCCAGAAGTTCTTGTTCGCCGGCTTGCTCGTGGATCAAATGGCGCAGGCGCTCGGTGATCTCGATCAGTTCATAGATACCCTTACGGCCGCGATACCCCTGATGGTTACAGTGCTTGCAACCGCTGGGCGCCGGGCGCCAGATCGGCGTATCCAACGGCAACTTCAGCATTTCCCGCTCGGCATCACTGGGCATATATTGCTCTTTGCAGTGGGTACAAAGCACACGTACCAGGCGTTGCGCCATCACCACCTCAAGGCTCGAAGCCAACAGGAAGGGTTCAACGCCCATATCCTTCAGACGCAACACCGCACCAATGGCGGTATTGGTATGGAGGGTGGATAACACCAGGTGACCCGTGAGCGATGCCTGGATCGCAATTTCAGCGGTTTCACCATCGCGGATTTCCCCCACCATCACCACATCAGGGTCCTGACGCAAAATGGCGCGCAAACCACGCGCAAAGGTCATATCTACCTTGGCGTTAACCTGGGTTTGCCCGATACCGGGAAGCAGATATTCCACCGGATCTTCAATCGTGAGGATGTTGCGGCTGCGTGTATTGATATGGCTGAGGCTGGCATAAAGCGTGGTGGTTTTACCCGAACCGGTCGGGCCGGTCACGAGGATAATACCGTGCGGTTTAATCAGGTTTTTGGTCAGGCGCTCATACACTTGCGGCGGCATTTGCAACTGCTCAAGGCGCAATTGGCCCGCCGCCTGATCGAGAATACGCAATACAATACGTTCACCAAACGCCGATGGAATGGTGGATACACGGATATCTACCGCATGGCCCGCCAGACGAACGGTAATACGGCCGTCTTGCGGCAAACGTTTTTCAGCGATGTCCAGACGCGCCATTACTTTCAAGCGGGAAACCAGAACCGGAGCCAATTCCGCCTTGGGCGAAAGGACCTCCGTCAATACGCCGTCGATACGGAAACGCACCGAAACACGGTCTTCAAAGGGTTCCAGATGGATATCCGAAGCGCCTTCGCGCACGGCCTGGGAAAGGATCGCATTAATCAGGCGGATAATCGGTGCGTCGTCATCCCCGGCAAGCAAATCGGTGCGATCAGCCAGGTCATCAGCCATGGACGATAAATCGAACTCATTGCCCAGGTCTTCAGCAGCGCGCTGGGCGGCACCATCGCCACTCTGGTATTCACGGGTGAGGCGTTTTTGGAAATCTTCCGCTGGCATTTCTTCCAGTTGAAAATCGGTGCCGAGGATGCGTTGCAGCTCCAGCAACACATCAAGGGTCAGCCCCGGCTTGTGCAGCACTTTGGGGTTAACATTATTGGTTACGTCTTCCAGCATGACCCCGTTGGCAGATGCAAAACTGAATGGCAGACGCTCAAGGCCAGCCACCGGATCAACAGCATCCTGCCCATCAGAAGATAAATCCCCTGCAATAGAGGGCTCTAGCACTTGCTCGGTCACGGATTATTCCTCACCTTGAGCGGCAGGTTGCTGGTCTTGTTGCCGGGTTTGCTCCTGGAATTGACGAATTGTGTCCTGCCATTCAGGCAATACCGGCACATCACCACGGTTCAACAATATTCCGCGACTACGCTGGAACTGCACCTGTTGATCGCGCAACGCCCGATACTTTTCTGCCGTCGCACCGGTGAGCACTTCATCGGTACGAATAATCGTGGGCTTGAGGAAAATCAGCAAATTGGTTTTGCGCTTCGCAGCACTTTGGGAACGGAACAAGTGGCCCAACACCGGAATACTGCCCAAAACGGGAACGCGCTGGTCACCTTTATTGACCTCATCCTGAATCAAACCGCCCAACACCACCGTTTGACCGTCGCCTGCCAGAATCTGGGTTTTGATTTCGCGCTTGCTGGTGGTCGGGCCGTTGGGGGAATTCTGGGTATTACCAATTACCGAGGAGATTTCCTGCTCGATATCCAATACCAGGCTATCGCCCTCGTTAATGTGCGGCGTTACTTGCAGCTTGATACCCACATCCTCACGGTTAACCGTGTTAAACGGGCTGGAGAATGAATTGTTATTGCCCGTATTGGTTCCCGACATACCGGTGTATGACCCGGTTACAAAAGGAACCTGCTGGCCGACAAGAATCGATGCTTCACTGTTGTCAGTGGTTAACAGGCTTGGTGTAGAGAGGATGTTGCTCGACTCGGTGGTCTGCAACAGCTTGAGCACACTGAGAAAATCCAGGTTATCGCCCAAACGGCCTACACCGAATACCGGTGAACCCACCGAGGTTATGCCGCCAGCGAGTGAAGCCAGGGCCGTTTCGCTGTTGGGATTATCCAGCAAATTAAGCGCAGGCGTTCCAACCTTGGCCAAAGCACCGCCCGAGGTGAAACCACCAAACCCGCTATCATCCGCTTGATAGATCCATTCAACGCCAATTTCTTTGGCATTGTTACCGGTAATCTCCACAATAATCGCTTCAACCAATACCTGGGCGCGGCGAATATCCAGGCTATCCACAATCGACAACAGGGTATTCATCGTCTCTACGTCGGCAGTAATCAATACCGAGTTGGTTGCTTCATCCGCCTGAACGGCCGCCTGTGCAGTATTTGGCGGAGCACCTTCGGCCGGCTTGGCGCCGCCTACGCTCTGCAACATCCCGGAAAGCACCTTGGCAACTTCTTCCGCTTTGGCATATTTCAGATAAAACACACGCACGTTGTTATTGCGGGTTTGCGGGCGGTCCAGATCATCAACCAATAATTTCAGGCGCTGGCGAGTTAAATCATCGCCGCTGATTACCACCGCATTGGTGCGCTTATCCGCCACAATTACCGGTGGCGAGGTGGTCATACCGCGGTTAGGGTCCGGCTTTTCCAACTGGGTCAGCATCGCTACAACATCGGCCGCATTGGCATATTTCAACGGAATTACATCGGTATGGGTCATACCGATTTTATCCAGTTGAATCACCAGCTCGTTCATCCGCGCTACGTTGGCGCGGGTGTCGGTAATGATCAACGCGTTGCTGGGCTCATAGGTGGTCAAATGGCCGTATTGAGGCACCAGGGGGCGCAGGGCCGCAAGGATTTTGGCCGCGCTGGTATTTTTTAGCGGAATCACCTGGGTGATATACAAATCGTCTTTATTGCGGACATTATTTTCGGTAGGGATTGGCAGGTTACGCGCATCACGGTTCATCACAATACGCACAATATTGCCGCTTTCTACCGCGGTAAAACCATGGACATCCAATGACGCCAAAAACAACTCATACAGTTCTTTAGCGTTGAGTGGCTTGGTGTTGATTACCTTAATGGGGCCGCGTACTTTCGGGTCAATAATGATAGTTTTCCCGGTAGCCCCGGCAATGAATTTGATAACTTCCTGGATATCCGAATCATTAAAATTGACTGTCCAGGCTTGCTCGCCTGCCGCATTCTGGCCCGCCGGCTCCACCTGCGCGATTGCGAGATTAGCGGTACCACTGATAATCGCCGCCAGCATCATGCTGGAGATAATTTTCTTATTCTTACGACCATTCGAACGGATCACGAAAACCTCACTTGAGCATTACGTCTAGGTTAACTGTACTGCCACCGCGTCTGATCTCCAGGTTCGCAGAGGTGGCACTACCCATACTTTTATAAATTTCCATAATCTTCCCCGGGCTACTCAGGGGAACACCATTCACCGCCGTCACGATGTCGTCGGTTTGCAATCCCAGGGAATTAAACATTTCAGCGTTGCGGCCGGGGCGGATTTTATAACCCACCACCTGGCCATTTTCACGATAAATACTCATCGCAACGACATCAGCCAGGGTCTTGCTGACCTGTGCCATCCCCGGATCCCTTGCCGCAGCGGGCCCCGGACCCGACGTTTCTACCGGAGGGCGCCTGTCCGCAAAAACCGGAGGCTGTTGTTGATAGGGTGGATTGGCATAACCACCTGTTTGCCCTGGGGGCGGGGCGGAAACAGTCGCCCCCAATTTGGGCGCATTCGGATCGTCTTTGTACATCCATAAGGATTCAAATGAACCATTGTTATTAACGATGACCCGCAGATCCAAGACCTTCGCAAGGGTCACGTTATTACCAGCCGGGAGCGTATCACCTATGCCATACACGTCAGCCTTGTCGCCGGTGGCAATAATGGCCCGCGCTGCTTTTTCATCATTACTGGATAAAACCCCACGTAAAATCAGATTCAACTGGGTATCCGCAGCATTGTTCTCAATTCCTTGTGCGGTCGCTGCAGGTTGCGCCTCAACGGGGGCCGGTTCGGCATTGGTTTCGCCAAACGGTGCCAGGTTTTTAACCTGGGCAATATTAATACCCCCTGCACCGGCAGGGTTGGGCGCAGGTGAATCGGTCGCTACGGAAGTAACTGTTGCCGGAGGTATCACAGGGTTGGGAATAACCAGCCAGAATAACCGTGCCAGACTATGGCCAAGCCATATTACCAATAACAAAATAATCAACCATTGCCATCGTTCAAGCGGCACACGGCTTAAAAAGCCAAATAAGCGCTGCAGTTGCTGTTCCAACTGGGCAGTTCGCTGTGCAAGGGCGACATTATTAATAAATGATTTGTCGGGCATGGGTATGGTTGAGTCCTTCACACTGGATTTACAGCGGACAGATTAATTGGCAATTATCAGCCGTATCAAAAGCTTAGTGCGTTATGTTTATCAAAGCTATGAGATTCTACTCCACATCTATTACAAAAGCTAAATAGTTGATAAGGAGCGGGGTAGGCCAGAAAGCGTAAGTTTCAACAGCTTTTTGACGACAGGAAAGAAGGTTAGTTGCAGAATTGATGAAATATGCGACAAAAAGCACAAAAATAGTCATCTAAAATGAGAAAAACCCTGACTGCAGGAGGGGGCAATCAGGGTTTTTACAGGATGACCGGCCAAACCTTGGCAAAAATGCGCGCGATTCCCTATATTCCCTGCTATTTGCCGCATCCTGCAGCAATCTCCGATGGCGATCATTATTGATGAATCAGGCGTCACGCAACAGTGGCCAATTTCGGTAAGTTTTGTAGGAAATATCTCACAATGCTGTACGCCAAAACCTCGGCAGATTTGCACTGTCAGGTTTATAATCCGCCCCCCACCTTCCCAGTGCGAGACATGACTATGCCACCCAGGAAAAAAAATATCGATTTTGAACAGTCACTTGGTACGCTGGAGAACCTGGTAAATCGCATGGAACAAGGAGAAATGACATTGGAAGAATCCCTCCAGGCATTCGAAACCGGCATCGCATTAACGCGCGAATGCCAGGCGAGACTTGCGGCAGCAGAGTTGCATGTCACCAAACTGATTGAGGTGCAGGGCAATATCAGCCTTGAACCCTTCGATGATGCAGAAGAAGGCGATGTTTGATGCCCGGGGAATTCAGCCTGTTTGCCCAGTCTTGTCGTCAACGTGTAGATACCGCACTGGACCATTGTTTCCCTGAACTGGATGATCCTACCCGCTTGCGCGCGGCCATGCGTTATAGCCTTTTTAATGGTGGCAAGCGAGTCCGTCCTACGTTGGCTTATGCGGCAGCATTAGCAATTAAACCCCAAGTTGATCTCGTGCAAATTGACCCTATTGCTTGCGCCCTTGAATGCCTGCACTCCTATAGTCTGGTTCATGATGATCTACCCGCAATGGATGACGATGATCTGCGCCGCGGTAAACCGACCTGCCATATCGCTTTCAATGAGGCAACTGCCATCCTTGCCGGCGATGGGCTGCAAACCCTGGCGTTTGAGTTATTGCTAGGAACCCGCTTACCTGCAGAAACCAAAGTACAGTTGATTGCACGGTTGGCGGCTGCTTCCGGCGCCGACGGTATGGTTCTCGGGCAAGCAATTGACCTTGCTGCCGTAGATCAGCAATTAAACCTGGCGCAGTTGGAGAATATGCACCGGCATAAAACCGGAGCGCTAATTCGCGCCAGTGTTGCGATGGGCGCATTGGCTGCCGGGGCCACCATCCCGCAACTCGCGGCGCTGGATGAGTATGCCGCGGCAATCGGGCTCGCATTTCAGGTGCAGGATGACATCCTTGATGTCACAGCGGATACCGCAACGCTGGGCAAGCAGCAAGGGGCTGATATCGCGCGCAACAAACCCACTTATGTATCGCTGCTAGGGCTGGAAACGGCACAGTCAAAAGCAGCGGAATTGCACAATCAAGCCCTTGCATCGCTCGCAACTTTTGGGGAAAGCGCGGAGCGCCTGCGCCAATTGGCCGACTACATAATCCACAGGATCAACTAGCCAAGCCTCCGCCAAGGTGCCTACAATGGCGGTCTTGCAGAGCTGTACCCCACAACGATAACCAGATTGATGAACCTGAATGCATAACGAAATCCCCACCAGTCGCCCGCTGACCCCTTTGCTGGATAGCATCGATAGCCCTGCTGACCTGCGCCTTCTCAGCGAAAAACAATTGCCGGAACTGGCGGAAGAGCTGCGCGCTTTTTTGTTATTCAGTGTCGGACAAACGGGCGGCCACTTTGGGGCTGGCCTGGGTGTGGTGGAATTAACTATCGCCTTGCACTATGTCTATCAAACCCCGGAAGACCGCCTGGTGTGGGATGTGGGCCACCAGACTTACCCGCACAAAATCCTCACCTCGCGCCGCGAACGAATGAATACGATTCGCCAGGGCAACGGTCTGTCTGGCTTCCCGAAGCGTGAAGAAAGTGTCTACGATACGTTTGGTGTAGGGCACTCCAGCACATCGATCAGCGCAGCCCAGGGGATGGCCATCGGGGCCAAAATGGCCGGCGTCGAACGCAAGGTGGCCGCTATTATTGGCGATGGAGCTATGACTGCCGGCATGGCATTTGAGGCGCTTAACCATGCTGCGCATACCGAGACCGACATGTTAGTAGTCCTCAATGACAATAACATGTCCATTTCACCCAATGTCGGGGGCCTATCAACTTACCTGTCCAAAATCTGGGCCAGCAAATTTTATAATTCCCTGCGCGAAGGCAGCAAACAGGTGCTGGGCAAAATTCCGCCCGCCTGGGAATTTGCCCGGCGCACGGAAGAACATTTCAAAGGGTTCATGTCACCGGGCACGCTGTTCGAAGAAATGGGATTCAACTACGTGGGGCCAATCAACGGCCACGACCTGGGCGATCTGGTCCGGTGCTTGCGCAGTTTGCGCGATATCAAAGGCCCCAAATTGCTCCATATCATCACCCAGAAAGGGAAAGGTTTTGAACCGGCAGAACTGGATCCTGTTGGCTATCACGCCCTTAATAAAATTGAGCCCAAGAAAGCCGCGATTGGTGCGGTAAACGCGCCCAAAAAACCAAAATATCAAGAGGTTTTTGGGCAATGGCTGTGCGATATGGCCAACGTGGATAACAAATTGGTCGGAATTACCCCTGCCATGTGTGAGGGCTCGGGAATGGTCGAATTCGCGGCGCAATACCCCGAGCGGTTTTATGACGTTGCCATCGCCGAGCAGCATGCAGTAACCCTCGCGGCGGGTATGGCTTGCGAAGGCCAAAAGCCGGTAGTTGCTATCTACTCCACCTTTTTGCAGCGTGCCTACGACCAACTGGTACACGACGTTGCCCTGCAAAACCTGGACGTTACCTTTGCCATAGATCGCGCCGGATTAGTTGGTGAGGACGGCCCCACCCATGCGGGCAGTTTCGATATCAGTTATTTACGCTGCATCCCGAACATGGTCATCGCCGCACCAAGCGATGAAAATGAATGCCGCCAATTGCTCTACACTGCCTACCAGTATGCAGGTCCTGCCGCCGTTCGTTACCCGAGGGGAACAGGCACAGGAGTGGCAATAACCCCATCAATGACTGCATTGCCGATAGGCAAGGGCGAAGTAAAGCGCGAAGGAAAAGCAGTCGCGTTGCTTTGTTTCGGTACGCTGTTAGCCAATGCCCAGATAGTCGCCGATAACCTTAACGCCAGCCTGTGTGATATGCGTTTTGTAAAACCATTGGATACCGGGCTGATAGAAAAAATGGCCGCCAGCCATGAGTTACTGGTCACCCTGGAGGAGAATGCCATCGCCGGCGGTGCTGGTAGTGCGGTAAGTGAATATTTGCACAGCATTGGCCTGAACTCGCCGCTACTGCAGTTGGGATTTGCCGATGAATTTGCAGATCATGATAGCCAGAAGCAGCAACTTGCCAAGCAAGGATTGGATCCCGCGTCTATCGAGGCACAGATTCGCGAGCGCCTTGCACAAATCCAATCACTAAAACCGCTCGCCGCCAGTTAATTGCATCGACGCAACATTCCGGAATAGCGCAGAGAATGCGCTATTTTTTTGTCCACTAAAATCATTTCAATAAAATTGAATTGCCGTAGACAAAAATGATACAGAGCAAATAGCCTAATTTTTCTGGTTCAATAAAAGGGGAATATCAAGAAGGGGGGAATGCACTTGGGAAGGTGGAAACTCAAATCCTTTTGAGCTCACTAAACCACTCACTCATATCATGGTCATGCAAAGCCTTTATACACCTGCACCTGCTAAAAACCCAATCTAACACCCTGCAAATGTGAACCATTTCCTGTATTTGTCACATAATACTTCAACATATTACAGAGAATTACATCTTGTCGTCTAAAGTTGTGCATGATTAAAAAATAAAAAAGCGCCTCTGTTGGCGCTTTTTTATTTTCGGGTGCGAGCTGTTAGTGCGCGAAGCGTTTACGCAAAATAAATAATAAACCGAAGGCAACTACCAATACACCAGGGATTATCGCTAAACTCTGTAATGTCGCTTGACCTGCAACCAACTCAATTGCGTCACCGGTAACGCCACTTTCAATTGCATCTTTTTTGGCTTGATCCAACCACCCACCAATCACCGGGTTCCAAACAAATACAGAGAACATACCCGCACCACCCATTAGCGACATCCCCAAAGCACCAGTTTTAGGCATATATTCACTGGTAAAACCAATCATGGTGGGCCAGAAATAAGTGACGCCCAAAGCAAATACTGCGGCAGACAAATAAATCATGTAACCCGAAGCCTGACTCAACAAAATCAAACCAATAGTAGTTACTACTGCCGACATTACCAACACACCCGCCGGATTAAATGCATGGACCAATGGACCAGCAAAGAAACGCCCCAGCGCCATCAAACCCGCAGTGAGCGCCAACACCATCATTGGATGCACATCAGACGATTCGAAAATACGCCCTACCCATTGCTGTGCACCAAATTCTGATATAGCGGTCATGGTCATGCACACCATCATAAAAATAAATAAGGGCGAGATAAGTGCTTTGATATTGGTAGCAGTTGAGGTTTCCGAGTTCGCTGCTTCGGGAAATTTTTGCCCGAGAATCATCCAGCCATAAATCGCTGTCGGGATAAGCATCACCGCGATTTGTAACTGCCAGCCAAGCCCTAACTTGGTCATCAAGGCCGAGACCAGAGAACCAATCACTATGCCGCCAGGAAACCACACATGGAACTTGTTAAGCATGGCGGTTTTCCGGGTGTGATAAATATCGGCGATCAATGGATTACACGCCGCTTCAACTGAACCATTAGCAAAACCGATAAAGAAACTTGAGAGAAGCAAAGTCCAAAATCCAGTAGCACTAATGGTTAATATTAAACCCAATACATGGCAGGCAAACGCGAGATACAAAAGCGTGCGCGCGCCAACATAGTTATAAATAAAACCGCCGAATAGCATCGCGATAGGGAAGCCAAAAAACGCCATGCCATTAATCCAGCCGAGTTCGGTGTTGTTGAAATTAAAACTAACACTGAGCTCAGTCAAAATACCCGCACGAATTGCGAAGGTCATCGAAGTCACAATAAGCGCAACACAACAGGCGATAAACAAACGTTGGGGATTAATCGTAGATGTAACTGTAGATGCACTCGTGGTCGTCATTATTATTTACCTTTTGTTATTTTCTAGAGCTATGGTTTAGCGGTGTTGTTTAAAACTGCACTGATAAAACACGCCCGGCTGTTACAACATGAAAACGCCGGGCGTATAAAAACAATTACTGTTTGATATTTTCCGCACTCACTTTTTCGTCTTTAAAACTCACCAGGAACAATACCAATACTGCTGCCGCAATCGCAGCAGGAATTATCCAGATGTTAAACCAGGCATGGACACCATCAACCGTGTATTTGTCGCTGATCATCCCGGCCAGGGTAAAACCGATCATCATACCGATACCATACGTTGCGAGAGTGATAAGCCCCTGCGCCGCACTTTTTATTTTCTCGCCCGCTTTGTAGTTGGTATAAATCTGGCCAGTCACAAAGAAAAAGTCGTAACAAATACCGTGCAATACAATACCCAGAATTAACATCCAGGCTTTATCACCGGCATCGCCATAAGCGAACAACACGTAGCGCAATACCCACGCGGCCATACCCACCAGCAATGACACTTTGATACCAAAGCGAATAATAAAAATCGGCAGCAACAGCATGAACAGGGTTTCAGATACCTGCCCGTATGCCATTTTTGATGCGGCGTTTTCCACACCCACTTCGTTTAAAAACAGGTTGGCATTTTGGTAATAAAACGCGAGCGGGATACAAATTAAAATCGATGCAATAAAAAATACCAGGTAACGCGAATCCTTGAGCAGCGCCAATGCATCCAGCCCCAGAATATCGCGCACACTGACTTTGCTATTTTTATCGATGGCGGGTGGCGTGTCCGGCAAAAAGAAACTCAGCAAACCCAATGCAATCGATGCTATCGCGGCCATCTGGAAGGTAAGATGCAAAACATTGCGGGATTCCCATCCCAGATTACCAATTACCAATCCCGCCACAATCCAGCCGATAGTCCCCAGTACACGAATCTGCGCAAATTGCCCCGCCGGATCAGGCAAATGACGAAACGCCACTGAATTCACCAGCGCCAGCGTCGGCATATACAACAACATATAAAGCAAAATGTACGGATAAAACGCATCAAAGCTGGCGGATGTTGCGGCGAGCCACAAAAGTGCACCGCCAATTAAATGCAACACACCAAGAATTTTTTGCGCCGCAAAATAACGGTCAGCAATCAGACCGATAATAAACGGCGCAACTATCGCGCCGATTGCCTGGGTGTTGTAAGCCATGCCGGTCTGTGCACCCGTCGCGCTAAATGCTTGCGCTAAAAATGTTCCCATGGTGACAAACCATGCACCCCAAATAAAAAATTCGAGGAACATCATGGTGGAAAGTTTGAGCCTTATGGAGAGGTTCATATTATTTTCCTGTTGTTATAGGGTTGTGTAACTTGACCGCTTAAAGCGTAGTCCAGGCACCATCTTTTTTCGATGAATCCAGCACCGCCTGGATAAAGCGCATACCTTCCACACCCGTATCGATAGTGGGAACCCAGTCTTGCAGGAAATGCGTTTCACCCTGCTGGCGCGCAACGAGGATATCCGCAATGTCTTTGTACAAGTTGGCAAAACCTTCGAGATAACCTTCGGGATGCCCACCCGGTGTGCGCATACCGCGCGCCGCTATTTCACTGCCGATATCGCCACGGCGAGTAATGCGTTGACGCGGTTTATTTAATTCGGCAAACCACAATTCATTGGGATTTTCCTGCGCCCATTCGATACCGGCTTTATCGCCGAAAACACGAATACGCAAACCATTTTCACAACCGGGTGCTACCTGGCTGCTCCACAACATGCCTTTGGCCCCGCCATCAAAACGCAGGAGCGCGTGCACGTTGTCATCCACCAAACGGCCATCCACAAAACTGGTGAGGTCCGCACTCACAGCACTGAGTTTTTGCTGCGTAATAAAACGTGCGAGCTGGAACGCGTGGGTACCAATATCGCCCAAACAACCCGCTGCGCCGGAGCGCGCCGGATCGGTACGCCATGAGGCTTGCTTGTTGTCATCCGCCGCGGCTTCGGTCAACCACTCTTGCGGATATTCCACTTGTACCACGCGCACTTTTCCAAGCTTGCCTTGTTCAACCAATTCGCGTGCATAACGCACCAATGGATAAGCACTGTAGTTGTGGGTAAGCGCAAAAAAACAGCCGCTCTTTTTTACGATTTGTTCCAGTTCCAGCGCTTCTTCCAACGTACGCGTTACCGGCTTATCGCAGATAACATCCACGCCCGCTTCAAGGCACGCTTTGGCGACGGGGAAATGCATGTGATTGGGCGTGACAATCACAACCGCTTGAATACCATCCGCGCGCGTTTTTTCCACACGCAACATTTCTTCGAAGGAGGTGTAAGCGCGATCTGCGGCAATATGCAAATCCGCCGCAGATAATTTTGCATTTTCCGGATTGGACGAAAGTGCGCCGGCAACCAGTTCAAAACGATCATCGAGACGCGCAGCAATACGATGTACTGCGCCGATAAATGCACCGCGGCCACCACCGACCATGGCATAACGAATTCTTGGTGTTGTCATGTTGGATTCCTGAATTTATTTGATAGAACCCCCTCCCGGCTACGCGCCCCGCTCATAAGGGAGAGGAGCTTTTACTCCCTGTTAATAACAAGGTGCAATCTGAATAACACAGTGCAATCAGCTCATTCCTCTTACGAGCGGGGCGTAGCCGGGAGGACTGGGGAGGGTTTGCTATTAATTACAAACCGAGAATACGGCGATTTTTGGTTTCATCGATTCCGCTTTTTGCAAAATCGTCAAACGCGCGCTCGGTGACTTTGATAATGTGTTGCGCAATAAATTTCGCGCCTTCTTCCGCACCAACTTCCGGATGCTTCAGGCAGCACTCCCATTCCAGCACCGCCCAGCCTTCGTAATCGTAAGCCGCAAATTTGGAAAAAATTTGTTTGAAATCGACCTGCCCGTCACCGAGCGAACGGAAACGGCCAGCGCGATCCACCCAGCTTTCATAACCGCCGTATACACCTTGTTGTGCGCTCGGATTAAATTCTGCATCTTTCACATGGAACATTTTGATGCGCGAGTGATAGCGGTCAATGAAAGCGAGGTAATCGAGTTGTTGCAACACAAAATGCGAGGGATCAAACAAAATATTTGCGCGCGGATGATTATCTACCGCTTTCAAAAAGCGTTCGAACGTTGCGCCATCGTGCAGGTCTTCGCCCGGATGAATTTCGTAGCACACATCTACACCGGCAGCATCAAACGCATCGAGGATTGGCTTCCAGCGCTTGGCCAATTCGGCGAAACCATTTTCTACCAAACCTGCCGGGCGTTGCGGCCATGGATAAAGGAATGGCCACAACAAGGCGCCGGAAAAAGTCGCATGCGCGTTGAGGCCAAGGTTTTTACTGGCTTTGGCGGCCAGTAATAATTGTTCTACGGCCCATT
This sequence comes from Gammaproteobacteria bacterium, assembly GCA_021151835.1. GTDB lineage: Bacteria > Pseudomonadota > Gammaproteobacteria > Pseudomonadales > Cellvibrionaceae > Cellvibrio. Next base: position 41,126 of record JAGKWO010000023.1, read on the forward strand.
CCTGACGCGCTTTGGGATTACCACGGACAGACTCAGGGGCAAAACCATCAAACATTTCATCGTAGGCGGGATGAACCGCCACTAATTGGCCTTGCAGGTGGGTGGATAATTCAGTCGCCACCAATCCGTGTTGGGCGAGGGTTGCCTGGAATTCCTTGCAGTAATCCAGACTGTTGGCGGCTTTCTCCAGATCAAATACACGCTTGTCCCAGGTTGGTATCTGCACCCCCTTAAACCCCAGGCTGGCTACCCATGCAGCAATATTCTCCAGGTTATTAAACGGTGCGGTATCCCCCAGGAACTGGGCGAGGAAAATGGCGGGGCCTTTAAGCGTCTTCATAGGTATCTCCAGCAGTGGTTGGATGCGTGGCATCCTGTAATTATTAACGGCTACTAATGCAGGTCGTTGTCGCGTTTCCCGTGCAGGAAACGCCGAGAAAATCTGATTTATTAATCAAGCGCAAAACTCTATTCCATGTGGCCCAAGGGTGCGACACGGGAAACAGTTATTTACACTTCTTATAACCCGCAAGCATTGGCTAGAGGATAGAACATATTTACTCGACTGCAGCGAGTATTACCGGAAATGATAACTCCGCCAATACACCAAATGCGGGATGATTTTTTAGCGCCGAACGACTTATGGCAGGGCTGGGCAACCCGCACAGGAAACGCGCCAATTGCCGCGGCTGTGCCAGACCTTTATGAGCTTCCAGTTTCAGTGCTGTGATGAGCTGCCGCTGCCCGGGGTCGGGTGACTTTTGCTCCGCTACAGAAATAGGTGTGTTGGTAGCCTGGCGGCAATGGTTGCAAATTCCGCAGGGCGCGGATTCCGGCTCGCCAAAATAATCCAGTAATTGCCGGCTTAAACACGCCGGATTATTCGCATAGGCCAAAAGGCTATGTATGCGCTGGATATCACGTGTTTCGCGTTCGACAAACAGGTGGTCAAGATAACCGTAGAGGCTTGTTAATTGTTCCGCTGTAGTGATGGTGCGATTATTTTTGTAACCCTGGCGCAAATTCGCGACGGACAATTCAATCCAGTTTTTCTCCGCCAGATAATCCAGCGCCTTGATAATGCGGCTTTTGGGTTCTTGCAATTGCTGTTCGATGGTCAACATATCCAGCGTCAACCATTTCTTACCCATTCTCCCGGCGGCAAAAACCCGCTGTAAAAAATCAGCGCGATCAGCATCAAATTGCGCAACAATAAAATCGCGTGTTTGCACAAAACCAATTTTATATTCGCTATAGAAAGGCGTTTGCGCACTGATAATGCCTTGCAATTCCAGATAGGTCAGCGCGGTATTCAATACCAGCGGGCGAAGGTCAAATTGCTGCGATAGCTCATAAGTGGAAATATCGAACACATCTTCAAACGCCAGCAAATAATCAATCAATGCGGCCAGGCTTTCACGCGCGGGCGTATCGCCGTAAGTAAAATTTTCCAACACGCGGATATCATCGCCCACCGCCAGCATTTCACACAGGGACGCTTTACCGTCGCGACCGGCGCGGCCAATTTCCTGTACATAATTTTCTATCGATTTGGATAAATTAAAATGGTAAACCGCGCGGATATTGCTTTTATCAATCCCCATCCCAAAGGCAATGGTTGCCACCACGATAGGAACCTCACCGCTCATAAACCGGTTTTGTATTTGCTCGCGCTCTTCATCCTTTAACCCGGCATGATAATGGGCAGCGCGTAAACCGGATTCATTAATAGCCTGCGCAACTTCTTCCGCAGTTTTTTGCAAGGTGACATAAACGATCGTCGCTGCATCCGCCGGATGTTTTTGCAAACGTGACAACAATAACGGCATGCGTGTCCCGGTATCGCACGGGGTGACTCGCAATTGTAAATTAGGCCGGGCAAAGCTTGTTTGTATGTGGTGTTGCGGTTGAATGGAAAATTGCCGGCAAATATCCGCAGCCACGGCGGGTGTTGCGGTGGCCGTTAATGCGAGCACACGTTCAACGCGTAATTTTTGCGCGAGGCCCGCCAGCAATAAATAATCCGGACGAAAATTATGGCCCCACTCGGAAATACAATGCGCTTCATCAATCGCCAATAAACTTATCTTGAGCCTGGCGAGGCGTTGCACGAAACGTTCATTCTTCAAACGCTCCGGCGATACATACAACAACTTAATCGCGCCGTGCTGCATAGCACTATAAAGTGTTTGCACATCGTCATTGGTGAGCGATGAATCAATACGCGCGGCGGGAATACCCAATGCAGCCAGGGCATCAACTTGATCCTTCATCAAGGCAATCAAGGGTGATACCACCAGCGTCAACCCATCCAGTAACAGGGCCGGCAACTGGTAGCACAAACTTTTGCCACCGCCCGTCGGAAATACCGCTAGTGCCGAATGCCCGTGCAAAAGCGCATTAATAATTTCTTCCTGGCCGGGCCGGAAGGCCGGCAGCTTGAATGTGTTGTGTAACACGGATAAAGGATTGGACATAAAAATTTCCGTCGTATGGGTTTGCATCTTCCATGACTCCGATAATGAATGGTTAAACCTGTAAGTGACAGGTTATGTGAACTGTAACCCGACCGGGCGAGGACCGATAGAAAAATACCAGTTTTGAATTCAAAAATACATTTTTGCCCGGAATTAGCTTGGCAGAATAACTTTCGTTGTAAACACACCCGGGGATACGCGCATCACCCTGAAACAGCGACAATCATTTCTCACAATAACACCGAGGTCATTATGAACCCGATCAACCCTGCTTTTATCACCCAATTAAAACGGCTCGCCGTTTTTTCCGTTGCCCTGTGCGGCAGTTTATTTTGTTTAAATGTCCATGCAGTCAATTGCAGCAACATCTCCGAATGGAACAGCGCCACGGCTTATAGTGGCGGCGCACAGGTTAAACAATCAGGAAAAGCCTATAAAGCCAATTGGTGGTCGCAAGGACACAGCCCGGCAAATTATTCCGGGCAATGGCAAGAGTGGACACTACTGGGCAGCTGCGACGGGGCGACAACCTCATCGACACCGGTCTCATCAAAAAGCTCAAGCAAATCATCTGTTTCATCAAGCAAATCCAGCAGCAAGTCGTCCGTGTCTTCCAGTAAATCCAGTTCTTCGGTAGCGGGCAATGATTGTGGGTCAGCCTGGTATCGCGCCAACCTGACCAATTACGAATCCTATCCCGCGCCTGGTAGCGATGAATGTGTAATTTATAACGGTTGTATGTGGAGCGGTTATTTCTATGGCATTTCCGGCAAGCAACCGGAATCCTGGGTAATGGTTAACAATATTGCCGCCGTTCATTTAAAAGACTGGAGCTGGCTGGGTCTTAAAACGATCAATTTGCGTCAAGGCAACAAACGCATTACGGCAAAAGTATACGATGCCTGCTCGGATTCTGATTGCAATGGCTGCTGTACCGCGAACCTTGCTGGCGATGGTTATTTAATTGATCTGGAAAAATATACCATGCAGCGTTTTGGCTCGGGCTCAGGCATTGTGGAATTCCAGGTCTGCAATTAATCCGCAATCTCCCGTGGACTTTTAGGGCCGCCTTGCGGCCCGTTTTTTATTGGCCGGATTTATTTTAAATAACTGCGTTTAAATTCGCGCGGCGTACAATTTTTCAATTGCATAAAACGGCGATTAAAATTGGATAAATTATTAAAACCGCAACGGTAACTGATATTGGCAACCGGCATATCCGTTGTTAACAGCAACGAACAGGCGCGCCCGATACGCAACTGGTTAACAAACTCGGTAAACGTTTGCTCCGTGCGTTGCTTAAAAAAGCGATGGAAATGATTAGTGCTCATATGTGCCAGGTTTGCCATTTTTTCCGCACTGAGATCTTCCGTGTAATGCTGATGAATGTAGGCAATCACCTTATCAATTTTTTCCGTGGATGAATCCGGAAAACTGGCCGGAGTGTAACCTTCACTGGAAATCAAGCGCGCGCTTTGGTCTTCGCACATCAGTTGCAATATTTCCAGCAACCATAACAATCGTTGCATGGGCGTTGCATCGGCCATTGCGACAAATCGTTCGCGACACGCTGCTGCTGTTGCGCTGGAAAAAGCTACACCACGCTTGCTTTTTTGCAGTAAATCACCAAGCGGTTTAAGTTCCGGCATTTGCGCGATATTATCAATCCATATGATTGGCAACTGCGCTACATACGTAAGATGTTGCCCCGCAGCAACCAATTCACGCGAATGCCAGGTGTGCGGCAATTTGGGGCCGAGCAGCACCAGGTCCAGATCATCATAGAAATGAATATCATCGCCAATATAACGTTGCCCACGGCTATTCAACGTCAGGCAGATTTCGTATTCGGGATGGTAATGCCAGTTAAAGGGAATTTCATCCAGCGCATACAGCCAATAGCGCCAGGAGGAATTTTCGGTGGGTAAAACTTTTTCATACATAGGCTTCATGGCTGGCTCCACAAAAACTAACAAGAGAAAAAAGAGTCTGCCTCTCCCTGGTTTTCAGGAAGAGGATAGATATTGATTGACCCAATAGAATTCGCTGGAGCGCCAGGTTTTTTATATGCGTAATAATATTGGCCGGGATTATAAAAACAGAAAAAAATAAAGATAGCAAGTAAATAAAAATCCCCGCCGAGACGAGGATTTTTTAGCTGGCGGGTGTGTAAATGCAATAGATCTAACGCAAGCGTTTGACTAACTCCACGCGGCGATTCTTTTGCTTGCCTGCATCACTGGTATTATTGGATGCGGGGGCGTAAGGCCCAACACCCTGCGCCTGCAAACGGCTGGCAACTATCTGGTAATCTTTTACCAATGCGGCGGCGACTGAATCTGCACGCTGTTTGGAAAGCGCCACATTCGCAGCACCATCGCCGGTATCATCGGTGTGGCCGACAACATAGAGTAACAAATCTTTATTGCGCTTTAACAAATCAGCAATGGCATCCAGGGTCGGTTTGGATTCAGGTTTAATGCTGGCTTTGCCGGTATCAAAATAAATTCCGTAAATTAGCGCTTTGCCTTCAGCATCAATTTGCTGCTTCAGTTGATCTGCATTTACGCTTACCAATCCGGTTTGAACCTGTTTTTCTTCCAGAATAACTTGTTGGACACCAACGACATCTTCATAACCGCCAATAAATAACGCCACATAATTCGTACCGCCGGCCTGTGTCTTTTTGGCGAGCAGGTAATATGGTTTGCGATAGGAGTTATACACATCACCAGCGAGCGCCACCTGGTCACCCAATTCATTGGCTTGCTGTTCGGTACCGCATTGTTCCAACTCGCATTGGGATATAAACGTAAACCCGGCCTTGGTAAGCGCCGCTTTATAATTTTCATACACCTTCAAGGTAGAAACATTTTTAATGGTGTAAGCGTGTCTGCCTAAATCGCCGGTTAATTTCAATGGCGTTTTATCGGCGGCATTCATTGCAAAAGGCAACACAACCGTTTCAGTATCAACCTTCTTGTGATTATCAAGATGCGCCCCGGGGTAGCGCGGCAATAATGTGTGATCCTTTGCTTTATCATCGTCAGATAATGGTTCGACGCTGGTGGGCTCTACACCTTTGTTCGCATAAGCCACATCCACTTTCACCAGGCCGGTTTCCAGCGGCTCCCCTTCTACAATCACTTGCTGGACAGCCACTTCATCTTCGTAAGCTCCCACAAACCAGGCCACAACTATTTTTCCTTTGGGTGAATCTTTTTCACCCACCCAATAATAAGGATTGCGCCAATTGTTGTAGACATCACCGTGCACCGACAATATACCGCCGAGATCCTGAATTTGTTTTTCGTTACCACAAGCATCCAGCGCACAACTGAATAGCGGCTTGAAACCCAATTGTTTCGCTGCTGCAATATAATTTTCATACACTTTCAATGACGATACATTTTTAATTTCATAATTGTGCAGATAAAGATCCCCGATAGCTTCCAGTGGCTTGAACGCTTGCGCTGGTCGGGAGTTATCAACAATCGACACCGGGAATACAAACTTTTCATAGTCGTACATCAGGGCGCGGTTGAGATGGGCGTTTGGATATGCGGCAAACAACGGTTGGTCTTTATCGAAAGTGGCCAGCGCTGTTGAACTGAAAAGGCCCAGCAAGCCAGTAATTAATAATGTGCGCTTAAACATAAATACTCCTTTCGTTGTAATTACCAAATAATGACCGGCCTGTTCTGCTTTGGTCCAGGTTGAATTGGATTGAGATGATTAAAAAGTCTAGAAACAAAAAGTCTAGAAACAAAAAGTCCAGAAGCGAAAAGTTAGAAGATTAATACTGAATTCTGGATGAACAGATTTTTAATTTCCGTACCGGCGCCCAATTTTGTTGGCGGGTTCAAATTTTTCCCGCTGTTTTAAACACCGGATATTATGCGCACAGTTTTTTTGGCAGCCACAAATTAAAAAACCACGCCGAAGCGTGGTTTTCAGATCCGCATGGAAAGCGATTACTTTTTAACACCTTCCACTTCCAGTTCCAATTTCACGGTTTGGGAAGCCGGGCCCAAATCCATTTTGATATTGAAATCTTTCAATTTGATTTCAGTTTCGCCAGAGAAGCCAGCGCGGTAACCACCCCAAGGGTCTTTACCTTCGCCCACTTTTTCTACTTCGATAGTTACACTTTTCGTAACACCATTGAGCGTCAGGTCGCCGATAATATCGAACTCGTCTTTACCATCTGCTTTGATAGATTTGCTAACGAAAGTCGCTTTGGGGAATTTCTCCACATTCAGGAAATCCGCACTGCGCAAATGCTTGTCGCGTTCAGCGTGGTTGGAGTTGATGCTGGTGGTATCAATGGTAACGTTGATGGTACTGGCTTCCGGCTTGGCAGGATCATAAGTAAATTCACCTTCAAACTTATCGAAGCGGCCAGTCAGCACGCTGTAGCCCAAGTGCTTAATGGCGAAATTGATAGATGCATGCGCACCTTTGGTATCAATTACATAATTGTCTGCCAATGCTGGCAAACTCATTACACCAATACTGCTGATAGCGAGGGCGAAAAGGGATTTTTTTAACATCTATAGACTCCTTTAGGGTTAGTCATGGAATATACGGTTGCCTGGAAAACTAATTTAAGAAACTTTTTAAATAGCAGGTTTGTTAATTAAAGATCCGATTTTTTTACTGGTTTAAATATCCGTACCAATGTGCGATCACGCATGACAAGGTGATGAAACAAAGCACCGAGTGCATGTAAAACAACTAACGCGATAATTGCCCATGCAAAATATTCATGAATTTCGCCGGCAAGATCGACATTGGCAGAACTCAGTTGGGTAATCACCGGAAATTTAATGATATTAAACATACTGGCCGCCTGACCTTCTGCGGTAGTAATCAAGTAACCGCTGGTAATTACCACAAAAATAAAAAGATAAAGTGCAAGTTTGACCAGCTTCGCCGTCTTTTGTTGCACAGGTTTTGCTGGCAAATCAATCGGTGTTGGATTAATAATGCGCCACACAATACGTATCAGCATAATTAATAACACCAATATGCCAAGACTCACGTGCAACTCCGGGCCTTTGTGATACCAGTCGTCGTAATAGGTGAGATCCACCATGTACACACCCAAACCAAATAAAAACAAAATTAATACTGCGCTAATCCAGTGAATCAGAATCGAAACTAACCCATAACCATTGGATGAATCCTTTAACATGCGCGACCTCTTATTTTTGTTTGTCAGGTGAATAAGTGAAATGAAGATAGCAGTAATAGCAAAAAATTACAGTACTGAAAATTTTTTTGGTGGAGCAGATCAAAACTGCTCGCCGGCTGTTATAGAGATGAATTGCACAGGCAATCACTGAATTATCAAATGGTTAGGCAACGATGCCGAGGCAACAGGAGTGGCTGCACAAAAGGGAACTATCAGTTTTTTCGTTGTTTATGATTCAAATTTCAATAGCTTTTGTTAAGTATGTTGCGCCGTCTTTAACACCGGGCGCTTTTGTCCGAACTCATCAATAGCCACATAAATATACTCGCCCTGGGTAACCTGGCTGATTTGATGTGTCAGAAAATCCTTGATCCACACCTCGACTTTCACCCGGATAGACGTATTACCGATGCGCAAGGTACTGGTATAACAACTGATCACCGTTCCCACTGGCACCGGCCGGATAAACACCATACTTCCCACCGCCACCGTAGTGACACGCCCCAAAGAAACCTCATTGGCGTGAATGGCTCCGGCAATATCCATCTGCGCCATTAACCAGCCACCGAAAATATCGCCAAAAGGATTGGTATCCGCCGGCATGGTGATAGTTTGCAACGTGAGGGTGCCAGTTGGTGTGTTGTTTGGGAGTTGCATGGTGATATCCGTATTAACAGGTGTGCGGTGAGTATAGCTACGCCCGGACACAAAAAATTTATTAATCCATAAATAAAAATCCCGCTCTTTGGGAGCGGGATTTTTGCACTTACTGGATGCGTTCCAATTTACCTTTCGCGGCCTCGCCAATTTCCCCGCCGCCTTGTGCAGCTTGTTGGAAATATTGTGCGGCTTGCGCTTTATTACCCTTGGCGAGCGAAATTTCGCCCAGGTAATAAGTGGCAATTTGTGTCGGCAAATAACGTTGGCTGGTGGTTAGATCTTTTTCGGCAAGATCGCGTTTACCCTCTTCATAGTAGGCAATTCCGCGCAAGGCATAGGGTTTGAAATATTTCGGGTTAGCCTGGATCGCTTTATCAAACGCGCCGACTGCTTCGCCGGTTTTTTTCTGTTGCAACAATAACTGGCCTTTCATTTCCCAGAATAAATTTTCTTTGGGTTGCTGGGCGATGGCTTGATCGACATAGCTTTGTGCATCGATATATTTTTTCTCGCTCGCCAGTTTTTGCGCCTTTTGATAATTCTCGTACGCTTTTTTATCTTTGTTTACTTGCGCCATAGCGCGTTGGAACGCTTCTTTGTTGCGCACACCGCCCGGGTATTTCGCTGCTGTTATTTTGTTTTTTTCCACCCGCTCCTGTGAGGGTGGATGGCTGGCGAACAAGCCTTCAATAAAACCGGCGTTGCGGCCTTCCGATAATTTTACAAAGATTTCCTGCAACTCAACGGCGGCCTGCGCATCGTATCCGGCTTTGGCCATGTACTTGATACCCACTTCGTCCGATTGCAATTCGTGGCTGCGCCCATATTTCGCCTGCCAGGCTTGTGCCCCGACCGCCAGTGCCCCCATACCCAAGGCACCGACTTCCGGTTTTTTCTCGGAAATTGCAACGCCGGCAATCAATACACCAGCGCCCATCAATACATTCTGGGTTTGTTGCTGGGCGCCGTGGCGCGCGGCGGCGTGGACAATTTCGTGGCCAAGGACCGAGGCCAGTTGGGCTTCATCTTCCAGGTACACCAGCAAGCCGCGATTGATCGCCAGTTTGCCGCCCGGCATTGCCCAGGCGTTGGGGACATCATTATTGAGCACAACAAATTCGTAGGGCAGGTCGGGGCGGTCACTTACCGCCGCGAGTTTTTTGCCCACCGATTGCACATACGCAGTAAGGCCGGGGTCGACCACATATTGGCCACCTTGCGATTGCTGGGCCGGAGCGTAATTCTGGGCACCCGACGCAATTTCCTGCTCGGGCGACATCAGTGAGATCTGGCTTTTACCGGTCACCGGGTTGGTCACACAACCGCTCACCGTCAGCAATAAACTGATACCCAGAAGACGAAAGAAAATGTTCATAGTGAGACTCCTTATGAATGAGCTGCGTATAATGCCACAGCTTTTTTATTTAGCACCTGAGCGCTGTTATGGGTGCCTGAATGTTAACCAGTAAGTGACCCTATTGATGAAATCCCTGCAAATTATTGAACTCTTCGCCGGCGTCGGCGCCGACAACAAGCCCATCGTAGAACAACTGCAAGTCCGCGAACTGGAGGATGGCACCCTGCAACTGGTGCAATCGCCCGCGTTTGCCAAAGGCCTTGCCAGCGGCGATGTGGTACGCATGCTACCCGAAACGCGCGAATTCGATCTGGTCAAACGCAGCGGCAACCTGAGCATCCGGGTATTTAGCCGCGGTGATACCGGTGCGTTAGCTGACCAGCTTACCCCCGAACTGGAAAAACTCGGCGGCGAACTGGATCGCGAAACAGCGCGTATGCTGGTATTCAGTATCCATGTTAGCTGTGGCTTTGAGGCGATCGAAGAAATACTCAACCGCTACGTCGGGCAAGATGGCCAAAGCGCCTGGATGTACGGCAACGTTTATGATCCCGCCGACGGCCAAACCCCACTTAACTGGTGGTTGGACATCCTGAAACCGGAATAAGCTTCCTCATTTTTTCCTGTGTGATTATTACTTCTTATGTTGCATGTTATCTCCCCCGCAAAAACGCTGGATTTTGAATCGGCCCCCGCCATTGATGACCACAGCCAACCGCAATTCCTGGAGCATTCGCAGGAGTTGATCGGCCAACTGCGCAAACTCAAACCGGCCGATGTTTCCAGCTTGATGGATATCAGCGAAAAACTGGGCGAACTCAACGCCCGGCGCTTTCAGGATTGGCAATTACCGTTTTCGCCGCGCAACGCAAAGCAAGCCGTGCTGGCGTTCAAAGGCGATGTGTATACCGGTATGCAAGCGGAATTGTTTAGCAAGAAAGATTTCAGCTTTGCGCAACAACACTTGCGCATTCTCAGCGGTTTATACGGGCTACTTCGGCCGCTGGATCTGATCCAGCCTTATCGTCTGGAAATGGGTACCGGCTTTGCCAACAAGCGCGGTAAAAACCTGTATCAATTCTGGGGCGATATTATTACCGACCAGCTCAACAGTGAATTGCAAAGCCGGAAAGAAAAAGTGCTGGTGAATCTTGCATCCACGGAATACTGGAGTTCGGTCACCCCCAAAAAATTGGACGCGGAAGTTATTACCCCGGTGTTTAAAGATCGCAAAAATGGCCAGTACAAAATCATCAGCTTTTTTGCCAAAAAAGCACGCGGGATGATGAGTGCCTATATCATCCAGCACCAGTTAAAAACCAGCGAAGCCCTTAAACACTTTGATAGCGCCGGGTACCGTTTCAATGAAGCCATGTCCACTGCCAGAGAGTGGGTCTTTACGCGCGAAGAGCAAGCGACCTAATGCAATATCAGCAGGATTTTTGAGTCGTAAACTGCATATACCGAAAACTATAGCCAAACGGCGGGTGGCGCCAAAAACAATCTTAGCGAAGGATTGCAATCGCCAATCGGGCTACCTACATTGGCAGAATCTCAACATTCGAATAACCGATAGGATATCGCCCAATGAACCCTCTCTCTTCATGACCGTCAGCCACGCTTACCTTGATCGCGCCATCGCCAATTTGTCGCGGGTAGCGGAGGTTTCCTATCGCCGTATTTTTAACGGTGTGGGCGTTTACCATCGCGGTGTGCAGTTTGCGCTGATCATCAACGATAAACTCTATTTCCGCGCTGATGACGATTCGCGCTCGCTGTATATACAACAAGGTATGAGCGCATTCCAACCGCGCGCAGCGGTGCAAGTGGAGTCGTGTTTTTTCCAACTCCCGGAACAGGTGCTCATTACCCCGTCTGAACTGCATTACTGGATGCGCATCGCCGTGGAAGCCGCTAAGACCGGTGACTTTCGCGATGATGAAACCACCCTTGAAACACCCATCCGCCATTTGCGCCACCGCGCGTAAGTAATTCTACCTGCGCTTGTTCACGCGCAAATTCCGCGCGCGTGGACTAGGCTGATTAGGATAAACATTCGAGGGACATCTCATGGCAATCCGCATCCTGGTGGTGGATGATGCGACCTTTATCCGCGACATGATCAAAAAACAACTGCGCGATAAAATTCCGGGCGTGGAGATTATTGATGCTCCCGATGGCGCGCGGGCGCTCGCACAAATGAAAAACCAATCGGTGGATTTAATTCTCTCCGATTGGGAAATGCCCAATATGACCGGAGCGGAATTGCTCAGCACCGTGCGCGCTATGCCCAATTCGGAAAAAACCCCGTTCATTATGATTTCCAGTCGCGGTGACAGAAACCATATCGTCAAAGCAATTGAGCTCGGGGTATCCGATTACCTGAGCAAACCTTTTTCTGCCGAAGAATTGCTCAAAAAAGTGTTCAAACAACTGAAAGTTGCCGGTAAAACGCCCGCGCAACGAGTCAGTGGCGCAACCACCCAGGGGATAGCATTTGCGTCGGTTGATGTATTGACCGGCGGCCGCGCTGAACCTGCCGCAGCCGCACCGAAACCGGTTAATCCATTTGCCAACAACAGTGCCAGCGCATTGGGAGCCAAACCGGCCATTAAAGCCGTGGAAGCACCGAAAGCGGCCAAGGGCAAGGCCCAATTGCGCTTCGCCAATAACCGGGCTTTTGGTTGCGTAATCCGCGAAATGTCATTGCAATTAATGAGCGGATTAATGCAACGTGCAGACGATTTGCCCGGCGTGTTTGAACAAGCAGTGGTGGATATTGAAACCGGCGATGGTAATAACCTCGCGCGGGTAAACGGCTATGTGCACAGTATCCAGGCCGGCGAAAATCGCCCGGATACCAACGTCGTAAAAATCGTAATTCGCTTTGTCGATAACGATGCCGAAAAATTTGAAACCCTGTCGAAATACATCGCGCAAATGTAAACCCCGCCCGGATTCCAGCCTGCAATCCCGCACTCACTGGCTATACTCAACACCATAGTTGTTGACTACCAGCGCGCTGCTGGCATTTCAGGTTGTATCCATGGCTGTTGATTTCCGCTTAGTTTCTCTCCCGGCATTGTTACTCACCTTTGCCGCTTCACTTGCCCGGGCCGATGTTGATCACCGGTTTTCCGGTTTTGCAACGCTAGGGGTTGCCATTAACACCAATCCGGAACTGGTTTTTCGCAATGATGTGACCCAGGACAACGGTGCCTATAAACACAATGGCTATTGGTTAAATGACACGCGCCTGGGCCTGCAATGGCAGGGGCGCTGGTCACCGGAATGGGAAACCACGGTACAGGTCGTCGCCAAAGACCGGTTCGATAACACCCTTGCCAATTCCATCGAATGGGCCTTTGTCCGCTATCGCCCCGTTGATGGCCTGGATTTGCGCCTCGGCCGCCTCGGTGCCGACGCCTTTATGTTGTCGGATTTCCGCCAGGTGGGATACACACTCCCCTGGGTGCGCCCGCCGCATGACTTGTACGGGATTACATCGCTCTACAGCTTCGATGGTTTTGACCTGACCAAACGTGTCGCGGTAGGCGAAGCCATGCTCAACTTTAAAACGTTTTACGGCAACTCCAACGAAAAATATCCCACCGGTTTTGATAATGGCCAATTCACCCGATTTGATTTTGATTTGTTCGGCCTCAGTAGCAACCTGGAATGGAATGAATGGAAGTTGCGTTACAGTTTCGTGAGTGTGGAAGTCAACAGTGACCTCACCAAACCCTTGCGCAATGTCTGGGAACAAATCGCCATGCAATGGTCCCCGGCAAATGATGTGGTAACCGGACTGGAAAGCGAGGGCAAAAAATTCCGTTACCACCAGCTTGGCCTTAATTACGACAACAATAACTGGTGGTTCCAAAGCGAATATGTGCGTATCAGTTCCGACGTAATATTGGTTGTCAATGGCGAAAATGCTTATGCGAGCCTCGGCAAACGTTTTGGCTCGTTCAACCTGTATGGCCTCCTGGGTTACGCTAATCCGCGCACGCCCATCCTGAGCATCCCGGTACCCGCCGGTTTGCCTGAACCTTTTGGATCGCAACTTAACTACCTGGCCCGGGCCACTGAAAATCGCCTGAACGGGGTGCGTATCAAACAACGGAGTGTTGGTGTTGGCGCGCGCTGGGATTTCACGCCCAAAATGGCTTTCAAACTCCAGATCGATAAATTCCACGTGGACAAAACCGGCAGCAGCCTCTGGTTTTCCACCGATGGCGCCCCGCTCTCCGACAATAAAAAACCCACTGTCATTAGCCTTGCCTGGGACATGCTGTTCTAATGCACAAATTGACGATATTCCTGATTGCGCTGATGGTTAGCGGCACGCTCCGGGCAGACATACTGGTGATTGTGAATGCGCACAATCCGGTTTCGACGCTGGAGAAAAAACAGGTTGTGGATTTATTTATGGGCCGCGTTTCTGCATTTCCAGGCGGAGGTTCGGCGCAAACACTGGATTTAAAAACCGGCACACCATTACGCGCTGATTTTTACAAACGGCTTACCGGAAAAAGTGAAGCGCAAGTGGATGCCTATTGGGCAACACTGGTATTTGCCGGGCGCATGTCGCCCCCTAAACAATTTGCCGACGACCACGCCCTTATTGGCGAGGTAACGCAAAACAAAATGGCGATTGCTTATGTTGCACGCCAATCGCTGCCGGGCGGAGTAAAAATTGTTATGGAATTAACCCAAACCGCTGACTAATTGTTTACGCAGAATCAATGAATATTAAAAGTTTACATATAAAAGTTTCCCTCAGTGTCGCTGCCGCTGCACTACTGGTTGTGCTTTTATCGTCACAATTTTTTTACCAACGCGATTACGAAAAATCATTTGCTGAAAGTGAGCGCTCGGTTTTGCAGCTCCTCGAAACGGTCCAAACCACAGCATCGATTGCAGCGTATGTCGGCAATCGCGAACTTGCGCAACAAGTGGTGACCGGTTTAACCAAAAATGACATCGTGGTAGGAGCAACCATCACTGCCAATAAAGAAATTATCGGCCATGATGGAAAAACCGCGCACGAAACCCGGCAACAATTGATTTCCATACCGCTGGCCGCCCCCTTCGATGAAAAAGAAATTGTTGGCGAATTGGCAGTAGTTCCCAACGCCCCACTGATTGCGTTGCGCGCCCGCGATTCCGCGATGTCGACGGCGGTTGGCCTTGCCGTCCAATCCACCCTTGTTGCGCTGCTGGTATTAATCCTGGTTTATTGGTTGATGACGCGGCCCCTTTCCACCTTATCGGGGAGTTTGCATCGCATCACTCCCGGCGACGGCAGCCGGCTCGATGTGCACAGCATCCACAGCGGCGATGAAATCGGTCTGCTTGCCGGCGATATCAATTCACTGTTGCATACTGTCGAAAATATGCTCGAAGAAGAGCGGCAATTACGCCATCGCGTTGAATCCCTTGAAACCCGTTTTCGCGGTATTTTTGAAGACAGTAGCGCGGGCATTTTTCTCGTGCGCGAGCGCGGCAACCTGGTTACCGCCAACCCGGCTTTCTTTCGCCTCACCGGCATGGATGAGCAACAGCAATTGCAAACCGGTGATGAAGATATTGTCAGTAAAGTCTTTCTTGATATCGAACAGGCAAAATCGCTGATCAAACTCGCACTCGTCACCAAGCGCCCGCATTCCGCCGACCTGCGCATTAACAGCGGCGCCGAAGAACATTCGCGCTGGGTGCATTGTATTTTTTCGCCCGCCGGTGACAGCACCACCATCGAAGGGGTGATGTACGACGTAACCCAACGCAAACTGTCAGAAGCACGCATCCGCGAGCTTGCCGAAACCGATAGCCTCACCGGGTTAAGTAATCGCCAGGCAGCGGATTCAGCATTGCAAGCGCTCATTACCCAAACACCTGTCGGTGGAAAATCGTTCGCGGTAATGCTGATCGACCTCGACCGGTTTAAATATATCAACGATACCTATGGCCACGATGCCGGCGATAAGGTGCTGGTGACTATCGCGGAGCGGTTGCGCAAACTGGTGCGCGATTCCGATATTGTGGCGCGCATGGGCGGCGACGAATTTTTTATTATCCTGAACCATGCGGGCAATATCGGCATGGTCACGCGCATCGCGCAGAAAATTCTCGATGCGCAACAAGCACCCATTGAAGTGCAAGCGGGGGTACTGGAGAAAGTCGGCATCAGCATCGGCATTGCGCTTTATCCTGATCACGGGGACAACCCGCTCAGCTTGCGCAAACACGCCGACCAGGCAATGTATGCGGTTAAACGCCGCGGTAAAAATAACTTCGCCATTTATGAGCCAGGCACTGAAGACCCATTGATGGAATCCGCCTGATCCCGATTACCACACTATCGTTATCCCATTTTTTCCAGATACTTGCGCCGGCATAAAATGTAAACGATTACATTTTTATAAACGAATGTAACGAAACGTTTTCACACAAAAATAGCTAAAAAATAGGATTAAAAACTCAATAAAAACCATTTTTAGACAAAATAATTTCACCGGGTGCTTGCTCGATTTCATTTGCCTGTGTAGCATTTTTACCAACAGCTCAGCAGAAGCTCCATTTATCGGCAATACACAGTCACCCATCACCGAGGTAATCCCAGTGAACAGGACTCCAGTAAATGCCGCTAACCCACAGCATGATGCGGCCAACCCCAGCGTGCAGCCACAAGCCGCGCCAGATAAAACCAACGTATTGGCCAGTTACCAATGCTTTCCATTCACCTATACCTATTACGGGTTCAGTACTGAAGCCTGCGTGTACGAAACACCCGTAGCCGCGCCGCCTGACAATCCGCATAATCAACATTCATAACGACAACAATACCAACCGGAAGCACCATGAAAAAACGTAAACCCATAGTGATTGCCAACTGGAAATTAAATGGCGGCCTTGACCTGATTTGCACCTCGGTCGCCTCCTTTATTGGCAAACATTTCGCCGCGCAAATTGCGATTTGCCCACCTTATTTGTACATGCGCGACATGATGACTTTTTTGCAATTTTCTGAATTGCAAATTGGTAGCCAGAATGTAAGTCGCTATGAATCCGGTGCCTACACCGGCGAAACTTCCGCGCAAATGTTGAAAGAAGCTGGCTGCTCATTGTGTTTGATCGGCCACTCCGAACGCCGCGCGATGTTTGCAGAAAACAATGAAGGTTGTCAGATCAAAGTGCGCACTGCCTTGAGCCACGATTTATTACCCGTGCTCTGTGTCGGTGAAAACCAGCAGGAACGCGAGGCCAATATCACCGAGCACGTGTTGCGCAAACAATTGCGCGAAGGCCTGCCAACGCTGGACCTGCGCGGCAAAGACCTGTGCATCGCTTATGAACCCGTGTGGGCCATTGGCACCGGCCTTGCAGCAACACCGGCGATTGCACAAGAAGTGCATCAATTTATCCGGCGCGAAGTGACCGAAATTTACGACGCGGAAATCGCCAATAGCGTGAGGATTTTATACGGCGGCAGCGTCACCAAAGCCAATGCCCACGACTTGTTGCAGCAAGCCGATATCGATGGATTGCTGGTTGGTGGCGCCAGTTTGGACCCTGGCCATTTCCTCGCCATTTGCGAGCAAGCTTCGGACCTTGCCGACGAATAATTCGTCGCAAGGCGTACCGTGCAATAAAAAATTAATCAAAAAGAAGCACAACGACAATCTGGAAATGGCTAGCAGGTTGTGCGGTTGCCGATGCAATGGCAACCGCACAACCTGGCAGATATTTCGCAGCAATCGGCGGCAGCTCGGTCATCACAAAAAAATCAACCACAGCTCAGGATTTGATGATGAACAACCTTGCCCAGTTAGTAGCCCCAGGCGTTGCCACCGGTGACGATGTACAAACCCTGTTAAATGCCGCCAAAGCCGGTGGCTTTGCTTATCCAGCCGTTAATGCGGCAAACACCAACACGATCAACGCTACGCTTGAAGCCGCGCGCAACGTCAATTCGCCGGTAATTGTGCAATTATCGCAAGGCGGCTCGGCTTTTTTTTGCGGAAAAAGTTTAAAACTGGATGGCCTGCAAAGCTCGGTACTCGGGTCAATTGCTGCCGCTCACTACGTCCATACTGTCGCCGCAGCGTATGGCGTTCCGGTAATTTTACATACCGATCACGCTGCCAAAAAATTATTGCCCTGGATCGATGGTTTACTCGACGCCAGCGAAACCTATTTCGCCCACACCGGCAAGCCGCTGTTCAGTTCCCACATGATCGATTTGTCAGAAGAAAGCCTGGAAGAAAACATAGCCATTTCGGCGCATTATTTAGCGCGAATGAAAAAACTCGGTATCACGCTTGAAATTGAATTAGGTTGCACTGGCGGTGAAGAAGATGGTGTAGACAACACTGGCCTGGATAATTCTGCGCTTTATACCCAGCCGGAAGATGTTGCTTACGCATATAGACAATTAAGTGAAATCGACGATAAATTTACCATCGCCGCTTCGTTTGGCAATGTGCACGGTGTGTATAAACCGGGCAACGTAAAACTCACGCCAATCATCCTGAAAAATTCGCAAGAATTTGTGCGCGAACAATTCAGGACCGCGCATAATCCGCTGAATTTTGTATTCCATGGCGGCTCGGGATCAGATCCCCGGGAAATCGCAGAGTCGCTCAATTATGGTGTAGTAAAAATGAATATCGATACCGATACCCAGTGGGCGTTCTGGGAAGGCACGATGGAATTTTACAAAACCCATAGCGATTACCTGCAAGGCCAGATCGGCAACCCCGATGGCGATGATAAACCCAATAAAAAGTTTTACGATCCGCGCGTATGGCTGCGCCAGAGCGAGCAGCATATGGCTAAACGCCTTGAGCAATCCTTTGCCGATCTGAATTGCCTTAATCGTTACGTTTAAGTTATTTATTTAACGCAGCGCCAACAGTTGTTGGCCTGGTGTTTTTTCATATCAGGAAAACTCATGATTAATTTATTTCAACACTTGCGCAATGAATCGGTAGAAGCGCCGTTAATACAGCTTCTGGAAAGTGTTATCAACGCAAGTAAAGAAATCGCGTTTCGTGTACGCCAGGGCGCGCTTGCGGGTGTGCTGGGCTCAACGCAGGATCAAAACATCCAGGGTGAAACCCAGAAAAACCTGGATGTCATCAGTAACCAATTGTTAAAAGATTTATTGCTGGCGTGCCCGCAGGTACGCGCACTGGCATCGGAAGAGGAGGACACAGTTGTAGCGGGAAATGCCAATGGTGAATTTATTATTGCATTTGATCCGCTTGATGGTTCATCCAATATCGACATCAATGGCCAGATCGGAACCATCTTCAGTATTTATCGTGCACAAGAAAATATTGCAGCGAATGATGAAGCGCAATTTCGCCAAAAAGGCGAACAACAAGTGTGCGCTGGTTACATACTTTATGGGCCATCCACATTACTGGTAATTACCACGGGTAAAGGTACTCACGCCTTTACCCTGGATGCAACCCAGGGAACTTTTTTACTCACCGCTAACAACATAAATATTCCGGCGGATACCAAAGAATTCGCGATCAATATGAGCAACCAACGATTCTGGAGCGACAATATGCGTCGCTACCTTAACGATCTGGTACTCGGTGAAAGCGGGCCGCGCGGAAAAAATTTCAACATGCGCTGGAATGCCGCAATGGTAGGTGATGTGCATCGGATTATTTCGCGCGGCGGAATATTTTTATATCCCTCGGATAATCGCAATCCCAAACAGCCAGCGAAATTGCGTTTGCTTTATGAAGCAAACCCTATGGCATTGTTGCTTGAAAATGCCGGGGGGAAAGCCTGGAATGAAAATCAGCGGATTTTGGAAATCGAACCGCGAGAGCTGCATGAACGTGTGGCGGTGATTTTAGGATCGGCAAATGAAGTGCAAATTTGTCTAAAATATATTACGGCAGAGCATTGAATAATGTTGCGGTTCGTTCCTCACCAGCAACCTACGAAGCGCCCTGTAGGTTGTGGCGGGTCGCGTAGGCTGAGGAACGAACCGCAACATGTCGATATTATTTAAGGAAAACATTGTTGGGCATTGCTGCCTGCGCGGCGCGGCCCAACCTACTCGTCAAATAATGATTACTTCGCCACAACCTCCACCCAATACCCTTTGGTTTTCGCCTGGATTTTTTCGTTGTACATTGCGCTGGTGTGCCAACCGGGTAAATAGAATTTACCGGCGTAGCTCGCATTTAAAATAATGCGCAGTGTGACGCTGGTTTGATTGCGCTCTTGATAGCGATAATTCCAATAGTAATCGCGCCATAAACTGTAATAGGCGAGGACGCGATCATCGCGGATATCCATGTAGTCAATTCCCTTCGGCATTTGCGCGCCTTCAAGGCGTTCGTTGCGTATTTGCCAGCCGCTGGGTACCACGGCGGTGAGTGCGATATTTTCGATATTGCCGGTGAGCAATTTATCAAATTCACCGCGCACGGTAACTTCAGCAACAAAATCCTGGCCTTGCGGTAATTGTTCAACGCTGAGCGGTTTATTATCCAGCGTAAAAAAATCCACCGTCATATCCAGACCATTGCTGCTCGGTTCTTCTTGCAAATTTGCCGGTATTCCGCGATTACTTACCAATACGCGGATCGGTGCATCGTGATCATTGCGCACACTGACTTGTGGGTCATTGATCGCCATTTTGAAAATAGTGTTATTACTACCTTGCGTAACCCAATGCTTTTCGCCTTGCTGTTGTACCGCGAATTTAATTCCATTGGCACTGGTGTTAATTGCAGCAAATTCGCTCATGGCCAATAGCGCCCAGGAGATACTTTGCGTGGAATACCAATCGCCACTGGATAAATTATTCGCCACCTGTTCCGCCACTTGCCAGGTTAATTCCTTATTAGCGTTTACGCTCACCAAAGTAGCGAGCAACAAACCGCGGTCGCGCAAATCTGAACCGTAGGTGTAACCTGCATCTTTATAAGCGGGAACCGTATTTGACAATGGCCCGAGTACATCTTGCGCCGCCTCTTTTAATCCAACGTGTTGATAGCTCATTGCCAGCAACCAGCGCGCGGGCACACGGTAATCGGTTTGTTCAGCGGAAACTTTTGCTTTAAACGTTTCGCGTAAACGGTTCATCGCCGGTAGTTCCGCTTTATCGGCCAGGGCCAAGGTGTAGAGGCGATAGGCCAATACCATTTCATCGTAATAGTTGCCATTGATTTGCGGATTGCGCGCGGCGCTACTTTGGTATTTCACCCAATTATCAATCAGGTTTTTAGGCACAGAATAACCGGCGCGTTTTGCTTCCAGCAAAAAATGCCCCGCATAACTGGAAGCCCATTCATTGACATAACCATCGCCCGGCCAATAGGAGAAGCCGCCGCTTGCGTGCTGGAAGCTGGCAAGGCGTTTTATTCCGGCAGCGATGTTGTTATCAATTTCTGCTTTTTGTGTATCGGTTAAATTCACCAGCTTGGCTAAACGCAATTGCGGGAATACCGCTGATGTTGTTTGCTCAATACACCCGTGGGGATAGCCAATTAAATATTCCAGGCGCTCATCCAGGTTTAATGGCGGCAATGTGCTCACTTCCAGCGAAGCAACATTGGTCCCAACCATACCATTCACATTTAACGGCGATTGCCAGGTCTCACCCGGTTGTAATAATTTGGATTCCCATACCGTGGTGGGCGGATTGGCCGCGCGTGAATCGATATAAATCTCCTGTGTTGCCACTTCATCACCGGAACGCGCCGTCACTTTTACGCGGCCTTTGCCGATGCGATCATTCACTTTGAGTTTTAAACTCGCGATGGCATCGCCGGGTTCACTGAATTGCAATTGCGCGCTACCTTTTTCCACGGTGAAAATTTCATTGGCTTCCACTGAAATTTCCACCGTTTTAATAGTGGTTTCGCTCACAAAAACATTTACCGGTAAATTCACTGATTCACCCGGGCCAAGCACGCGCGGCAAGGTTGCAAATAATGTGACCGGCTGGGTAACGGTAACGGTTTTTTCTGCGTTGCCATAGGCGGTAACCGCATCTTCTTTTTTCGCATTGTGCGCGGTGTCACCAGCAACCAGCATGATGCGCACGGACCCCATATACGGAGGCAATTTAATTTTGTGTTCACGCACTTCGCCAGCCTTTAATTCAAAAGCACCGAGGAATTGAACCACTGGCGGGAAGCGGCGTTCACGGCGCTTGCGCTCAGCGTCAAGTGCGGCATCGGAACCACCCACAGCGAGCACGCGCTCGAGTGAAGCACCATAAGCACCGACAACCTGATCAAATAAATCCCAGGTGCGCACCCCGAGTGCTTCGCGTTTGTAGAAATAACTGTGCGCATCTGGCACATGGAAATTAGTGAGTCCGAGCAAGCCCTCATCCACCATCGCTACGGTGTAAGTCATTGCACGTTTATTTTGTTCACCGACCTTGATAGTAAATTCGGTTTCAGGGCGCACTTTTTCCGCAACATCCAACGTGGGCTGTAAACGTGTTTGTGGATTTTCTACCAGCAGCGGCACAATGCCATACAAACGCATTGGTGCTTCAGCAACGCGCTCCTGATGCGGCAACAACAGCATTACGTTAGCGTAAACGTTTGGCGCCATTGCTTGCGTTATCGGAATTTCAATTTCCGTTTGACCGGGCTGCAAATCCAGCCAGCGTGATTCCAGTACACGGGTACCATTTTCCAGGCTCAATAAAATCCTGCCTTCACGCGCTTTGGGCAAACGTACTTTGGCTACATCACCGACCGCATATTTTTCCTTATCGGTAGAGAGCATTAATTGTGTTGCCGAATCACTTTGTGCAGAAGAATCGTAACTCCAGCCTAAATAAACCACTTCGCCTGCGCAGTGCCCGGCATCGCCGGAATCAATGTCACACACGCGAATAATATGGCGGCCCCAATCGTATTTGCCTTTTTCCAGTTTCCAATTAATGCGGCCATTTGCATCGCTGACCAACGTTTCAGTGTGTACCGGGGTGCGCACTGAATTATTAAAATATTCGGCGAGGTTTTCCTGTTCTTCATCCCACCACCAGCGCCAGCCAATTTCGTACACATTAATTTCGACATTGCGATTGGCTTCGGCTTTGCCATCAGCACCCAGGGTTTGGAATAACACCGGATGATCCTCGTCGCGGCCGATGGAATCCATATAACCGCTGCCTTTGGCGATATTAATACCGACCCAATGATCAAACGGCAATAATTCGTAAGGGCGCAAAATAGTGCTGAAGTTACCGCTCTCTTCAAATACGCGCGTGGTGAATGATGCTGTAAGTTTCCCCGGTGGCGGCGATGACAAGCTGACATCCACATTAAATTCGGCGTGGCCTTTTTCATCGACATTGCCATCAAATACTTTTTGGGTACTGCCGGCAAAGGTGCGCACCGGGTCATCAAAATTAAATTGTTCAAAACCGGTAAACACCGATTTACGCGTAAAGAGTTTTAATTCGGAATCGGTTTTTAAATTCTTGGCCGTTGCACCTTGCAACCACTGTGCAAACAACGAAACTTTAGTGGGCATATTGCCAATACGCAGCGGCGTTTCTTCCGGCGTTAAATCCACCTTCAAACGGTTGGGCACAACCATTTCAATTTTTAATAATTGGTCGAAATAGCGGTTGCCCACATGCACCACCGCGCGGTAATTTCCGGTTGGCGCAGTTTCTTCGGTTTTTAAGGTGAAGGTATAAAAATCATTCACCGGTTGCGTGCTGGTTTGGCTGGTTACTTTTTTGCCGCTGGGATCAAACAAATCCAGCGTGACCGGGTGATTCGCCGGCAGCTGTTGGGATTTATCCTCCAGGATAAACGTGAGGAAAATATCGTCGCCCGGACGCCACACATCGCGCTCGCCATACAGGAAACCTTTCCGTCCCCCTTTGATATGCTCGCCACTGACATCAAATTGATTGGTTGGCAATGCTTCGTTGTTGCGCACGCGTAAATAACCAATCTGGTTACCGCTTTTTGCTTCCAGGTAAAACGGTACGCCGTCGGTGGTTAACTGCAACATACCGTAGCTGTCGGTTTTGCCATTGCCAATCGGTTGGCGTTGATAGTTGTACGCAGTAATCTCGGTACCGCTGAGGGGCTTGGCGGAATTTAATTCCGTGCTGATCACATGCAATTGATTACCGTCGGCGCGTTTGGCCGTTAAACCGATATTGGAAACAATAAAATTGCGCGCAGAAGAAATCTCATCGCCGTAATAATAAAACGTATCGTCGCAAGGGTTATTGCGTTCGCTGTAATTATAATAACCTTGCGATTGATAATATTGCTGGTACCAGGCCGGTTCCTGTTCGCGTTCGTAATAGCCGTCACCTTCAGAATCCTCCGGCATTTTACTGACGGGTTCGGTGGGGCGCGGTTGATCACAGGTATACACAGAATTGCTGCGATCAATGCGCAATTCCAAACGAATCAACCCATCCGGGTGTTGCGCCATTAATTCGGTGAGGTCCAGGTTAAAACGTTTTACACCGGCGCGCGGAATTTCCGGCAAGCGATAGGTTTTTCGCCACAAATAGCGGCCGGTATCGGTTGCAGGGTAAGCGGCGGTTAATTGATAGTCCTGCAAATATTGGCCGACGTTATTAGCAAAAACCTTGAACGCAACAACTTGCACAGAATCTACGCCTGCGGCTTCAAACGGCACGGAGATCTGGCTCGCCGGTGGCAAAATGGATGTCTTGCCAACAAAACGCACTAAAGGTTTTACCAATTCCAATACCACTTGCTGCTGGTAATCGTTAGCGAGGGTTTTGCGCTTGCCGCTGGCAACGGCCGCATTAACCACCAAGTCCAATTCACCGGTAGTCGTTTGTTCCAGCGTGTGGCGAATAACACTGCCATCCACTACGGCTTTAACTGCTTTGCCACCCAGGGTAATTAAACCGGCGAGGTTCTGGTTTTCATCCAGCTCATCGGAAAATTGAATTTCAATTGCCGCATTGGGTTCGCGAATAACTTGTACGCCGGTTACCTGGAATGTTTTTAATGCGGGAATTTCCAGGTCGCGCGCGCCTTTATCCGCGGAGCCGAGCGCCGCGCCATCCCACTCCAGATGAATATTCCCGGTGGTGTCAGTGCGTTTAATGCCGGTCAATAAAAAATTGTGCGTTTTTTTATCGGTCTCCTGGGTCCAGACCGCATCTGTTGCGGCACTATTAACTTGCAACTTGAGAATTTTTTTCACTGCATCCAGTTCAGCTGTGTCAGCCGTAGTGACGCTGCCACTTAATTGCATTTGTTCTTCGTTGCCTGTCATGGTGCTCAGGCTGTTCACTTTCAAATCAAAATCCTGTTTGATGGTATGGACTTCAAATTCAAAATCATCCAGCGATTGGTCAATCGCCTGCAATCCCTTTGGGCTTAAACGCACACGAATTGCGGCATCGCCTGGCAAACGTTCAGCGGGCTGGATACGCAAATCAGTGGTGGAGGTAAAGGTGAGATTGACGGGGATTTTATTATCCAGCACAACCAGTTTGGGATTGAACGCGGTATTCACTTGCTCTTCCGTTACCACCGGGTGCGTGAAACGGATATACATGGGCGCCTCTGCTGCAACCCAACGCTTGGGGTAATCCGCAATATGCGCTTCCCAATCCGGCGCTATCTGCTCAGTCTTGTCCGTCGATGAAGTTTTTTGTTCTTCAGGCGATTTGCCGCAACCGCCGAGCAATATTCCCAGCAGCGCCAGAACACACCATGAATACCAATGAGCACGCATATTGTTTCCCTGTTTGATTGTGATTGGGTGAAATATTTTTAAAAGGTTAGTTAATTTTTATTTTTTCGAGATATTTTTCTGCCCGGTATGCGCGAGCTGGTTTGCATTTTTTGCTGTCACGACTTTTTTGCCTGTTTTCGACTCAATATCTTTACGTGCATTACCGGCTACCTCACCACCTTGTTGGGCAATTTGTTTACTTGCATCAAAATTGTGAGGGTCAAGCTCTTTGGAAATTTCAGTGGTGGTTGCCTCTGCCAGCATATTCAACACTAATTCCAAATTACTCATATTATCGCGCAGGTTTTCTTTTTTAAGATTTTTAAATTGCTTATATTCTTTTGTAGTCAGCCCGCTCCATGCACGCGTAATCTCATCAGTCAGGATCGCGAATTCTTTTCCACGCTCTATACCCCGACTCTCCCATTCATCAGTTAATTCCTTGCGTACCTCAATACTTTTAAGTCGCTGGTTAATCCACTCTTTGGAATAGCCCTTGGCCAGATAGCTCTCCAGGGCACGGTCGATTGTCAGTTCAGGATCTTCGTTTTCCTCCAGCCGCTCATAGCCAACCTGCGCTAACCAGAGTTTGAAGGGTTCAGCATTAGGGGAGGGAATGGATTGGATAAGGCGTAGCAGGGTCTCCGTATCGGCAACATCTGTAAGGTAGGATTTGCCATCAGAAGAAGGCAATTTCAGTTGGCTACATTTTGTAGCCAACTGACTACCTTCTGTTTTTAAGCGGGTTTTGAGCACACTCCAGTATTTACGAGGGTTAACACTACCGGTAAGTGCGGCCACTACATCAATCACACTGAAATACCACTGCTCCTGCTCTTGATCCCAGTGGCTACGAATTTGTTGATTCTCAAATAGTTTGACTTTGCTCATAGTATTTACCTTCCTGGTTTTATGGTGGCGATAAAAAAGCCATCTCACGTAAATGAGATAGCTTTTTAATTTATAACATCCTGTTCATGAACGGCAGCTTTATTGTTTTACGCAGTCTACGTAATAATCTTTTTTGCCATCCACTTCGCGTTTTACCAGACCGTGAACGTCAGTTTCGAAGCCGGGGAACTTCTCATTGAAATCGCGCGCGAATTTCAAATAGTCCACGATGGTTTTGTTAAAGCGCTCGCCCGGAATCAACAACGGAATGCCCGGTGGATACGGCGTTAACAAAATGGAAGTGATGCGGCCTTCGAGCTGGTTGATTGGCACGCGTTCGATTTCGCGGTGCGCCATTTTGGCAAACGCATCGGAGGGTTTCATCGCCGGTTGCATATCGGAGAGATACATTTCCGTCGTCAGGCGCGCAACATCGTAGGCTTTGTAGAAGTCATGGATTTGCTGGCAAAGATCGCGCAGGCCCATGCGCTCGTAGCGCGGGTTCGCTTGCGCAAACTCCGGCATGATCCGCCACATCGGCTGGTTCTTGTCGTAGTCATCTTTAAATTGTTGCAGCGCCTGAATTGCCCATTGACCGACAAACCGGGGTTAACGATGGTGGCTTTGATCGGATCGAGCATGTTGAAATTCGGTGCGAGTTTACCGAAGCCGTGCCAGTTGTCATCGCTACGCAACACCCAGTCTTCGCGGTCACCGACACCGTCTTCTGCAAATTCATCCGGACCCCATACCTGGAACCACCAATCCTGACCCCATTCTTCGTCCACTTTTTTCATGGCGCGCCGGAAATCCAGTGCTTCGAGAATGGATTCTTCTACCAGTGCGTGACCACCGGGCGCTTCCATCATGGCCGCAGCAATGTCGCACGACGCGATAATGGAGTATTGCGGTGAGGTAGAGGTGTGCATCAGGTAGGCTTCATTGAATGCATCCTGATCCAGTTTTACTTTTTCCGATTCACGCACCAGCACTTGCGATGCTTGCGATAAACCGGCGAGCAATTTGTGCGTGGATTGCGTAGAGAAAATCATCGACTCTTTGGCGCGCGGGCGATCTTTGCCAATCGCGTGCATGTCTTTGTAGAACTCATGGAAGGTAGCGTGGGGCAACCAGGCTTCATCGAAATGCAGGGTATCGATTTTGCCATCGAGCATATTTTTCAACGTCTCTACGTTGTAAAGCACACCGTCGTAAGTCGATTGGGTAATGGTAAGGATGCGCGGTTTTTTATTGGCCGCTTCACGCGCGAATGGATTCGCTTCGATTTTGCGCGCGATGCTTTCCGGTGTGAACTCTTCCAGCGGGATCGGGCCGATAATACCGAGATTGTTGCGCGTCGGCATCAGGAATACCGGAATCGCGCCGCACATAATAATCGAGTGCAGGATCGACTTATGGCAGTTGCGGTCCACGACCACAATATCGCCCGGCGCTACCGTGGAATGCCATACCATTTTGTTGGAAGTGGAAGTTCCGTTGGTAACGAAGTAGCAATGGTCCGCGTTAAAAATACGTGCCGCGTTGCGCTCGGAGGCAGCGATTGGACCGGTGTGATCAAGCAACTGCCCCAACTCTTCCACGGCATTACAGACGTCGGCACGCAACATGCGCTCACCGAAGAACTGGTGGAACATCTGGCCAATAGGCGATTTCAAAAAGGCTACGCCGCCGGAGTGGCCGGGGCAGTGCCAGGAATAGGAGCCATCTTGCGCGTAATGCACCAAGGCGCGGAAGAAGGGTGGCGCCAGGCCATCCAGGTAGGATTTGGCTTCGCGGATAATATGGCGCGCCACGAATTCAGGCGTATCTTCAAACATATGAATGAAGCCGTGCAGCTCGCGCAAAATATCGTTGGGAATATGGCGCGAGGTGCGCGTTTCACCGTAGAGGTAAATCGGGATGTCGGCGTTTTTGTAGCGGATCTCTTCCACAAAAGCACGCAGGGCTTTAAGGGCGTGGTCGGTCTCTTCTTGCGAGCCGGTTCCAAACTCTTCGTCATCAATCGACAAAATAAAGGCGGACGCGCGCGATTGTTGTTGCGCGAACTGCGACAAATCACCGTAGCTGGTGACGCCGAGCACCTCCCAATTTTCCTGCTCGATAGCATCGGCCAAAGCGCGGATGCCGGAACCCGAGGTGTTCTCGGAACGGAAATCTTCATCGATGATGACAATGGGAAAACGAAATTTCATGGGGTCTCCATTAAAAAGTTGGCTGGAGTTAACACTTGCCGACGTGACCGCCTCTGGGTGGTGTGAATCGCCTGGCTGGCGTACCTGAAGGGTAGACCAAGATAACCAAACGCTGTTTCAAAAAAAAATGCTCCCGGATTACCGGGAGCGCGATTGTAATCTAGTTGATGGCGTTCAAACATGTTTTCTTAAACTTGTTTACATTCAAAGCCCCGAATTTTGCTGCCGCTGTTTGTTGCCTGTACAACCCGGCACCAGGGCTCAATATTTCCGGCGCCGCCGCCAGGCAATCAGGCCCGGCAATCCGACCAACAACAGCGGTAAAGCCTGGGGTTCCGGCACGGAGATTTCCCTGATCGTCCAGCTACCCGCATCATTGGTACCCAGATAATCGAATTGATACAACTGGAACTGGATATAACGCCCGCCATGCCAGGTAAATGGATGGAAGCGATTGCTGAAGAGATCGCAATTGCAGCCAGTGCCGTTCTGGGAAGTGATATCAACCCGATAGTTCGCCAACCGGTACTCGATCATATCCGTCTGCGGCGTAATCAGTTCGGTAATGGTGAGCATCAAATTCCAGCCAGTGATATCACCGTCCCGGTTCAGGCTTACCCGCCCGTACGAAGCAGGACTCAACCGCAGCGGGAAATACAGCGGACCAAATTCAGAGTTAAAGGTGATGCTGAAGTCGTCCATGAAAAAATGCGTTATTGGTTTGAGCGATAAATCCTGCTCTGCCACATTGAAAGACACGTTAAATGAAATAGGCTCCAGCCAGAAATCATCAACGTTCACCGGATCGCCCGCGATGAATACCGCAGTCGCGGGCAACTCCGGGCTGGTGTAGGTAAATTGCAAATACGCCGATGCGGGAACAGCAAGAGCAACGGACATGAAAGCCAAACAACGCACAGCCCAACGATGGATAGTATGCATAGCCGACTCCTGGGGCGCATGACCCCGGTAAGTGAATTGCCCGAGGCAAACCCCGGTTTGGATGGGAAGTTCCGGGCAATCACCACACCCCGAAACTCGTGTATTCAATCACTCCGGAGGGGCGCCGATTGTGCGCTATAGCACGCCGCTCGGCGTTGTGAAGCGCCAACCTGCTTTTGGCACCGGATACGACCTATAAACCCGCGCTACTCGCCGCACTGCTGTGGGCATCCGCCGACGAATGGGCTGCCGGACTGGGCGGAGGATGTACAGGATTGCGCATGGCGTCCTCCGCAATCAATTGCAATGCGGCGGGCATCAGGCGATTGATTTGTGCCTTTTCATCGGGCGAAGGAGTTTTGTAGCCGCGCGGCCAGATGCCATTCAGGTAATGCCAACCGTAACCCCAGCGGTAAGTGGACGGCCAATAAGGCCCACCGCCCATTCGCACACTGTTGTAAGTGTGGGTAGCTATCATGGGTTGCTGCGCTTTGCGGATGCACTGCTTCATGGCGTCATCAGCCTGCTTGCGCTGTTCTTCGGTACCACCAACCCAATACGCCAGATCATGGGCCACACAACAATGACGCCAGAGATTGGGGTTACCGGGCGGGCCATCAATCCACAGCGAGCAGCCATCGGTAGCAAAAGGCTGGAGCGTATCGGCCATCACCGGTGGCGCGATCAACAATAGACAAATCAATGCATGGGCAATACGCATAATTTGCTCCTTTGATTTGCTCCTTTGACTACCTACAGCGCAGGGGCGGGATTTTTGGGGTGTGAGAAACGAAAGGGCATTGTACAATGCGCCCCACAACAAATCCGCCCTCTTTAGCCCAGCCCTGGATTGCCGCTATGAACGAGAAAAAAACCACCCACTTCGGTTTTCAGCAAGTTCCCGTCGAAGAAAAAGCCGGGCGCGTTGCCGAGGTGTTCCATTCGGTCGCCGCCAAATACGATGTGATGAATGACCTGATGTCCGGCGGCATCCATCGCTTGTGGAAACGCTTCACGATTGAAGCCTCGGGCGTGCGCGCCGGCCACAAGGTCCTGGATATCGCCGGCGGCACAGGGGATTTGAGTTACCAATTCGCCAAACGCGTAGGCGCAGCCGGCCAGGTGATTCTCGCAGACATTAATGCCTCAATGCTCGGCGTTGGCCGCGACCGCTTGATTGACCGCGGCATTGCCGGCAACATCGGCTTCGCGCAGTGCGATGCGCAATTCCTGCCGTTCCCGGATAACACCTTCGATTGCATCACCATCGCCTTCGGCCTGCGTAACGTTACCGATAAAGATCTCGCCCTGCGCTCCATGCAGCGCGTGTTGAAGCCCGGCGGTCGTTTACTGGTACTGGAATTCTCCAAACCGCAAAACGAATTGCTCAGCAAGGTGTACGACACCTACTCATTTAAAGTCCTGCCGTTTATGGGCAAGCTGGTGACCAACGACGCGGAAAGTTATCGCTACCTGGCGGAATCCATCCGCATGCACCCGGACCAGCAAACCTTAAAAGAGATGATGGATGATGCCGGCTTTGTGCGCACCGAATTCCACAACATGACTGGCGGCATTGTTGCGCTGCACAAAGGCATCAAGCCTTAACCATTAATCGTATGGATAAAATGCTCACCACCGCCGCCCTCGCCAGCGCAGAAAAAATTATTAACACCGCGTTGCGTTATGATCCTGCGACCCGCATCGGCCTTGCGCGCTTGAGTGGAAAAATCCTCGCGGTAAAAATCACCGCGCCAGTGGCGATAACTTTATTTGTTATGCCCGTCGATGAAGAAATCGAGTTAATGGCAAATTGGGATGGCGAAGTAGATACGCAACTCAGCGGTTCACTAATGGCTCTGCTGCAATTATCGACCACCGAAATCCACAACCTGAAATATTCCGGCGTGACTGCCATGGGCGACCTGGGCTTGCTCGCGGCGTTGCAAGCGCTGTTAAAAAATCTCGATATCGATTGGGAAGATATGTTCAGCCAATTTACCGGCGACATTATTGGCCACCAGACGGCGCAAATCATTCGTACCAAATTTGGCTGGGCCAAAGACCGCGCCCAAAGCGCAACACGTTTAACCAAAGAATTTTTAACCGAAGAATACCAAGTACTGGTTTCCAAACCCGAGCTGGAAGATTTTTACCAACAAGTGGACGAATTGCGGTTATCAGTTGATCGCGCTGCCGCGCGCGTTGAAAAGCTGCTTGCGGAGAAACGTAGGTTGGGCTGAGGAACGATGCCCAACAAAGCAACGCATAAAAATTGCTAAACAATAAAATGCACATTCGCCACCACGAAAGGAATTCATTGTGTTGGGCAAGCCGGTCATGTTGGGGTTCGTTCCTCACCACCAACCTACACAAAAAAGAGAATTGAGTTTGTAATGGTCTTCCTTCGTTTATTAACAATCCTGCGCGTCTTCGCCCGTTATCGCCTGGACCAATTGCTCCCCGATAATTTACCGTTCGCCGCCCGCGCCGCATTATTTTTCTTTAAATTATTCCCGCAGCCGCGCTCAACTACTGGCGAAAAATTATCGCGCGGTGAATGCTTGCGCCGCGCCTGCGAAGATTTAGGCCCGATCTTTGTAAAATTCGGCCAATTACTCTCTACACGCCCGGATCTGGTGCCCGACGATATCGTCATCGAACTAAATCACTTGCAAGATAACGTCGCCCCGTTTGCCAGCGAAGAATTCCAGCGCATTGTCGAAGCTTCACTGGGCGCAAAAGTCAGCGATGTATTTGCCAGCTACGATGCCTCGCCACTCGCCTCCGCCTCCGTCGCGCAAGTGCATACCGCCACCCTCAAAGACGGCCGCGATGTGGTTATCAAAGTTGTTCGCCCCGGAATCGAAAAAGTCATCGCGCAGGATGTTGAGTTGCTGCTGATGGTTGCACGCTGGGTGGAAAAAAATACGATTGATGGCAAACGCCTGCATCCGGTGGAAATTGTGGAAGATTATCGCACCACGATTTTTGATGAACTGGATCTGCAACGCGAAGCCGCCAATGGCTCGCAACTGCGGCGCAATTTTTTAAATTCACCGCTGCTTTATGTTCCTGAAGTCTATTGGGATTACACCCGTCACAATGTATTGGTGATGGAGCGCATTTACGGTATTCCGGTTACCGATATGGCCGCGCTGAATGCGCAAAACACCAACCTGAAAAAACTCGCCGAACGCGGTGTAGAGATTTTTTTCACCCAGGTGTTTGATCACAACTTCTTCCACGCCGATATGCACCCCGGTAATATTTTTGTTGCCACGCAACATCCACAACTGCCGCAATATATCGCTGTCGATATGGCAATTGTGGGATCGCTCACCCGCGAAGACCAGTATTACCTCGCGCGCAATTTGCTCGCGATGTTCCGCCGCGATTATCGCCAGGTAGCGGAATTGCATGTGCAAAGCGGCTGGGTGCCAAATTATGTACGGGTCGAGGAACTGGAAGCAGCGATTCGCACTGTGTGCGAACCTATTTTTGAAAAACCGCTGAAAGAAATTTCTTTCGCCAATGTTTTGCTAAGTTTATTCCGCACGGCGCGCCGCTTTGATATGGAAGTGCAACCGCAATTAGTCCTGCTGCAGAAAACCTTGCTCAATATTGAAGGGCTGGGCCGCCAGTTGTATCCGGACCTGGATCTGTGGGCGACCGCACACCCTTATCTGGAGCGCTGGTTAAAAAATCGTTTCCACCCCAAATCACTCTGGCGCGAACTCAAACGCACCGCGCCTGACTGGATGGAAAAATTCCCGCAAGTGCCGGACCTGGTGTTTAACAGCATGAAACAGCTGCCGCATATGTCGCAGCGCCTTGATGAATTGTCACATGAATTAATCGCACGCAAAAAACATCAACGTCATCTGGGCCGGCGCAAACTGATTGCTGCGCTAGCTTTTGGTGCCGCGGGTTATTTGCTGTATCGCGACCCACAAACTGCAATGCTGGTAAATGACTGGTTAAACAACGATATACCCGCAGCAGCGCTGGCACTTATCGCTATCGGTGTAGCGGCCTTGTGGTTCAAAAAATAAAACCATAGATAAATCATGTGATACGAAGGACGCGCTATGACATTAATTATTGACGATAAAGCAACCACCAAAGCGGAAGCCCAGGCGCGCGCCGATCAAATTCGCGCATTCAATGCCGAGCAAAAAATCCTGCATGAGCGCGGCCTGCTAATACTTGATGATGCACAACACCGCGCGATTCAAACCTATCACCAGCAATTACTGCGCAGCTTACAACAACAGCAAGATATTGATCTCACTGAACGTGCGCGGCATTTATCCCTGGGTACACAGATTGTGGCCTTTCTCGGAGCCGGGGCATTCACTGCCAGCGTGTTTTTCCTGTTCTATCAATATTGGGGATACCTCAATCAACCACAGCAAGTCAGTGCGTTGATCACAGCTCCATTATTAATGCTCTTTGCCGCCGCCTGGATCAAACAACGGGATAACTCCGGTTATTACGCCAAACTTGCCGCCATTATTTCTTTTGTCTGCTTCGTATTAAATCTGGTGCTGCTCGGCAGTATTTTTAATATCACGCCATCACCCAACGCGTTTGCAGCTTATGCGGTGTATGGATTTTTATTGGCTTATTTATTTCAAGCGCGCCTATTGCTGGTCGCTGGATTGGTTACCGGTTTTATGTTTATTGCCGCAAAAACCACCTTCTGGTTCGGTGGCCTTTACTGGACGGCATTATGGGAGCGGCCGGAAAATTTCCTGCTTTCCGCGTTGGCTTTTTTTGCATTACCGCTATTCAAGTCACAAGACCGCCATCCGGGGTTTGCGGCGATTTACCAGATAATTTCTGCCTGCGCATTTTTTCTCGCGCTATTGTTACTCAGCAATTGGGGCCGGGGTAGCTACCTGCCCTGGAACGCTCATCTTATTGAAGGTATGTATCAAATCCTGGGCTTCGCAACCAGTGCTGCGTTGATTGTGTTTGGCTTACGCCGCCATAACGGGCAATTAATGTTATTGGGCAATGTATTTTTTGCAGTTTTCCTGTGTAACAAATTTTTTGATTGGTGGTGGGACTGGATGCCGAAATCGCTATTCTTTTTAGTGATAGGCCTCACGGCGATCCTGGCATTGGCTATTTTTAATCGCCTGCGTAAATGGCAGCAACAATTAATAATAGCGTCAAACACAATGGAGCAGGCACGGGAGGTGGCGCCATGAATAAATTATTATGGAGTGCGGCCGGTTTATTAATTGTGGTAAATAGCATGGTGCTGGGTCATAGCGCCTACAATCGCCATGAGGCACAAGCACGCATCACCCTTAGCGAGCGGGAATTAAATTTTCCGCACCATTACGGTTTTGAGAAAGAGAACTCGGGGATAAGCTTATCCGTGCAATGGAATACACGCCCGGACACAACCACTGATGAAAATTATTATTACTATCGCCAGCTAAAATTAACGCGCGAACATTATGCTACCTTTCGTTTCGCTGATGTTTGCGATCATCCGGGTAGCAATACTGCCGAGCAAGGTTTTGTTTTAATAGAATTCAATGGCAATGCCTATCAACAGCTCGTTGAAAAACTCCGAACACAATTGAACCAACTCCAGCAATCATCAGCCCAGGCGAAAAAAATAAAAGACGTGCAAGATGAATTGCAGCAGTTTGAAAAAGAGCGTTCGCGCCTTTACATCATTGATGCAGCGGCCAATAGAGCCACACTGGAAGCAAGTTTATCCCGGCAGGAAAAAATCCCTGGCAGTCAATTTTTAATTTTACCTGCGCTTGTTAAAGATACGTACAGGCAGTGTGACAGCAAGCAGAAAGACCCTGACACTGTGTACATTGATGAGCTGTTGGTTGACCTTATTTATGTTCCGCGTGAATACCACGCGCTATTTTCCGGTAAAAAAACCGATCACCATTTTCAGGCAACCATCGCGTTTGGCAAACTGGATGAACCCTGGCTGGAATCACTAACAGCGTGTGAAACGGAATGTAACGCACGGTAGCGATTTGCACGCGCTAACCATAAAAGCGGATTCGATAAATCGCACCCCTACGGCGTTATAGCGCGAATCAGGCGAATGCATTTGCGACCAAACAAATCTTCATAACCGGCGCGTAGCTATTCCTTATCCTTCTGCTATTATCCGATGACAACAATAGTGAAGGACTTGGTTGTTATGTCGAGTGCGCCGCGTATCCTGCTGGTGGACGATACTCCGGAAAATCTGGATGTCCTCAGCGGAATCCTTGAAGATCTGGACTGCGAATTATTGGTTGCCACCTCGGGTGAACGCGCATTGGAACTGGCTGCGCGCCGTTTGCCGGAGCTGATTTTGCTCGATGTCATGATGCCGGACATGAACGGCTTTGAAGTCTGTACCCGTCTTAAAGCCGATCTGGCGACCACGGAAATCCCGATTATTTTTGTTACCGCACGCACCGATGATATCAGCCAGGGTTTTCGCGTGGGCGGTGCGGATTACATCACCAAGCCGATTAACACCGACGAAGTGCGCGCGCGGGTGCGCTACCAGTTGGAACGCCAGGCAATGGTGACGGAGCTGAAATCATTCAACCGCGAGCTGGAAACCAAAGTGCGCGAACGCACGGCAGAACTCACCATCGCCAACCGCCAGTTGCGTGAGGAAATTAATGAGCGGCGCTACATGCAGGACCGCCTCAATTACCTCGCCACCCACGATTTTGTTACCCGCCTGCACAACCGCAACGCCCTGGAAGCGCATGTCTCCGAACTACTGGCACGCATCCAGATCGAAAATTTAAGCGCAACATTTTTGCTAATTGATATTGATCGCTTCCGCTTGATCAATGAAAGTTGCGGCTGCATCGCTGGCGATGAATTGCTGCGGCAATTTGCAGATAGTGTTTCGGGGTTATTATCGCGCACCGATTTTTTTGCCCGTTTGGGTGGCGACCGTTTTGTGGTGATCACTGAAGGTGATGGTAACGATAACGGTGTGGAATTAGCCCAGAGCATTCTCAAACATTTGGAACAATTTAATTTCCAATGGGAAGACCGCCAGTTCAAGCTCGCCGCGTCGATTGCCACCTTGCCGTTGACACGCACCATCGTCAGTTATGACCAGATTATGCTCGCTGCCGATGAAGTCATTTTCGTCGCCAAACGCGATGCGCGCGGCGCAGTATTTACTCTGGAGGAAGCGACCAAGCGCAGCGATTTGCACAAGGAAAATATCAACTGGGCATCGCGTCTGGTCGATGCATTGCAAAACCAGTTGTTCCGCGCCTATTTCCAGTTACTGGAATATTTTCCGGCTGCCAACCAGCAAGCAGAACCGATTTATCGACTGGAAGTTTTATTACGCTTGTGGGACCCGCAGGCGCAACGCATGGTATCGCCCGGTGAATTTATCGGCCCGGCCGAGCGTTTGCATTTAATTCCGGAGCTGGATAAGTGGATGATTAACCATGTGCTGGCGCTGTTCGCGCGCAATCCGCGGTTGCTGGAGCGCATGGATCTGATTTCTATCAACCTGTCGGCAATTTCCATTCGCGAATCACAACTCGCGCAATTTATTATCAACACGTTCAAGCAGCACAATTTACCGGCCAATAAATTTTGTTTTGAAATTACTGAAACCCAGGCGATTGTCAACATCGATTCGGCGCGCCAGTTTATGCAAACCCTGCGCGATTTTGGTTGCCATTTTGCGCTGGATGATTTTGGTAGCGGCTTTGCGTCCTATGCCTATTTGCACCAGCTGGCATTCGACAAAATAAAAATCGACGGTATTTTTGTGCGCGATATGGATACCGACCCATCCCACTACGCGATGATTAAATCCATTATTGAAATGGCCGCGTCACTCGATAAAGAAGTGATCGCCGAGTTTGTGGAGACCGCTGAAGTCGCCCGGCAGTTACACGCACTGGGTGTACAGTGGGGGCAAGGTTATCACCACCACAAACCGGAAGAATTGAATTACCAGGCCCTGGAACAGCGCCTCGCTTGATGGAGTTGTTCCTGTGGTAAACCTCGCGCGCAACAAATTGTATTTCTTCGCCAAGCTCCCGTTATTAAATGTAATGTTTGCACTGGTGTATTTTGCGCTGGCGCAGTTTGGAATGATGTGGAGTTCACTCACCTCCAATGTAACACTGGTATGGCCGGCCGCCGGTGTTGCGCTCTTCGGTTTGTTATTGTTTGGGCTGCGCGTTGCGCCCGGAATTTTTATCGGCGCATTTACCGCCACACTTTTTTTACATTTTGATCCAAATATCGGGCGCAGCTTTACCAGTATCGCCTTTACCTTCCTGATGACTTGCGCCGACCTGTTGCAAAGTTGGTTAATTGCGCGTATGAATCGCGGGCTGTTTACACGCAATTTGTTAATCAGCTTGCCGCGCGCGTTATATTTTATTGGCAGCATTTTTATTTGTTGCAGCATTTCCTCCAGCATTGGCGTCAACTCACTTTATTACCTCAATATTATTCCGCAGGGTGAATTAATAAAAAGCTGGGCCTTCTGGTGGATGGGCGACAGCATTGGCATGCTGGTAGTCACTTCCATCCTCGCCTGGGCATTAATTCCGCGCATTCGCCACAACAATCCCCAGGCACAAGCTTTTTTACTATTGTGCGCCGGAGTTGGTGTGGTGTTATTTCTGGTTTCAGCATTGGGTTATGTTGAGCGCAACAGCGCGGTTCCGCTTATTCCGGAAGCCAATGATTTACGCCCCTGGTATTTACCGAGCTGGTTACAATTATCCGCACTGGCGATGGGTCTAACCTTGATTGGCTTGCTCACCGCTTATTTGCGCGCACGCCAAAAAAATGATGACTTGTTTCTGCGCATCCAACAAAAACTGGAGGAAGATGTTTCATCGCATACCGAGG
This sequence comes from Gammaproteobacteria bacterium, assembly GCA_021151835.1. Lineage (GTDB taxonomy): Bacteria > Pseudomonadota > Gammaproteobacteria > Pseudomonadales > Cellvibrionaceae > Cellvibrio. Next base: position 79,505 of record JAGKWO010000023.1, read on the forward strand.
CGTTGCGCGCAGCAAATGATTGGCTGTTAAATGAAATTGTCCAGCGCCAGCAAACACAGGAACAATTGCAAGCGTCGCAAGCGGCATTAAAAGAACGCGAACAACATTTGCGTAGCCTGCTCGATAACATTCCCGACCCTATCTGGTTAAAAAACATGGAAGGTTTTTATATCAGCTGTAATAAAGCCTTCGCCCAGATGCTGGGTCGCCCGGAGCATGAAGTGCTCGGCAAGACCGAGCAGCAATTGGTAACCCCGGAATTAGCAGACTTATTTCGCCATTATGATCAACAAGCGTTGCGCAGCCATGAACCGCACCGTTATGAACAATGGATTTCCATTGCCAACCAACAACGCTATTTATTGGATACATTAAAGGTTGCCCTGCGTGATGACGAAGGAAAACCCACCGGCATATTGGGTATTGGACGCGATATCACCGAAAAAAACCTGCTGTTTACCGAGCTGGAAAAATTCAAACGCTTCGCGGAATATTCAAGCCAGGGTTTTGGTATCGCCACACTGGACGCCGAAACGATTTACATGAATGCCAGTATGCGCACCATGCTCAATGGCGTGTTGGGCGATGGCAACTTCAAGCAACAATTCTGGCAATATTTTCCTGTGGAATTGCAACAGCACGTGCGCGATGAAATTATTCCGCAGGTATTACGCGAGGGCCAATGGCAAGGCGAGCTGGCAGCGTTGCATCCGGATGGTTCGCAATTCCCGACCCATGAAACATTTTTTGTAATTCGCGATGACCAGGGCAAGCCGCAATATATCGGAAATATCATGACCGATATTTCCGCGCAAAAAGAAACCGAGACACAATTGTCGCGCGCTAAAGAAACCGCAGAAGAAGCCACGCGCGCAAAGAGCCGGTTCCTCGCCAATATGAGCCACGAAATTCGCACACCATTGAACGCTGTGCTCGGCTATACGCAATTACTGATGCGCGATGAAAAATTTACCGGCAACCAGCGCGAGCGCCTGGAATTAATTTTGACCTCCAGCCAGCGTTTGCTGGGATTGATTAACGATATTCTCGATCTCTCCAAAATTGAATCCGGCGTATTGAATTTGCGTAAGGATTATTTTGATTTGCACCAGGAAGTCGACGATATCCAAACCATTATGGCCGAACGCGCGAGCGCCAAAGGCTTGCAACTGATTACCCAGATCGATTTGCCAGCGCCCTATATTGTGAAAGGCGATCGCCAGAAAATTGGCCAGATTTTATTAAACCTGCTCGGCAACGCGATTAAATTTACACCGCACGGCAGCGTGAGCTTGCAAGTGATGCCGCTGCCCGCTAACAACGTTGAATTTGTGATTGGCGATACCGGCCCCGGTATCGCCGAAAAAGAATTGGCGGAATTATTTGCCGCGTTCAAACAAGGGCAAGCCGGTGAAGATGCCGGCGGTACCGGTTTGGGCCTCGCACTGTCGCGTCACCTGGCCGAAGGTATGGGCGGCAGTTTGCGGTTATCGAGCGTATTGGGGCAGGGAACACTCGCTTATTTAATGCTACCTTTGGCCAGTGAAAATATTGTTCTGGAGCAGCGCAACAACCAGGCATCGCATCACCTTGAAGCTGGCAGCCATTGCCGTGCATTGGTGGTGGAAGACGATCAGGCGAGCTGCGATATCCTCGTGGATTTGCTGCGCCAGATCGGTTGCGAAACCCTCGCCGCGCGCGATGGCCACGAAGGCCTATTGCAATGCGCCAGCCACAACTTCGATATTATTTTTACTGATATCCGTATGCCCGGTATTAATGGCCTGGATATGCTGCGCAAATTGCGCACCGATCCAGCCTACCGCAACACGCCGATTATCGCGGTGTCTGCGTCCAGCCTGGAACATGAACGCGCGTTTTATCTCGCGCAAGGATTCCAGGAATTCATCGGCAAACCCTATGCGTTTGACGATATTTTCAATGCATTGAGCCGCTTTGCGCAGGTCAGGTTTGCCGGGCAGGATGATAAGCCTGTCGCCGCTGCTGGCGACGACAATGCCATTGTGGATATCGCTATTATCAGCGCCGAACTGGAGGAACTTGCGCGCCGCGCGGCCAGCGGCGATATGAGTAACAGCAAGAAAATTATCGCCAACCTTACGCCAGCGCAGTTGGGTAACCAGCGGCACCAGCAACTATTAAATGCGGTGCGCCAATATGATTTGGAGCGGATAGAGAAGCTGGTGCACATTTGGCTGGCCGAAACCCGTTAAGCTTTCACCTGATTTCAATCTAGCCTGATTCGATAATCACAATTCCTATTCCAGATTTCCACGATTCCACACCACTAAAACGCTGCTCAAACATCTCTTCCTTTAATTGCTTTTTAGGCAATCATAGGATAAATTATGCATAAATATTAATTATCATATTTATTGTGAGTAAACCGTGAGAGACGCAAGGTTTTCGGTCAACGACCACCCCCATCGCCGGTTCAACCCGCTGACTGGCGAATGGCTATTGGTATCGCCCCAGCGCAACAAACGCCCCTGGCAGGGCCAGCAAGAACCCAACCAGTGGCCGGACAGCCCCGCCCATGATCCCAACTGTTACCTGTGTGCAGGCAATGAGCGGATTGGCGGCGAGCGCAATCCCGATTACCCAACCACCTTTGTATTTACCAACGATTTCGCTGCGCTGATGCCGGAAGTTCCCGTAGCACCGGCCACAGGGGATCCGCTGTTCCAGATCCAGGCCGAGCAAGGCACGAGCCGCGTCATCTGTTTTTCACCCGATCACAGCAAAACCCTGCCGCTGTTATCGAATGACGAAATGCAAGCCGTTATTACTACCTGGATGCGCGAAGCGGCGGATTTGGGCCAGCGTTATGCCAGCGTGCAGATCTTTGAAAATAAAGGTGCGGTGATGGGTTGCTCCAATCCGCATCCGCACGGACAAATCTGGGCGCAAGACCATATTCCTACGCTGGTCGCTAAAGAAGATGAACAACAGCGCGCGTTTCTGGCTACACAGGGCCAGTCATTGCTGCTGGACTACGCCCATAAAGAGTCGGCCACTGGCGAGCGCGTGGTGACCGAGAATGATGACTGGTTGGTGGTTGTTCCTTTCTGGGCCGCCTGGCCATTCGAAACACTACTGCTGCCCAAACACAAGCTGGCGCGTATCACCGCTTTGAGCGAGTCACAACAATTGAACCTCGGCCAGATCCTGCGCGACCTGACGGCGCGTTACGACAACCTGTTCGAATGTTCCTTCCCGTATTCCATGGGCTGGCATGGCGCACCATTCAATAGCGCCAGTAGCGATCACTGGCAACTACATGCCCATTTTTATCCGCCCCTGCTACGCAGTGCCAGCGTGCGCAAATTTATGGTGGGTTACGAGATGCTGGGTGAACCCCAGCGCGATATCTCCCCGGAACAGGCAGCCGCGCGTTTGCGCGCACAGAGTCCGGTCCACTTCAAAAACAAATAGTGCGCCGGAAACAAATAATGTCCTGGCAATCAAAAGAATAAGGCGATAGGTAACAAGCCCATGAACACCCTTTCCGAAGCACGAGTTAGCGAACTCTTTGGCGATTTTTTTGGAAGCCATCCAAAAGCATTGGTCAAAGCGCCCGGCCGTGTAAACCTGATCGGCGAGCATACCGATTACAACGGCGGCTTTGTTTTGCCAGCCGCGATTAACTACCACACCTACATCGCCCTGAGCCCGCGCGCCGACCGCCAACTACGGGTTGTGGCCTGGAATTTTGATAACGCTGAAGTGTTAATCCCACTCACCGAAGGGCAACAGCAAGACGGGCACAACGCCTGGTCCAACTATATTCGCGGCGTAGTACAACAACTTTGCCGCGCCGGTTTTACGCTCGCCGGTGGCGATTTATACATCGCCGGCGATTTGCCTTCCGGTGCTGGCCTGAGCAGCTCGGCATCGCTGGAAATGGCGGTCATCCGCGCGTTGTTAAGCCTGAGTGGCGAGACCATCGACCCCACCACCGCCGCATTGCTCGGCCAGGCGGCCGAGAACCAGTTCGTAGGGTGCAATTGCGGGATTATGGACCAGTTGATCTCTGCGCGCGGCCAGGCCAACAGTGCGTTGCTGATCGACTGCCAGGATCTTTCCACCCGCGCGGTCACTATGCCCCGCGACTGGGAAATCCTGATCGTTCATAGCGGCGTCAAGCGCGGATTGGTCGATAGCGAATACAACCAGCGTCGCCAGCAGTGCGAACAGGCCGCCACCCATTTCGGTCAAACATCCCTGCGCGCCGTAAACCTGGGCGATTTACTGGCTGCCGAAGGCGCGCTGGATGACCTGAGTTTCCGCCGTGCGCGCCACGTCCTTACCGAAAACGCCCGCACCCTGGTGGCTGCCGATGCGTTGGCCAAAGGGGATTTGTCTGCACTGGTGACGGTGATGGGTGAATCGCATATCTCCATGCGCGACGATTTCAATATCACCACGCCCGCCATTGACCGTTTGGTGGAAATCATTGCCACAGCCAGCGAAGGTCAGGCTGGTGTGCGCATGACCGGGGGCGGTTTTGGTGGCTGCGTTGTCGCTGTGGCACCCGCCGCCGTGATCCCCCGCCTGATGGCAGCCGTATCCCGCACCTATGCACAGGAAACCGGCTGCATTCCCACCCTGATTCCCGCCAAAGCCAGCGCGGGCGCGTTTAATAATTAATTTTTAGCGCCATTGTCTTGCAGTTGACACCTGGCGCCAATTAAATAATCATATAAATGATATTTTATTACTTAACGATAATTAAGCGTACATAGAATTAAAGTTATACCTATAACGATAAAACATTCACGAGGACAGCTGTATGAAAAGCCCAATCAACCTGCGTCACACTCCCTTGTTCCTGGCACTTACCCTGATCAGTGGCGTGTCCACCGCACAAACACCCCCGCAAACCAGCGAAGGCTTGGTTGACGAAGTTGTTGTTACCGGTAAATTTGCCCAAAGCTTACAGTCGGCGATGGAAGTAAAGCGCAATTCCGCTACTGTTGTTGAAGCGATTTCCGCAGAAGATATCGGCCAGTTGCCCGACGTGTCTATCAGCGATTCGTTAAAACGCCTGCCAGGCCTGGCGCAAGACCGCGACCGTGGCAACGGCAGCCAGATTTCCATCCGCGGCATGGGTGGCATGCTCGGTTTCACCACCCTGAATGGCCGGGAAGTGGCAATTCTGGAGGAAACCCGCAATATCCGTTACGACCAATTCCCGTCCGAACTGATTAACAGCGCGCAAGTTTATAAAACCCCGCAAGCGTCCATCGCCGAGGGCGGCGTGTCCGGCAGCGTGAACCTGAATACCATCAAACCCCTGGATTACGATTCCACCAAAGTGGTTGTCGATGTGCGCGCAACGTCTTTCGATCTGGGCAAAGACATTGATGATGCCGCCAATAGCGGTATCGGCCAGCGCTACAGCATTTCCTATATCGACCAGTTTGCGGATGACACCCTGGGTGTAGCGCTCGGTTACTCAACCCGTTCCGAACCCATCGCCACCCAACGCGCTGAACTCTGGAACTACGGTGATACCTGGCACAACACCCAGTGGAATGACCAACTCGGCGCTAACGTCATCGCCCCCTGGGGTGGTTCAGCACTGGTGCGTGGTGGTGAAGATGAGCGTCAAGGCGCGATGGTCGCCATCCAATGGAAACCCAACGACAACCTCGAAATCGCCTATGACGGTTTCTGGTCGTCATTCGATGTATCCGAACAACAACGGGGTTTTGATTTCCAGATCGACAATACCTATGCCAACCAATGGGATCTGCTGGAAACCACGCCCACCGCTTACACCAATACTGATCTGGGCGCGAACGCGGTGGATCTGCTCTCCGGCACTGTTGGCCTGAGCAGCTTACGTAACATCAACGAAGAATATGTACAGAACGATGAACTCACCAGCCACGGCCTGAACGTGAGATGGACACAGGATCTGTGGACTATCGCCGCGGACGCCGGTGTTTCCGAAACCAGCCGCGACAAGCGCTGGGCGTCGATTCGTACCCTGGTGAATAACCCCGGCCGCGCAACCTTTGGCGCAACTGCCGATGGCCGCATGACCTTCGCTTTACTCGATGCCGACCTGACCGACCTGGCCCGCAACAGCATTGGCGACATCCAGGTCCAACCGGATGCCGCCGGCGGCGACAAGCTGACCTCGTTCAAACTCGATGTGCAGCGCGACCTGGAGGCCGGCATCCTGCAAGCCGTTAAAGTGGGCCTGGCCAGCTCCAGCCGCGACAAGTTCGAACACAGCCAGATCTGGACCCAAAGTGCGACCCAAAATACCGGCAGCGCCATTCCTGCCAACCTGGTGATCGACGCCAAAAGCTCAAGCTACTGGAGCGACTTGCCGGACTACCTGAGCCTGGACCGCAACGCCCTGATCAGCCACTACTTCGGCAGCCTGAAAAACCCGAGCCCGGGCGATGCCGATGACCTGATCGCCAGTTGGGATGTGAGCGAAGACATTTTCGCCCAATACCTCCAGCTCGACCTGGCTACCGAAATCGCCGGCTTACCCCTCACCGGCAACATCGGCGTGCGCAATGTGGATACCGAAACTACCGCCAGCGGTTACCAGCAAGGTGAAGATGTCTGGGTCGAAGTCACTCCCGGCAACTGGCAACCACAGCAAATGATCGAAGCCATCGCGGTCGACCACGACTATAACGATGTACTACCCAGCACCAACTGGACCCTGGCTGTTACTGACGAACAACTGATCCGTTTCGCCGCCGGTAAAACCATGGCGCGCGCGCCGGTCAACATGATGAGCCCGAGCCTCAACCTGAACCAGGATTTGTGGGGTTCCAACCCCGGGGAATCTACCTCCGGTAACCCGAAACTGAATCCGTTCCGCGCCGACCAGGCGGACCTCGCGTACGAATGGTATTACGCGGAAGGTTCGCAAATCGCGGTAAACCTGTTCTATAAAGACCTGGAGAGTTTTATCGCCCGCGCGGCCGACGCGGAGACCGTAATTAACAATGGCAAAGAGTACAAGGTATCGCGCCCCATCAATGGCAGCGGTGGTTACATCCGCGGTTATGAATTGTTGTGGCAACAATCGTTTGACTTCCTCCCCGCGCCATTTAACGGCCTCGGCGTCTACACCAACTATTCGCACAACGAATCCAACGTTGAACAATTTGTACCGCTCTACAGTGAATACAAAGCGCAGCTGACCGGTCTGTCGAAAGACGTCGCCAACTTCACCCTGTGGTATTACCTCAACGGTTTTGAAGCGCGCACGTCTTACAGTTATCGCAGCGCCTTCCAGCGCGACATCAACCTGGTGATGGGTGAAGAGGGCATGAACGATTCTGAAGGCTACTGGGATTTGAGTTTGTCGTACGAATTCAACGATCACTACAAAGTGTCGTTCCAGGTGCAAAACCTCACCAACGAGCCGTACAAAGCCTACGGTTTGGAATCCAACAATCCGGCGCATATCAACAAGTACGAGGAATTTGGCACTCGCTACTCGATTGGTTTGAACTGGAGACTGTGACGGTTACCCAAAAGTTGTCACGTAAACGGGTTTAACTCGGGACTATCTCTCCTTACTCGCGGCTGCCCTGGCAGCCGCTTTTTTCACTGCCCGCAATACAACAATGTTGTATTGGCAGCGTATGAAATACGAGGCAATATCATGGTGAATGTGTTGTACAAAAAAATCCGCGTGGCAATCGGTGTGATTTTTTTGTCCGGTCAGTTTTCAGGTAACAACGCCATTGCTGCTGATCATTTTTATACCGGTGCCGATTTATCCTACATCAATGAAATGGAAGACTGCGGTGCGGTATATCGTGATAAAGGTGAAAAAGTCGATCCATTTACCTTCTTCGCCACGCAAGGCACAAAACTTGTGCGAGTGCGCTTATGGCACAACGCTGAATGGACCAACTATTCCAACCTGGACGATGTAACCAAAACCCTGCAACGTGCCAAAACCAACAATATGAAAACCCTGCTGGATTTTCATTACTCCGACACCTGGACCGATCCGGAAAAACAATTTATTCCCAAAGCCTGGGCGCATATCACTGACACCAACACATTAGCGAAAACGCTTTACGATTACACCATAGCAACATTATCCGCATTGGATAAAAAAAACCTGCTGCCAGATATGGTGCAAGTCGGCAATGAAACCAATATCGAAATATTGCAGTTGGAAAAAAATATTGTCCACGGCATTCCTGATTGGCAACGCAATGCAACACTGTTAAATAGCGGCATCAAAGCAGTGCGTGATTACAGCAAAACTGCCAACAAAAAAATCGGGATTATTTTGCACATCGCCCAACCGGAAAATGCCCTTTGGTGGTTTAAACAAGCCGCCGAAAATGGTGTAACGGATTTTGATATTATTGGCCTCTCTTATTATCCGCAATGGTCAACTTATAAATTGCCACAGCTTCCTGCGGCTATTAGCGAATTAAAAACGGCGCATAACAAAGAAGTGATGATTGTTGAAACAGCTTATCCCTGGACACTGCAAAATTTCGATAAAGCCGGTAATGTACTCGATAACAAAGCGGTGCAACCGGAATTCCCCGCCACTGCCAAAGGCCAATTATTGTATTTGTTAACCTTAACGCAATTAGTCAAAAAAGCGGGTGGGCTTGGCGTTATCTATTGGGAACCCGCCTGGGTTAGTACTCGCTGCAAAACGCTATGGGGCAGGGGTTCACATTGGGAAAACGCCAGCTTCTTTGATGCGACGCGTCATAACAATGCCTTGCCGGCTTTTTTATTTTTTAATGCCGCCTACACTAACTAACAACACAAGAAAAGACAAAATAAGACAGCCAATCAACCACACCAACGAGTGAGAGACATGAAACTAACACAATTTGCTGCCCTCAGCCTCTGCGGGCTCATCGCTGCATGTGGCCAGAACTCACAACAAGCGACCCGGGTAATTGCTGATAGCCATTATGATACCCATTGGGAATTTTTCCGCAGCGATAAAGTGTTGGACCTCACCAACGCGCAACAATATTCCGCTTGGGAAAAAGTGCAATTGCCACATACACCCAAAATCGAACCGCTCTTAGTGAATGAACAATTCCAGGGCGATGCCTGGTATAAAAAAACGATTACCGCTGAAACAAGCTGGAAAGGTAAGCAAGTCACATTGAAATTTGAATCGGCGATGAACGTGGCGGAAGTCTGGTTAAACGGTGAAAAACTGACAACACACGTCGGCGGTTATTTACCCTTCAGTGTAAACCTCACCAAACAATTAAAGTGGGATGCACCCAATGAATTAGTAGTGCGCCTCGATAATCGCGATAACTCCATCACCGGCCCCAAACCGTTAAAGGACCTGGATTTCAATACCTACGGCGGAATTTATCGCCATGTCATTTTACAAATCGATAATGACTTGCATATCAGCGATGCTGTTGCCGCCGGAAAAACCGCCAGTGGCGGTATTTTTGTGCGCTATCCCAACGTGACTAAAGAACAGGCGACGATTAGCGTGCAAACCCATTTGGTTAACAGCCATATCGACCCGAAAAAATTTCGCGTTGTGCAACGCTTGATGGATGGCGATAAGGTGATCGTTGACCAGACCAGCCAATTGCAAACCATCAACGGTAATAGTGATAGTGAAAACACGATTGAGTTGGTGCTGAATAATCCAAAACTCTGGTCACCCAAAGCGCCCAACTTGTATCAACTGGTCACACGGGTTTACGACGGGGATTCGTTAGTAGATGAACAGAGCACACGTATTGGTATTCGCGAATTTAAATGGATTGATAACCAACTATTTATCAATGGCGAGAAAACATTTTTGCGCGGCGTGAATCGTCACCAGGAATATCCTTACGTGGGTTACGCCACGTCTGATGCAGCAGATTATCGCGATGCGGTAAAAATAAAAGCGGCCGGGTTTGATTACGTGCGCCTTTCACATTACCCGCACTCGCCCGCATTTATGGCGGCGGCCGATGAATTGGGTTTAGTGTTATTGGATTCCATTTTAGGTTGGCAATATTTTTCTGAAGATCCCGCCTTCCAGGCCCACATCCAGCAAACCTGTCGCGACCTTATTCGCCGTGACCGCAACCATGCATCGGTAATGGCCTGGGAGTGTTCGCTCAATGAATCCTGGATGAGCGAACCCTTTATCGATTCGCTAACGAAAATTATTGGTGAAGAATATCCCGGTGCAAAATCTGCCGGCTGGCAGGAATATGGTTACGATATTTATTTGCAAGCGCGCCAGCATCGCCTGGAACATTACAAAACTCCGGCCAAACCTTACATCGTGAGTGAATACGGTGATTGGGAATATTACGCGATGAATGCCGGGCTAAACCAAACTGCCTGGGCCGATTTATTACAGGCTGATCGCAGCAGCCGCCAATTATTGAGCGATGGAGAAAAACGCTTGTTGCAACAGGCGGCCAATATCCAGGAGGCACACAATGACAATTTCAACACCCCGGCATTTGCCGACGGTTTCTGGGTCATGTTTGATTACAATCGCGGCTACGCACCCGATCTGGAAAGTTCCGGCATTATGAGCATTGACCGTTTACCAAAGTACAGTTATTACTTCTACCAAAGCCAACGCGATCCGAGCGAAGTGTCTGATAAATTCACTTCCGGGCCCATGGTATTTATTGCCAATGAATGGACAGAAAAATCCACTACCGATGTACGCATTTTCAGCAATGCGGATGCGGTAGAATTATTTTTAAACGGCAAACTGATTGGCAAACAATTGGCAGCAGACAATAAAAATTCCCCAATCACTAAAAACCTGAAACATCCCCCTTTCACATTTGCGCTGAAACAATTTGAAGCCGGTGAATTAAAAGCGCTTGCCTATATTGGCACTAAAGTGGTTGCCGAGCACAAAGTATTTACCCCGGGCGCACCCGCTCGCCTGAAAGTCACATTGGACAGTAGTGGTAAAGCGCCGCAGGCAGGAGTGAAAGATGTAGTATTTGTCTACGCGCAATTAGTGGACGCCAAAAATAATCCTGTGCCCGCTAACAACATCGACATTACTTTCTCATTGGAAGGCGATGGCAAATTAATTAGCCCGGCCACCGTCAGTACCAGCGGTGGTTATGCCAGTGCCCTGGTAGAAGTGGGAAATTCGCCGGGCGATATAAAAGTTAGTGCGCAAGCCGAGGCATTGGACAGCGGCAGTATCCTGCTCAATACACAACAATAAATTAGTGATCACAATGATTGCCCGCTTGCACAGGGGCCATCACAAACATTTGCGAAAATAAACCACTCGCTCTGTTTCAACAAATCCCAACGCTTTATGCACATCCTGGCTGACATAATTATCCAGCCCCGTATCTGAAGCCAGTTCAACACAGCCTTGGGCTCGCGCCCAACCGGTAACCGCATCCACCAATTGCCGTGCATATCCTTGTGAACGATGGCCCGGCTTGACATAGATACCTTCAATAAACGCAACAGGTGATGTCTCCGTACCATTGACATAATCGTAACGCAGTGCGGCCTCGATAAACCCCGCTGGCTCGCCAGCATCGTCCACTGCGATAAATTGGCCATAACGTTTGGAATCCTCCAGTAAACTCATCATCTCTTCAATGTGTTCAGCCAGCGTAGCTTCCGGCCATAACGCTTGCCGCATATCCAACCAGCCCGGGCTTTCAACCGAACTACAAACAATGACCATTGCAGCTCCTCTCACAGTTATTACCAAATGGTTCTTTTAGATCCATAAAGTATCACGCGGCACTGGGAACAAGTAAAAAATGAGAACCAAAAAGCAGAATTTGCACGACAGCCCAAGTAAATTGAATAACAGCCAGCGCTCCCCTACACGCAATAATCAAATAGAAAATGGGTCGAGCGAATTGCACAAAAAATCATTCTAATTTAAAAAAACTAAAAACTGATGTTGCCTGCTTATCAAACGTCTCCTGCGATAAGCTCCGGCATTTCAAATCAGTGACATAACACAATCCAGTATCGGCAACCAGAACCCTGTGCCCCCGCATCGGGAGTGATGTGTTATTGGTTATTGCTTATCAGTTGTTCAGGCTCATTTATAAAAATCGGTATGATTATGAAAACCTTACTTGTTTATGCGCATTTGCTCGCCGCGTGTGTCGCTGTAGGTATTTTGTTGCTGCAGGATCTTTCCCTCGCCAAAACGCGCGGTGGCCCGTTATCAAGCAAAGCCATCCATGATTTGCGTACAGCAGCAGATATTATGTTTATTGCCCTTGTCGTGCTCTGGATTACCGGTTTGGCATTAGTGGTTGTAGGCTATCTGGAAAACCCGCAACAATATTTAATGAACCAGAAACTCTGGGCCAAATTCACCGTTGTTTCGATACTGACCTTGAATGGACTGCTCCTGCACTACTTCAGTTTTCCGCGCGTTATTTCGCGGTGCGGATTACTCGGGCGTTCACCACTGGAACAATCACTGGTAGCAATTACCGGCGCAATATCTTCAACCTCCTGGTTATTTGCCTGCTTCCTCGGGATAGCACGCCTGTGGAATTACACCGCGGATTATCATTTTGTCATGCTGGTTTACGCTGCACTGGTTGCCGCCGCAATCATTGTTGCTTGCAATGTTATGCGTAGCTTGCGCGCCCATGAACCACCATTATTGACCGATCAGGTGCAAATTAAAGCCCCTTGATGAGTAAAAAACGGGATATGACACTACAGATTTAATGAAAAATATTTAGCCTCAAACTTCATTCCTTTGTTGAGATAAAAACGGTGTGCATGTTCACGCTGCACACCGGATACCAACCGAACCTGATTGCATTGCACTTCCCGCGCATAATTACAGATCCAATCAAATAATATTCCACCATAGCCTTTGGAACGGTAGTCAGCGGCAGTAATCAAATCTTCTACCTCAAGATATTTTCCCGTATACAACCACTCCGCCATACGCACACCGGCTACAGCTTTGATACCACTCTCGTTAAGGTATACCAATTGATATTGGTGATTTTCCTGCATGCGAATAACCTGTTCCACGAAATCCTCCAATACAATGTGCGGCCTTAATTCCGCCATTACCGGATAGCAATTCGCAATTGCATCAATTGTGTTGGCAAATCCAATATTCATTTTATTTCCAATCCATTTTTTTAAAATTTCTATTCTACAACCATAAATGATAAAGCTTGAACCCCGCACAGGATTCAAGCTTTGGATACGAATTAAAATCAAATTTTTGCTAGCGGATTTTGCGGCGCAAGCCAACCAGGAATGCCAGGCCAAGTGCAAACATTAATGCCAGCGAAGGCTCCGGTACATGGGTGGTATCAACCTGTTGCAAAGATCCGGTCAACCAAAAAACATCAAAGCTTTGATCGGGCAACCAAACGCCTCTATCGCCGTAAATCTCAAAATTCCCGGTTTTAAGTTGGCTAAAATCAAGTGTCTGTGGTGAGGGGATATAATTTTCCGAGGGTCCATTAGGTGCATTATCGCTGAAGCTTATTTCCCAGACATCGGTAGCATAATCTTTACCTGATGATTCATAAGGAGATTCGGTTCTAGACCAAAAACCATTAATAGAACCATTCGAATAATAGATATCAGTTTCTGTAAACGTGTAATCGGCAACGATTTCTATATCACCCACCTTTAACGAATAACTCAATAAACTATTAAGGTGGGGGCTATCATCCGGGTCATACTTGTCATAGTCAACTTCGTACCATCCGGTTATCGCTTTGCCTTCATAACCAAAACTACTGTTTTCAACTTCACCGATAAAATGATAACGCACAGGAATTGCAAAACTACTGGCAGAAAAAATGATTAACGCAGATGCAATAAGAAAAGATGTTAACTTGCGCATATAAAACTCCTTTTGTATTACCTGAATAGAAATAACAGATATATTCTATTAAACCATTATGAAATTTTTTACCGATTGTCATCTCAACAAATTGGTGCATTGGTTGGGATGAAGTGGGAGAGTATGTAGCCAGCAGGGGAAATGCAAGTTACTTCACATTACATTGGCATTGCAGTCATCCAATGCCGCGAGCAAGCAAAAATAACGTGACTCTTATCGCATTAAAACATTTACTGTTCATTCCATTTCCAGCATAAACGTTACCGGCCCATCATTCACAAGGCTCACTTGCATGTCTGCTGCAAAAATACCGGTGGCGATTTTTTGATGTTTACTACGCAATTGCGCGACAAAATAATTATAGAGTTCCTGCGCTTGTTGCGGTGGAGCGGCGGATGAGAAGCTGGGGCGCAAACCTTTTTTGGTGTCTGCAGCCAGTGTGAATTGCGAAACCACCAGCACACCTCCATCAATCTGCTGAACATTGCAGTTCATTTTGTTATCGGCATCGGCAAAGATGCGATAAGCAAGGATTTTATCGATCAGCTTATTGGCTGTTTCTTGCGTATCTGTTTTCTGGATACCTAACAACAGCAAAATACCCTGCCGGATTTCACCGACAATTTCCTGATTAACACTGACAGAGGCCGAGGTAACGCGCTGGATCAAACCTAACATGGAATTTCCTGGTTAAACTAAAAATTATACCGTTACCGGCTGCACTGTTTTGCGGTATTCACTGGGCGTCATACCTGCTTTTTTCTTAAACAAGGTATTAAAGGTGGCCTTACTGTTAAAGCCTACGTCCAACATAATATCGAGCATGGTTTTATCGGCATAATGGCTATCCGCTAACATGCGTTTAGCCTCTTCTACACGATAGGAATTGATAAATTCAAAAAAATTACAATCAAAATGGCGATTGATAATATTGGATAGCAACCGCGGCTGGATGCGCAATTGCCCGGCCAGTTTTTCCAGCGTCAGCGCGGGTGTCAGGTAAGGCTTTTCCGTTTCCATATAACGACTGACCTGATCAATCAATTCCGGTTTTATTTTGTCCTTTTGATGTTCCGGCTCCTGTTCATCCTTTATCGGCTCAGGCTCGCTATGTTGTTTTTGTTCCAATCCTTCAAACACACTTGAATGGCCCAAGCCAAAAAATATCAATACACTGACGAGCAGGAAGGTAGTGTAGTTACCCAGCAAGCCCATGGTTTCAAAATCAGTGCTGATACCAAAACCAATGGACAGGATAATCATCGCCGCCACCAGCACCGCCCAAAAGCGAATAACCAGGAAGCCAATGACAAGAATTTTTAACCAGGTTAAATCGATTTTATCGATATCAGAAAAATTGGTGCGGATGTGTTGTGTGTAACGCTTGATTTCAATCAGGCAAATTACCCCGAGGGCCACGCGGAAAATTTCGCGGAACAAGGTTACGTAATTCATCACTTGTGGCGCAAGTGCCAAATCGTATTGCTCCTGGATCGTTTTCTTATCGCTGACATCCAGGCTGTAATAAAATAGTAATTGATAGCCAACATATAAAATAAATGGCAACAAATAAATCAGGTCGGTTAATTTCAAACGATACTCTTTATAAATTAATGACCGCGTATACCACAGCAGCAACGGCCCTTCCAGCCAATAACCAAACCCGAAGACATAAAATAAATTGGGTGACCACTCAATCGCAATATGGCGAAATTCTGCGCCGAAACTGATAAGGATATCCAGCGGAATCGCCGCTTGCTGCAACAGGAAGAAAGCGAGAAACACATTGCGAATATAATGTTCACGTTTGATAGTTAACAATAAAAGTGCAAATAAAATGCATTGATAGGCTGTCATCAACAGCACTACATCGTGGGTATTAAAAATAACCTCGTACATGGCAAGGGACTCCTGTAAGGCTGTACCACATTATTAGTTTTCTAATTCAGCCAGATGCGGTGGTTTTTGTTATGGCCGCATGAATTGCAGATCCGCGGTGGGGCTTATAGTGTTCCGGAATCTATGTGGTCGGGATCATACCATTGAACTAAAAAAGCCAGAACCCGATAAACCGGAAAAAATCCCCAAATAAAAACGGAGCCACTAAGGCTCCGTTTTATACACCGGCGATATATCAGGCTAATTGGTCGCCGGTTTTCAGGATTTTTTTGGCGAGGTCATCGGTGGCGCGGATCAGCGCGTCCACAATCCCCGGTTCGCGCGAGGCGTGGCCCGCTTCGCGGATAATTTGCAGCTCCGACCCGGGCCAGGCTTTGTGCAGGGCGTAGGCATTATCGAGCGGGCAAATAACATCGTAACGGCCATGCACAATCACCCCGGGAATATTCGCCAGCTTGTGTGCATCGCGCAATATCTGGTCATGCTCAAGGAAAGCATCATTAATAAAATAATGGGCTTCGATGCGAGCCAGCGATAAAGCGCGATGCGGCTCGGTAAAGGAGTCCACCACTTCCGGACTCGGCTTCAGGGTCGCGGTACGCCCTTCCCAACAGGCCCAGGTTTTGGCCGCTGACATTTGCTGGATCTGGTTTTCGCCAATCAACTGGCGATAGTAAGCACCGATCATATCGCCGCGCTCTTCCTCGGGAATCTGCGCTACGAAATCATCCCAGTAATCCGGGAACAAACGGCTTGCCCCTTCCTGATAAAACCACAACAAGTCTGCGCGGCGACAGAGGAAAATACCGCGCAGGATCAAACCCAATACCCGTTCCGGATAGGTTTGCGCATAAACAAGGCTGAGCGTTGATCCCCAGGAACCACCAAACAAAACCCATTGGTCGATACCTAACGCCTTGCGAATTACCTCGATATCTTCCACCAGTTTTTGCGTGGTGTTGCCTTCAAGTTCTGCGTGCGGGCGGGAACGGCCGGAGCCGCGCTGATCAAAAAGAACAATACGGTACACTTCTGGATCAAAAAAACGCCGGTCATATTTACCGCAACCCGCACCGGGCCCGCCATGGACAAATAGCACCGGGATTCCATCGGGATTTCCGGATTCATCGACATACAATTCGTGGGGAGGCTCTACGGCAATTTGGTGACGCTGGTAGGGTTTTATCTCGGGATAAAAAATCTGCATAAACTCGCCTTGTTCAGATCAATCGTATATGACTGGTGCGGGGTAACGTCCACTAAAGGTAGCACAGGGCCTGCTTCAAGCACGGCATTTTCGCAAGGAAAAGCGGATAGGTGCCACATATTTTGGCGCCATGGCGGTTTATTGTTCAAAGTCGCCTATCTTTTCCCACGACATTGCCGGCACTCCTGACATAAACTGTCAGCAACTGACTATAGGCTGCCAGCATTCTTCACGAAGGAGCACGCCATGCATCGCGCAGAACGCCTTTTCCAACTGACCACATTGTTACGCAATCGCCGCACCGTATTGACCGCGAAACAATTAAGCGATCATTTGCGCGTATCCGAGCGCACGATTTATCGCGATATCCAGTCCCTGAGCTTGTCCGGCGTTCCCATCGAAGGCGAAGCGGGGGTGGGTTATCGCTTATCTCACCGCTACCAGTTGCCGCCGCTGATGTTTGATCGCGAAGAAGTAGAGGCGCTTTTACTCGGTGCGCGCATGGTGAGCAGTTGGGGCGATACCGATATGGCAATCCACGCCAACCAGGCGATCCAGAAAATTCTCGCTGTACTACCCGACCATCTACGTCACAGCGATGAAACCCTGCCGCTCCTCGTTCCCAACATGGAAGAAGTACAAAAGTATTACACCGCCCACAGCCAACCCATGCGCGAAGCCATACGGTTGCGGCGCTGTGTGATTATCGATTACGTGCGCGCCGATGAGGCGCAAAGCTCACGTACCATTGAGCCGCTCGGCTTGATTTTCTGGGGCAAGGTCTGGACTTTGGTTGCCTGGTGCCAATTGCGGAATGACTACCGTACCTTCCGGCTGGATCGCATCCAATCCACCATCATTTCCGACCAGGGTTTTGAAACCCACGATCAAAAAAGCCTGAAACATTTTCTCAATTTAATGAAGGAAAGATGCGAGCAGGAATCCGAAAATTTTGTCGCCGGCCAAGGCTCGCCTGCAGAACCAGTGCACGAAGACAACCTGGCAGAAGACCTTGTAGCAGAATTAATCGACGCTTGATCTGGCGTTAACTCTATTAACTTCATTGGAGCTAATAATGACAAAGCAGGAAAAATGCCGCTGCAGTTGGTGCGGCGACGATCCATTGTATTGCGACTATCACGACCAGGAATGGGGTGTGCCTTTATTTGATGAGCAAAAACTATTTGAATTCCTGGTATTGGAGGGCGCGCAGGCGGGGCTTTCCTGGATTACCGTATTGCGCAAACGCGAAAACTATCGCACGGCGTTTGATAATTTTGATCCGGAAAAAATCGCGCGTTATACACCGGCAAAAATTGAAAAGTTAATGCATAACGAAGGCATTATTCGCAATCGGTTAAAAATCGAAAGCGCAATCAAAAATGCCAAAGCCTTTCTGGAGATGAAGAAAAACGGGGAAAGTTTTAGTGATTTTGTGTGGAGTTTTGTCAACCACAAACCGATCCAGAATAAGTTGCGCGGCATGCAGGATGCGGTGGCGAGTACGCCCGAGTCCGATGCCATGAGCAAAGCACTTAAGAAAAAAGGCTTCAACTTCGTCGGCACCACTATTTGCTATGCCTATATGCAAGCGTGCGGCATGGTTAATGATCATTTTGCCGATTGCCATCGCCACAAAGAATGCGTTGCCCTCGCCAAACAAATCGCCCGTTAACTGCTGTTTTAGCCCCAGGGCTTAACATTCCTTGAATTGCCTGCCACCGGCAGGCTTGTTACCCTGCCTTCCACTATTAGAGCCAACCGCATAAAAGTTGGACACACCTGGCAAAAGTACATTTCACCACTTGTTTTAACCGATGGTTGTTAGCTAATTGGAGTTTATCGATGAAATATTCCCTGCTGGGTGCCGCACTGTGTTTTTCGCTGGCGCTACCACTCGCTCATGCCAAACCGCTGGATGTCAACACTGAAAGCGGCACTATCCGTGTAAACACCATTGCTGAAGGCCTGGAAAATGTCTGGAGCCTGGCATTCCTTCCCGATGGAAAAATGCTGGTTACAGAAAAAGCCGGCCGTATGCGTATCGTTTCCCCGGATGGAAAATTAAGCGAACCATTGCAAGGCTTGCCCAAAATTTATAACCAGGGCCAGGCCGGTTTGCTGGACGTAGTGCTCGCACCGGATTTTGCCACCAGTAAAAAAATCTATTTCAGTTATTCCGAACCGGATGAAAAAGGCGCAAATAGCACCGCCGTTAGCCATGCCGTACTCAATGGCAATAAACTGGAAAAAGTCACACGCATATTCAGCCAAAAGCCAAAAGTGGATTCAAACAACCACTATGGTTCACGCTTGGTGTGGGCAGCGGATGGCACCTTGTTTGTAACGCTGGGCGAACGCTACAGCGAAAAAGATAAAGCCCAAACCCTGGATAACCACCAGGGCAAAGTGATTCGTATCAACGCCGATGGTACAGTGCCCAACGACAATCCTTTTGTAAAAACACCGGGTGCACTGCCGGAAATCTGGTCTTACGGCCATCGCAACGTACAAGGTGCGGCGATCAATCCGCTCAGCAAAAAACTGTGGACCGGCGAACATGGTCCGCAAGGTGGCGATGAATTGAATATCGACGAAGCAGCCAAAAATTATGGCTGGCCGGTAATCACCTACGGCGAAAATTACGGCGGCGGAAAAATCGGCGAGGGCACGCACAAGCAAGGTATGGAGCAGCCTGTTTATAAATGGGTTCCCTCGATTGCAACGGCCGGATTTATTTTTTACACCGGCGATAAATTTCCGCAATGGAAAAATAATATTTTGCTCACCAGCCTGAAAGAACAAACGCTGGTGCGGTTGGTATTGGATGGCGACAAGATTGTTAAAGAAGAACGTTTGTTGAAGAAGGAATTGGGCCAGCGTCTGCGCTCGGTAATACAAGGACCCGATGGGCTTGTCTATATTGTCACCGATGAAAGCAAAGGCAAGATTCTGCAAATAGCACCGCTTTAATCATTGGCAAAAAAATTCCCGCTGCGGCGGGAATTTTTTTGGCATCCAACAGACACCGCGCTTGCATGAGCTGATATCAATGAACCCGGATTTATTATTTGTATACGGCACGCTGCGGCGCGCTTGCCCTACCGGCGCCCATCAAAAGTATCTGGCCGGGGCACAATTTATCGCCGCTGCACAGGTGCGCGGCAAACTGTATCGCGTCAGTTACTACCCTGCATTGGTAGTGGAAGACGATATGCAACATGCACCAGCGGTCATCGGTGAAGTATATAAGTTGACTGGCGCAGACCAATTGAGCGCACTGGATGCATATGAAGAATGTGACTATCCCGCGCAACCGGATCAGGAATATCAACGCAAACTGCATGAAGTAACCACCGTTGCGGGCCAAAAACTACAGGTCTGGATTTACGCCTATCAACACCCGATTGCCCATTTACCCTTAATTGAATCCGGTGATTTTTTAAACCCCTGAGATTGTCGTTCATAACCATCGCATAAATAACTGCCCGCACACCCTCGCACTTTGCTGTTTCCAGATATACTTGCGCCCAATCACCTTGTTCACTATTGCTGCATATTGTCGGGAGTCCCTTTATGAGTCGCTTCACCGCTTTGAATTACGATATAGATCCGGTATTTCATGCGGCAAACAAGCCCGTTCCTCGCATCGGTGTATTACTGGTTAATTTGGGAACACCCGATGAACCTACCAGTTCGGCATTGCGCCGTTACCTGAAAGAATTTTTATCCGACCCGCGCGTAGTAGAAATACCCCGCCTTATCTGGTTAACCATTTTACATGGCGTTATTTTGCGCACCCGCCCGAAAAAATCGGCAGCACTTTATAAAAGTGTCTGGACCAGTGAAGGTTCACCATTGCTTGTTATCAGCAAACAGCAACAAGCCGCAATCCAGCAACAATTAGGTGACAGTTACAGTGTTAAATTGGGGATGCGCTATGGCAACCCGTCAATCACCAACGCCTTGCGTGAATTACAAAACGAAGGGGTGCGTAAAATTATTGTGCTGCCACTTTATCCACAATATGCCGGCCCAACGACCGGATCGACGTTCGATGCAGTGGCCAATGAATTAAAAAACTGGCGCTGGGTTCCCGAATTACAGTTCATCAATAATTATTGCGACCAACCGCTTTACATTGATGCACTTGCCAATTCCATACGCGAGCACATTGAAAAAAATGGTTTGCCGGAAAAAATTATTTTTTCTTATCACGGCATGCCCAAACGCTTCCTCACTGCCGGTGATCCCTATTTTTGCTTCTGCCAGAAAACAACGCGACTGGTACAGGAAAAATTGCAATTGGATAAAAATATCTGCATCACCAGTTTCCAATCGCGCTTTGGCCGCGCCGAATGGTTGAAACCTTACACCAGTGAAACACTGGAAAACTTGCCCGGGGAAGGTGTAAAAAATATTGCTATTTTATCGCCAGCGTTCAGCGCCGATTGCCTGGAAACACTGGAAGAATTGATGGTGGAAAACCGCCACGTGTTCTTAAGTGCCGGCGGGGAAAAATATGCGTACATTTCTGCGCTAAATACCAGACCGGATCACATTTATGCATTGGCTGATTTGGTAAAACAGCGTTCGTAATTCAAACTTCAAAAAGCGGTATTAGCATGCGCTTTGATTTATTTTTATCCCACAAGGAGTTACCCATGAAAAAATATTTGTCATCGTTAATTGTCGCGAGTGTTATCGGCCTTCCATCATTGGCCTGGGCTGGCGATGAGAGCGGTCTTTATATCGGCGGCAGCGTTGGTCAATCAGGCATTGATGCGAGTGTCGATGACATTGGCTTTGACGAAGATGCCACCGGCTACAAGGTATTATTCGGTTATAACTTTGGGCTGATCCCGCTTATTGACCTGGCGGTAGAAGCGGACTATCGCGATTTTGGCAGCTTTAAAGATGGCAAGAATAATATCAAGTCAGATGTGACGTCCGTTGATGTTTATGGCCTCGCCGGATTAAACCTTGGCTTGCTCGGTGTTTTTGCCAAAGTGGGTTATGCGGATACTGATGTTGATACTATTGTTGAAGATGGAAAATTCACGTCATCTGAAAGCAGCAACACCTATGGAATAGGTGCACGAATTCAATTGGGTTCACTTGCCGTTCGCGCTGAATATGAAAAGTTTGATGTCGATAATATTGACGATTTATCCATGTGGTCCCTCGGCGCAACCTATACATTTTAATTTCACTGCGACACTGCCCCTGTAGCTTCACAGCGAAGCGGTATGGTTACAGCGAATACATCACTTCCCCGATGTATTCGCTGTAAAACCAGCTCGTTGTGTAAGGCCATCCATTAATCAGCGTAAGAAAAATCGACAGCTATTTTTCACATAGCGATCCCCCTAGAATAGCCGCGCCGTCGCACCTTGAGTCCGATAAGGAGTAACTATCGGAGGTACGCACGGTGTTCATCTTCACTAAATTACTCTAAGGATAAGCTTTATGAAAATTGCAAAATTAGTGTCTGCGTTTGCGGGCCTGGTACTGGGTGCCAGTGCCTTACAAGCCAACGCTATTCCATTCGAAGTCGATATCACTGTCGATAACTCTTACGCGCTTTATTACGGTACTGAAACCACGGCGACCAATTTTGTTGGTAGCAATGGCAGTTGGTATGAAGCAGAACATTATTCCTTTGATTTGCCATCCAGCAACTTCATTTATGTTGTGACTGAATCCGACGTGGCAACTGCACAAGGATTTCTTGCTCAATTCACCAACCTGTTAACCAACCAGCGTTTTTACAGCAATGACAGCCAATGGCAAGTTACTGCAACGGGTCGTCGCGGTTCAGCACCCTACAGCGGTTCAGCAGCAGACCTGTCAGAGCTGAGTTCACAACTGGTAGCCGCTAACAATGGCAGCAATCCATCAGGTGGCTGGGTAGCTACTACTGCCGGTGCAGCAAATGGCGCATCGCCATGGGGAACCATTGCGACCATTGATGCTAATGCCCGTTGGTCCTGGTACAACAGTAACGGCAGTGTAGATCCAACCATCGGTGGCTTTGATCACAACGAATACCTGGTTTTCCGTATTTCTGTTGGCGCTGCGAAAGTTCCGGAGCCAAGCACTATTATGTTGTTAAGCCTCGGCTTACTGGGATTGGTTGTAGCGAGAAAGCGCAACGCCTAATCCCTGTTTTTCGATTGCGTCGCACGACGCAATCGAATTCAACCCCCCGCCTACTTGCTTCGTCGCATCAAATTCTTTTTATTTCCGATCCGGATATTTCAGCGCCGTTTTAAGCATTGCGTTTACCGCCCGCAAAACTGCATTTGCATCCACCGCCAATTTGTTAAAAATTTATCCTGTTAATACTAAAAACTACCTAATTTACTGCAACTTCCCTTACCATGTGAGCTTCTCAGGTTATACCGTTAACGTTATCTGGTCGGTCCATGAAGCAGCTTACAAGCAATGAACAACTAGCCGAAATTACATTGCGCCACCGGCTGCGGGACGAAACTGCAGGGATTCACCAGTCATTACATCACAATATCGGTTTGCAACAGCTTACGAACGCTCACTGTTCGCAAGCCGATTACATAAATGTACTGAAGCTTTTCTTTCACTTTTACAGTGAGCAAGATGACCGTTTTGATTCAATCCCGCCAGCACAGCGCTTTATGCACGAGGCAACTCCACTGCGCTGGCTGGAAAAAGATTTTTTAGCATTAAACCAAACCATTCCACAGCGGTCTTTTTCTTCCAGGACCAATTTTATTGACGATAGACCATCGCCTTGTATCGAAACCTATATTGGATATTTATATGTTAAACAAGGCTCAACACTGGGTGGACAGACCATTAGCAAGCAACTGAAGAAAACACTTGCACTTGAGCCCGGTGTGACACAGTTTTTTTTTACTGGATTTGGCGATCAAACAGCGCATTATTGGAAAGAGTTCCTTGGATATCTTGCCCAACATGAAACCTGCCTGGATGCCGATTTGGTGGTTAAAACTGCCCAAACTTATTTTGAAATTCTGGATAAATTGTTCAACCAGTCCTTTCCCCGGGGAGATATAAATGAGTAATGAAAGTTTTCTGGTCCCTCGGGAACAATTAACCGAGCAAGAGTTGGACTCGGCATTGCAGCAATGCGCCAGAGAGCCTATCCACACGCCCAATTGCATTCAACCGCACGGATTGATGTTGGTAACACCGGAAACCTCTGATGAAATTATCCAGGTCAGTGAAAATGTTATCCAGCACCTGGGCATCAGCGCCCAGGACTGTATCGGTAAAAATCTTAACGATATTATCGGTGGTGAAAACCTTGCCATCATCAATAAAACTATTCGCGAGGCCGATCTCGCCCCGTATAAATTCACATCGGTAATATTGGCCGGCAAGCCTTACGATGCCGTGGTGCATTTTTCCCGGCATTACAAAGTAATTGAATTCGAACCCAAATCAATTGCCGACAAGGATTCATTGCAACAGGTTTATGAAGACTTACGCAATTATTCGATAGAGGCCCAACAAGCCCATGAAATTGAATCACTTTATAATTTAATCGTATCCCATGTGCGCAACATTACCGGCTTTGATCGTGTAAAACTGTACAAGTTTGATGAATCCTGGAATGGCTCGGTAGTAGCAGAAAACCGTGCCGACTACATGACCAGTTATTTAGGGTTACACTTTCCTGCAAGCGATATTCCTGAACAGGCACGGCGCCTTTATAGCATCAATTATTTACGCCTCATCCCCGATATACGCTACAAACCATCCCCGTTGTATCCGGCAGTGATCAGTGGCGCACGCAAACCACTCGACATGAGCTATTCAATTTTACGTAGCGTGTCGCCGATACACATTCAATACCTGGAAAACATCTGCGTTGAAGCATCCATGTCTATTTCCATTATGCAAGATAACAAACTCTGGGGATTGATTGCCTGCCACCACCAAACCAGCCTGCACATTTCGCACAGCATTCGCGTGTTGTGTGAAATTATTGCCCATATATTTTCGGCAAAGCTGACCACCATGCGTCGCTCACTAAACAATCAACGCCAGGAGTTGCGCAAATTACTTATTGAAAAATTATCGCTGTCATCGAGCATGGATACCTTTGAAAGTACGATTGCACGCAACAGTGAGGCAGCACTACAAGCCATGGATGCCGATGGGATTGCTATATTTGCTGATAATAAATTCTTTTATTTCGGTGAAACCTACGAGCAGGAATGCATAGAAAAACTGGCCAGCTGGTACCGAAAGTTTGGCAACAAATCCGTGGTGCATACGAGCTTCGTCGGTGATTATTTTAAGCACGACCCAATACTTAAAGAGCTAGCCGGTGGCGCACTTTTTGTTCCTATCGGCATGTACAGTGATGACATTGCCATCTGGTTCCGCAAAGCACGCATTAAAAGTGTTAACTGGGCAGGCAACCCGGAAAAGCCAGTAGAACAAACCAAAGCCGGTTATCGTTTAACACCGCGCAGTTCATTTGAACTGTGGCAAACGACAGTAAAAGGCCACAGTAAAAACTGGTCATTCACCGACATTGAAACCGCAGAATCGATTGCACAAATTATTCTGGAAAACAGCAAAATCCAGGCGGATATAGCAAACCGTGCAAAAACGGATTTTTTATCGCATATGTCCCACGAATTGCGCACCCCATTAGGTGCGATTATTTCTATCATCCAGGTTCTTAACCGTGACAAGACATTGACCAGTGATCAGAAAAAATTAATTTCCAACCTGGAAGTCAGCTCCGAATCCCTGTTTAACCTGATTAATGATTTACTGGATATTAGTAAAATCGAAGCTAACGAATTCTCGCTGGAAATCGTCCCGTTCAAAATCGCTGAACTGGTTGAGGATGTGCGCAGTATTATGTCAGTGAAAGCGGCTGAAAAAAATTTGCAGTTAGGCATCAGCTACCAGGCCGCAAAAGATTATGAATTCCAGGGCGACAAAACCAAAATAAAACAGGTGTTATTCAATCTCGTTAATAATGCAATCAAATTTACCGAACGCGGTTTTGTAAATTTATTTGCCAGCATTAGCGACAGCATGCACCCGGAAATTAAAATCCTGAATCTGGAAATTATTGATTCGGGAATAGGAATTGATGAAAGTAAACTTGATGCAATTTTTGGAAAGTTTATCCAGGCTGATAGTAGTACCGCACGAATTTATGGCGGGACCGGTTTAGGTTTATCTATTTGCAAAAGCATCGTCGATTTAATAGGGGGTGATATTGTTGTTACCAGCAAAGTAGGGCTCGGTAGCAATTTTAAAGTTTCCCTGCCGTTGCCTTGCAAACCATTCAGCACCGGCAACACGGAATTAAGCAATGAATATTCAGTAACGGATAACCTTGATAGCGTTGACAACATTAACAATAAAGATCGCCTGAAAGTGCTGGTAGCAGAAGATTACGAAGGCAATATTATTGCTGTGCTGGATTTTTTGCAGAGCGAAGGCTGCGAAGTTGTCGTCGCCAAAAACGGCGAAATTGCCGTGAAATATTATCAGTCATCCAGTTTTGATATTATTTTAATGGATGTGCAAATGCCACGAATGGATGGATTAACCGCAACGCGCTTAATCAAGGAAATGGAAGTGAAACAAAACAAACGCCCGACACCTATTCTTGGAATGACAGCCAACGCGATGAAGGAAGATCGTGATCGCTGCCTTGCAGCAGGCATGGATGACTACATCAGCAAACCTATGCGCCTTGATGAGTTATCCAGCAAAATAAAACAGCTTGTGGAAAAAAATCGCAGTTCCCTGCCATCGGAGTTTATTGAGTAACTGAAAAAAATGATCGCAAGGCGGGCATAATGAATATTCATTACGCCCGCCAACCATGAAACAAATTATCGCCTGTTTAATATCGCCACCAATAGCACCCAAAAACATAACACCAGGTTAAACAAAGGGATCTGTAATTCCACCGGCATCGCATAAACCACACACACTGCCGGAATCCACACCAGCCAGTTGGATAACACCATAGTGGGAATTTTTATAGAAAAGAATTTCTTATCCATGAGTGCAATGGTGCGCGTAATACTCCAACCAGACTCCATCCAGGTGTAAATAATCGCGATCCCCGGCGCAGACCAGAGGGCGCTGTAAAGAAATTGGTCGACTGCCATTTTGGTGATGATAGTTTGCAGGTCATTGCCAGTGCCAAACCAATCCGCTTGCAGGCGATAAAAATAATCGACCTCCATGCCTTTTAAACCCCAAAACACCAGATAAAAAATACATAGCAACAATTTGCTCTGATCGTTGGCAATAAAACCCCCTAACCATAAATACAGGAACGGAATTAATCCGCCGAAGATGGCAGTCGCCACAAATGAGTAAGTGAATCCATAGCGTTGCTTCAATTCGCCAAACCAGGCAAACACCGGTTCCGATGCGGGAACAAAAAAATAAACCAGCAATATTGCTAGCGCGAATACTTGCAACACCAAACCCGGTTTTATATTTTTTGTTAATGCTGCAATTATGGATGCGCGGATAGTCATCGCATCAATGCCCGAAGACCGTGATTAACATCTGGATTGAAAGCCCAACCAGCAATAATGCGAATAATTTTTTAAGCAATGGAATCGGCAACCGATGTGCGAGCTTTGCGCCTAACGGCGCGGTAAAAAAACTCATTGATGCCATGGCCACAACGGCCGGCCAAAATACATAACCCAGAGTATACGCGGGCAAACCGATTTGATTCCAGCCATTCACAATATAACCAACCGCACCGGATAATGCGATTGGTAAACCCACAGCGGCAGAGGTCCCAATTGCCACCGGCAAACTGATATTGCACCACACCAAAAATGGAACCGTGAGCGTTCCACCACCAATCGCTACCAAGGCAGAAACAACTCCAATACCCGCACCGGCTGACGTTAAACCAACCACTCCCGGTAATTGTTGTGCTGGTTTTGGTTTGCGATTAAACACCATTTGCAATGCAACAAATGCCATAAAACAGGAGAAAAAAATCGCCAGCGGTTCGGCAGATAAATAACTCGCCAGAAAGGTTCCGGCAAAAGTACCCAATAAAATTCCCGGCGCAATTTTTAGTACCGCCGGCCAAATCACCGCATTATGTTTGTGATGTGCGCGCAAGCTGGCAATCGCGGTTGGCACAATTGCCGCCATGGATGTCGCCAACGCCATGTGCAACACATGTTCAGGGGGAAATTGTTGCTGCACAAATAAAAAGGTAAGCACGGGCACCATAATGCCGCCACCGCCAATACCAAACAGGCCGGCAAAAATGCCCGTGATAGCACCGAGCAATAAAAAATAAAACAGGAAAAGAAAATCCATAACATCAATAACTCGTAAGACGTTTACAACGGATGAACTATTTAATAAAACCTTTTAAACGCGCGAGGTTGTAGGCGTTGACGCTCGTCGCGTCTTTAATAACAGCGGACATAATCATTTCCTCAAATTGCGCGAGTGTAAATGGTTTGGCAATCAATCCTTCTTCCTCATAATCCAGAGAGCTTTGTTGCTGCTGCAAATCTGTCGCCAGATAAATATGGTAGCCCTGGTTTGAATAGCCGTACGCTAAATATTGATGGCCGACATAATGCATTTTCCCGGCAATCAGCCCGGTTTCTTCGCGCAATTCACCGGCAGCGATAATGGCAGGATCTGCATCAGGGTTATCCTCCCAGCTACCTTGCGGCAATTCCCAGTAGCGACGCTGAACCGGATAACGATATTGCTCCACAAGATGGATGCAGCCATCGGCAATTGGAATAATCACCACAAAATCCGGTTTTTCCACTACACCGAACATCCCTTCCGCGCCGCTGGGGCGCTGGATTTTATCCTCGCGTACGCGCATCCATTTATTTTCGTAAACGATCTTGCTCGATAGGGTTTTTATTTCCGTCATCGCTACCATTCCGCTTTCAATTTACGATGCAATAACACAACCATTAAAAAAAATCCCCGCAGTTTTCACTCCGGGGATTTTTTATTTCACGCATCACACACGAATTATTTGTTCGCGCGCTTGCGTTCGTTTTCAGTAAGCAGCTTTTTACGCAGGCGAATAGATTGCGGGGTAACTTCTACCAACTCGTCATCTTCAATAAATTCCAGCGCTTGTTCCAGGGTGTGACGGATCGGCGGTGACAGGGTCAGCGCATCGTCGGTACCGGACGCACGAACGTTGGTTAATTGCTTGGCTTTGGTCGGGTTTACCACCAGGTCATTGGAGCGCGAGTGAATACCCACGATCTGGCCTTCGTACACTTCCACACCGGCACCGAGGAACAAACGGCCACGGTCTTGCAGCGGGTGCAAACCGTAAGCGAGGGTTTTGCCCTTCACCATGGACACCAGCACACCATTTTGACGGCTTGCCACTTCGCCTTCTTTTACCGGACCGTAGTGATCAAAAATACTGGTCATGATGCCGGAACCGGAGGTCATGGTCAGGAACTGGCCACGGAAACCGATCAAGCCACGCGACGGGCAGAGGAATTCCAGCTTGATACGACCCTTGCCATCCGGCTCCATGTTGGTTAACTCACCTTTGCGCAGGCCGAGCTCTTCCATCACTTTGCCCTGGTGTTCTTCTTCAACGTCGATCACCACTTGCTCGAATGGCTCGTGTACTTCGCCATTCACAATTTTCTTCACGACTTCAGGGCGCGATACGCCCAGCTCATAGCCTTCGCGACGCATATTTTCGATCAATACCGACAGGTGCAATTCGCCGCGGCCAGAAACGATAAATTTATCCGGAGAATCGCCTTGCTGAACGCGCAGTGCCACGTTGGCAATCAACTCCTGGTCCAGGCGATCTTTGATATTACGGCTGGTCACGTACTTGCCTTCTTTACCGGCAAACGGCGAATCGTTTACCTGGAAGGTCATGCTGACGGTGGGCTCGTCGATAGACAATGCTGGCAGGGCTTCAACCGCATCCGGGCTACACAGGGTGTCGGAAATACCGAGCTTGTCCACACCGGTGATACAGACGATATCGCCCGCATAAGCCTTATCAGTCTCGATACGTTGCAAGCCGTGATAACCCATTACCTGCAATACTTTGGCTTTACGGGTATTGCCTTCGTGGTCAACCACAACGATTTGCTGGTTGGGCGACAGGCTGCCGCGCGTGATACGGCCGATACCGATAACACCCACGTAGCTGCTGTAATCCAGTGCCGAGATTTGCATCTGGAACGGGCCATCCAGGTCAACTTGTGGCGGCTTCACCTTGTCGACAATCATCTGGAACAGCGGGGTCATATCCTCAGCGATATTGTCCGGATCCAGACCGGCAACACCGTTCAATGCCGACGCGTAAACAACCGGGAAATCGAGTTGTTCTTCAGTCGCACCAAGGCGGTCGAACAGATCAAACACCTGATCAATAACCCACTCGGGGCGCGCGCCCGGACGGTCGATTTTGTTGATAACAACAATCGGATTCAGGCCTTGCTCGAAGGCTTTGGACGTTACAAAACGGGTTTGTGGCATCGGGCCGCCAACGGCGTCCACAATCAGCAACACTGAATCCACCATCGACAGAACACGCTCTACCTCACCACCGAAGTCGGCGTGACCGGGGGTGTCCACGATATTGATGCGGTAGTCATTCCACTTGATGGCGGTATTTTTCGCCAGGATGGTAATACCGCGCTCGCGTTCCTGGTCATTGCTGTCCATGATCAGGTCGCCGGTGTCATCGCGACGATCCAGGGTACCGGATTGGCGCAACAACTGGTCAACCATGGAGGTTTTACCGTGGTCAACGTGGGCGATAATAGCGATATTGCGCAGTTTTTCGATTGCTGATTGATCTGTCACTTGGGGTTTCTCTTGGGTGTGCGCCT
>JAGKWO010000072.1 GCA_021151835.1 Gammaproteobacteria bacterium
GCGACCAGCTCTTTGAACATGCGCAATTTGGTTTGTACCGACATAGGGTCAATCAGCGCCTGGTTGCCATCACGCAGGTCAGTGCTCATCCAAATAGGCGGTTTTTCGATGTGATTGTTCGGCCATTGGCGGTCGGGCAAGGAGACGCCGACAAAACGCTGGTACTTGGTGGATGGATTGGAAAGCATGACTGGCTCCGTTAAGTCGCTAAAAGGTAATTCGCAAAAAATTAGGGTTGATATAGCCCGGTTTGGCAACGGCTCCTGGGGGTAACAGGGCCGGATTAGCAGGGGTGCGGTCACTCCAGGGTAATCCCGCTCCGACGCGGGTAGCGCGCGGCTTTTTCAACCTGAACCCAGTATAGGCAAAACATTGCGGCAGATGATTGCCAATATTGTGCTAATATCAGCCCATATGAAATTTTATGCCCAATATAGGAATATTTTTGATATTTAATGCCAAACAATAGGGCATTGACGAACAAGCCCTTCCGCTGCGCCCTGCTCAGGAGGAGACGGCGGGGCGAGAATTAGACATCATCATTGGAGAACCTACGATGGAACTTGATAAGTACGACCGTATGATTCTGGAAGCGCTGCAACACAACGGGCGCATTTCCAACCAGGAACTGGCAGACAGTATCAGCTTGTCCCCCTCCCCTTGCCTGCGCCGGGTGCGGGCGCTGGAGGAGGCAGGCCTAATCGATGGTTATGTTGCCCTGCTCAATGCACGCAAGCTGGGGCTGACGCTGGTGTCCTTTATCCAGATCAGCATGGACAAACACACCCCCGACCGTTTTGACATGTTTGAGAGAACCATCGCAGCCTACCCCGAGGTGCTGGAATGCCATTTGATCACCGGGCAGTCCGCCGATTATTTATTAAAAGTGATCGTGAAAGATATGGATGCCTTCCAGCAATTCCTGCTGCAAAAACTTACCCGTATCGAAGGTGTCAGCGGGGTGCATTCGTCGTTTGTATTAAAATCGCCAGTGGATAAGACAGCCTTGCCGGTGGGATAAAAATAAACCCATGAACTAAAAAATTCATGGGTTTATTAACAACTTTTTTAATTCGTTTTGTGCGAAACGATTTAACCCTTCGACTGCACCGGCCTGAAATAATCCGCCCAGGAAACGAACGCTTGGGCGTTTCGGGTTTGGATCCAGACTTTACCTTTGCCGCGGAAGCGACACACAAAGCCCTCACCGGAAAAGAACAGCGATTTATAGCCGCCGACTTTGGTGATTTCGTATTCCATGCCATCGGTGAAAGCGACTATGTTGCCGGTGTCGACAACATAATCGTCTTCCACTTCAATTTCGATAATGGCGCCGTAAGAGTTAAACCATAAATCGCCTTTGCCACTGGCGCGAATTAAAAAGAAACTTTCGCCAGAGAAAAAGCCTTTCAGCATACCCTGCCATTTGGTTTCCAAATTCACATCCATGGTAGCTGCGACAAATGCAGAATTTTGGATAAACAACGTCTGGCCGTTCAAGTATTGGTGAACCATATCACCGGGCGTGCCGGGTGCTATGCCGATTTCACCAGCGCCTTTGGCGGCTTTGAATTCGTTGAGGAATAAACTTTCGCCGGTGAGGAATCGCCCAACGCCGCCTTTTAGTTTGGTTTTCATTTCCAAATGGGTGTCCATGGTCGCCATCGCCGAGGCCTCGACTTTTAGCGTTTCATTGGCGGGAATTTGCACGGTTAAAAATGCGTAATCCGGGCGGCCTTCAATTTTGTAATGCCAGCCCAGGAAGTTTTCCGGTTGTGTCGCAATAGCGGCTGGTACTTGACTCGGAACGACTGGGAATTCGGCCGGGGTTTCAACCTGGTTTGCCACTATAGCTGTCAAGGGTTCTTCTACAGGTAAAATTTCGCAAGCGAAGCCCGCTTTTTCAATGGCTGCTTTAAATTTTTGGGCGGTTGTTTCGTCAACATTGCTTTTGACAGTGACCGGCAACCGGGTCAGCATTTGTGTGGCTTTTTCGATGCTAATTTTAAATAGCTGTGCGAATTTTTCCGTCGCTGTTACCAGGTCTGCACCTTCGACCAACTCGCCGGTGAGCTGCACTTTGTATAAATTTTCCATGTATTGGCTCCTTAGGCTTTGCGCACGCGCAAGTTAGGTGTGAGCGAAACACCGAAACTCTTGGGATTATGGGATTGACACCAGAGGGTGCCCTTGCCTTTGAATTTACACACCAGGCCCTCACCACCCAAAAAGGATTGCAGCCAACTTTTGCCTGCTTTAGTGATGGAAAAATCCAGGGTTTCGTTAAAGGCCACTATGTGCCCGGAATCCACAATATATTCGCCATCCACTTCTATGGGATAGATCGCACCAAAACTGGATAACACAACTTTGCCGCGCCCTTTTAAATTCAGCCAAAACACACTTTCGCCAGAGAACAGTGACTTGAATCCCTGCCAGCCCATATCCATTTCAATGGCATCTTCACAGGCAAGAAAAGAACCGCTCTGTACAATCAGGTTTTCATTATCCAACTCCACACACAACATATCGCCCGCCAGATTACTGCCCAACCAGATTTCACCCGGCTTGCCTTGGGCATCAAAATGGTTGAGGAAAAAAGACTCACCGGAGAGCATGCGTTTAGCCGCTTTTAAAATGCCACCGGAATTTTTTTTGTGGGTGGTTGTAGTGATATTCATATGACCACTCATAGCGATCATGGAACCAGCTTCGGCCGTACAGGTCTCGCCCGCCGCCAGGGTAATTTTAGCGGCCGTGTTGCCCGGCTGGTTTACAAATTCAACGTTCATGCTGTACTCCTTACCAGAACTTGGGGTTCAACCAACCGGTGAGGCCGGTGATGCTGCGTGATTGGATTATAATTTTGCCTTTGCCTTCAACACGCGTTACCAACCCTTCCCCGCCAAAAAAACTGGAAAAAATGCCGCCGGCCAATTGTAACTTGAGTTTTATACCTGGCTCGTAAGCGACCAAATGGCTGGTATCCACAATATATTCACCGTCGATTTCCCGCTCCAATAGAGCGCCGTAAGCCCCGTAGAAAAGATCGCCGCTGCCGCTGATTTTTAAGCGGAACAAACCCTCGCGCGCAATAAACGACACAAAACCTGCCCATACCAATTGCAACTTCACACCTTCCGTGCAAGCGACGAAGGCACTCGGTTGCAGGTAAAATTCATCGTTCTCCAAACGTCGCTGGCAAATTTCACCGGGAGTGCCCTGCACCAATGTCATCCGCCGCGGTTGCCGGGTATTGTTGGTAAAATGGTTGATAAACAGGGATTCGCCACCCAGGTATTTGCGCAGCAACCCTTTAAAAAATCCGCCATTTAACTTGGCTTTTAAATCCAGTGCGGCATCCATGCTGGACATGGCATTGGACTCGCTGATAATGGTTTCGCCCGGCTGCAGCTCGACCTCAATATAGGAAAAGGCCTGGGAGCCTTTTAATTCAGTTTTCATTGGTTGCTTCTCCCTGGTGATTGGTGACAAAACTGGCTACGGCAGCTTTCAGTTCCACAAACTGCGGTTGTAGATTGCGATACTCGATTTGCCGGGTATTTTTTTCTGCCAATGCTTGTAAGCGTTTAATGCGATCCTCACTAGCGGGGTGGGTGGATAAAAATTTCAGCGCTTGTTTAGCGAGCTCCTGGTTTTCCTTGTCCACCAACTTATCCATTTGCTTTTTTTCTTCCTCGATCATTTTTTCAAAAAAGGTGGCGAGCCCAATCGGGTTGATATTGGCCTTTTGCAAAAGAGCAAACCCTTGCGTATCGGCTTCGGTTTCAAAACCGCGCGAATAACTTTGGTTAATTAACAAAGGCGCTGCACCGCTTAGCACTGCCAGTAATCCGGAGGTATCACCAAACACGGCGCTGGCAATCATATAAATGCCGCTTGCGCCTATCACATTGCGAATGCCGTGCTGCTGTTCAACATGCTGGACTTCATGGGCGAGCACTCCCAATAACTCCTCGGCAGAATCCGCGCGCAAAATTAATTCCGAATGGATTACCACTTGGCCGCCCGGCAGTGCAAAGGCGTTGAGGCTGGCATCATTAACGATTTGAAAGTGGTATTGGTAGCGGCTCTTTTCCAAGGCTTCAACCAGCGGATCAACCAAGGGCTTCAGCAGGCGATCAGCCTCCTTTTGATCCAGAAAGTGTTTGCCAAATTGATATTGGGCAATCGCGGATTCGCCAATTTTTTGCTCCCATTCCACTGGAATTTCCCTGGCGATCAAACCGGTGAAAAAATCCATGCGCAACACAATCACTAAAGGAACGGCCACAATCAACGAGATTACGCTGGCGATTAAACCCCAACCAAGCCAATGCTTGTTGCGCGCACCAGTGAGAAGCCTGGAAACACTTGGCAGGCTATGTAAGTGCGAGTCCTGTAGAACACGACGATCACTGGTGTAAAAACTCCAGCCGGGAAGGTCCGGGTGTTCAAAATACACCAGGCGATTACTGGCCCCACCCACACTGACCTGCAGCCCGTGTAGCGGAAGGTGCAGGTGTTGATCCCGAATGCTGAAATCAATCCCTGCAGGGGTGATGGTCATAGTCCCCGAGGCCTTCCCCTTAGGCAGTTGATGGTGAAAACCCATACAGTCGTACTGGGTTTGAGAGAATTCTTGCACTTTCCTAATCCCTTCCTGTGTTTGGTTTATGTGCCAATTGGCGGGCTATCCTCAATGATTTCGCCTGATTAAGCAAATCCCGTTAAAGGTATGCCAGCCCGTTCCAGACCCTCCCTAAAACTTGTTCATAATGCACATATGCCCTATGATAAGTGCACATAGAACATTTATGGGAGTATCCATGTCAGCCCTTCCGCAAAATAGTCCTGATCCTGCCACTGTACTTGCCAAAGCGGTATTGAACGCGGCCGAGCAACTCGGGTTAAAGCAAGCCGAGCTTGCGGCGGTGCTGGGGATTCACCGCACGGCCATCAGCCGGCTCAAGCAAAACCCGGCGCTCGCATCTGCAACGTATTTCCGGCACCGCCTGGCGGTTAGTGGAAAGCCAGGAGCAAATCGCCACACTGGGTTATGTGGATACCCTGGAAGAACAAGCGCTTTTGGAGGAGATGCTCGATGCTGTCAAGCCACCCTATCCCGCCAACTGCGATAACTATCATTATTTACTCAAAACTCCCTTTCGCTACCCGCCACTGAAATGGGGTTCCCGTTTCGGTCGCATCCATGAACCTGGAATTTTCTATGCCGGTTGTACTGCCACAACCACACTGGCGGAATCCGCCTTTTATCGCTTTGTATTTTGGTATTCGATGAATGCGATTCCCATCAAAAATACCATAACCTCGGCACACACTTTATTTTGCGTGAACTACGCCAGTAAACAGGGTGTGAAATTGCATTCCGCGCCTTTCGATCAATTCCAACATCAACTCACCCATCCGCAAGATTATTCCGCCACCCAGCAATTGGGCAGTGACATGCGCGCGGCCAAGGTCGAAGCCTTTGAATACCAATCGGCACGCGACCCCGAAAAAAACCTTTGTGTGGGTTTATTCGTTCCCGCCGCCCTCGCACAGAAAAATCCGACAGAGATGACTCAATGGTTATGCGAGTTAGGCGCGAATGAAGTTGCCTTCAAGCAAGTAGGACAAAAAGAAATTATTCGCTTCCCGCTGGATAATTTTTTGGTGGCTGGCAAGCTCCCTTTGCCTGCGGCGTGAGGTAGTTGACATGCTGTTGGGTAAAAAAATTTAAACCTTAGGGAACATTCACTCGCAGGTCATTACCCACTTTAATCACATCCAATTTGCGGTTCTGGTTGTTGATTTGCACTGAATAATAAACTGGCGCGCCCAAGGCATCGCCCGTAATGCTTAATTCATAGGTGCCGTTTACCAGCGGAATTGAATAGGCGCCCGCCGTGTAAACCGAATAGGTTTTACTGTTTATGGTGATACTAATACCACTCAGGCCCTCACCGACATCGTAGAACGCGTTGTTATTTTTATCCTCGTAAATCACCCCTGTTAAATAAAATCCCGCGCCGGAGCGCGCGAAATTCTGGGTGAGCATGGACGATAAATAATCTTTACCCTCGTAGGTAAAATAGCCCTGGCGTTGTCCCACACCCAGTTCGCGGTAATTTGTACTGAGGATATTCACGCGATGGCCCGGCGACTTGAACAGGCCTTCGTGGTGCGAAATGGCGTAGCTGGTCAAATTAATCGTGGGCGCCTGGGTTCCGCCCCAGGCAATATTTTCACCGCTCGCCCAATTGCCACTGAATACATAGCCGGCTGCTTGCATTCGTTCATGGGGGGAAGAATTATTTTCACCGGTGTGGGAAAAAATATCCATCTCGAGCATCCATTGTGAGTGCTTGCGCGAAGCATCAATCAATAACAGGTTGTGCGCGAGCGGCGCTTTGGGTGTATCTGAAATTTGCGTACCGGTGATTCCATCGTTCAAACCGATTTCCAAACGTGCCGCTTCTGCGCCAGGGTTGGCACGCGCACGGTTGACCAGCTCCATGACTAACACTTCCTGGGCGGTAGGTTGCCTGGCCAGGTCGATTGAACCCGGTGTTGCGTTGACTTCGCTACTGGCAAGGCTCTCCTGGTTGCCGTTAATCGCCGTCACTACAAAATAATAGGTGTCTCCATTACGTAAATTGTTTATCACATGTGGCGAGCTGGCGTTGTCCAGGCGCGTTCCATCCTGAAAACTGGCAATGGAATTGATCAGAATATTCGCCTCGGACGCGTAATAGATTCGATAACCAGCGGCCCCCGTTACCGGATTCCAACTTAAGGTGACAGCGCCATTTCCCGGCAAAATAGCAATATTTTGCGGCGCCGCCAGGGTCGCATTTGCAGACGACACCGCAGAAGAAGCCAGGTTGCTAGCCAAGCTGCTTGAATATGTGGTGGTTGAGGATGATGGCGTTGATACCGGGGGATTTGAACTGCCTCCCCCGGAACCGCCGCAGGCGACCAGTGTGAAAATAGCCAATAGCAATAGTGTTGATTTGACCGGATGTTTATTCATAGCGGAGCCACTCCGAATGTCAGCGATAAAAAATACTAACAATATCGACAGCAGCGCACCGCGAACCTCACCACAAGTCACCCGCCATTGGGCCAGTTGGCTACATCATTTGGTTATAAAATTTTTCTGTCTTCCGCGTTAATCATCACATCATTGATACTGGCAAAGCGCCGCTGCATTAAGCCATTGGCTGCAAACTCCCACATCTCGTTACCGTAGGAGCGAAACCATTGGCCGCCCTGGTCGTGCCATTCATATTCAAAACGCACGGCGATACGATTTTCCGTGAACGCCCAAAGGGTTTTTCGCAAGCGATACGCCTGTTCCTTTTGCCATTTGGCACGCAAGAATTCAACAATCGCCGCACGACCGGAAAAAAATTGGTCGCGATTGCGCCATTCGCTATCCGGTGTATAGGCCTGGGCCACACGCTCCGGGTCGCGACTGTTCCAAGCGTCCTCGGCAGCTTGCACTTTTTGCAAGGCTGTCGCTTCGGTGAACGGAGGCAGCGGCGGCTTGGGAATTACCGCCATCAAGTCAGCCTTTGTGGTAGCTGTGGTATCCATTGCAATCACCAGGCTTTGTAGGGCAGGAATTTGCCATTGAGGTTAATAATCACACGGTCCCCTTTGGGGTTTTCCTCCTTGTCAATTTCCATGGAAAAATCGATGGCGCTCATAATGCCGTCACCAAATTTTTCGTGGATTATTTCTTTAATAGTTGGGCCGTAAACACCAATCATTTCATACAGGCGATAAATCAGCGGATCTTGTGGAATAGTATCGCCCCAGGTTTTGGTAGGGCACTGCATCAGCGCCGCTTTTGCGGCTTCGGGCAAGTCAAATATTTTGCACAGGGCTTCGGCTTTATCTGCAGGGGCACTATTCATACCCAGGCATACGGAGGTGGTCCATACCGGCGACATGCCGATACTCGCGGCGATACCCTCCCAGGTCAAGTTCATTTTTTGTTTGGCAACCACTATGGCTTCTACAACATCATGCTTTTTCATAATAACTCCTCTTAGGTATTAACAAGGTGAACCGCTTTTGTGTGCGGCATTTCACCGGAAGATAAAAACTGGCTGGTGGATGAATCGTTTTCCAGCGGATTAACAAGGATGGGGAATTCGCCCTGGTTTTTAGCGGTGCGCATTTCTTTGGAGCGATTCACGAGGAATTCCACTAAATGGTTGCGAATCGTGTAATAACCGGGGTGATGGATAATCTCGGCGCGTTTGCGCGGCTTGGGTAAATCCACTATCACAGATTCGGCAATGACTGCACCGGGGCCATTACTCATTAACAAAATGCGATCCGATAGCAATATGGCTTCATCGATATCGTGGGTAATCATAAAAACGGTTTGATGGGTTTCCGCACAAATACCGATAAGCTCATCCTGGATCACCCCGCGGGTTAATGCATCCAGCGCACCAAAGGGTTCATCCAGCAAGAGTAATTTGGGTTGCGTAGCAAACGCGCGTGCAATGGAAACACGCTGCCGCATACCACCGGACAATTGCGCAGGCTTACGCTGTTCCACATTTTTTAAACCGACCATGTGCAAGTAGCGCAAACTGTGTTCGCGCACTTGTTCTTTACTCCAGTGTGGCCAACGTGCACTCACGCCAAAAATCACATTGCCCAGTGCGCTTAGCCAGGGCAAGAGCGAATAATTCTGAAATACAACACCACGGTCTAAACTCGGGCCGCTCACTTCTTTGCCATCCATAATCACCACACCCTCACTCGGTACATCCAAACCAGCCAGCGTGTTCATGATGGTGGATTTTCCGCAGCCTGAATGACCGATGATGCAAACGAATTCGCCCTTCTCAATCGTAAAGTTGGCATTTTCAAACACCGTAAGCGTCTCTTGCTTCGACACAAAGCGCTTTGCCAGTTGTTGCACTTGTAGAAATGCCTGGTGCATTGAGTTACTCCTCGTACTGCACTAATTTGGTGGCGGCAGTAAGCAATAAATCTAACAGCATGCCCACAATGCCAATCATTAGGATGGAGAAAATGACGCTGGTTAAATCCAGGTTGTTCCACTCATTCCAAACGTAGTAACCAATGCCCGTTCCGCCTACCAACATCTCCGCCGCCACAATGACCAGCCAGGCAATGCCAATGGAAATGCGCATACCGGTTAAAATGGTCGGCGCTGCAGCGGGCAGAATGACAGTGAACGCCGTGCGTAACGGCGATAATTCGTGGGTGCGTGCCACATTGATCCAATCCTCGCGCACACTGGCTACACCAAAGGCTGTGTTTAATAACATGGGCCAGATGGAACAGATAAAAATCACGAAGATCGCCGAAGTCTCCGAGTCCTTGATGACAAATAAAGCGAGAGGCATCCATGCCAAGGGCGAGATGGGTCGCAGCACTTGAATAAAGGGATTGAGCGCTCGGTACATCAACGGCGACATACCAATTAGGAATCCAAACGGGATAGCAATCATCACCGCGAGGAAAAATCCACTTAACACGCGGTAGAGGGAATACCCCAACTGGATGCCAATACCCTTGTCGTTAGGGCCGGCGTCGTAGAATGGATCACTAAGTTCCTGCCATGCGCGCGCTATGATTGCTGATGGAGGTGGAACCCGCGCTTCCTGCTCGGCTCCGCCCATCAATAATTCATATTCCGATTGTGCTTGCGTTTTTTCCGGGGCTTGGACTGCCACTTCCCAAGCACCCAGTACGACCAGCAAAAAGCTGAACGATAAAACCCACGCACGCAGGCTGAGCGAACTCATTATTCACTTCTCCGAATAGCGAAGCTCTTTACGTATTCATCAGGTTTGCTGAAATCAAACTCCTTACCCATGATGAAATAATTCTTGTTGGTACTAGTGGGCACCGGATAACCCAGCTCTTTCATCACTTTTCCGCAATCAGTGGCGAGATACACTTCGCGCGCAATCGCCTGGTAGTCCACATCGCCTTTGATGTAACCCCAACGCTTCATCTGGGTGAGAATCCACACCGCCATGGAGTGCCAAGGGAAAGGATCAAAATCGATGCGGTTGGGCTCATTTTTCACCTCACCCAAACCATCGGCATAACGGCCCAGCAAAACCTGCTCAACCACTTGCACCGGTTGGTTGAGATAATTCGCTGGGGCTATAGCCGCTGCAATTTCTTTGCGGTTTTTTGCCGAGGAGGAATAGTGTGTTGCTTCAACGATGGATTTCAGCAATGCGCCGTAAGTGTTAGGGTGATTTAGTGCAAATTCCTTACTGCAGGCAAACGCGCAGCAGGGATGTCCCTCCCAGATGTCTTTGGTGAGCGTATGAATAAACCCAACTTTCTCCCACACCGCACGTTGGTTAAACGGAT
Source organism: Gammaproteobacteria bacterium (assembly GCA_021151835.1). GTDB lineage: Bacteria > Pseudomonadota > Gammaproteobacteria > Pseudomonadales > Cellvibrionaceae > Cellvibrio. The sequence goes on from JAGKWO010000072.1 coordinate 10,387, forward strand.
CCGGCGACAGATACCCATCGAGGTTACCCGCGCGTAAATTCGCCACCATTTCTGGCGGTGGTACTACACGAATCTGTACATCTTTATCGGGATCGAGGCCGTGTTCGGCGAGGTAATAACGCAATAAAAAATTGTGCATGGAAAATTCAAAAGGCACACCGAATTTAAATCCCTTCCACTGTTTGGGATCACGTTTGTCCTTGTGATCTACATGCAACACAATCGCCTGGCCATTAATATTTTCCACCGCTGGCATGATGAAGGGTTTTGCAGTGGAACCTACACCCAGGCTCATCGCCAGGGGCATGGGTGTGAGCATGTGCGACGCATCGTATTCACCGGCGAGGGATTTATCGCGCGCAACCGCCCAACCAGCGGTTTTAATGACTTCCACTTCCAGGCCATGTTTGGTGTAGAAACCCATGGGGTGCGCCATGATGATGGGAGTTGCACAGGTGATGGGTACAAAACCGACTTTCAGGCTTTTCTTTTCCAGCGGGCCGCCCTGCTCCTTTGCAGCCGCTTTGATTGCACCCATAGGTAAAATCGAGGACAGGGCAGCTGCCAATGTGCCACCACCGACCGTGCGGATAAAACGCCGGCGACTGTGATCGTCCTGATTAAAGAGCGCGCGCACAATTGTGTTTTCAATAGCGCGATCCATCAGTTCGTCGGCCGATGAAAAGGATGGGCCGTTATCCACCACGGGCAGGTTTTCGCTGCTTGCTCGCTGCGCGTTCAACTCAGCTTCGCGTTCCAGCGCTTGCGAGTACGCCCGCTCATTTCCCGCCAGTACACAGGAATCACATGAACAGCCTTTGGTGTGGATTAACGAGACTTCACTGCTGTAGGCATCACTCAAACTCTTATCGTGCATAACGCCCCCTTTTTAGGCACACAGCACCAGCAAATGGCGCAGCATGTTTATGGTCGGAAAATGAAGTAGAAATTTGTGTTCGCCTTGGGGATATAGCGATCCTTGTGCCAATGAGGCGAGTTTTTTTAATCCCCTGATTTCATTCGGCTTTTTATTTGTCATCTGCAAATTCGCCAACACGATTTTTCGTGATCAACGAATTTCCGTTGAACTTGGCACGATTTTTCGTTGTAGGAGCTGGTGCCCACGTCAATGCCATCGACATGATCCTGCGAGGAACACACTGTGACCCAATTATTCTTGCCAGCCAGCCAACCGCAGGACCATCCACCTGCCATTCCTGCGATCAGCCAGGTGTTCCAGGAATTCGCGCAGCAAAATCAATTACTGTTAAACGCCGCCGGTGAAGGAATATATGGTGTGGATGCCGAAGGCCGGGCAACCTTTGTAAACCCTGCCGCCGAACGCATACTCGGTTGGCGAGCGGAAGAGCTATTGGGAAAAAATATCCATGTGGCGATTCATCACAGCCACACCGATGGCTCTGACTATTGCGTACAGGATTGCCCCATATTTGCCGCCTTTCGCGATGGCACAGTGCGACGTGTGGATGACGAAGTTTTCTGGTGTCGCGACGGCCACGCGGTACCTGTGGAATACACCAGCACACCGGTGTACGACCAGGGAATATTGATTGGCGCTGTGGTTATTTTTCGCGATGTCTCCCAGAGGAAAACAGCGGAGGCAAGATTGCACAGCACCATGGAAGAATTACGGGAAGCGCTTGAGCAAGTCAAACAGCTCAAACACAAACTCGAATTGGAAAATGCCTACCTGCAGCAGGAAATCAGCGAAGCATTCACCTCCCACCATATTGTGGGAAACAGCCCGGCCGTTCAGCAGATCAATTACCAAATACAATTAGTGGCGCCCACGGTGGCGACGGTGTTAATTACTGGTGAGTCAGGCACGGGAAAGGAACTCATCGCCCGCGCTATCCACCGCGCCAGCGAACGAAACCAACGCCCGTTGATCCGCGTGAATTGCGCGGCGGTTCCGCCAGAGTTATTTGAAAGTGAATTCTTTGGCCATGTGCGCGGAGCCTTTTCCGGGGCCTTAAATACTCGCTTGGGGCGCTTTGAAGTGGCCGATGGCGGTACTTTATTTTTGGACGAAATTGGCGAGCTACCCATGGCGCTACAGGGAAAATTATTACGCGTGCTGCAAGACGGCGAGTTTGAGCGCGTCGGCGAATCGCTTACCCGAAAAGTCGACGTGCGTGTCATCGCCGCCACCAATCGCAACCTGAAACAATTAGTGGAAAAAGGCTTGTTCCGGGAAGATTTATATTTTCGCCTCCATGTATTCCCCATTCGCTCAGCGCCACTGCGCGAACGGCTGGAAGACATTCCCCTGTTGGTGACGCACTTTTTAAAGAAAACCTGCCAACGCTTCCATAAACCGGAATTAAAAGTATCACTCGCCCAAATACAGCGTTTGCAAGAATATCATTGGCCGGGAAATATTCGCGAATTGGAAAATCGCATTGAACGTCAGGTGATTTTGAGCCAAGGTGAAAAGCTGGTGCTGGATGATCTTACTCTCGCCTCAACAGTCACAGATGAAACGAGTATGGTCAAATTCGAATGCCATACCGAAGCCAGCGTTAAACACTTGCAGTACCAAACCACGCTGAACGCCTTACGCAAAACCGGCGGAAAAATCTATGGTGTGGATGGTGCGGCCAGCTTACTAGGGATTAAACCAACAACCCTGGCCTCGCGTTTAAAGAAATGGGGACTGGATAAAAAATTACTCGCGACTTAAAACTCATTTTTTCTATCGCGTTTATCTTTTACATGGGGTCCGTTACGACATACCCAGGCATTCCCCATTTGGCATAACCTTATCCAAGGCAAGTGGCTCTATGTCACTTAACAGCTTGTTGAAATACTATCTGCGTTGCCCCTGCAGCGTTAATCGAATAATCCCCTCAGTGCTAAGGTAAGGTCGTTATTTTCCAGCCGAACCCCAAAACTGCTTTTGTAGTCCCAGACACACCAGCCCCACGAATATTTTTCCGCATGGCGGCGCACAGCCTTCAAGTAATTATAACGTGATCGCCCAGGTGCTTTTTGGTAAACCCCAAAGGCTCCCAAGTAAACCTCTTTTCCCGGCGCATGTTTGTCTATCCATGCCTGCGCCATGGCAAAATCGTCCGCAATTGCCTGCTCGGTTAGCTCGGTATTGGATGTCGCGTAGGCATAATGGTCTGGTGGTAAATAATTCGATAAATCGGGGACACGGCCCGGAAAGTGTATCTCTGGCATTTCGTCGGGATAATTCTTCCAGCTTGTGCGTTGGTGGGTAAATACCGAAGGCTCATCGTAATGCAGTAATAGAGCGATATTCGGGTCTTGCGGAATGGCTACATCTTCCAGAGTGTTGAAGCTACTGGAAAGATTTGAGGTTATGTAAAGCACACGATTTTTATCGATCATTCTCACTGCAGCAATAAGTTCGCTGTTTAGCTGGTTTAATTGCGCATTCGTTGGGGCCATAGGTTCATTGATAAGTTCAAAACGCAGAGCATCACCTTCATGGAGAAACCGTGTTGTTACCAACGCTAAAAATGTCGCCGCCTTTTTACGTTCGCCAGGATCGGTGAACAAGCGAATATCTTGAGTGTTTTTATCATAGGTGCCCCCCGGTAGAAAATGCATGTCCAGCACAACCGCCATTCCATGGGTTTTTGTCACCTGTAGCGCACGATCAAAAACAGCAACTTTGGTTTCATCCAACGAACCATCTTGCTTTAACCAAAGGCGGCCATCCACAGGGTAACGGATATGGTCGAAACCCTGGCCAACAATCCACTGAATATCCCGCTCGCCGAACCAGTCGCCCCCGTAGCCATGTTTCTCATCAAACTTTGCAAGCCAATGGCCAACACTTATTCCCCGCTTAAAACTACTCATTGATGGTGTCACCTTGTTAACGAAATGTTCAGATGCAGATGGCTCAAGTGCAAGGCTTGTATTTACTGTAACAAGTAAACAACAGCAGGCAGGCATCAGCATACGCAGAAGAACCGCATAAGATCTTCCGACAGTAAATCCAATCTTGTACAGCGTCATAAACCTGGCCCAAATCGGTACGATTGTTTATTCCAGTATTAGCACCTTGTCTTCAAGGGCTCCCATCCTGATATCGAAACCCTTTTCGATGTGAATCTTATTAAACCTGGAATATTCTCCCGTCTCAGGCGAGTAGGTTTTGAGCCGGTAAGTTTGTTTTGCTAATGGGGTTTCGAATTTTATTGTCACACTGGACGCTTGTGCCGTTCTGTTGAACAAATACACAAACGGTTTATCGCCAGCGGTTAATGCAAACGCAGCTACAGTTTTATTGGATACGATTATGGGAACCCTGGAGAAGTTGCCGTTGCCCGCGGTTAACATGCGTTGGTTTATTTCGTCGACACGGTGGAAATAGGGTTCCATGCCTTTTTCGTCAAAATATTCCCACCACCAGGACAGCGGCAATACCGGCGTTGGGTTGAACAAGCCGTACCAAAGCTGGCGTTTATAATCGCTGATCATATTTTCGGAAAAATCGTCGAAATTTTTACTCCAGTCCCACTCGTAGCCCGCTTCACCAATAATGTAAGGTTTATTGTGCTTGCTGGAGTATTCATTAATGGCGACTGGAATTGCTTCAAGTGCTTTATAAATATGCTTTTGATTGATATCGATATGTTTTATATCGTTCAATCCCTTTACATCGCGGTGTGAAATGCTGGTGGTTATTGGCCGATCATAAATATCAATGCTGGCCAGGTATTCGCTCATTTCAGTGTGCCATTGGGTGACTGCCTCATCGGGTATAGGTGCGTCTTTGTTGTGATACATGACGTTATCAATTTCGTTAAAAAATTCCCATATACCTATATGAGGGCTGTATCCCCAACGGGCTACCATGAACCGGAGCTTGTTTTTGTACTGCGCTTTAGCCTCATCAGACGTGAAAAATTCTTGCAGAGTGGTGGCAAATCCACCATTTTTTTTGTTGTAGATACTGTTATCCCAGCCTGAGCCCATAAACCCAACATGGCTCTCCAGTACAAGCATCATGTACACGTTCGTTTTTTCGGCAATTCCGATAAGCTCATCCATGCGCGCAATACCTGTTTCGTTAAAGCGTGATTTGCTGGGTGAATACCGCGATGCGTTATCTACCCAGCGCCAGTCTACCGGAAGGTTCCAGTAGACCATCCAGGTGCGAATGAAATTGCCTCCATTGGAAGATAGTTTTTTCAACATAGCGTCATAATTAAACCGATCATGTTCGTGAAGGTTTTTAAAATACTTTGAATCATCATTATCCCTTTTCTCCCATCCTATATTTTTGCCTAAACCACGAAAGAGTTCACCGTTATCAAATTGGAGTGCCCACGCGTTATGGACCTTTAGAAATCCCTTCCCGTGACTTTTTTGTACAAAGAAATGCGCTGCTGGCGTGTGCTCTTGGAGGCTGTTGGTAGTTAAATGTACGCGATAGGTATACTTCCCAGCCTCCTGTGGCGCAAAGCGCGCTTGCCAGCGTGATTTTTTTTGGCTTTCTCCCGCAACGTAGAAAGCAGGCAAAAGTAATTTCTTTTTAGAGGGTGATAGGAGTCCTACATCTACACGAATATCCGTCTGGTTAAAGGGGTCCTTCCATTCTGTTTTCAGCTCGATGTCGATATTTATTCTTTGGTGTTGCATAGGCTGTTGCGCGGTAACAGAAGCCTTGAGTTCTGTCGCGGAACAAGGCAAACCAACCAGGAAACAACCGAATAATACGAGGGCACTCAGGTACTGTTGCATAAAAATATAACCCAAACTGGGAGTGGAAGTCGCGATGTAAAATGCACATCGCGACAAGCGGTGGAGCGATTAACGGCTCATTTCCAGAATATTGGAGTAACCGGTTTCGCCACCGGCGTTGATGCCTTTTACCCGGTAGTAATAGGTTTTTCCCGGGTCGGATGTTTCGTCAAACCAGAGCGGGGTTGGCTTATAAATTTTGTCCTCTGTGTATTTTTTCACATCAAAAATAACCGAGTCCTGTACTCCCACAGCCATGACTTCCCAAGGTCCATTTTTGCTTTCGGCGCGCTCGATATTGTACCCGGAAGCACCCGTGGAGCCGCGCCATACCAGCTCACCCTTGTTCCCCCAAAGCACGGGTGGCTGATCAGGTTTTTTGACAGACGGAACTTTCATGCCTCGCATCGCATAACCTTCTCTACGAATCAAATCCAGGATTTGCTGCGCCTGGAAGTGGTGGCCACTGGTGAACCCGGGGATGTGAAACGAGTTAATCGGAGTGCCCCCTTCGTTGTGGTAATAAAAGCCACCGTCTCTGCGGTGCGAACGAATACTCCACAACAAGCCACCACTAATGCCTTCTTCACGGATGGTTTTGATT
>JAGKWO010000073.1 GCA_021151835.1 Gammaproteobacteria bacterium
TAAAGCGTGACTTTTTCATAGTGGGTTCTCCGTTTGTGACAGTGTATGCCGGAGAACTCTAATTATGAATGACCCTATTTTAGGGGATGGTTACACTGGTTTGTGCTCCCATGTTTGGGGTCAGCGCTCATGCATATAACCCCAACGTTGTTGTGCAGTGGGATCAAGTGGCGCTTCAAGCTATACGGGTTACTCGCCCGGGACCGCCAATGACTGCAAGAGCATTAGCGATTATTAACACCTGTATGTACGACGCTTGGGCCGCATACGATAGCAAGGCTGTTGGTACCATGTTGGGCGATAAGTTGCGACGCCCTGCGGCCGAGCGCACCGAATCAAACAAGGCAAAAGCTATTAGTTTTGCGGCGTATCGTGCGTTAGTTGATTTGTTTCCATCGCGGAAAGCGGATTTTGACCTTGCAATGCAGGAGAAGGGGTTTAATCCGCTAGATGTAACATTAGATACAAAAACGCCTACTGGTATTGGTAATGCGGCATGCAAGGCGGTTTTGGATATGCGCCACTACGATGGATCTAATCAGCTTGGTGACCTTGCTCCTGGTGCTTACGCAGATTATACAGGCTACCAGGCGGTCAATACTCCTAATGAAATAGTTGATCCGAATAGTTGGCAGCCTTTAATTGTCGGCGGACATAAGCAGCCGTTCCTTGGGGCGCAGTGGTTCAATGTTAAGCCTTTTGCTCTTAAGTCAGCTGATCAATTTAGACCGGCAAAGGGGCCGGCCCAGTATGGTTCTAAGGAATATATTGAACAAGCTAAAATTGTAATGAGCTATCAAGTGGGTTTAACGGATGCTCAAAAAAGTATTGCAGAACATTGGGCCGATGGTCCAAATTCTGAATTTCCGCCAGGTCACTGGATTCTCATTGGCATCGAAGTATCGGAGCGCGACAACCATTCCTTAGATGATGATGCGAAAATGTTTTTCGCGATTGCCAATGCAATGCACGATGCTGCAATTGTTGCGTGGGAAGCAAAGCGAGCAACTGATTATGCTCGCCCAATTACTGCAATTCATTATTTATTTGCTGATGAAATGATTATGGGTTGGGGAGGACCAGGGCGAGGCAATATACAAATGTTAGGTTCAGAGTGGCAAACTTACCAAGCAGCTGATTTCAATACCCCACCGTTTCCTGAGTATTTTTCCGGTCACAGCTGCTTTAGTGCGGCAGGTGCAGCAGTTCTAAAAGCGTTTACGGGGAGCGACGTATATGGCGGTACCTATGTCGTTGCTGCGGGAAGCTCCAGGGTCGAACCAGGATTGGTTCCCGCAAATGATATTACTTTAAGTTGGCCTACGTTTACAGATGCGGCCGATGAGGCTGGTATCTCTCGTCGATATGGGGGCATTCATTTTCCCCAAGGAGATTTGGACGCTCGTATCGCAGGTAAGAAAGTGGGTCAATTGGTATGGAAGAAAGCTACCCAATATTTCAGCGGTTATATGAAGAATCATTACTCTGTCGAAGCGATCTCTGAAGAATAAATTGCTTTATTAAATAAAGTGCCACGCTGTTGTCACATCCAGCGTGGCCAAATTAGTGAATCTGGAAATAGAATAATGACCGCTTTTTCTTCAGGCAACTAAAACACTAGGGTGATCTATGCAAGCACGACCAGATGTTATTCAAGTAGCTAAGAAATTAACGGATAGTTCATTAAAAAATAGGTTTGATACCTTTAACAGGGTGGATTATCAAGAGAAGCTGAATGCAGATCGGTTGCAATTTCCTGAGGAATTTCTCAGCTTATACCATCATCCAATATATAAGGACTTATCTGATGAGCAAAAATGGAAGCTTTCGCTCGGGGAGACTGCCAATTTTTTTGCTTGTAATATATTCGGCGAGCAACATCTTATTTCTCATATGGAAAACAAAATATATAGAAATAAGTTTGTGGGCGAAGACCCAATTTCCAGCGAATATGCCCAACACTTTATCCATGAAGAAAATTCACATACATTTATGCTTGCGGGGTATTGCATTCGCTATTACGGGCAGGTTCTTCCAAATAGAACTATAGCAATGGCTGCGCCAAAGCTCTCACCCTATGGTGAGGACTGCTTGTTTTTTGCGCGAACCTTCGTTTTGGAAATGTTTCTGGGTTACATGAACAGAATAGCAAGAGATCGGGATGATATTGATACCACGGTTAGGCAAATCCATTACTTTCATTTACTTGATGAAGTAAGGCACATTGCTTGGGACAGGGCAATGGTTGAAGGAAACCTGTGGGAATTAAAAGAGCGCGGGCTAGGCCACGAGATCCCTATCATTAAAGAACTAGTAAAAACATACAGTAAAGTATCGTTTAATAGTTTGTACAATCCTCGCATCTACAAAGAGATAGGTCTGGAAAATCCAAGTCTTTTATGTAGAGAAGCCGCTGAAATTCCAGCTCGTAAAAAGATTGTCGCGGAATGGTCAAAAGGCTTTGAATTATACCTTTGCAAAATAGGGTTCTATGGCGCTTCGGATATTTCGGAGAATTCTGCAATATTGGAGAGATATGTAGCAACCAATCAGGTCTCGCATTCTTTAGTAGAAGCAGTTTAAAAAAAGTACGCTACTTTATTAACTGCTGCGGCTAGGGCGAAAAAATTTTAGTTCCGATATTTCTTCGGGGGGATAAGATGGAAGACAGAACATTGATGAATGAGTTTTCAGGTTTAGCTGACCGATGGTCTGAAGCTCCATTTATTCGAGATTCAAAAAATAACGAATTTAGCTACTTGCAAGCCAGAAACAAAGTTTTAAGCTTGGTTGCTTATTTTCGGTCACTTGGGGTAAATCGTTGTGATCGAGTCATTATTATTTCTCCTAACCACATACTTATTCCGCTTTCACTTTATGCAATAAACGCCTTGGGTGCTATTGCTGTAATTATTAATGATCAAACACGTCGTGAAACATTAAAAATTATCGCGGATGAGGTTGATCCTGCTTTAATTCTTTTTCAAAAAGAGTTGCTTGATGATCATAAGTTGCTTGTTAATTGCCCTTCAGTAAGTTTGGATGATTTGGCTATTATTAATATAGATCCAGAATTAAAGGGGCAGAAATTTGTTGGTTGTTGTGATGATCCTGCTCTGATTATATACACATCAGGCTCAACTGGGAAACCAAAAGGGGTGGTTTTAACTAACGACAACATTATTTTTGTATCTCAAAAAATTCAAGCTAGACTAGCGTACCAGATTAACGATGTTATTGGTCTCTTTTTACCCCTGTCCTTTGATTATGGGCTATATCAGGTATTTTTGGCTGCGTTATCTGGAGCTTGCCTCTTCTTAAGTGATTCTTCCTGCGCGGGTCCAGCCCTCGCAATGACATTGAAAAATAATAACATCAGCGTTTTTCCCGGAGTTCCTCACCTTTTTGGAATACTGGCGCAGTTTTTAAGTAGGAAAAAAGTTAATTTATCAGCGATTCGTTTGTGCACCAATACTGGAGCGCATTTGGCCGCTACGCAAATTCGGCAATTAAATGAATATCTCCCCAATGCTCGAATAGCTCCAATGTATGGGCTTACGGAATGCAAACGAGTATCTATATTGACTCCGGATGAACTGGTGAAGAAACCAGGCTCTGTTGGTCGTGCATTGGACGAGACTAACGTTTTTATCGTGGGTGACAATGGTGAAATTCTCCCGCCGGGGCAAATTGGAGAATTAGTAATTGTTGGGAGGCATCTCGCATTGGGATATTGGCGATCAGAAGCAGAAACAGCTTTGCGCTATCGAGCTCACCCGTCTGGCGTTGGTCGTGCTCTATACAGTGGCGATAATTTCCGCATGGATGCAGATGGTTATTTATATTACGTGGGTCGTCGCGATGAACAAATTAAACGCAACGGTTTTCGGATTAACCGACTGGAAATAGAAAATGCTGCGATGGCAATGGACGGTATTCAAAATGCCTGCCTGCTGCAGCACAACGATAAGCTGATTTTGTTTATTGAATTTTGCGAGACACCTATCGATAACCTGGAGATTATCAGGTTTTTGGCTGCTAATTTAGAACCTTACAAGGTTCCCGACGCTATTGAGGTGCTTGATCAGTTCCCTGTGTCAAACAATGGAAAAATCAACCGAAAAGCAATTGAGATGTCGTTAGCATGAATCCTTATAAACCTGCATTCACGAACGCCCAGTTGCAAGACTTTGCCATGGAGTATGGGACCCCGATTTATGCTTACAACTTAAATAGCTTGGAAGATCGTATTGCCGAATTACGCCGTGCTTTGCCATCAGGTGCACAGATATATCACTCCCTAAAATCCAATCCACTGCCCGCATTGATCGAAGCCTCGGTAAATGCTGGATGTAGGCCGGAAATCTGTTCAATCGGAGAATTGAACGTTGCATTGGACACTGATGCGAATCCTGCGCTTTTCCTCTACAGTGGACCCGGTAAAAGTGAAGCAGAAATTCAATATGCGATAGCTAATGGAGTCAGGCAATTTTCAATAGAGTCATGGGTTGACCTGGCTCGCCTATGCAGTATTGCCCAGCGCTACCCGGACTTCCGCATAAGATGTCTCTTACGTGTTAACCCAAAGGTACATATAAATCCAGGTTTAGCGATGAGTGGCTCAATCACTCAGTTCGGGTTTGAAGAGGAGCATTTGATTGCAGGTAAGGAAAAGCTGATCGAGTTACCCAATAACGTCAGCGTTACAGGCTTCCATATTTATTACGGAACACAAATTCCGACGGAAGACGCGCTTGTAGCCTCATTTACGGAGGGTATTGCATGTGCGGAACGTTTGTGTGAACTGCTTTCTTTTAAAGCAAGTGTGCTTGATTTGGGGGGAGGCTTTCCCTGGGCATATGCGAAAGAGGAGGAGCCCATAAATTTTGACGCGATCGGTGCACGCCTGGAATCGATTTTGGCTGCTAGAAACCGCACTCGTGATGCTGAACTATGGTTTGAGTCTGGTCGTTACATAACTGCATCCTGTGGTGTGCTTGTAACAAAAGTTTTAGATATAAAACCAGCAAAAGATGACCATTCCTTCATTGTTATGGATTCGGGTATCAACCACCTAGGTGGAATGTCTGGTCTCGGGCGCGTAGTGCGCCCGTACATGGCAGTCAAATGCAGCGATAACCAGCTTGATACGTTTGTTGATAAAACGAAAAGAATAATTGTGGGGCCCCTGTGTAGCCCATTAGACCGGCTTGCTACAAATTCGGTGATTGACAATGTAGATATTGGCGATTTATTGCATATACCCAATGTGGGAGCCTACGGGCTAACTGCCAGTCTCATAGGCTTTTTAAGTCATCCCGCTCCCAGTGAGATTGTGGTGCGAGACAATCATGTTAAGGCTGTGTATAGACTGAATACCGGCCACATAAAGACTAATATATCTGGAGCATAACAATGGATACATCATTAATAGAACTAAAACGCATTCTTGTCTCACATTTAAATCAGGTGGAATCGATTGACGATATTGTTGAGGACGCAGAGCTAACATTGCTGGGGCTGGATTCAATGAGAGCTATGAATCTTTTATTTGATTTGGAAGACTCGTTTAATATTTCATTTGATGAATCCCTATTAACCCCTGAAGTTTTTAGAACTACTCGAAGTTTGCATGATGCGTTGCTAACATTAATTTAAAATTTGTATTTACCTGATTCCCTTTATGCAATTGCTTCGCCGTTGTTCAATACAAGGATATTAATGAGTTCGCTGTTTTGAAACGTTATACTTTTATTCTAGATTGTTTAATAGTGCGCGGATAGGAGGCCAATGGATATAGGGAATCCTCGTCTCTGCTTATTGGCTTTGCGTCAACTACAAAAATTTCTGTAGCATTCATCATTCGCTATGTTGGGTATCCTAGAATAGTTGTGCGTACAACAACTGGCCAAATTTCATCGTAATGTGGCTCGGCCGATTTCGAAGTGCATTTCATTTCATCAGAGCCGATAAACTCTGTATCGTCTTAAGTCGCTCAAAATATCAAAGGTTTTTTATGCACTACGAAGAAGCTAGTAACAATTCCTTGGGGCAAACCATTGAACTCTCGACACTTCAAAAAGCCTATTACATGGGAAGGAGGGGAGATTTTGATTTGCATGTTCATACCCATCTGTATGTGCAGCAAAAATTTGAAAGTCAAGCGATAAATGTTCAGCGTTTGGGTCAGGCATTAGGCACTTTGCTAGCTTCTTATAACATGTTAAGTGCGAGGGTAACTGAGGATGCAAAGATACTTATACCCTTTCAGTCGAATCTTCAAACCGTTGACGTTTATAACTTGACTGCACTGGAAGAAGAGGAAGCTTTAGATAAATGCGAAGAACTTTGTAGTAAAATCTATAGATCAGATTTTGACATTTCCGGCGGAAAAAACATCGAAATTAGTGTAATTCAGTTGCCAAATGCGGATATTGTGCAAATCAATTTCAATTTGATGCTTCTTGATGGATTCAGTATTCGCAAGATACTTAACGAGCTTTCAGCTTTGTATGATGGATCTATTACCAATCTGGAAGTTAATCCGTTTAATGTTTCCTCTTACGTGAAAAATGTTGCGGCTATTAAAAATAGCGACCGGTATTCTCGCACCCTTAGGAACTGGCTTGAACAACTGGATACATTTCCATCAGGCCCAGTTTTACCGATCAGTCAACACCTGGGTAAACCCAGGCGTTCGAAACTGGTAAGAAGGAAGCATGTTGTTTCTCCACTTCAATGGGGTTCGCTTGTAAAAAAAGCAGATGAGCTTGGGATAACGCCAACTGCCATAGTGCTGGCAGCGTTCGGTTTGGTTTTATCTTTTTGGTCAAAAGTTCCAAATTTCTCAATAACGATGCTCACTTATAGCCTGAGAGGAAAGAACATTCCTGAGTTAGAGGAGACAATTGGAAACTTTGCAAGTACCGCTCTGTTAAAGTTTGAACATCAATCAGAGAAAACATTAACAGCTATGGCAAAGGACGCGCACAGGGAAATTTTCCTAGCCTTAACCAAATCCTTAGTATGTGGTCTAGATGTATTACAAGAAAAAAATCGAAATGAAAAGTCGACGTTTAGAACAGCCAGCCCAGTGGCTTTTGTCAGTATGATCGATGATGGCTCTGATAAAGTGGCGCCGGGTGCTTTTCAAATTGAGGGAGCTCATTCAATGATGGGCGGATTGGAAACTCCCCAGGTACTTTTTGACCACCAAGCGATAAGTCGGCCTGACGGTGGGCTTTCGCTAATTTGGGATACGATGGATTCCGCATTCGAGGAATCTGTAGTCGATGATATGTTCGTAGCATATACCAATCTAATTGACGCCATGGTGAATGTTGGCATGGTATGGGAACAAAAGAACTTTGATTTCCGCTCAAAAATACAAAGAGAAAAACATTTATTTTATAATGATACTAAGGGTGAGGTTGCTTATAAATCTCTGCATGAATTATTTTATGAGCAAGCAGAAAGTGCTCCGGAAAAAGTATACCTAATTGATAATAATAAAAAATTTAGTTATGGAGAGGTCAGGAATAGCGCTAATACACTTGCATCCCTATTGCGCTATGGGGAGCAATCGGTAGTACCTAACGAGTTGATTGCAATATATGCGAGGAAGGGTTGGCAGCAGCCTGTAGCTGCGCTCTCTATATTAATCTCAGGTGCGGCCTATGTACCAATAGATCCTAGGCAGCCACTGCAACGAAAACTCGATATTCTCAATAGGTGTAAATGCCGAATCGTTTTGACAACCTCAGAATATATGAGCGACGAGGCATTGGCTGGCCTTATAAAAATCGATGTAAATTTGTATCGTGATTGTGGTTTTACCGAAAATCTTCGAACCCTACAAAGGCCAGAAGATATTGCTTATGTGATATTTACGTCGGGCTCAACCGGCGCGCCTAAGGGAGTTACACTTGATAACCTTGGTCCCGTAAATACAGTCTTGGATATTAATAAACGAATAAAAATCAGTAACTCTGACGTGGTTTTCGGATTGTCAGAATTAAATTTTGACCTTTCGGTTTATGATATTTTTGGTACCGCAGCAGCGGGTGCAACCTTACTAATCCCCCCAGATGGGGCGGGTAAGGATCCCGCGCTTTGTTTGCAATTGGTGCGCGATTACCAAGCAACGGTTTGGAACTCAGTTCCTGCTTTAGCGCAACTAATGGCTGAGTATCTTCAGCTATCAAAAGCTGCGCTTTTCCTGCCCGTGAAAACATATATGTTGAGCGGTGACTGGATTCCAGTCACTTTGCCTATGGAGCTAAAAAAATATGGAGATCCAAATATATTAAGTTTGGGCGGTGCTACTGAAGCGTCTATTTGGTCAATTTACTATCCGATTGTGGAGGTAGACACTACATGGAAATCAATTCCTTATGGTTACCCATTAACAAATCAAACTTTTTTTGTGTTAGATCATAAGCTCCAGCAACGCCCCGACAATGTTGCAGGTGAATTGTATATAGGTGGCATAGGCGTAGCCAAATCTTATTGGGGTGATGTAGAAAGAACCAATAAAGCCTATATTATTCACCCTGTGACTGGTTCTCGCCTTTATAAAACCGGTGACTGGGGCGTGATGAGATCCTCGGGTTACATTGATTTCTTGGGCCGGGAAGACGGTCAGGTGAAAGTTCGGGGTTACAGAATTGAGCTGGGCGAAATAGAGGCCGTGCTTCAGCGACACCCCAAAATACAAAATGCGGTTGTTAAAGTCATCGGCAATAGTACAAAAGATGCTTATATTGCTGCTTACTGGGTGGCGCTGCCGGAATCTGATTTAAAAGAAACTGAGGTGGTAGATTTCTTGGCATCGTATATACCGAATTACATGGTCCCATCGCAATTTATTCAGCTGCAAAGTTTGCCATTAGGTGCTACAGGTAAAGTGGATCGCAAAGCATTGCCAGATCCAAGTAGGAAGAAGGATGTATCAACTTCAAGCCCTCCACAAACTAGGACCGAAATATTCCTTTCAAAATTGTGGAAAGAAATTTTAGGAATACAGGATATTCGGCAAAACGATAGTTTTTTTGACTTGGGTGGCAATTCATTTGCCGCTGTAAGATTAATGGCCGCTGTATGTACTGAGTTCAATGTGGATATTCCCGTCACTACTCTCTTGGAGACTCCCCAGTTAGGTCAGCTTGCTTCCTTAATAGATGCGGCTAGGCAAGGGCATAAACAGAACTTTTCTCATGTTGTTTCCCTCGCCAAAAATCCTGCTAAGCCATCATGTTTTTTGTTTCATCCCTCAGGAGGTAGTGTTTTGTGCTACCAGGAGTTAGCAAAGCAGCTATCGCCCAGCTTTAATGTGGTGGGTGTGCAAGCTCATACCGGGGCAGCCCAGCAGATCTTCCGGTCATTTGAAGAAATGACAAAGAGTTACATTCAACAAATAAAATTCCAACAACCTCACGGCCCGTATTATTTGGGCGGCTGGTCTATGGGGGGGGTAATTGCTTATGCAGCAGCGGAGCACTTTATCGAAGCTGGCGAAGCTGTAGCATCTTTGTGGTTGCTTGACAGCCCGGTTGTCGAAGGTCGCAAAACCGTATATGAGAGCGATTTAATTAAATGGTTTATAAGTGATATTACACACCGTGATATTTTAACTGGAATGATGAGCCTGGAAAAAATTAAACCAGTATTCTCAGAGGTCATGGCAGAAGCACAAATGTTAGGGTTACTGGATAAGGGGGCCGACCAGGAATTGGCAGCCATCTTTGATTGTTTTTCCGCGAACATAAGGCTCCTTCATAATTATGTGCCAAAACCAATGGATGCGGAAATTAACGTGGTTATCGCAATGGCTAGTCAGCATATAGAAACCAGAGTGTCTCAGAGGTCGGGTAACTGCTGGCTGAAACTGCTAGAGAATTCCAAGGTTGAATATATTCAAATAGACACAAATCATTACGGCATTATTGATGCCAGTTGCCTTGATCAGATTGTTCCGAAAATCAAGGGACTCTTGGTGGAGGAATATATCCTATAGGTGAGTTGTAAATCGTAAAAATCAGGAATGTTGAACAGAAAGAATCTTAACTCCAAAAAAAAGCTGTTTGGTTTGCATGTCTCCAGGTACCGATTTACAACGATAGATATATTAGAATAGTTAAAATAGGAATCCTTTGCTTTTTTTTGCTTCGGGCTAATGAGAAGGACAATTTTTTATCGCTTAATACACATATCTAATTTAATGAGAGGTTAAAGCTAATGCCATACGTGAATATTAAGATCACAAACGAAGGTGCTACAAAAGAACAGAAACATCAATTGGTTTCTGGAGTGACCAATTTGCTTGTCACTGTTTTGGGAAAAAACCCGGCAACAACAGTCGTTGTGATAGACGAGGTGGAAACTGATAACTGGGGAATTGGCGGTGAGTTGGTCAGCGATAGAAGGAAGAAAGGGATGTAAAATCGTGAAAGGAATCCATCATCTTGGGCTTGCGGTCTCAGATCTAGAGGGGAGCTGTGCGTTTTTTTGTGACTTGCTTGGCTGGTCGAAAATACGCACAGTAGAAGAATATCCCGCCATTTTCGTATCCAACGGCAGCGTTATGTTTACGTTGTGGCAAACAAACCCCCAAGCAGCGCCTTTCGATAGAAAAAATAATGTTGGTTTGCATCATGTGGCGATTCTTATGGATTCCGAGGCAGAGTTAAACCAATTACACCAAAAATTAGCTGCTTCTGACTCTGTGTATATCGAGTTCGCGCCGGAGTTACTTCGGGGTGGCCCCGCTTCGCATATGATGTGTATTGAGCCGAGTGGCATTCGTGTTGAATTTATTTGGACACCTTAATGAACAGCTATTACACCTCTATTTTCTACGCTTCACTCATGTTAGTTGCGGGCTTGGGGATACCCATTATGGCCGCCCTGAATGGCAACCTGGGTGCGAAATTACATAGCCCAACACTCGCAACTACTATTTTATTTATCGTCGGTGGGGCAATTTCACTAGGATACTTATTACTCTCCGGAACCGGCACAAAGCTAAATAATGAACAACCTATACCTGTCTATTTTTATTTGGGTGGCATCTTCGTCTCTTTCTATATATTTAGCATAACTTGGGTTGCACCCAAGTTTGGTATCGGTAACGCCGTTTCTTTTGTTTTACTGGGTCAGCTAATATCCATGACGATCATTGATCACTACGGCCTGCTAGGCGCCCGGCAATATGCCATTTCAATGCAGCGTACGGTTGGTCTAATTTTCATGGTTTTAGGTGTGTTTTTGGCCGTACGTCGAATTTAAGGCGCCTAATGCCAGCCACAGTAGAGGTGGAGGAAACGAAGGGTGAAGCGGTACTACCTATAATGGAATCCACCCGAGTTTCGCTGCAAGCTAATTAAAGAGAATTTTTTAGTCCCTTTAGTTTAAGATGACCAAATCGGCTTTACTTGTGAGTAGAGCTGCTTCTCGTTTAGATAAATTGCAAAGGCGGCGAACTGCCGCCTTTTACTTTTTTACATCGACACCTGCTTCTTAAGGTGCGCGTTAATCCTCTCAAGCACATGCACAAGGCTGTTAATTGCACGCTGCGGCAATTTAATTCGCTCATTCACCTGATCAAACAACAACTCCAACACACACGCCTGGCACCACAGCTGGTAAATCGCATCATCATCGGTCCTGCTTGGTAAAGGCTTGGCGATGGCGGTGAGGAACTTGCCATCCGGTTGTAAACACCCCACAATTAGTGGCAGTCTAAATTAGAGTTTTCCGGCGATTGATGTTTGGCCAAATACTCCCAAGGCGTGAGGTCGCCTAGCGAATCAT
>JAGKWO010000024.1 GCA_021151835.1 Gammaproteobacteria bacterium
CCTTTAACCCACCCTTCGTTATGAAGGTTCGGTGAATCTGGACTGGGATGCCATCGTTGTTTCTTACAAGACACAGAACCGCCCCAAATTTTCCAAGGACGTTGCCGTGTTTATCTTTGTAGGTAAGGCCTGGGTGGAAGCGAATATCATTAGCTGACAAGGCAGCTGCAGATACTTTGCGGTACCCAAAATAAGCACGGGCAGGATAGGCTGACAAATGATTCAAGGGGAAGCCCTCTAGCCATATTTTGTTTAACCAATTCCGCAAGTGTTTATCATCAACAGCTTTTTTGGGTGCAGGTAGATAAACAGGGCCGGGCGTAAATGATTTGTTGCCCAACCAGGCTTCAAGTTCATCAAACGCTTCAATAAAAGACCAGTTATTTACCCACATTAGCATGTCGATTCCTTCTGGAATAACTCTCCAGGATTGTTTAACGCCTCCGCCAGTAACGGCTGCGTCGGGGAACAATCTAAATCCATCTGTTCCACCACTTACAGGGCAGGGAACATTTTGACCTAGATGATCGATTGCATATTGAAGAGACGGCGCAAGAGCACTAAAAGCGTTTAGCCACTTGTTCTCCATTTGCCGTTTTAACGCGGTAGAGTCTCTCTTTTTTCGATTCATATAATTCTCCAAGCTGACAGATTGAAATTCACTGTCAGGCAGTGAACAAAAGGGAGTTGCCTCCCTTTAAATTAATGAATGTTGTGTGTGACGCGACGAAAACGAATCCATTCACCATTTACAAATTGGTACTGGAATTCATAGACGCGGCCTTGAACGTGCATTGTGATACTGCGAATAACAGTGCCATGAGCGTTCACACGATTGTTTAAGATGGGAGTGTTAGAGTTGGACATGATTTGCTCCGGAAAGAATGGGCGCATCATGCCCAGGGCATGAGTTTCGCCCCGAGGGTTAGAGATAGAATTGTTTAGCTAATTTACATCAAACCGCGCTCTGCAAAGGACATCGCGCCCTCAGCAGATACAATTACATGATCCAAAATTCTGACATCCAGTAAATCCATGGCAGCAATTAACCGCTGTGTAATTCTCTGGTCTGCAGCACTAGGCTCAAGTAATCCGCTTGGGTGGTTATGTGCAATCACGAGTGCAGCAGCGTTATTCTTGAGTGCAGCTTTCGCTACTTCTCTCGGATAAACGCCCGCACCATCGATTGTTCCCCTAAACATGTCTTCGGCTTTTATTAAACGATTTTGATTATCTAAAAACATGACTGTAAAAACTTCATGTTCAAGATTACCAATTCTCGCTCGCAAATAATCCTTAACAATATTAGGGTTTGTGAAGGCATCTCGTTGCACCAACATGCTTTCCATGATGGATTTTGCTGCATCGATAATTTCTTCAGCGGTTGAGTAAATAAATGTTTGTTGAGATTGTGAACCCATATGAACACCTTAATGTTTAAGTGGGCGTTGCCTGCAGAGCAAGCGTGCCCTACAGGTTATCGTTTAAGAAATTTCTTTTTGTAGTATTCAAGCCATTCCAGCATCCGTTCGGGATCTAGACCGCAAGCAATACAACAGTTATCGAAGGAGAAAGGTAAATCTCTTTCTCCAGATGTAATCCACTCCCAAGCTTCAGCGGAGGGGGCACGTTTGTTCCCTCCTCGACTTTCACCGAATGCAGATTTGACCGATTCAATCAAAAGATTTTCCCTGAGATAGGGAATGTCTTCGTCTGTTAGGTTCTCGGGATCGCATTCCAATTCAGGTGAATTGGTCAGTGATTCAAGCAAGTCCCATATCGACAATTGGTACATGTTGGACCTCCGAGTAATCAGAGGGACGCAACTCTCCCCACGGGAAAGTTTTGTCCCGTGGGGTTAAAGGTTTAACTGTTAATTCACATTCAAAAATTTTCCAGCGACATCAAAGAGTGCAGATTGCAGCTCTTTCACATCATTAATAACTGTCCAATTTTTAAAATACTGATTTACAGCGTTAGAGCAGATACCTATTGCGTAGATATCCACGTAGTTTGAGATAAGTTTCTCCAGATATTTCACTGAAGCACCGTTACATGGAGCACCATCGGTGATGATGATAAGAACCTTTCGTTCGCGTTTGCTTTGTGCGAGCTCGCGCGCCGCATATAGCATTGCTTCAGAAAGTGGAGTTCCACCGCTTGAGCAAACTGCAAAACGTCCCAGATTTGCCCTAACAGGTTGACCGCGACGAATCACGGGGCTCACCTCTCCATCGTGTCCAGGAAACATGGATGAAGCGATATCGCACTTGGGTATTGAAGACACCGCCAACGCAAGCGAAACCGTAGCCTGGTTGGCAATATCCTGTATCGGTGCCATTGAACCACTAGCATCCAGCAGAACATGAACCGCTGTCTCGGGTTGCCGATGCTCTTCTCGCTGAATGAAAACGCGAGTGTCGCCCGATGCAAGCCGCGTGATGCGCTTCCCATCTACCTTCTTACCTTTCGTGTGGAGCCACTGTTTAGTTTTTCGTTGAGCCTGCAGTAAACCCAGCAAGCGCGAACGAATAACTGAGGATGCGAGAATTCCTGATTCCAGGGTTCCCGTATCACCTGCATTTAACGCATCAGATCCAACCCCGGTGGCATCGATAGTGAATCGCTCCCCGTTATTGTCCTTTTGCGCCTGAGCGGTTAAGTTTTCCTTCAATTGAGAGATTGCATCCACTGGTAAGTCGGTCTCGTTACACAAGCGCTCACCAAGAGATTGCTTATCACCTTCATTTAAAGGGTTTCCGCCATTCATGCTGGGGTTGCTACCATCATTCGGCGGAGAGTTTTCCTCTTCCTCCTGACTTTGGCTGCAGCCTTGATTGCCTGCGGAAGAACCGGGTTGATCATTAAGATCTGTCTCCCCGTCCTGCTCTTGGTTAGCGCGCTCTTCTTCCTCGGCATCGGAAAGAGCTTTCAGAATCGCACGCGCTAAGACTAAGCAATCATCTGTTGTTGACAGTAATGGCACATATTTCCCAAGCAGCCCATCAAGACGAACAAAAAACCCCTTTGGAAAAGTGTTTTCAACTACAGCTTGGCTTTGGGTTGCGAGGTGGGTTGAGGCTGATCTCCCTAATTCTCCCGACCGCAAGCGGTGCAGGAGATATTGGCAAAGCTGGGAAGCTTCGTTTTGATCAGGTTGGGAGGGAGGGCACATGCCCTTCTCCACAACGTAGGTCCACATGGTATCCAGCGTGAACTGGGTACCTGGGAACTCCTCCTGGATCAATTTCTCAATCCGGATATCCTCAAGCAGATTAGTAAAGGTTTTCTCAATCGCGGACTGGCATTGAGAGCACACATCAAAGTTGGAGTCACGAACATGGGCAGCCTCGTGAGCCAGATAACCAAACAATACATCCCGCATCTCGCTCATTGAGTCCAATAACGGAATAACGATGGTTTTGCCATCTGTGTAGGCATCCGACCCCGATAAAACTACATTCACACCAAATTGATCCCCATAGGCAGCGGCAACAATTGGTAAAGCCCGTTCAAGGGCGCTTTGCATGTATTTCATGATTTCACCCTTAAAAGTAAGCACCGCTTGTTGATGAAGAAAACAAGGAGCTTTGCGTTGATTGTGGTACTACCGGTGTTGAGCCCCCGCTACTAACGGTGGAACTGGCACGCTGAATACCGTTGATAAGTTTTGTTACAGAAAAAGATCCATCGATAAGCTTCTCCAGTTTATTGGTATCAGCACACATCGAGAGGAACGTAAGTACATGCCCGAAAGTTGGATGATCCTGGTCAATTAATTCCATAGGAATGGATATTTGTAACGCTAAAAATTCATTCACTACTTTTAACAATCGACCGTTTCCAAATGACAGGGTGTCCAGCTTTTTTATTAAAGGATCTAGCTGCTCGTAGAGGTTTTTTCCACTGATAGATCTTTTACGATCCAACATGCGGTCCGACATTTCCTTACAGGTTAATCCAATCTCATGAAGCACTTGATTAGCTACTTCATTTTCATCTGGTTCAAATCCTTCCAAGGGATTTATTTTGTAGAGGGTGAATGTAAACTCAAATGATTTTTCAACCGTTTCCTTATCAGGCACTTGGTCTCGAATGATGTGAGCAAACTCAGTGTTATCCTTAATCCACGCATCTTTATTCCTCTCAAAGTCTGCAATAAATATTGCAAGCTTCTCGTAGAACTCAGCCTTGATGACATTAAGTTTTTCAACAATAGTGTCCACGGCTGAATCTGGAACGGCATAACCGCCCATGAAGCGTGTACCATCTGATAAACATGCTCTTTCAGCTGCTTTGCGTCGATTCAATAAAGGATCAAGCGCAGACGGCGGAAAGATTTTTTTGCGGCCAATATCCAACAATTTTTGAGGAGGGATTTTGCCATTTGCTCCAAGTTGAATATCGTTATCTCTGGAGGCTTTTTTCTCACCTGACCAGCAACGTATTTTCAAATGGACGAGCGTAGTTCCACGGATAAATTCCATGTTGATCTCCTAAGAGAAAGTTAAAGTAAAGTTCGTTGTAGATTGGCCCGAGGGCCGAAGGATGAGATTGGAGTGGAGACACTCCGAGGGGACGGATTAGAAAAATGCCGAATGTACGCTGGTCTTCACTAAAGACAGATCAACGTAATTAGGTAAACAACCCATCGTTACTGCGAATGGACGAATGTTTTCAAGGCTTGTAAACATTTCGCGGCCAAAAAGGGCGGCAGACTCCAGCAAAATCGATTTTCCTTTTAAAAGAAAATCGCCTTGACGGTGCCACCCATTAGCTACGCAATATGCATCGAAAAATTCATCGAGGTACTGGTCAAGCTGTTCAAACCGATCTGGCAGAAATCTGCCTATGTCGTCACATACCTGAACTGCATCAGTAATTTGATACTTGAGGTTTAAGTGGGTCCTGAGCGCGTAAATCAAAAGAAGGGCCAGAGGCCCATCCTTGTAATCGACGCTCGAATTACTTTTTCCTTGATTCAACTCCTTAAACAGCGAGAGGTTTACAAGATTAATGCCAAGTAATTCATTGTGCTCTCGCAGCTTAGTGGCAACTTCGTTAACGAAATCAATCACGTCAGAGTAGAGAACATCGGGCCCCACGTTATACCAAAGGCTTTCTGGTATAACGATTGTTGACGACCGTAATGGTGAAGTGTGGGATTCACTCATGAAGATTGTCCCCACTGCCAATTTGCTCCAAACACGTCTTTTGCAATTTGCTCAATTGCAATGCGCTGCTCAGGTTCCGCCTTTGCAAGCAAAGACTGATTAAGTGCATACGCAAGACCGCTGGTCGGTGCATTACGATAGACAAGTGATAATTTTGCCCAGCGACAAAGTGCTCGCGTAGACATGGTTATCGTTAGCGGTGTAGGTGCCTCATCTTTACCAATGAACAGTCTGCGAATTTTGTTCGCGGTGCGAACCATTTTTTCGCGCAATTCCAAAGGCAAATCTGGAGCTTTCTTTTCGAGAATCATCAGTTCGATTTCTTCAGAGGGGTAATCAACTTCTACCACCCTGAATCTATCCATAAACGCAATATCTAATTGGTTTACGCCCTGGTAAAGCCCGGTGCTGTCGCCAGAACCAAAACTATTACCGTTAGCTATAAATCGAAAATCCTCGTGTGCGTGAATTACCTCACCCCCATTGGTTGCGATAACCAGTGGATGCCCCTCAAGTACGTCGTGCAAGCCAGCAAGCTGACCAGGATCAGCACGATCAATTTCATTGAGAATGAAGAGGTGTCCTTCGCGCATAGCGATTGCAAGAGGTCCATGTAGAAACTGCATGGTTCCGTTGACCATTTTCCAGGTGCCCACTAGATCATCAAATTCCATACGACTATGAGCGGTATAGGATTGGACGGGCCAGTTAAGTCTTGCTGCGACCTGATACGGCAACGTTGTTTTTCCAGCACCGTAATGCCCGGCGAAGTACAAACCATCGCCATCTGGAAGATTGAGAAAGCTCAAAATGTCTCTAAGCGTTTCTCTGCGAAAAACATAATCATCATCTCTTTTTGGGATATGAGGATTAGTTGAATCTGCAAATCCACCCATTACAAACGAAGGGGGGATATCCAGATTGAAGGTGGTGCAATAAGGGAAAGAAATATTGCGGTTAGTCATAAAGTGCTCCTAAAAAGTTAAAGAATTTCTTCAACCAAGAATGCACCAACACCAGTAGGTGATGATGCCTACTGGCTGAAATAAGACTGAGGTTAGAGTGTGGATATATGGCCGCAGCCATTGTGTCTATTTCAATATCCGGGTTAGACACTATTTTGCCGTGCAAGCACGATCAAAATTCTTTATAGGACAATTGCCTTTCCTAATTTTGCTTTTAAAACCAAATTAGGAAAGGCAGATACAGCGTATCTGCCTTTGGTGAAAAAATAAGAAGTGAGCAAAACAGGATTCGTCGATGTAATAACAACAGAATCCTTTTGCAGGTAATGCCCATACTTGTAGCGGCCACTAAGCAGCCGCCTGAAAAATGAATCCATTGTCTGTGCTAAATATCTGTTCAATGATTTCATTTTGCTTAACTTTAAGCTGGAAGTCGTTGTAAACACATATTCCGAAGTTTTTAGTAGAGACAACTGTGTAATTAACACCACCTTTCTCTGCCAAGCGATTTGCTTCACGAATTGCGAGGCTGATAGCTGTATCAGCGCGAACTCCAGCCACAGATAGTTGAGCTTGTGTTTCGGTCATTTGCATATGTTTCATGATCTGTCTCCATAAAATGATTGAATTGAAGCTCGCAGGCTCCCTGAAATACTCTTTTGCAAAAGTATTTCAGGGAAGCCTGCGAACTTTTCTCCAATCTGGAGAAAAATCACGCAAGGCTTCGAAACGAAAGGAACAAAGCCTTAAAATTCTTTCTGATGTCGATGGGTGACATCCCGGGTCTAGCGTTTGAAGTAAATCAAAGTCTTAAAAGTAACCTGGCATCACTGAAGAAATAACCTCACTCACATCAACATTGACAAGCTCGTCTTCTGAGAAACTGAAGCGGCTCTCTTCTCTTGATGCTTTTCTATAAGGCTCTAATTCAGTTTCACTAGCACCAGTGGAACAGTACCTGTCCTTAATAAATGCCATGTAATCCACGTTGCCTTTCTTGATAAAACGAGAAACTTTCACTCCACCAACATCCGCCTGCATAAACGGCCCCATCAGGGTGATCATTTCTTGTTGCACAACTTTTTGCTCATCCTCCAGAGCTTTCAGTTGTTCTTTGAGTACCTTGATTCGATGCTGCTGCGTTCTCCACGCTTCAGCATACGATTCCCACTTGAAACGATCATTGCCGTTGCCTGGTATAAACCAGTCACGGTTCGGATCGGTTGCGGGTGGGGTATTTGTTACTACTAAGTTCCAAAACGTTTTTGCGGCCGAAATAATTTCGCGTTTTCGTTCTGGGGAAAGTGTTATAAGCACATCGTGATCCTGTCCGTTCTCTTTGTAAAAAATTAAACGTCCGGAATTTGATCCTGCAACAACACATTGAGTTTGAACTTGAGCTTCATACAGTTTGTACGTATCGGATTGATTACCTTTTACGATAACCTCATCCCATACAGAATCACACGGTGCTTTAAACTCGTATGGCTTTAAAAGAGAATCAACACCATCAAAGCTAGCACGAAGTACACTCCACTCCGCATATTCACCACAAACTGGAAAAAGTAATTCACCATATCTTGCCTCTGCAAGTTGACGAATTTTGTCTTCAAGTCGAATGCCACGTTGGACATTTGGATTTTTTGAAATATCGATTGAGTTGATTCGCCCGACCTTTTCTGCCCATAACTGCCAGGGTGTCTTGTACGGACTTAACCCCAGAATTATTGGAACATCAGAGGCGGTAATTCCTCCGGCGCGCCACTTGAACCAAGCGTCAGTTCGCTGGCCTATATCGATCACTTTCATTTTTGACATTACCTTAACCTCAGCAGAAAGGAGGTAATGCTCCCCATTGGGGTAAGCAATACCCCCTTTGGGTTTAAGAGTTATAAATTCACATCAGTGTTTGGTAGAACCAAATTTCAACATGAACTTATTGTTAAGTTTCACGACAGGATACTTTCCATAACCGCTTTGAATCAGCCGGTTAGTTCTCTGTGCAATACCTGCCTTTTCCAGGGTTTCAACAATATCCAAACCAAAAAGGGATTTTAGAATTGTTTCGTCCTGGTTAAGTCGTGCCCCGGGAATACAAACTGATAAAACACCCCCAGGTGTACCTGTTTCTACTTCAAAAATCTGTAGAACGGGTTGATCACGATTTTCTGTATAGCGATGCTCTGCGATCACGCGAAATTGCTCACCGTATAATGATATTGAGTTGTTCATTTTCGATACCTTTATTCCTGATGATCAATTGTCTGCTGGCTTGCTTGCAATGCATCGTATTCAGCTTTGGCACTCTCCAGTTCACTAAGAGCAAATGAAAGCTCATGGGGATCTTTAAACCGACTTTCCATGAGTTCTTTGCACGCCTCAAAACCTCCAATTGATCGTGCGTGATTGACCATCGTCCGCACGTTGTTTTGGATTGGAGTTGGCACAAAATTTCTTGCTGGAGGGGGTGGTAACATGCCTATTTGAGCTGCATCCCGTGAGATACAAGCCAAGCCTTCACCATTTTCCTCGTTTAAGATCTTGAGTGCTGTTGCCATTCGTTGTGATGGTTGAGGCCACCACTTGTACGCCCGTTTTACAATTGATTTCAATTGCATTTGATCTTCCCAGTCAACCCATGGTCCTACGCCGTTTTTAAATGCTTCCGATGAGTTTTTGATTTTTTCTAAGTCCGCGCGGGACATAGCTTCCACCAATACTTCACGGGAAGGCAGCATTGCGACACAGTAACCACCACGTACCTCACCGCGTTCTTTCAGTGAAAGGAACGGATCAAAAACATGGTCAGGCTTTTGGAAACCGCCTTTGTAAGCAAACTGCTCATCACCTGCGCATACCAACTCGGCCTTAGCGCACAAAATCGCACCGGACTCAACTGCAATCGCAATTAAGCCCCGATAAGATATGTCCAGAGTGACTTTGGGCGGTTCACCTTTTTTGGGTCTTCGAGGAACCAAAAAGGCAAGCCCTTGGTTAGGGTTTAAGGTAAGTCCGACAGCTGACACGTTGTACATTGCCATTTTCAGACTGGTAGGATCTTTTTTAGCCGTCTCAAGTAGATAGCTATTGTTGAGGCACATTTGAGTCGCAAAGATCTGTTCCTGGTCAAACACAAGGCCTGATCCATTAAACTTTTCACGTGACGATTCAATAGCTCTGTGCCAAGCATTTTGGTCGAGTTGAGTGCCTTGTTGATTGCGAGATTGCTGCATAGGATTTCTCCCGTATAAGTTGAGAATGTGCGATATACTGATCACACGAGGTAAAAGTTATGGAAACCCAAGACTACATCGTTGATAACGACGGTAATTTCAGATTCACCATGCCGGGTTTAAGAAGCCAGGCACCGCTACTGGCAAAAGCCGGTATCAATGCTCTGGAGATCAAGACCTACCCCGAATACATCCAAGCAAGACAGGCAGCGAGCCCATACTTTCTTGAATATTTTCGGGAAGAGGCTGATGTAGAGTTGCGAGACAAACCAAACACACTGGAGTGGAATGCGATTCGCTCGATTGCATTTGGAACTGCGGAAGAACAGCTAAAAATGCTTGGCAAATTACGCTTAAAACAAACTCTTAAGATTGTTTAGCTTCTTTGCGAGCATTTATTTCTTCGATTACTTTTGACCTTAGCCATTTCAACGAAGCAATTTGTTCTTTATCGTTTAACAGACTTAGCATTTCTTTCGAAGTTGCGAGTGTCTGTTGGAGCTGCTCATCACTGGCTGTTTCTAACCAGAAATAAACTTCGCGGCGTGAAAATCCCATAAGGAAATCTCCAAAGAGAATGGGGATTTCCCTGTATGGGGAAATTCCCCATTAGGGTTGTCTTTACATTTTCATCATTTAGAACGGAATATCATCATCGAAACTATCAAATGATGGCATTGATGTTTCAAACGATGATGCAGCTGAAGACATTGATTGTTGTTGGGATTGCGAGTTACCAACCGGACCATTTTTAGCATCACGATTGAAATACCGAGGCAATTTTGTTGGAAAATCTTTGACTATCAATTGCTTCGTGTATCTTCTTTTACCACTGCTATCTTCCCACATATGAGTTCGCCATTTTCCTTCAAGTTGAAGTACATCGCCAACTTCATAATTATTTGAAATTACTTCGGCACATTTGTCGAATGAAGCTACAAAATGCCATTCAGCAATCTCTTCCCACTTCTCGGTTTTCTTGTTCTTAAACGATTCCGTTGTAACAACTGATAACTGAGTTACGGGTTTTTGCTTTGCCGTGAATCCTGGTTTAATTTCACCAATACGGCCTATCAAAATAGTTTTTTGATACATGATGTATCTCCTTAATTTGACTTTTGTGGAGGGTGTTCAATCAGCACTGGAGGACGTCTTCCGGATTGGACAAGTTTGTTTTGTTGCATTTGCTGAAGTTCCAGCGGAGTTACAACAAATAACGGTTTAACCAAAATTGTTTCGCTGTCTTGCTTGCTATATTTTTTAACAAGTAGTTTTGCTGCAAAAATGGTTAACTTGAAGATCAATTTAAAAGGGATCTTCAGTAGCCATCCGCACAATTTCAGGGAATTATCGCCAAGGCGCAATCCTGCTTCAAAAGTACGAAGTGCTATTACCGAGCCGAAGAAAAAAATAAATAAAGCAACAACAAGCATTACTAGATCCATTTTGCTCTCCTAGTTGACAGCAAAGGCATAGCCAGATGATGTGTCATACACAACTTCCGCTATATCTTTTCTGACAGACGCAGAATATTCAGGTAATACCAGAATTAATCCTGCAGTGGTTTTGCACACTTTATAAACGCCGAGGTGCGCTTTTTCGTCTGCTTTACGAATAGCCACTTGAATGTCATTCAAAGTGCTACCTGACAAACTTTTGTGCGCATCAAAATCAAATTGACACATGATTTATGACTCCGAGGTTGAGATTAAGCCAAACGCCTTAGCGTTCTTACCCGTTTCATGGCTAGAGTGAGGGTAATTACCAAATGCCAAGTCAAAGAGACTTGAGCAGAAGGATTCGGAGTAGAAGAAACTGTTAGGGCTATTTCCTAAACCCTAAGAAGCAGGCCTAACGGTTTAAATGAAAGTTGATCGCCAGAGGGGGCGGTAAAGGCTTAAGGGTGTAGATCTATGTGATTTTGAAGAGGGGGTGGCTAGTAGAGTGTAATAGGTGTGGTTAGTAAGCTGAGCACGTCGAGATTTCGCACGTGGATGTGCGATCAAGGATTTCTGTTAATAAATCAAAGGGGAATTAAAAGACTTTGGTGGTTCAAGATTGAGTCTGGCTTCTGCCTGGCACCTGAATAGACTCGATGGGATGCCTTTGTGATTGCCTTACATTAGCTCAGTTTTATTTTGATGGCAAGTTCTGCTCAAAAAAAGCCCATTCATAGAATGGGCTAAAGGTGTTATTGGGGTTCCGTAAAGATCCCAATCTTCCAGTTGTACTCTTGCGAAAGCTCTTCTGCATAGGCAGTTGCTTTTGAATAGTCTGTAAAATCTCCGACACATTCAAGGCCGCCTTCCTTACAATGCAAATATACGCTGAATTGCTCAGGAGATTCATCATCAACGACAAAATGAGTGCCCTCTTCAGAGCTATCGTCGTTAATATTTCTCACTCCATGTAATTCGATTGCATCATACAAATCTGGTTGGTTTTGTATAATGCTTTCGGCATATTTACTGTTTACTTCCGCTGGCTCTTTAAGGGCAGGCAATAGATTATCCGCTACCGGAAATTGCTCGTGAGAAACGAAAATTTCACCCTCCATATCAATCCCTACGCTAAAGATTTTATTTCTCAACATCGGGTAATTTCCAATTTTTGACGCTAACACTTGTTTCAAGAGAGCGTCTGGATCGTCACTTAATCTTGCAGCAACAAGCCAATCAGAAAATGCCTGACTATCATCATCATAGTTTGACTGGTAGAAGGCTCCGAATTCATCAGTGAAATCCTTGCTTTGAAGAACCACATCTGAATTTGAGGAGTTGCCTGGGATAACAATTTGCCCATCAATTAAAGCGCAAGACTTAATTGAAATCTTACCCATTGGGCCGTCGAGAATGCACTCATCACAAAAAACAGCATTATGATCAGCTCCATTGTCCATCTGTGATATCGATGGTTTACGTTCATTAACAATTTCACAGTGTATTACCTTGTGGTCTGGGTTGATTGCCAATGTGTATATCCAATGATGTTTATCGAGCGGCTCGTCCAAATAGCCTCCCCCCATTTCATATGCATACATCGCCGTTGAAAAATCCTCATCGTAGTCACCAAAGTTTTCGTGTCTAAAAATAGGTATTTTCTTTTCGACAATTTCTTGCCGACTATAATGAACAGCAGGTTTAATTGCTTCATTATCTGTCGGTTCACGATTTGCATTGATGATTGGATATTGCTTGTAAAGCCTTAGCACATCTTTTGGGATGCGATTTATGTTATTGAGGATATCTAAGCATTTGTAATAATGAAGCGTGTGATATGCATTCAGGATTACTTCCTCTCCAAGCTCATCAAAGACCTTATGTATGTCTGACCTTATGAATTGCTGGATTGTGCTCTTAATTTCCGATTTACAATTATCCTCATTGATTAACTTATGACGATCAGGTGCTATCGCTTTGTAGCGCGTGTAATCCAAGTGGATCACATTTGCCACATTGCTTTTAACTTCGAATCCAAATGTAAGAATTTGGAATCCCTGATAGTAACAAGTTACGCGTTCTGTATATGCAAGCTGATTTTCTCCGGCTAATGACTTCCAGAGTCTTGGTACACAGATTTTTCCAGAAACAGATTCGTTGAAAACCAAACCTGAATCCAGCGCATGGATTCGCTGGATCTCCAGTCCATTTATAAAAACAGGAACAGGGAAACCAGCAAATATTTCACCAAAGTTAGCTTCAAAAATTGGCTTAAGTTGATCACCAACGAGCGTGATGCTAGTTTTACCATCTGGCTCAATGTGATTAATCCCAATTGGCTTGAATGACCGGATATCCTCACAATTTGCACTGAGTAAAAAACCATTGCTTTTCACTGTTATGTGATCTGCCGCGAGAATACAAGAAAGAAATCCAATACCGTATGGACTCTCTGCATTCAGGTTTTCTCCCCAATTGCTTTTGTAAGCTCCTATCAATTTTGAAAAATCATCGATACCTTTCCCATCATCCACAATGGTGAGGGAATTTGACTCATGATTGATTTCAATATTTATAGCTGTAGCTCCAGCACGACGGCTGTTTTGAGCTAGTTCCTTGATAATTGAAATATGACTTTCAAATCCGGACTTCATGGCATTCATGAAGCCTGATGGGTCAATTGACAAGGACACTGTTTGAGTTGATTTATTCATAGAATATCTCCGAGGTTTAGATTAAGCCAAACGCCGTAGCGTTCTTACCCGTTTCATGGCTAGAGTGAGGGTAAATACCAAATGCCAAGTCAAAGAGACTTGAGCAGAAGGATCTGGCTATCTGGGGAGATAGAGGGATAGGAGGGAGACTGTTCGGTTTAGCATAAAGAGTCTGGCAAATGGCCTTTGTGCCGGGGTGACTCGCTAAGGCACATATTTATAAGCTACATCAGATTATTCGATTATTCAACGCTCTAATTGGTTATCGGTCAGTGATCCTTTTTATCTATAGCGAAATACTTGAAACCGTTATTTTGTGCTTTTCTTTATTTCGTTGGATTTTCTATGATTTCCCCCAGAAAAGCTGCTGTTGTTCTTTTTCTTGAAGGATTCGTTAGTTCAGCTTTACAGATGACGACTATTCGACAAACAACGCCTTTTGTGGGTAGTTCTGTATTGAGCACTTCGGTTGTAATTAGCGTTTTCCTTGCTGCATTAGCAATTGGTTATTACGCTGGTGGCCGGTCTCGAATCGTAGATTACCCCTCTCTTTTGCGACGCAACATTTACATTAGTGTTCTATTTTTTGGTATCGGGCACTCATACCCATTTGTAAAGCTGTTTTTTGACTCATTCAGCAATCTCTTTCCGCAAGGAGGTATTTTTCTTTATCCATTAACTCAGCTTTTTCTCTTTTGCTTTTTTATCATGAGTCCTTTAGTTTTCTTTCTTGGCCAGACCGTTCCACTTCTTTTAAATTCCTGGAGTGAAGAGGTTCGGAAAAGTGAAGCGGCAGGAAACGCCACGGCGCTATCCACAGTAGGCAATGTGTTTGGTTGTTTGATCTGCTCGCTCGTACTTATGTATTTTCTCGGTGTAGGATTTTCGATTACTTTTAATTGCGGAATTCTATTTTTATGTATTTATTTGCTGCGCTCCGATTCTCTAGTGAGGGGCTATTTTTTTGTATTTTATTTGCTTTTAATTTTTCCGTTAATATTTGCAGCCAACATAGGTTTTGAGAAGAGAGCATTTACTAAAACAACCCCCTACTCGAATATAAATATAAATACAAATGACTTTGGCAGGGAGCTTATTATCAATCGAAGTAGATCTTCTTTTTTATCAAAATCCGATAAGAAAGGTTGGCCATACATTGAAACAATGAAGAATGCCTTGTTTGATAAACTTCAACCAGGCTCACAGGCGCTTGTTTTGGGTGCTGGCGGATTTACACTCTCGGCTGAAGGTTCGCGCGGCGTAACATTTAATTACGTTGATGTTGATGATCAATTGAAGGATGTTGCAGAGAAGTATTTCCTTGATGGGTCCATTGATGGAAAGTTCATCCCTCAGGATGCCAGATCTTTCCTGCTGTCAAATTCAGCTAAATGGGATGCAGTTGTCGTGGATCTCTATTCCAACGCTTCGATGATGCCAGGGCACACTGTCACTTTAGAATTTTTTTCCTTGATTAATAAACGTTTGAAAGATGACGGCCTCCTTGTTATGAATGTTATAGCCAATCCACAGCTCAATGATGCATTTTCAATTTCGATAGATGCAACTATACGAGCTGCCTTTTCCAGGTGTATAACTGATATTTCAGCTTACCGGGATGGATTGGTCAATGTCGTTTATTTCTGCCACCGCAGATCATCAAGGGATGGTTTTCCAGTTGCTACTTTGTACACGGATGATACAACTAGAGCGACAGTTGATAGTTACCTACTGTCGTTACGATCTTTGAGGTAATTAAACATGCGTCAAACTACGACGATGGTGTCTGCCAGCGACATAGGTATGGCAGCAAAATGCGGCCATTATCTTGAATTGAAGCGAATTGGCGTTCTGCCCTCAAAGCAGGCGACCCTCGCGCGCGCCCGGGGAGATGAAGCACATCAAACCCTCAATAAGGTTGTTGAAGATAAGCGATGTTACGTTGCGTCTCATCTTTATGGCGAGGATCATCATGTAACAGATTTTCTGAGGCACTACCGCGATCATCATCTGTCCAGAAATTGGTATGGTAGAGCATTTATTAAGGTTTACTATTCTCTTTCGCCAACTTTGGTTACGCTCAGCGGTCGCTCTGCAATAATTGAAAATCTCTTGTCCTCTATGGTCAGCAGAATCGTCATTTCCATACAAAGGAAGACCGAGCATGAATAATTTTTATATTGCTCTTGTTGTCGTTTTCTTTTTTGTTTTAGTTTATTTCTTTTTAAAGAAATCTCCCAAAGAAAATCCCTTTAATATTAATGGCAGTCTGCTTTGGATTGATAGAGGAAGATCAACAAAGCCGTTTTATAACAATGCCTTTGCCGTTTTTGGTAAACCTGATTATTTGTATAAAACAAATACCGGTGTAACTGCCGTCGAGTTTAAAAGTCGCTATGGGGCTATTTTTGAGAGTGATATCGTTCAATCAAAGGCTGCTGCCTTAGCCGCACGTGGTAGTGGTTACAAGGTCGATACCGTTGTAGTTAAGACCAGTACACAAATGAAAAGTATTTCACTCCCCCATTCAGACAAAGAGCTTTTCGATCAGATTTCACAATTTGTTGCTATAGCGCAAAACGCTAAAGCTGGAATTTCAATTCCGGGATCGCCTTCTTATGGGAAGTGTAAAGGTTGCGCTTATCGTGGTCGGTGTAAGTATGTCTCACGATAGCTTCAAAGATTGGCCACAGGTATGTGAGGTAGGAACATTTTTACCCACCATATCCGTTTCAAGGTTATTGCCTGATCAGAAGCGCTTGCTTTGGGAGCACCTTAAGACGTTTCACCCAGATAAGGCTAAAAGTATTGCTTTGATCATGAGTGATGAATTAGCACTTTCGATTATTGAGACTTTTGGTGCTGACCTGGTAATTGAAGAACAATATGTTCCGCTTGAATTGCGATGGTTGCTAGCTAGATAACTACGTCTGCATCTTAAATATACTTAATTTTTCCTCCCAGTTATCAAGCAGGTATGGCAGCACATCTGTGTGTAGTAGTGGTTTCAAATAGAATTGCGTTGCACCAGCATTGAGTGCGGTTGATCTATTCTTATCGCTAGCTGACATAGCTATTATCGTCTGGGTTTTTTTGAGTTTTCTGATTTCCGTTATTACCTCTTCCCCTGATACAAAAGGCATTTCCATATCAGTTATCACCACATCTGGATTTATCTCTTTGTATTTGAGGAGCCCATTTTCACCCCCAACGGCCTCGTGGATTTCACATCCAGTCGAATTTAGAAGCATTGCCAAAGAGCGAATTATCATGCTGTTGTCATCAATGATAAGAATTTTCTTCATATGGTCGGCCTAATGGGGTTGGCTTACAGGATTGCTTTTTGTATTAACTAGAACACTGTCATACTGGCGTCTTAGTTCTGTATTCAGGTTTGCAATCAACATATCAAATGTTTCGTAGGTTAGACCGCCCCCTACGATTTCTTCCAGGTGTTGTAAGTCGATCCTGTAACCAAGATCGACGTTTTTTTCTGCGCATTCCATTAACATAAACACCAATTCAGACATGTGCTCATTCTTCTTGCTTGCTTCGAAGATTAATGGCCTGGCTATCATTTTTTTTCCTTGTATGCCTTAGCAGATTAATTAAGGTTGATTGGTACCGCTTTTGTAAGACAAAGATCTGGTTTTTCTTTGATACAGTTTTTAATAATTATGTTTGTTGTAACAGGTATCTGAGTCAAAAACATTGTTGTATCAACTTCAAGATCCTTTATTCCGTACTGTTTGTTTAGCGGAATGCTTGTGCAGGAAAACTTATTCAGATTGTCTTTCGCATACACACACTGAAACGATGCATTGTCTGTGCATGAATATTCTGAGCTTGCAGGAATAGCGCATTTTATTTCAAATAATTTTACATCGATGTCTTCCTGAATCGAATCATCTGCACTCAGGTAAACTTTAGAATCGTAGGTATATTTTTCACCAGCCTCGATGCTACTTCCATCACTGTAGAACAGGTCGGCATCCCAGACTATGCTGATCGCGTCACCGGGATAAAACCAATTATCCTGGGTGGTATCCGTTGACTTTAAATTAAATGCACGAGGCTGGAGGGGGGCATCTGCAAAGCTGAACGTGAGGGTTTTACTTTGCGCTGAACTACTACTTGGGTGGCTTGTGTTTGGTGTGGCTTTAGCACCCCCTCCTCCTCCACAGGCGGTTAACGAGGCCAGCATTACTGAAACTATAAGCATTCTAATTTTCATATTTTCCTACCATTAGTAAAAAATATGCATATTAAGAAGCTTTGTTTCTTGAAACCTCAGTTAATGGGTATGCAATGCCTAACCTATTTTTATGCGCCAAGTTCCGCTATTGGTTTGCGATCCAGCGAGAAGCCTTCTCCAGGTTGTTATTGATTATCTTTGATAGGATCTGAAGATCCCCAGCATCCACGCCAGCAGTTTCGAAATGTGCATGCCAGCCAGATAACTTGCTTATCAATTCGCGGGTAATCGTTAGTGCCTCGCCTGTGTGTATGCCGAAGTCTGGGGCTGCCGATACTGCGTTCTCGATTGAACTCTCCCGTCCCAAAACCCCTACACCCATACTTTGCTCACCTTGGCTTCCTACAATGGGAAGAACATCATAGGCGGGGGATAGTCTCCATTGTCCAGTAGAGACATTGAAAATCATTGCATGATTTCTTGCGTGGTCGTCAGTGCCTCCAATCAAGATTGAGTAAACCATTCTTTTGAACAGCTCTATACAGTCAGAGTTTGGCTGGGCCGATATTTTCCGAAGGATTCGAGCAAGTGCGATATAACCCGCTGGGTCAGCTCGGCTGTCATCGTATATGCGCAATCTGTCCACGTTGAAGAGAGCGTTGGCCGATATAAAGTGGATGCCGGTATTCTTCTCTTTGTCAAAACGCTTAATTAGATAGCAGTATTTGCCGTTTGAGATTCGTTTTAGTCTGACCTCGGGAACATTAACTCCTGTAGCAGCTAACAGGCTCATTGATGCGTATTCAACTTTTGGATATGAAATCACATCATCCCCACGGGAAAACTTTACTAACCAAGCATATCCCTCTTCGTCGGTAAGCGTTATTTTGGGTCTTGCCCCTCCCATTGATGATCCAGGCTCTACAAGTCTTAATTCCTCCTTGCTCAGTGCCGAGTTCTCCGCGATGTGCTCTACAGCTTCCGAAAGGGCGTCCAGTAATTCGATATTTGGTAGCGGTTTTGGTTTTTTTGGTCTTGTCTGCGAGAGACTGAATTCTATTGATCCAACACCGGTACCGCTTAGCCTGATTAATTTCTCCAGCTCATTTTTTGGGCTGGACTCATGAGCCATTAACTGAACCCTCTCCCCCCATGCGTCTGGGGCAGCATCCAGCAGAACCCCAAAAACTCGCTTTCTGTTAGTTGTTGTGTAGGTTTTTAGCGATAGTGGTAGGTTTACAGGATCGAGAGCGTAGGCCCACGGTTGGTGGTACCACGAATCTGAATATTGAAATTCACCTCCTCTGGGAGAGATTTTCATCGTACCTACCAGGCATGGCTGTCCGCTTGGGTTGCAGGCGAACACATAGGCTTGTTTGTATTCTTTGGCTGTACTCACTTTCTAACCCTCCCTATTAGTGCCCGCCTATACCCCTCTTCATCGGTATGAGGAGAGGCCACCAGCGCTATCTGGTTCGCCATATTCATCAAATCAAGGACCTTTAAGTAGTTTTCGAGGCTAACTTTGACGCTGCCTGATTCAATGGCATGAATGGTCGGAATCGATAAAATCAACCTTTCTGCCATTTCTTGCTGACTCCAGCCCCGAGCAACCCTTGCTTGGCGAAGGTTTGCTCCCAAGGAGCTCGCAAAAGCAAGGACTTCGGAGGGCAAAGAAGGTTTTCCATTGCTTATAGAGGCTTTCTCTCTCATAGCTATAACCTATAATCTAAACACCTATTAAATATAAATCATAGTTTGCTTATAAGCCATATATACAAACTATATTTTGTATTTATTTTGATTACGCGACCCAACCTAGTAATAATGGAACGCTAGCTGACTCAAGCTTGAAATTGCACTCAAAGGCAGCTGAGGCCTGATTAAACGTGATGTCCAGCTCATCGGCGGCCTCTTTGGGCGATCTTATCCAACCCTTGAGCCGCCCAAATTCAACGTTTAACCGGCAAATGAAGTCTGGGTTGAACTTAATGTGAAGGTTTCCATTTTTAAAGGCTCGCGCTTCAAAAAGGGGTTCCTGGTGGCCAGTAATAGGTGACCTAAATGTGAATGTTTTGGCGCTGCGAGATTCCCAATCGAACTGGTTGGCAGGTGTGAACCCGTAGGTATCAAATCCAAGGTTATAGGCTATTGTGCAAATATCGTTAAGCAGGTTTGCTGCGCTTTTTGAAAGGCTGGCTTCATTTGAAAAATTATAAGTCAGGCCTCCCACACGCTCCAAAACAACACGGTAGTCCAGCTTGTAATTTTTAAGATCAGAAGGATTCGAGTTGTACCGCCATTGCTCATCACGGAAGGTTCGTTGATTCGACTTATAAAGAATAATATTGGCTTTTTCGGTCATGCGAGTTACGAGATCGATTACCTGAGAATCAAAATAATGATTAGCATTTTTAATAACCCACATAACGATTGCATGAGCATTATCTGAGTTGAAATCTACATGGACATTTTCCAACAGCTTATCGATAACAATCTTTCTTGAAGACGAAGCAAGTTTGTTGGTAATGGTTTCCAGGTTGTTTATTAGTTCCCGCCAATAGGCATCT
This sequence comes from Gammaproteobacteria bacterium, assembly GCA_021151835.1. Classification (GTDB taxonomy): domain Bacteria; phylum Pseudomonadota; class Gammaproteobacteria; order Pseudomonadales; family Cellvibrionaceae; genus Cellvibrio. The sequence continues at coordinate 20,291 of JAGKWO010000024.1, forward strand.
TTTAAAGAGGAGATTTTCAACTTAAGTCCTTCCTTGACCGAAGATACATTCACGCCAAGCTCGCAGAGTAGAATGGGATCAATATCGCAGAACGCTCTATAGTGTTTTATGAGAGTATCAAGGTCTCTTGTGTATAAGTCCTGAAGCGCATAAATCAAACCCTTGCTTTGAATAAGCTCACCAGAAGAAGCGATTGTTCTATTTACCTTAGAATTAAGGGATTGCTTGATTTCGTAATCCGCTTGTTCAGATGTATGGGTTTTCATCTGAAAGTTTTGATCGAACCAAAGATCGAACGGATCAACGTTTAAGTGATGCCCAGAATATCGGCCGTATGAGGTAAGCGAAACACAGATAACATCCACAATTGCCCTTGCTGATCGATCTCCATTGAGAAAATCGAATGTTCCAAGGACTCTTGTTTTCGCATTTCGTGATTCGATTGCGCTTTGAATAGATTTTGAATTCTTCCAGCGAGTAGGTATTACAAGATAAATAAACTTGCTATTAGCTTCATTAATAATTTTTACTGCCCAATCTTCAAAGCAGGAATAAGGTGGGTTTGAGAAAACCACCGACACTTTTTTATCAAGCAAGGTGTTGGCATTAAAATCAGTACCGACAATAAAGATGTCTGAAGGCATTTGCTCGATTAGGGGGATGGATTTTTCAATTGCATAGCGATCTCCTTGAGTCAACTTCTGTAAAACTCTGCCATCACCTGCCCCACAGTCCAATATGGAAATCGTAGGTTTTTCATTTTCATTCAGGTGAAAAAGATCTCTTAAATCGGTTTCAACGACATTAAGTATCTCATCCGTTGTCGGATACCATTCAAAATCCTGATTAGTTGACGTGACAATACTTAAAGTTTTGTTAAAAGCTCGTTTCTGATTCATATTCTTTAGCCTCAAGAAGTAAATTGATGCTTCTGTTATCTCATCAAAATTAAAACTGGCAATAAAAAAGCTAAGGAATTTTATAAACGTTGCTAGTCGGCTCCTTCGTTATAAGGTGGAAATTTACCAACGGAGGTGCATTATGAAAAATATTGATTTGCAGGTGATTGAAAGAGGAAATGCGGCTGTAGTATTTGGGAAGGACACAAAAACAATAATATTTGAATCGGGGAACATATATCGCCGATACGGTAAGTTATCGGATAGTAAAGTAAAGCTAATTGGTAATGGAAAAGCACCTGATTTTGACGAAGCAGGAGATCCGCATTTTCAACGGCGATATCAATATATAGGTGAGGTAAATATAATCAAACAAAAAAGATCATTGGTCATACAGCACTAATCGGCATTATAAAAATGCACACTGCCCCCCCATCCGAGGAATGAGGGGGCAATTCCAGTTATCTAAACAGGTCAGGCAACCAGCCTTTAGTTGTTGTGGATTCATCTAGTAATCTTGCCAAGTCACCTTTTTTGGCTTTTTCGTTAATGGCTAAAAAATCCTCGCAGATAGTTTCTTGTCCAATCTGTAGCAGTTGATCGCGCTTAACACGTGAAAAATAGTTTTCATATGTAGCAACCCAATATTCGTTCATAGAAAAATTCATTGAGTGTGTGATTGTCTTGCTTAAACTAGATGATTCCTTGTTGGGTGATGCCGACATACATCTTGCAATGCAAAATGTCATAATTTTTGTTTTGTCTTCAATAGAAAGTGCTCTAAAGGCTATGAATTGATCTCCTTGAGATTCGTATGCAGCCCAACTTGTATTCACTTGGGTTTCGTAGTCATCAATTAATTTTGCAGCTTTGGTCTCATTAATGTTAATCGCTTGAAAGTGTTGTGGTCTGATTGACAAATCAAGGATGCTACGGTTAAGCCCCTCAACATTAAGAATTGAACATGCCATACTAAATACCATTAGGTCATAGGCAAGATCAGGATGATTGAGAAGTTCCGCTTGTGCCGACTGTGCGTGATAGGTTTTAAGGTCCATTATAAGAGCACTAGATTCACAATTGGTTTGTTCGGGTGCCTCTAACTCTCCACCGGTGTTAGAAGATGATCGGGTTTTATCGAGATCCTCTTTTTTTACAAGACCACGGAGAATCAATAGCTTTCCTTCATAGTTGAACGTAACGATACATCCAGACTGTGATTTCTGCTCTTTGGTGAAAGCACGAAAGTTTTCTTTTTCAATTAGTAGTTCATCGCGGCGTTGATCAAGTTGGTCAAACTGATCCTGATGCTGGTCGTTCCAATCATCGCCATCTAGCTCCTCCAATTCTTTTAGCTTTACTTCAATTTCTGCGAGTTCAGACAATAACTTTTTAGGAACCTTATCGTATTCAGCCTGAAGCTTAATTAATGAATGCGAGACTCTATGCCCCTCTTTGGACGTTTCTATCCATTTCCAACCCTCTTGAGCAAGGGTAGAAGCCTCAGCATTAAGTTTTTCCTGAACCAGTTCTGAAAGAAGTTTCATGTCAAGGCAGTAGCTTTTATTTTGGAAAAGATCTGTAGAAACGGCTCCACCTGCTTGTCTGTAGGTTTTCAAACCAACAAACTTAACCTCTTCATCATCATCCGAAATTGATTCCTTTAAAAGATAGGTGCGAATCGCGTGAGGATACATATTGGAGCGATTCAAATCCTTCCAGCAAGATAGCTGTTTTTCATGGTTTTCAGTTACTGAAAACGCCATGACGCATTCTAAGGACATTTTTCCATCTCGAAACTGAGCAATCAAATCGGGTGCTACAGATGCCAGCTTTAAAAGCTTTTTTACATTGTTAGTTGAAGTTCCAAATTCAGAGGCAATTTGTTTTTCGCTTTTCCCTTGATCAGAGAGTTTTTGATATGCAAGAAACTCGTCAGCGGGATGCATGCTCGCTTTAATATTTTCACTCAGAGAAACCGCTGTAGCTACAGATCTTGCTTTCACTTTGCAAAACACTTGATATGTATCGGGGATGTCCCCTTGTTGATTCAGAATAGTTAATGCCGCGAAACGCCGACCACCCGCAATAACTTCAAACTTCCCTAATTTCTCTGACGATTCAATAACTACGAGGTTTTGCAATAGGCCTTGTGTTTTTAAACTGGCGAGTAACTTCTTATCATCTTCTTTAGTGGTAGAAACTACGCGGACGTTTTCAGGTGAAATAAAGAGGTCGGTTAATTGAATAAAACGGATTTCATCAACAGAATCTTTGATGTGGATTGTTGTTGCTGCGTTCATTGGATAGCTCCATGTAAGGATTAACTAATGGTGATTCGGCCATTGGCCTTAACTTCACTATCTCAGGAAAATTTAAACTGGCAACTAACGATAATAAATGAATTGCATGAAGTTATAAGCAGGTTTCATGTCCGTCTTGGACGCAACGATTTTTGTGTATTTGTATTGCGAGTTCATTTTAGTATGAGATTAATCATTGGTTCGATGAATATTCTTACCAAGGAAATAATCATGAAAAGCATATGCCTAAAGAGATTTGATGTGAGCAAACCTGGTTCATTTATTTCAAATTATTCCCACATGATCAATTCAGTTAAGCTAACCAGTAGAAAGGCTTTGATATCTACTACCGCGAGGCTAGTAAGAGCATTGAAGGAAGCGGAATATCAATTATTTCTGGTTAGCAAAGAGAAGCCATCGTCTGTGATGGACTGGCTTAAAAAGAGAAGAATAATTCGAATCCTGCGGGAAGGTGTTAAGAGGAAACAACAAAACCTGTATGAATGGGTGCGCAAGTCTATTTCCTTTTATTCTGCAAAGGAGATCGTATGACCAGTTGGGCATTTTCAAAGGAAATGAAGGAAGAGCTAAACAAAAGGGTGATACGTGATTGTCCGCTTAAAGGCCAAGAGATCGTCAATGAACGAATGAGAATCAGGACATGGCGGATAAGTATCCGCCGAATGGATGCAATTGAATTAGTTGATACTTTTACCGGCGATGAGTACGACCTTGACCGGCGTAAGTGTGAGCTTCAAAAGTTAGTCGAGCCTAAGTACAGAATCAAATACTTTATTTGTAATGAAATCATTTGAGGTGGATATGATAAACGTAAAACTTACAATTCAAAATTTCAACAAAAATGCCTTTATTAATTCATTGAATCATCACGAGTTAAAACTGACTTTAATTCCGTCAGTAGATTCGCAAGATCTGTCTGGAATGGAAATTAAGGGATTTAATTCCACTGCCGACATTAGATTTATTTCTATGATTCAACATTTACGCGAGCAAAGAATTCCGTTTAGTCTTGAATGGCGAACTGAGGATATGGCTCAAGGCGGTGAGTGTCATTTCCGAATAACACCAACGGATGAGCAGTATCTATCTTGGAATGATGGTCAGAAAATGGTGGTGAACATTGAAAATGTGAGAGAAGCCATTTTAGAGGGGGAAATACGTCTTTTTGAATTCTTGGACACCGCAGAGCGTAGTTTCATCCCATGGGAGTGGGCGGACAGGGCAGCTTGAGCATAATGATTGAATGTCATGTAGCTCACCCCACTAGGATATATCGATTGACTCAATCAATAGTTAATAAGGGAGTTAAAGATAGGAGCAAACTTGCGAGATAATCCACTACTGTTATTCTAGGGTAATAGTATAAGGATGACGGGCACCGAATTCAGGTTGCTAGGATCATTAGCTGGTTATCTCGCTTAGGCGACTTCCTGTGGAGAAAGGGGTTTTTATGATGTCAAACATAGGTAAACAGGCTGCCCTGATTGCATTTAGAGTGGTTAGGTTTCTGGTTATTAATGTGCTCAGGTTTTCTTGGTTCGTTATTACAACTGCCTTCTTTGCTTGGATTGGTAGAACTCCTAACCGCCAATCATTTGATCAACAATCCGCAGCAGACGAAATCTGGGATGGACACCCGAAACATTATTACGATAATGATCCCCCAAAACCTTTTTCATAAATAGGTTGCCGTAGAAAACCATCTGGCGGCGGTGGATGACACAATAATGAAAGCTTCCAAAGGGAAGTCTATCTGATACCTGAAAGTTAATCGCTTAATCGTGGATTTTATATGTTTATTGGATTCATTGTTTTTGGATTTATAGGCTTAATAGTTTTTGGGATTATCATTTGCGCAATCTTTATCTTCAAAAGAAGAAAAGATTATTCGCAGATTCACGTTGATTCTAATGAATTGAATCATGATCACCTATTTAATAACGGTTTGAAGAGATCTATGTTTTCGCGCGGAATGTGTGACACTTTTGATGACTGATTCTGCATGCACCCCATCGCCTAAAGTTGAATATTGATTATTGGTTTCTCGATGGTTTTAAAGAGCAAACCAGTTTATTAATGGTATGTTGCGAGTTTATTTTTCTATGAGATAAGTAACCAGAACCAACTTTCAGAGGTCGCTGGTTATGTGCATGAATGCAATCAGTTTAGACGATATTAGCGCGCTTTTATCGGCAAATAGTTTAGATACTTACAGCGTAAAATTCAAAAATGGCCAAATCAGGATTTTAACAAGAGATTGCTTGCTTAATTGTTATTTACGCAACGAATTAAACAAAGATAGCGTTTCATCTTTTGAAAGATGCCAATTGGCCTGATCGCTGTTTACTTTTTCTCGTTATCATTTCTGAGGGAAATCCATTGAATTTATTTGTCGAGCTAGAAATTCCAAATCTAAATGTTTTTTCGATTTCGCAGAAGCTGGTGATAAATGCGGAGCATTGAAACATCTTCAATCCCTCTCAATTATTGATATTGAGAAGCAGGTATTAGAGGCTGGATTCAGTATGATTGGGAGGCACCACGGAAAATCTGCATTGCTAGATTATGCAGTAGGACAGATTGGTATAAAGACTCCCGTTAAACGAGAGTGGCGATAAGGGCACCTAAGGTGCCCTTTCTTTTAGCCTACTTTGCTCCTCCTTTGCCACCACCACTATTCATCCTGCCATAGGCTGCGCCGCCCATTCTCCGGGTTGCGCCATTGAATGAATTTGCTCCAGCTGCTTGACCACCCCCAATACCACCCATCCCCATACCGCGAACCATGCCTGAACCTGCATAGGCCATGATTGCCATCCAAACACCTGGTAGCAGGATAATTGCACCGGCACTTACAGCAGATACAAGGAAGCCATTGGTAGCAATATCGAGCCATCCAGCTTGTGACATGTAGATGTCCAGGATGTGGTTATCGAACCAAAATGAAGCTGCCCAGATCGCGTTGATGAATTCAAATGTGAAATAGGCGAGTGCAACCGACGTAAAAGCGCTTAATCGATAATGTCCTAAAACCATTACAAAGGGAGCAGCCATTATTACAACCATTTGAATCAGTGCCAAAAGCATCGGACCTGCGACCTTTACTAGCTGTCTCATGGTGTGTGACTGAAGGAACTGATCAACGCTCGTTAGCATTCCAGCACCAGCAAAAAATGAATCGGCGGCAGCTTTGTACCAGGCCTTTTCAGTATCAAAGTTGTTGCTTAGATCGACTTCGGTCTGAGAACTTAAATTTGCAGCATCTGCCTGTAAGATCATTTTGATAATTAGATCTTCCTTTGTTGCGCCGTCAGCAACACCTACCGTTAATACTTGAGAACCCCAGTCCATCCAATCATCGAGTATGTCCCCGGCCTGATCTTGAGGAATGTCGTTGAGAATTAACTGGCGTAAGCCAAGTGCTGTATTAACGACGCCAGGCCCCTCTTCCCCTGCCCATACCTCTTTGCACGTAGGGTTGGCACCAGTTTCATTTGCAGCATCTGAAGGCCTTATTGCTGCCTGCCTGGTAAAGCCATACATATCCATGTTTCGAACGTAAGCTGAAGGATGTTGATAGAACTCATTGAGCGTATTCTGAAATATTCGTGAACCAATCCAGTCGATGTCCTCCACTTCAGAAATGTTGGCTGGTAGCGCAAGCGGATTTTCTTCAAATCGTTTGAGTGCCACCTTGTAGCAAGTCTCATAAAAATCACGCACACGTTTACGAAGCTCAGGACTTTGAATACTTACCTCACTGATTCTCATCAGCATAAATTCATAATTGTTTACACAGGACATTGATTTGATTGCGGTGTGTGTTATTGCTGTTGATATAAATTCAACAAGCGCCCAGGCAACCGGTTTATAAACTCCGATTCCGCCCATGCCTGAAAAGGAATCGTCATAGGCTGTACTTGTGTTGTTACCTGATCCCTCGGTATTAAGCGGCGGGTGACAGTCGGGTGCTTCAAGGTCATATTTCAAAGTGGCGAGCGAAACCTCCCAGCCTTTGTAGGGAATAACGCATAGCATCAAAACCAATACCATGCCAACTAATGATAGTTCTACACCTTTAATTGCAGATAATGCGTCACCCTCCTCATAGTTATCTTTAAAGTTGTTAATGAGAGCAAAAATAAAAGGCACTAGAACAATTCCAGTTCCAGCCAGTACATCCCAAATTGCTACGTATAAATTCCACGCAAATATAAGTGTATAGATTTCAATTAACGTGTTCGCAACCATGACTATAATCCGAATTGTCTAATAACAACTATTTCAAAAAATACAAATAAAAGTCCGATATGGACTCGTTTTGATTTGAGCGCAAGATAATCTTGTAACCTCTTTTCCTCGGCTTTAGTTCTTTGCTCAACGTTAGTGTCGTTATCAAAGAGTTTTGGCCTGGTCATGAACTTTGATATCCATGACCACGCCAATAAGACAGCAATATAAAAACCAAGCCTATACCACTGCAGTTCTTCGATAAGGTTAAGCTTATTTATTTCTTCTGGCTTGACGCGGAATGCTGCACTAAGCAGCATCCCTATCGCCATCAGAGCGATAATTAACCCAACAGAAGTAAAAAAGAATTTGATTGGTCTTCTCATTTAAGGAGTTCCTTGTTGATTCGTTCCCGCTGGTTTTAAGCGATCCTGAAGTCTTGAATTCTGTACACCCTTCTCTTCGTTCCCAAGGATTCGCTGAATCGTATCCTGAGCGATTGTTTTGCGTGTTTTGATTTCGAGATCTAATTGATTAAGCTCAACCTGCAATTGATCGACCGCTTGATTAATGACAATCGCAGCAGGTTCAAACATTGCTACATTCGGCTCTTTGGAGCCGGTGCGGATAAGTTGCGTTAATAAACGTCCTTGCTCTACGAGACGGGCGTAAGCAATCTCTCCTGCAAGTTTGTTAATCATTTCGGACTGACCTTTGGCATCCCTCTTTCTGATCGCAAGGATAATGCTATCGGTGATGATGACTCCGGGTGGGGCGGAAACTCGATTGAGATTCTGCCAGGTCAATGTTGTGGAACCATCAACTAAATCTTCAAGATCATCGGTAAGAACCTCCACCATATCCCTGTGCATATAGGTAAGACCTTTGCCGGGTTCACCGCGCATTTTTTTGCATCCGTCGCATGTGCGGATCTCTACATCACCAATTACTCTGGTTGCCCAATTAGATGCAGCGACAGGACCGTTCCAGTATTCCCAGAGCGCATTACCTTGGCCTAACGCTGGCCCAACTGTAGAGGTGTCACAACTATTAACGCGGTCAAACATGATGTTGTATCCCACCTGTACTACGTCTGTGAGCGTCTTGATAGGACGTTGTCCGGTACCTCCTTTATTGTGGCCGCAGACCCACTCAACACCTCCATTTCCATGGTTGGTATCATCAAGAGCCTCTTTGGCTCTGATTGCATCACCACCCGATGTATTGATCTCCTCTGACCAATTATTCGATTTGATTGATATTTTGTATTTTTCGAATGGGAAAGATTCTTCACCCATTACTACTCTTTGCATTTCCTCGCACGAAGTCTCTGCCCATTCAAAATCCATTTTCCCCTGGAGAATCCCTTGTTGTAGGAGATCGTAGAGACCTGGGTTAGCGCGTTGAATCGCAAGGGCTGGTAAGCTTGCTACCGCTCCTGTTGCAGCAGAGATAATGTTATCCATCATGTTTCTAAATCCCTGTGTAATTCCGTTAAGCTGATTGCTTACGGAAATTCGTGGATCAAACTCACCGCACTCCATATTGGCATCCCACCCTATGCCCATTTCCAGAATTGAAATGGTGTTAACGCTGGTTGGTGTTCCGGCGATATAACCTCCACCGATTTCATAATCCAGTGTCCCCTTAGTTCTGGGAGAATGCTGAAGAATGTCGGCCATTGATTGATTACAAAATCCAGTCACAGTTAATACTGCGAGCATCACTAAATAATTTTTATTAAACATCTTGCACCTCAACCCGAATGAAAAATCAAAACTGCGCCTTCTCTTTCACAGCATTTAAAGGCTCGCCAAAAGTTCCAAATGTAACTGCCGTCCGTCGATCTTCGCGATCCAGAAGGGTTGCCGCTGTAGGGAAATGAAGTGCAACTTGATTCCTCGTTGGGATAAATCATTTGGAATCGACCGGTGTCACTGTCATCCTGGTCAAGGGGACCTGGAGGCCAATAACCATCGGAAGAACCTTCATCAATTGAGAAATACAAATGCGGCTCGCCTGAGCGAGTGATGAAATGCATTGCGCGAAATGTGGTTGTTACAGCTGCTTTAAGCGGATCTTGTGCCGTTAAAAATCCATGTCTCGGATAGATTGGCCCATAGTTATTTGTTTTGAATCCGAAACCCCCGGTACCACCATTACCCAAGTCATAGGCGCTAATCATGGGCAACCATGACTGTGGATAAAACATTTCGGGAACATCCCAGCGCCAGGCGATAGAGTCGAGATTCGAAATGTAATAGGGGAAGAACATTGTTGTTGTTCCTCCGCAGACATAACCAGTTGATGATGCAAATTCATTGAAGGCAACAATCGCTGGGTTGCCGTATGCATCAAACAATTTGTAGTTAAGGTTTGAGTGTTGTTTCTTGCTTCCCTCGGTACTGACTCCCCCTCGTATACCTATGGCACCCACATCATAATCTTCGATCCAGCCGATAATCGTTGTTACCCATGACGAGTCAGCATCACCTTGTGATACCTGATTGATGTCTTGGGATTCTGTCCATGGTTCGCCATTAGCCCGGTCATACGCCTGTACGGTTAGCTCTGGTACAAAGTTTTTCACTTTAACGGATACATCAAATTCACAAGCTAACAAAATGCAGGTCATCCACACACAGACACCCCGAACCTCCCAGTCCATACAAGACAGAGCTGCACTCATGGTCGCATCAACGATATCTACGGTATCCCTGACACCTTCATACTCATCATCAGCCTCTCCGTGGCAAGCGATACACTCAACACTTCCGCGTTCTTGAATCAATTGCTGGGTGTTCCCGATGGTTTCATCACGTGCACCATCAAGCGATCCCGGGTTAAATTCTTCCCAGGATTCCGGATAGCTATTGGCAGTACCTGATATTAAAAAGAGAGAAAAAAATACAAAAATTGATTGTTTAATCATTGTTGATATAACCTCTCTCCACAAATAGATCGAGCGCCGCCAGATAATCGGCAACACCGTAGATGATGTATTTATCGTCAAGGACAATTGCCGGTACTTTTGTTATGCCCAACCTCATCGCCATCTCTTGCGGTTCGGTACTGCGTTGAAGACTACGGTAGATTGGCTTCCAATCAGGGCTGTTTAGTAGTTCACTGAATGCTGCCTCGTAGGCCTTCGGAGCTGTGCCAGGCGTGATATTGCTTGTTATCCGCTTTCTTACTTCTAGCGTTAATTTGTTCTCTGACCTTTCCAGCTCATCCAAGTTAAAGACGCGAAACCCTATAGATATTTCTTCCTTGGGCGGGAAGATCACTGGGGAGGAATCGGTAACAAAGATTTTCAAAGAATGTTGATTTGCAAGGCAGACATTGCAAAACATGGCCAAAAAAACCGACGCGACTTTTAATGATTTTTTCATCAGCTAGATTCCTCCATTACAGAGGAGAGCTGTTCTACAAATAAGTCTCCGGCAGTTTTAGCCCCGGCATCATTTCCGTGTTGAAGGCTTATACGATCAATTTCTTCTAGAATGCGCGAGGCCTCAGCAACATTCCGCTCCTCAAATCCGCGAGGCAATGGAGTTTCCGGGCGCTCAGCAATCCCCCTGTAGTAGTCAATTAATTTCCCAACGTATTCAGCTGCTTCTACTTCGGATATTCCAAATTCGCGCATATATTTTGCACGCTCGGTTTTTTCATCTTTTTCGGTACCGGCTAGACTGAGATATAGCGAAGGAGGGACATTTCTAAAAAGTGCTTCCATGTTTTCAGACAATACGACACCTTCGGTGTATTTTTTTGGCTCCTTTCGAGCAGAAAGCATTAGTTGTTTTTGTTCTTCGGATAGATTTTTAAATCGTGCAACATCTTCAATTTCCTCTTGTGGCATAACTAAACAGATCCACCATTCGATCATGTTTAGCATCTTCTTAGCTGCATCTGGGAAGTCAGCCATGTTTTGAGTTGCCACCCACCACCAAGCGCCAAGTTTCCTCCACATTTTTACAACTTTAACTACGAAAGGAGCCAATAGTGGATTGGTGGTAATGATGTGCCCTTCGTCAGTTAACATGACGATTGGTCGCTCATCGTGTTGATGCTTTTCTGCAAGATTATTGATACGCATCATGATGGATGTGTACGCAATGGACAGTTGAGCGTTGTAACCTTCGCGCGCAAATGTTGCGAGATCTACAATAGTGACGTCGGTGTCAGGCCAAGCTTCGCCCTCTGTATTAAATACTTCACCTTCAAATCCATCACAAAACATGCGAAGCGACTCTCCCATCTCAAACGCTCTCATGCGGCGATGTTCGGGATATGAGAGATCGTCTTTGATCACATTGAATCCATGTGCAACATCTTCTGTTTTTGTTTTTCGACCCAGTGATTTTGCATGGCGAGCGCCGTGAAGAATGGCATCACGAATCATTCGTCTATCGGCACGCGTTAGTTTTTTTGCCTCCTCTTCTTCACCGCCTGTAATCATTAGGGTTGCAACGATTTCCATTTCGCCCATGATGTCCCGCTGTTCGTCGCCCTCTTCCCTATCCTCTGAGCCGTCTTCCTCGTTCATCATCATGCTGGCAATAAGATCCATTGCTGCCTTGCTGCGGACTTGCTTGCGCTCTTTGTCAGTTAGCTCGTTATAGGTTTTATAAATAACGTTTCCGCCATGCTCAACTTTGATTTTTTCGGGGATGTGCGCGCGAACGTCTTCCTCGGTAAATAATGTTTTATCGCTAACAATCCGCGAACCAAGAAGAAGCTCTTTGTCCTCACATTCAAGGAGCTTGTCTGCGTCGGCATAAGGGGGCAGTGTTACACCCGATCCAGGCTTAAGCTGCACCTTGTTGACCGTAAGTCCTTTTGTGGCGAAATGGTCTCCAAGAAGACCAAAGGAGTTACCCGCTTCAACGATAAATAGGCGCGGTCTGAGCAATGCCATGATTTGGCCGCTCATATTGTTGATGGTTGCAGATTTACCCGCACCCGTAGGCCCAAGAATTAACCCATGGGCGTTTTTCTTCCGATCTTCTCCGTGAAATGGGTCGAAGGATATGGGTTCACCCCCACGGTTAAACATCGTTTGCCCGGGATTTCCTGTGCCTCTATGTCTGCCAAATACAGATGAAAGATTTGCCAGATGTTGTGACCATACTGGACGGGTAGCCTTATAGTTTTTATCCATCCTTGGCTCGTAAACCATCGGGAGGTTATAGATATAGGCATCTAACCCTAATGATTCATCCTCTTCGCGGACGGGCGAGAGCTGATTGGTAAGCAGCATCGTGCTTACTTGGTTTGTTTTTTTTCGGAGGTCCTTAAGATCTTCGCCACGGATGTACACACACATCATCGCGCGGTAGAGTTTATGTTTGCTCCCCATCAATCCTTTGGCAGTCTCACAGTCTTTACGCGCAAAAGTCGCATCAACTGATTCACCTTTTGATTTGTCCTGGATGCGATTAATGTGAGCCTGAACCTCATCTTGGGGGGTGATGATGATAGTTGTGGCCATAATTGTGCCGGGTGGCATTTTGTCCATCATGCATGATGCTTTACCGGTAGAAGCACCATCAGGGGATACCGCTCCAACTTCACCAGCGATCTGGCCTATTTTTGGTGTACGGCGAAGTTTATGTACTCTCACACAACGGTGTGGCAACTCATCAAACCACCATGTTTGTGAATTGGCATCTGATCGGGGTAAATTAAAAAATAAGCTTTCCGCAAGGTCATCTCCGTAAGGCAGCTCATCATCTGGAGTGAAGCTCGCCATTTCACGGAAGCGACTCTTATCGCCCTGGGTGAGTAATGGGCGCGGATTGAACCAATTCAGTAACCAGTCGTAAAACATTTTTCCAGTGTTGCGAATGAGGCCAATTCCCGCGTCACGAAAAGCTGTTTCTAATTTTTGGATGGTGTCATTCAGTTCTTCCTCGGGGGTCATCCCAGAATAGGCTTTCCAATTCGGCGGTAGTCTGCGATAGACGACCATTTTTATCCGGCGAATCTTTCCGCCCCAAGGCGCATCAAGGACCTCTTTGTCTTCGAAAAGGCCACCCTCCTTGCAGATACCACGAAGATGCTTTTCCATGAGCTCAAGCCAATCTTTTGTAAATTCAGTATCTTTGCAGTAAGACTTTGGGTACTCCTTCAGACGCTGGATGTATTCCTCCATGTTATCGTCATCATAGGTGTACTGCTGGATGATCCAAGGTCCACCAGTGAACTCCTCAAAACAATCCTGCAATGCATCCTGAATTTTATCTCGACGATCCTGTAGCCAATTGTAAGAGCGGCCCTCAGTCGCAATTGGCACCACGTCAAACACCGCACCAACAGATTTGCCATCATCCAATAGAATTGTTTTCGAATCCGTTTGGTATTCGTACCAAGGTAATTTCGAGATAAACGAAGAGGGTCGCCCGTACATACGAGCTACCTCGGGAGTCTGAAGTGGCTTTTTCTTTTCTTCGACCGTATTTGTCTCTTTATGCGGTGAGTCTACCGATTGCGAAGATTTCACAGGCGCAAAGACGTCAATTAACTGCTGAAATACACTCACACTGTTACTCCTCTTTGCCGCTAGATAAATCGCTCAGTTCACCAGGCATGGCATACTGGTCTTTTTCCCACATTTTAAATTCCGTGATGTAGCCAGGTACCGGCACCTTGTCTTTAGTAGAAAGGTGCGGAGCAACAAACATGTACATCGTTGGATTTGGTAAAAAGCGGAATTTCGATTGAAGCTGATTTTTTTCAGTTCTCACGTAATCGCTTAAATCAACATCACCTTCCTGCATATCACGACGCAACAATGAACGGCTCTGCTGAAGCTTTTGCTTGCCAACACTCTGCATATGTCTTTCATAGACGGTCTGCATGTTGTCATTGGGAACGGGCAAGATTGAATCCTTTGAAGCGCAGCCGCTCAGGACATTAATCAAGCTGCCGATTAGTACGATCATTAAAATTCGCATAGTGGTTTACCTTTCTGCCTTCAGGGTCATAATCAACTTTTAATTCCTCGGTCACATGAACGTGTAACGTAGTGCCGGGGGGTATATAAATCGCATCGAAAGAGTTCGCTTGGCGGGCGTCGAGCCAATCTGTTACTTCATTAATACTTTCACTGATTGCCGTATTTTGAGCGACAATACCGGGATCACCGGTCAGTCCTCGCGTCATACCTGTACCATTTGTCTGTGTTGTAAATTGGCTTTGTGCTTGTGCGTTCGCGTAAGACGCACCTGCAGTCAATGCCACCCGAGAAGTTAAGTACGATGGCGCATTAGTAATGCGTTTACCCGTGATACAGGGGGTTCCATATTGGTCTGAAAACCAAGCGAGTTTCTCTTTCGCTTTAGTGCCAGGCTCAGGAATTGTTTGTATGGTGCCGTCAGCAAAAGTAAACGTCATTGAGTTGATATCGCCGCTCACGCACGATAATGTCCAATCACCTTTTGCGATCCCGGACATCATGATTCCAACAACGCCAGGTATTTCAATTCCATTCGAGGAAAGGTTTTCTTCACCAATAATGATTTTGAATGGATATGGATCTATGACTTGGCCATTAACAGGAATACGACCAAGCATTGCAGTCATTGAGACGGAACTTATCAGTGTCGCTTCTACTGGAATTGTGTAAGCCTTAATAGAACGCTCAGCTTTAGTTTTTTTCTTGTCCTTAGTTGGTCCTTTGGCAATTGCTGGTGTTTTATCTTTAATCGTTTGCGAGAAATCAGGCAGCGTGACTTTTGTAGGGTCTTTTGGGTCTACACTTGCTTCAATTGGGTTTGTCCACACTACCTGATCGTAATCGACCTGGTTGCCGTTATCGTCATAACCTAATCCACTTGGGATTCCAGCGGACCCGATGTCATACCCGTTTGCAGTTTTTCCACCTTGCTGGAGATTGGCTTGCTGGTTTGCTTTTGTTGGCTTATTTGGATTTCCGCGATTTTCAAACTCGTCAATTTTGCGTTGAAGCTTCTCGATAAGGCCGTTAGTTAATTCTTGGTTGTGTTTGTTTTCACGCTCCTTTTCCTCAAGCTCTCGCTGCGCATTGTTCATCTTTCCATCGATGCGCTTCTCAAGCTCTTCTTTCATCTTCAAAAGTTTTTCAATTTCTTGCTTTTGTTTTTTATTTTCAGCTTGTAACTTTTCTGAATCCTGACGAACAGCGCGGGTTTCATTGGTCAATGTACGCATTGTCTCTACGGGACTATCAACATCTACGCCATATTCCTTTTCCAAATATTCGTCGTCCATCGGATCAACTTCCAATCCGTTATCGTCTTTCTTTGGACCGTGATCGATAGATTCCAAATCACTCATATCGACAGCTGTATTATTAGAAGACTGCCCACTTTCAACCTGCGCGGCAGTTGACGCCGTTGGAGTGTCTTTTTTGAAATATTTAGCAATGACAACAATCAGTACGCTGACTGCTATCGCTCCTATAATTTTCACAACAATATTGGATTTCATATATTTGCCCCACTTACTTGTTCGACTTTGATCGTCTTGAGCCCTTCTTATCGGCCTCAAGATCTTGGTAGTAAGTCCACGGGTAAAGCGTTTCGCTCAGTGGCTTTTCTGATATAAGGTATAGAACTGTGCTATCGCCTGGGTGGCCCGCAGGTTTTAGCGAATGATGCTGAAATGTTGCATAGGCAAATGGTAAATTCAGATCGAGATAATCCAGCTTTACTTGTGATTCAGACAAATTTCTAATGTAAATCCCAGCAAGGTAGTAACCACCACCAAAATAGGCAACAATCGCTTCAGCATGGGTTTTGAGTTTGTTCCCACCTTTAAATAATCTAATCGCACCCTTAACACCCACTGCGGTTTCAGAAATACCTCGGGTATCATTGTGCAGTCTGCTTGGACCATATAAGCGCTGAGCCGCAAACCTTGTAAGATCGATGGGTGTTACCTCGATTTTCTCGATAGATTTCGTGGGTGCCTCTTCTTGTTTAGCGTCTTGATTCTCAACAAGGTTCTCAGATGCCATATAAATTCTTACATCTTCGAGCGGGCTCTGATTTTCAGCAGCTTTTTTTGCAATCAAATCGATCAAAAGGACTCGACCGTCTGATGCTCGCTTAACTTGTATGCGCTGCTTATCAAAAGTTTCGTTCGGAAGTATGTGAATTGCACCTTGTGCTGATTGAACGCGAAAAAGATTTTTCGCTTTTTGTCCTTTGGTCATGCCAACTGATACATGATCACCAAATTGAATGCTTCTCTCTTGTCCTTCCAGTAATTGAATTGTGACCGGAAGGTTTTCGTAATGAATTATTTCAGTAGCAGACACATGGGTGCTTAATATGGCCAATAGTCCTATTGAGGCTAAAATCGATCTTTTCATTATTCAGTACCCGCCTGCTTGCCTGAAGTATCTTGAACATTAACGTTTTCTTGCTGGTTTCCTTCCAATCGTTTTGGATTTCTGTAATAACCATCAAGCGCGAGTCCCCATAAATTACATTCCGGATCTACATCCCACTTAACAATCCTGATTGGATATCGAACGAAAATGTCCTTTACCGTTTCAGAACGGAATGTCTCTTTTATATTCACATCGTAAAATGCTACCCAGGTTTCTGCGGACTCTGTGAAAACCCTTTTTTCGTTGTAGGGTCGATCAGGCATTTCCTGCAGCGCTCTCGTGCGATTTAGCTCATGTTTTTTCAGACGTTGTTCATAATCCCTTTCAAGTTCGCCTTTGAATCGAGGGGTGACGTAACAGCTCAGGCGATCTATTTGTTTTTTATAGTCATCAACGCCAAGAACAGGCCAATTGTTCATTTGCTGAAAAATGTAGAGGCCAAATGCATAAACATTGAATGGGTGCCTCTCTCCAATACCACGCGTTGAACCTGTGCGTAAATCAGGCGGAATATCGATTTTTATATGTTCCGGAGATTTATACCAACCCCATAGGGTTACAAGTAAACAGATCGAAAGAAAAATGATTATTGCTCTGAGCGTGGAGATGTGTGCGTCTCTCCCGTCCAACGCCTTTTTGGTGCGCATGGGTTATTCCTCGGGTTTAAATTCGATTTTCTTAACTGGATTTTCTCGACGAATATCCCAGCTTTGGCTTGTATCTATGTAACCAAAGCTGATAAATGAAATTTTTTGTTGTGCCATTTTTTTTAGGTAAACGATATGTAAACCGTCTGGCATTCTGCGCTTTAGATTTTTGAGATAGTTACCAATTAAAATTAGTGTCGTAATTGACAAACCACTTCCAAGTGCCACGCCCCATAACCCATAACCAAAAGGGATAAGGGCAATAATTGAGGTTGGAATCCAAAAGATAAGCGCTGAAAAAATGATAAAAACAACTTCGCTATCGGTGAGTCCTCGAAAGACGACAGGCTCATCAATGAGCCTGTCTGGAATGAACTCGATTTCTCGCCCGTTCATACCTGCATCTTTCATTAGAAAATGATTCCGGCAGCTTCAGTCAGCAAATAGATAACGAATACGAGTAACAGCACGCCCATCATTCCGTGCATACCCATATCGCTCCAGGTTTTTTTGCCAGTTGATATTTCGCTGTAAACCGCAAGGCAGTTTCGTGCAACCGCCGTAAATGCCAAACAGCCAAGGACAAGCCCAACGACAATTAGAATGTCGTAGGCATAGCCTTTCATCAAACCAATATAATCACCATCAGCTGCAGCGTTAGATGGATCGGCTGTATCGGGCAGTGCAGCATGAACATTTGTTGCAGCCAGAAGGGCCGCACCTGTAATCAGCTGAGTGGTCGCCCACACTTTTGCTTTTCCTTTTTTTAAAACGTTTTTCATGAGGAACTCCTAGAGACCGGTTGGAAAAATCAATTAATAAGTAGGTAAAGGATCACGCTTAAAACAAAAACAGATCTGGCCCATACGGTTAACATCTCTTTCGCTTTAATGTGATCATCTCCCCAATTTACGTAAGCCGTATAGCAGACCCATGCGACATACAAGATTGCCACTGTTGCTCCGATTGCTTGAATTCCCCACAGGAGATCTGCGGCTGAGAAGCTGCCCCCGGTTCCTTCTTGAAAAGCGGTTGCTTGAGCGGCGTTCACTATTGATGCTCCGTGTAACGAGTTGACAAAGCATCAATTGATGAAGGGATTACCGGTTCCATAGGCACTTCTAGGTGCTCTGAAATGCCCGTCCGGATTTTTCGTAGATCGCTTAATAGCGACTGGTAATCAAATGTGGTTCGATCATTCGGATTGCTATGCGCATGAGCTGTTTTTACAAGCGCTTCAAGAGCGGCCAATTCGGTCTCAATTTTTGATAGTGCTTCACGCTCCGCCCAAATGTCCGCGCGGGAAACAAGTGATATCCAAAGAAGGCTTACCAGAAAAATAATGATTGTTTTTTTCATATAATCTCGCGGTGCTTTGTGTGGTTCTTTCGCGAGAGTGATTTAATCAAAAATGGTCTGTCATAGATCTTGAAATTGGATCTCAGCTAAGTGACCCATTAAGGACAAAAACAAAAAAGGCTGCACAAGGCAGCCTTTGATTTGTTGTTGTTTTTATGAAATCACAGGTACTTTTTAAATTTGCTCGTCATGACTAACAAAACAAGTCCAAACAAGACTGCGAATGGCGTAATGATGTAATTCGGGTGAATGCTGTTGGGAATTGATAAATAAACCACCCAAGCACCAACAAGCGCTGGAAACGAAAACTGTTTTGCCCAATGATAGATGTAGGCCGATTCGTTCCCACCTCCCCAACGGCGAAGATCTCGCTGCATTAGCCCATCCGCCACCCCCACCAGTCCAAACAAGACAAATGTTGGCATTGAAAGAATCAAGATCGATAAGCGAATGAAAAACATAACCAATATGTATATGGCAGACATGAAATAATTGTAATACTCATTAATGAGTCCTTTAAAAAACCCCATGAACTTCCCATCATCTGTTGTTTTTGTTCGAGCGCGAGTTATCTTCTCTACGACACCTGAGTTAATAAACAAAAAGTCCACAAGGTCACTGATGTAGTTACTGGCTTTATTGATAGCACCCTCGTTAATTGAATCGTGAACCAAAGAACTATTCAGATACTCTATTTCCTGCATCATCATTCGCTCTGAGTGTTTATAGCCTTCCTCGGGGTAGTAGACCGTTATTCCTATCCACTCGATAATGATTGATAGGATTGCAGAGAGAATTAACAGTCCAATCACCTTCATGATGAAAGCAAACGTTTTCCCTATAAAACCTTGTGGTTTTGACGGGCGACTATTTGAATTATTCTGATTATCGTCCATCACACCCACCAGTTGTCAGCTGTAAAATAGTTTTTCTTCATTACTTGAGTAAGTGCAGCAATATTTTTGGGAATCTCTTCGTCTGGATCATCCTTTGGCATTGGAAATCTAACTTTCCATAACTGCCCTCCTTCCAGCAAACAGAACGCTTGTCCTTTTGGAAGCGACATTACATGACTTGGCTCCAGCATAGGTGCAGCCACTTTTGAAGTTCGATCCTGGGTGCCTGAAGTAAAATCAACTTTGCTTTCAGTGTCAGATGAATCATTTGCCCCTGACACCGACATTATTGTTTTGACTTGCACTTCTGGCAGCTGGTCGGTTAGAAGTTCTGCGGTGGACTTTTCTTTTACTCTCAGCATGATCAAGTTGTTAAAGTTACCTTCAACCTGCCTTGCCTTAGCTGCGTTTCCTATCTTTGCCTCAATATCGCTCCTGGATTGAGTGAGAGCTGTGATTCTAATTCCTGCGCCCCCACCTTTATTGACCATAGGAATAAATTCTTCGCCCATCAATTCGTTAAATTCATCTGCGTAGAGAAAAATTTCTGGAAGTTGGTTTGCTCTGCCACCAAGCATTCCATGCTCATAGCCATGCTTGTAGATCCAGCCTGCCGTTGAAACAAGATCAGCAAACATTGAGTTACCCACTGCGGCCGCAACTTCTTTATCTGTCATGGCATCAAGCCCGATATAAACAATGGCCTTCTTACGAATTATTTGGGTCCAGTCGATAATTGGCCTGTCATCGCTTATGTCGAAGTAATCAGGGGCGATGAGCTTACCGGTTTTGCCGGTGGTGAGTTTTTCTAATAGGGGCAAAAGTGAGGCAACAATCTTGTCGAAATAAGTTTTGTCATAACGGAGCGCTGAGAGCAAACCAAGTACGTTCTGGTCAGAAACTTTGTTGATCTCAACGTACTTTCTTAACGCTTCGGTGCGCGGATGAGCATACTTTACTGCTTTAGGGTTTGCCTTAAATTGCTTCTCTGCGTCCCGGGTTAAATCATTGATATCTTCAACCCAGCCGTATTCTGCATTTTTGGGCAACCACCACTCCATGTATTCCACAAACAGTGGTTCAATGTCTGTCACGTACCGCAGAATATTGTTGTACTCAGGTCTTTGACCCAAAGAAACAAGTGCTCTGGCCACAATATTTACAAATCGCCAAGCGAACTCCTTGAATGCTGCGCTATTGCCCTCTGCTGATAACTGTCCGGAAATTCGACTGGCAATTTCAGTTATCCGACTAAAATTCCCTACAGCGTTGTATCGACTTGAAATTTCAGGAAAACCGAGATGGAAAATATAAAAATCATCTTCTTTTCCCTGACGTTTTGCTGCCGTGTACATCCTGGTCAAGAGTCCAGCATCTGACTTGGGATCAATCAGGATCACGGGGCCCTTTCCGTGTTGAATATCCTGCTCGATTAATATTTCTGCAAGCCTGGATTTTCCAACCCGAGTTGAGCCTTCTACCAAGGTGTGGCCTGTGCGGTCGGCCATCGGAATCAAAACATCGACTTCGTCCAATTCAACGCCATGTAAGGCGGGATTGCCACCTATTGGAGGTAGGGGTCTGAACGGGTTAAAGGGGGAATCAACAGACGTCAGCTTCCCTAGTCTGCCAAAGAATGTCCCCTCGATATCTCTCTCAAGTTTGCGGACGAATGTATATAGCTTGGTTGGCTCTACGTATTTCCGCGCGTCAGGATCGAGAGTGTCCTTTAATCTCTGGGTGTGCTTTTGTGTCCATTTAAAGCCCTTACCCAGATAAAGATAGTTTTTATAACAAGGAATTTCAGATGAGGTCATATCGAAACGAGGAAGGCGCTTTAAGTTGCGCTGGTAGCGAATTACGCTTGCCCCCTGCTTAAATCTGATAATACCTAACAGGCAAAGCACAAAGGCAGACATCATGCCTACCGTAGGTGTCATCATGAAAGTGGATGGTGCCATTGCACAAATTAAACCTGACGAGAACGCAATAGCTCCAGACCACAATTCAACGGGTGGTCTTAGTAAAACTTCAAGCTGATGTGTCATTCACGCATCACTCCCTGATTGTCCATGTAGAACGGGTAGTGACGGATTTGTAGTTCCTTAGCGAAGTTATCGCCTGGTATGGGCTGCATCAATACCTTACCTTCCAGCACCTGATGGAGTTCATTCATCTCGGATTGGTTACCCACATTTACTACTAACCCAATCGCGTCCTTGGTGATGAGCATGTCCTTATTATCTTCCAGCCACTTAATTGAAACTGGATCATAGCCAACAATAAAAATTGGCCGCATTGCTACCTGATACTTGACCTGTGCCGCCTCATCATTTTCTATCTTCCCTACCGATAGCATTTCGCTGACAACGGGGAAGTGAGATTTTGTTAGTCGTGTCGAGCGTCTCTTGTCAAAGTTCTGTTTAAGCCTAAATTCTGTATCGTGATTATTTGGGAGATAACGCTTGATTGATTGTCCGCCCTGATCGACAACAATCTCAGAGTTGGTAATTAGTGTTTTCTTTGTAGATGTCTGCCCTGCACTATCATTTGCGAGTGCATGGGATGCGCAGAGTAAAGCTAACGCTAGTACAGTTATATGTTTTGCCATATTTCAATCACTCTTGATGCATAGCTGTCTGCTATAGGTTTATCTGATTTTCGTTGCCCTGGGCGGTGATAACACCCAACAGCTTTCTCCCAGCTATTGCACTCAGGTCTTTCGAACTGTTCACGAAGATGGGCGGCAGCCGCGTTTAAATTTGTATGCGGGTCAAAGGCCTCCCACAGATCCTTGAATCGATGTTTCTGCCATCGCCAATTAAGCTGCCCAAGGCCAATATCGAATTGCTCATCACCTCGCTCCAATAGTGATACAGCAAATACATATGCTTCATCTCTGTTTGGAAAAAAATACGGTTTTCCTCTGTGATTAATTGTCCAAGGCCAAGGAAGTAAGCGGCGACCGGATGGTAGTTTTGCCAGAGATCTTGACTCTGTTAGTGCGATTGCAAAGAATAATTTGGCTGGCACTTTATGTTCGCTTGCAATCTCTCTGTAGATTGGAGGAACGGTAGAATCACATAGCGCCGCGCAGGAAATTGAGATTAATAAAAAAAATGAGATTAATTTTTCCATCTAATTTTCCATAGACGAAACTTTTCCAGACTTAACATCCAATACTTTAACGACTGGTGTTTTTGCAAACTGAACCCCTAACTTCTCCGACTTTCCACTATCAAAATTAAGCGTGACTTTCCTTGATTTAACTACCTCTGGTGGGATGCCCATATACGCAGCCCATTTCCCAATCTGGTCTGAACTACTTCCATCTTTGAAATAAATATCAAGCTGAGCGTTCTTTCCGATAGATCCATAAATTTGCTTGACGTCCTCCTTACATTCGTCCATGCATGACACATCGACAAACATATGAACAATCTTCCGAACAGATTCTCTATTGGCATTCCATTCCGATATCCAGTGAGCGTTATTAATGGGTTGTTGATTCGACAGGAGTCTTTTTGCCGCATTCGACCTTTCCATCTCGAAAGCAAGTTCAAGCTCCGTCCGCTTAGTTTCAACCTTTAACCAGATTTCTGCATACCGTCGTCTTTCGATAGGGTCTTTTTCCTCGACACCTAAGGCAGTAATTGGGTCTATGTTAGGTGACCAAATTCCACGAGGCCCCTTCATAATTTCTTTAAACTTAACCCAGTCCTTATCTGTGAGCATCCATTGCTCCGCCAGTGATTTCTCTTCTGGACTTATCTTGATTTGAGATTTTTGGTCAAGCGTCTTTGATAATTCACTCTCTACAATTGTTGATGTTTGTGAATAAGCATCTGCAGGGAAATTGAATGCCGCCCAAAGAAAAATAATCGATAACTTTTTCATTATTCAGGGCACCCAGCATTCAACAGTGGCGTTTTAACGGACGTGCTGGTTTCTGCTGCCACTGTGTTGCCTTTGAGCGACTTGTCGCAGTCGTTCACACCATTTAATTCAACGGCGTCTGAAATAGGCGCAGCTTGCAGGTTGGTAACGTAGTAACCTTCCTCTGAGCGAAAGTATTTCCCTTTTTTGTATTCCGGTTTTTCGATAACCACAACTCCATCTTTGTCTCGTTCATACTTCTCATGAACTTCATGTCCACCAAAGATTAAAGTCAAAATTATGATCCACTCGATTGGTTCCATTGTTATTGCTCCGCAGACACTGATTTAGTTTCACCATTTTTTTTAAATACAGCATGACCGTCCAGAACGTCATCTAATTTCCATCCTTGGTAAGCATCTCCAATTGCGACTGATTTCCACTGTCCAGAGTTAGTTCTTAGGACAACCATGGGTGCCGCTCCCCACTGGTCAAGACTTACTACTGTCGCGTCCTCTAATCTGGTTGGGTCAACATAAACTGGTCTAGGTTCAAAGGTTGCTGCTTTTTGCTGGATCACCTGCTGTTGAGAGCTAACCTTTGTATTTAGTCCTTTTACTTGCGTCTCTAATTGTTTGTAATATTTTTCCTTCGTTTTGATTTCTGCCTCCTGTGAGCCGACCTCAACTTTGATGCTGTTTAAATCTCCCTTAATCGAATCAATTTCTTTTGTAAGGGCATTGATTTTATTATTTATGAAAACGATGTCTTCACTGGTCGCTAGCTTTTTCTCAATTGCGTTTGCGTGCTGGTTAATATCTGCTTTGACTTCTTTCTGTGTTGATTCAATAAGCTCAATTCGTGAAGTAACTTCTTCTGAATGATTTGTTAGTGCTACGCTCGTGGAATCTAATTTTTTGCTAATTGCGTTCGCAATTAAAACTCCATATACAGAAATACCAAGAGCTGCCAGCATGCCCAATATCAACAGAGGAGAGCCTCCACTTTTTTTGGGTCGCGTTAGTCTTTCCGGGCGCTCATTTGATTCATCAATTGCCTCACCACTCTCCTCGTCCCTACTCCCAATTTTGTCAATCGTTGTTGGTCGTAGAGAATCAAATGGACTTTCATCTTGATCGATCTCAGCTTTGCCGCCAGAGATTGAAGTCAAAAGTGATGCGCCCAGGCGGGATTTGTTTTGTCCTTCGGTGCTCACAGTTAACCTCCAAATTTACTTGATAATTCAAAGTTGACTATCCGATGTACAGGATCAACAACTAGTTCAAATGACTCGCCCCCGATTGTCTTCAATGCTTTATCGAGGGTGATAGGACCAATGCTTCGCTGGACTTGGGGCAGAGGAAGTTGCATTAGGTTTCTTGTTTCCTGGCTCATTACGCTGATATCGGCCACAACATACCCTGAACGAGATAAAAGGAAATTTATCGCTTCTCCGACGGTATGCGCACTTTGGGGAATTTTTGTAAGAACGACGACTTTCAGTGGATTTTGCTGATCCACCGGTGGGATGTTTTTGACGTGCGTGTATCGACCAGTTTGCACAAGCTCGATGCTTTGATTGGTTCTGTCAAAATTATTTTCTTCATAGGCCATTGCGCTGCCGCTTAGGCTCATTAGCAGCGAGATGGCGATCATTTTTTTCATGGGGGTATCCTCTACAGTTTTTTGCAGAGGTACATTACGCGATCAGATTTTGTTGCGGGGCTGTAATTGGATCTCAGGTCGATGACCCATTCAGGGAATGCAGGAAAGGGTTTTTAAGGCCCGCAGTTGCGGGCTTAAAAACAAACACAGGCTGGGTGTAGCGACCACCCGATTTAAAGTTAGATCCAGATTGGGGCGCGAGGATCATTTTTCCCCTATTTTACGTGCAGTAAGCACTGTCACGGCGTGGCTTCGCCACACAAAAGCCGCTCATATTTCATCGTTTTTGGAATCATCCATCTGTCATCTGAGCTAATGACATTTTAAAGAACGCGTGAACGCTATCCGATTAACACTAGCAAGAGTTAATCGGATAGCGCTCTTCGCAAATTATTTGGTAATTAACGCTAGCTTACCGAGGAGAACAGTTGAGAATGGCGAGTTATATTTCGCCGCTAAGCCATAGGCTGGTGGGTTAATTAATTCTTGCAGAACATGTTCATTTGGTCAACCTATGGTTTGCTAGAAAAACTATGAATATTTATCTCCAGTAAATTTAGCCTTTCACTAGCCACCTGATCAATTGAATCCAGCATCCCTTTGACTAACTTGAGATTTGCATTTATGTAAATTAGCTCCTCTTCGATTTCAACCAGCCAGGCAATGATTTCATGCTGAAGTGTCTGAAGGTACTGAATAACCGGCTCTGAATTCAACCTATTGTACTTTCTGTCGCGTGCCGACGATTTGAATCGCCAGTAATACTTTTTAGAGTTTCCATCAGATCTAGCAAGAATTGTTATTTCCGATCTTTGAATTTTCTCTTCAATACTTTCTTTAATAGTTTCTACCCTTCCCTCAAGCGCGGATTTAAATGATTCAATTTCACGCTTATATAAATTTAACCTGTCTCCCTTATTATCCTTAAAAGGTATTAATAAATTTATATTAAAGGAATGCTCGTTCATTTCGGTGCTCCTGATCCTTCCGATAGGGTTGGATTTGATCCAGAATTTTAGTCTCTATTAGGCATACTTCTTGGTGGTCGAGATCCATCCTAGACTGGGCTTTTGATCCATAAAAAAAGGTGCCGAAGCACCTTTATTGCTAATGCCATAACATTTACTACTGTGCAGCCTCTTTAGCTGCTGTAACATTTTTTCTTTGTCGCGGTGTCTTAATTGAACTTGTTGAGATTGAATCAACTGATTTTACTAGGCTGTCTAATTCCTTTGATATCTCATCGAGATTCACTCCTTGTTCACCTCCCTCAGATGGCAAGGGTGCAGGTGTAACGGTCAGAGCTTTATTGATCGTCTGCAATCTTCGGAGAGGAAGAGCTGGAGCGCTTTCAGATCTCAATGTTCCATCTAGATACCCTTTTGGAATATCCCCCATTAATTGTTTAGCCTGAATTGCTTTCTGGTTGTTTGAAGCAATATCGTCACGAGTAACTCCTGTATAACGGAATCCGTAGACGAGATTGATTACAGCCCTAGCCTTTCTCTCCAGCCTGTCTAGAGCGTCGAACTTTTCTTTGTTTGCCAGAAGGCCGATGTGATTTGCAAGGAGTAGTTTAAGTACTATCTGATCCAGTTTTAGCAATTCATAAACTAGCTTGAAGCCGATTTGCGAAGCGAATCTGATTGGCACCACAACAGGGCTTTTGCTCCCGATATCAGGAAGCTTCATTGCTGGAGGAATTTTCTGAGAAATATACGTCTGTATATCGTTCAACTCATTTTCTAGCTCGAATGAGAGTGAAGATATCGCCTCTTCAATTTTCTGGTAATGGTAATCGGCATATGGATCATCATCCTTTATTGCTTGCTCGATTCCCTTCATGAATTTACAGAAACCAGGAATACCCAGTATGCCGTGTCTTTGGGTGGTTTTCTCCCTACCCTCCCAGATGCGCAAGGCTGGTCTGGTTGCTAATTCAATTTGTATATCGGTTAGGGCGGTTACACTGCCCATGCGGTTTTGATTAGATTCGCTCATTGCTTGCCCCTTATGCTGCAAATTGTCGTTTTTGATTCATTTGGTTTGTAATAACTTCCGTCTCAACTACAAACTTATAAACCTTTGATAGTGAAAGGCCGGTTTGCTTTGCAGTATTAAGAAGTCTGCGCCGATAGTCGTGCTCTGTGATGTTTTTTAGCCATGTGTCGTATATCGCCCTACCCTCTTCGGTCGTAATTGTCGTTAAGCGGCCTTTAATCGTTGGGAGCTGTAGATATCTTTTTCTATTTGCGACCTGGGTTGACCTTAGGCCAAACAGTTCAAGCATCATTTTTTTGCATGCGCCATATCTTAGGAAATCATCTATCAACTCGTAGGTTTTGGTCTCTTCAGCCGCGAGCGCTATGATTTTCGTAATTCTGTCGCTGTCTATTTTAAAAAGCTCAAGCGGGGCCTGGTCTCGCATATAGTTCCCAGATATGTTGATAATCTGGTCAGCTTTAAGTGAGTCCAGGATCTTCATGGTATCGAGCGAAAGCCCAAGTCCCTCCAGTAGCTCCACATCTCCTTGGCGGCAAGCTTCCAGGGCGCTGACCAGCAACAGAGATATGGCACGTGAGGATTCCTCCCTTATCTTATTTAGTGCCGTCATTTTTGATCTCCAGAATTTACATGGTGGTTTTTCGAAATTGTTCTTGCGATTTGAAGTAGCTGGATCAAAACCTTGAATGTGCTTTCATCCTCCGTTTTCACAAGAGTTTTACAGGACCCTTGGTAATCGCAGTCACCTATACCAAGGTTTTCGATAACATCTTCTTGAGACGAATCCATGAGGTCGGCAAATATATCCAATGCAAAAAGAACCATTTTTGATTGGTCCTTGCTAAGGTTTTGCTGAGACTTGATGGCTCTTACTGGGCGTTGCGGATCGGCGGACAGATCAAAGAGGCGCTCAATACCGATCCTTGCTAACAGGTCGTTCGATGACTTGATTGCTTTCTCTGTGGGATTGGAATTGGCGCTTTTTTTCTTTAGGCAGGATTCGATCTCCTGAAATGACAGCAACCGGTTATAGCTGTTGATCAATCCAACCAATTCCTGGGTAAATTCTTCGTCATTTAAACTACCCTCAAGTTCGCATTTTAATGATCGAATTTGATCTATTAATTTGCGTGACATTTTGCTCAAGAATTCCGTGTTGGTAATTGAGGGAGCAAGGACATTTACTGCGTAAAGCATTGAAGTGATCGATTGCCGTCTGATAGGCATTCCCAGCTTCTTCATTTGCAGTGAGATGTCTTCCTGGGTTGGGACGGCCCCGTATTCGAGCGCCATTATTTCCGAGATCTTGAGTACACCCGAAGCAATCTCGAAGAATGAGTTGTTACCTCTAAGGGAGTTTTCGATTAGGTGGTTTGCTGCGATTTCTAAATCAGATGTGTACTCACCCACAGTGATGGGTGGATATAGAAATCGTTCTTCACCGGTTTCGTTATATAACTCTCGGGTTATCAAAAGCCGAGTTTGTCCCCCATGGGACAATAGCCACCGCTTATCCGTAGGATGAAATACAACCTGAAGGGGATTAAGAATCCCACGCGTTTTTATTGAGTCTTTTATTTCTGAGAATTTAGGATTGGGGTATTTGCGGTGATTGCTCGGATGAACCTCTATCTCAAAGCAAGTTGGCTTTTGACTTCCCAGTATGTTGTTAATGTTTAATGTATTCATAGCTTCGCAAATATCACAAATTTGTGATATTTAACAATTTGAAGCCCTGATATGTCAATAAAAAGTAACTTATTTAATTAAATATTAATTATTTCGTTGAATAGCACGGCCTCATTGGCGTTGGATCAAACGCATAATCTTAATTTTTTTAGCTCTCGATCCAATACATTAGTCACATGACTAATAAAGGCTGCCGGAATGCGTTATATTAGTCACATGACTAACTCCTGCGCGGATAACTTCCTCTATGAGTAACCTACCATTCGTAACTGACTGGAAAGAAGCTGTATCCTATTTCCACAAGAGTGATGATCTTAATGATGCTCAAAAGTCTTACATAATCGGCTTCCTTGCAAAGGAAGGTAAATCAAATGCCGAAATCAGACAGCTACTGGGAATCCAGAAGGTTTACACCGTAACGCACTACAAGAGAGCGGGAACGCTCCTAAGCGAGGAAGAGTTGCAACTGTGGAGCCGTAATCCGATCAGAATAACTCTGGGGCACATTAGGGCTGTAACAAGTCTGCCGAGAGTAAAACGTGAGGCGCTCTTAAGGGGTATTTTAACGTCCAGGAAAAGTGTTCAAGAGTTGGTATTAATCGCAAAAGGTAAGGAGCCTGGCCTTGATGTGGATATCAAACGCTTTGCGATAGAGATGGGGGAATCGATTGGTAGAAATGTTTCAATAAGTTTCGATAAGGTAAAGGGGCGAGGGAGTCTAACTCTGGACTTCTATTCCTTGGATGATCTGGATGATTTATCAAGTAAGTTAGGATATGCCGCACAAAAAGATTTTTAGGGTCAGAATGTCCATCAATTTGGAGCCAAGAAAGGACAAAGTGTCCTTTCTGTGATAGCTGAAAAATCAAAAAAACCTTTATTTGTCAAAAAGTTACCTTGTTTGTCTCTGCAAATTCCCGTGGCGGGAATCAATAGGATTCCCGCCACGGGAAACTACTTAGGCTCAATACCTAATGTCGAGAGTATGAAGCCTTTGATTTTTTCTAGCTTCTCATCATCTACACCAGAAAGCTCGAACTTATTGCTTCCATTATTCCTCTGAAGCGAATGCTTTATGCAAACTTTCCCATCCTTGCTCTTATAGATGATAGGTTTTTTGGCTGTAGGTTTTGGTGTTTTAGATCGCACCGCACTCTTAAGCAACTTTATAATCATTTCAGCATCTGGTAACTCAGACTTCGTCTTTAACGCCTCTTGACGGAGATTTAATAGCTCCTCAGCTTTTGCGCTCAAGGAGTCAGCATCCTTTTTCAAAAGAGAAGATATGGTTTCGCCGTATGATAAAGGCATATCTGAAGGTGATGGTAAAATGCGAACAAAGATTTCTGGTAATTGGACACAGGCTCTAAATCGAGAAATATGTGATGAACTTATTCCTTTCGCAGCACCTAGCTGGGTCCAGTTTTCAAACTCTCCACTATTGATGTGCCTCTCGAAAGATTTTGCCTTTTCGTATGGGCTAACATCCTGGTGCCTATTTTCAATAACACCTAGCTCACGAACGTCTGCATCAGGTACAGCGCCTACTAATGCAAGATATGGAGAGCCGGCGATTTTCACGGCTGCCAATCTTCGTGAACCTTCAATCAGTTCATAGCGGCCGTCCGGTTTTGGACGGATAGTCCCTGGTTTCTGCTGGCCGTGTTTTCGAATTGAAGGCAAAATATCCTGCAGGGATATTTCATCCAAGAACTCCTGAATACGCTCGTTTTCGGTAGAAACATCAATAAGGGAAGGATCGACTCGCTTCAGTTCAAATGTAACTTCCTGTTTAGTTACGGGCATCGTTAAAATAATTGGTGTACCTGAGGAGGAGGAGCTTTCTTCCAGCTTACTTAAGAGATTTCTCTTTTCTTCCTCAAACATGCGCGTAGCTTCGGCAAGAGCTTCTTCGGCCCGTCTTTTTTCCTCCTTTAAACTATCAGTAACTGATGTTGGTCGCTCACCGGTCATGGCTCCTATGGCCGGTGAAACTCTAGTTCTTCGCGGGGGCAATTGTTCTTGTGGAGCTGTGTCTTCTGAAAGTAAAGAATCAACGTTGCCATATTTTGATTTATCCATTTTTATACACCGTGTGTGTCTATAGGTTCATCGGAAGCCTCAGCCGTTTCATCAGCCATTAATTCTGCATTTGCCATGATTTGGTCAATTTTCGATGTGAAAGGTGACCGGGCAACCCCACCAAAACATGTTTCCCAGATTGAATCATGCATTTCAGAATAAAGTTTATCGAACATATCAATGGTGGATTTGAGTCGCTTGCGGTTATCAGCTTCGGTAGGGTTTTGCTCATAAATCGAATATGTAGAGTTATTCGCCTTACCAATTTCATCGCTTGCGTGACACTCATTCATGAGAACATCACCCCGTTCAACTGTGAAAACTTTTCGGATAATTTCTCCCATGAATTGGGCATAACTGCTAGATGTGTATTTAGTAATGAAATACCTGATATCAGGAATATTAGGGTAAATCCCGCTCTCTCCATAAGTTTGAATGGTTTCACCAATTAGAGATGTGAACTGTAGAGTGGAGGCAAAATCCAGCATTGCTGCCGGGGTGGGAACAAAGCAAACATCGCATGCAGAAACGACATTAAGAGTGCTTATATTCAATGAAGGAGTGCCGTCGATAATTATAAAATCATAATCTTTACCAACTTCGAGCAACCCATAGCGCAACTTCATAATCCGATCTTGCAGGGGGACGTTAGATTGATCCATGACGCGAGGCATCATTAGGTCAATATTTAAATTTTGAAGACAGCTTGGGATGATATCGATGTTATCCCAATAGGTTTTTTGAATGGCGTAATGTAGGGAACGAGAGGCCCCGGGTGCGTGACCGGCCTCAGTAAGAGCTTCATCATCTTCAAGAAAGAAAGGTGCGATAGTGTGTTCGTAATGAACATTGTCGTCTGGTCGTTTTCCGAAAAAGAAGCTCAGTGAGCCCTGAGGGTCTGTATCAAGCAAAAGGATTTTATAGCCTTTAATAGCAAGACTCTGAGAAAGAAGGTGGCAGTTGGTCGTTTTCTGGCTACCGCCTTTCAGGTTCAAGATACCGACAATAGCTGCATTAGCCCCCTCTGGCTTTTTTGGTGCAGTACCGAAGACTTTTCGAATGTGATTAATTTGGTTCATTGTGTATCCAGCACGAACCTTTTTGGCTTTATCGATGCGATAGTCAGGCTCTGGTAACCTTCCGTCTTGTTCTGCCTGGTAAAGAAGCGTATGACTTATACCCGCAAGTTCAGCCGACAAAGTGATTCCATATCGACGCTTTTGAATTCGGTCATCCACTTCAGACGCTTCAAACCACTCCTGCTCGTGCTTATTCTTCTGTGCCTTTTTAACAAGACCAGGAATCTGTTTCATAATCTTATCGCCACGGTTAACAACCATTGTTATCTTGGCTAAAACGTCATCCAGGTATTCTTTCTGAGGGTTACTGGCTTCTTGCTTGGTCATATTGTGCTCCGCTTCAAATTGACGATATTCACGTTTTATGTGTAAACTGATTGTATATTCATGTTTTTGACAAAAAAAGGGCAAAAACGTGATTTTTGCAAAAAATCATTAAAACGATGAATTAATCTATTTTAAATTCTGTTTTATGAATATTTGGAAAATAGATAGCAAAGTATGAATGCTGTAGACTTGAACAAATGTTCAAAATCGGGTTTGACAAAGTAGGCGTAAACTGAATGCAGAAAAAAGACCTTCACCCCATAAAGACTCAGCAGCTGAAACTTGATCTTTTTGATTTGGACCCGCTTTTAGATAAGAACTACAGCAATACTCTTGAGATTTACGATATTGCTGGGAAGTTTTTATATGATAAGCAAAATAAATATCTAAGTTCCGCGTCTGCGGACGAAACCGAATTTACAAGGAAGGTTGCGTATAAAGAGTTTGAACTAAAAGTTTCGGTAACGGCGGCAAACATCGAAAGAGTCGTCGATGGCAAAACGAACAGAACATTTGTCTTCCCTGGTGCCAGAGAAGAGATAATTGAAGATGTACTTAGAAAACTGTGCACTGAAAATAGGGCAGAGGCATATATAGATACAGCAGGAAATCATAAAGAGGGGACAAAGTTTATCGGCATTTCCTTCACGCTGTATGAAATATTTTTAGAGCTTAAAAGGGTAGGGAAGTCTTATTCCTATAGTGAAATAAGGGAGGCTTTGACGATAATGAACAGATCCATTCTTACAATTAAGAACTCGGATGGTTCAATGGATCTAACAGCACCTTTTTTTCCAATCGTAGCAATTGCAGACAAAGTAAACCCAAGTGAAACAAAATCATTTGTATGTTTCCACCCGATGGTAACTGAATTAATACATACGCAAAAATTTAAAAGATACAACTACCTTAAGGCATTCGAATACAGTAGGCATTACACGCGAATGGTCTACAAACGCCTATGTCATAGATGGAAACAAGCGGGACCTGGAAAACCCTATTCAATATTGCTGTCTACTTTAATAGCCGCTTTGAAAGACCCTTATCCAAATCTTTATCAAGACAAAGCTCTATTTGAAAAAGTGTTTGATGATCTTAAAGAAAGCGGAGTGCTATCAGAGGCGAAGATGACGCCAAAAAAGGATGGGAAAAAAATTACGGACTGGCTATGTGATTTATATGCATCGGATGTCTTTGCAAAACAAATGGCCTCAAACAATAAGGTCGCTAATCGAGTGAACGGCAAAGAGAGTGAGGGCGCGCTTGAAGACAATAATGACCTAATCGAATTTTAAATTTTCACCATGCCTAGTATCTGGTGCTCAACCTAGACCAACTCTACGCCAAACCTTAAGTTTTACTCTTCAAAACCCTAATGGACCCCTTGTGGGTCCATTTTTTTTCTAAAAGAAAAGAGCATCAAAAATAGAAAATAATGAAATATCCTAAAAAATCAGGGCTTTTGTGTAAAAAAATCTAATTTTGGTCAATTTTATGGCTCGATATCACTTTTACAAGCTCCTGGCTATAGGGTTAGCGATAGAGATGAGTAGGGTTTGGGATAGAAATGCAAAAAGTGGCGTCAAAACCATCAAAATATAGTCAGGTTTGAGATAGAAATAAGCAAGAATCAATCAAGACTGTGGACAACTCTGTTTATATCCTGTGCGCATGGTGTTTAAAATGTGTGGATAAACCACGAAACAGATGGCCAATTAGGGTTTAAGAGAGAGTAAATAGCAAGGCGAGAGATAGAGTTGGCATTAGGTCAAAGATAGAATGGAATAGGGTAAGAGGTAGAGTAACACTCAGGTTTACCATAGAGATAAATAAAATAAATCTTTAAAAATCAATAGGATGCGGTCAAATATGGAAAAACCTACCGAAGACCTTCCGTTTATTATGCAGTATCTATACAGGTTAGACATTAAATATTTTATGCAGACATTAATAGAATTAATGTATTAAACCGGTGAAAAAAAAGAAATCCAAAATTTCAAAATATTAATTAGCTAATGAAATAAGTAGAGCTCATGCTCATAAAATCATATCGAGTGTGTATGGAAAAATATCTCGTAATTAAGCGACTTCTTAAAAGAGTGGCACTAAAGAAGACCTCCAGAAAATCTGAAAATGCCGTAAATGACATGATCGGAACAATAGTTTGAAAGGGAAGGGAGAATGAAACAGTTAGATTGATAAAGCTTACCAGAGAGAGGAATAGTAAAACTTGATAAAGAATGGGGCGCATATCATAAAGATTGTAGGCCCCAGCCGGTTATTGAAGATTAGTCAACAGTAGCATCAATTCGAGATCTAGCTAAAAGCTGCTCTTTAAAGCTCAAGTAACTAAGAACGGCAGTGTAAAGTGCTCTTGAAGAGCCACAATCCCAGCATAACTCAAGCTCCCTCAATAACGATATATTCAAAGAAATATAAAAAGAGCTATAGCTCCCAGACTTCGGGTTGGCCAAAGCGCGAAGATTTGATCGATTTTGTAGTGACCAAAGCACGGCGGCGTCAAATAATTGATACTGGAATTGATGTGAGTCATCAATGCAAAGCTGCTTTATTCGTATTTTGTCTTCCCTAGAAAATTTTAGAGAAAAGCCAGTTAATAGGTCTTTGTCCATGTTGAATGATCGCAAAAATAAAAATAATGATCCTAGAGATACCTATAAAAAACGACCTTAATAGGGTCAAAGATAGAAGACCCAAAAAAAAGGGGGAGGGAGCTAAAGCGAAGTAAAATTAGGGAATTAATGGGGGAAGGCTATGTTAAAAAAAATATTAAGTAAGTTGAGTGCCGATAACGAAGTCGAAAAAAAGCCTGAATCTCCGGCTGAAAATAAGAAATATAAAACATCAAAGACCGGCTCCCAACTTATAGGGAGCAACGAAAGAGAAAAAATTATAACTAAGATTAAAAGACAAGTTAGTGTCACAGAAAAAATATGGGAACAATATTATCTATCAACTATCAAGGAGTTTTGTGAGATTGTTCAAGAGCTTCCGGCGTCTGAAATACATCACCATTCAAATTCCGGTGGCATGATAGATCACACATTGGAAGCGGTATTGGCTGGCATTAAAATAAGCCAGGGTTACGTCATACCTCCTAATTCTGAGCCAGAAAATATCGTCGAATCAGCAGAGAAATGGCGATACGGAATATTCATATCAATATTGGCGCACGATATAGGAAAAATAATAACAGATATGGATGTGGTTTATAGGGAAACAGGTAGCCATGAATTTAAAACATGGTGTCCATGGTATGAAAAAATACCTATTTGCTCTGAATACACATATCGTTTTAAAAATAAAATAAATAATTCAAGTGTTGCTAAAGGCTTACATGAGAAAGCTTCAGTATCATTTTTACCAAAATTAATAAAAAAGGAAGCTGCAATTTGGATGTTTGAAGATATGGAGTTGATATCACAAATGCTAAATACCATAAC
Organism: Gammaproteobacteria bacterium; assembly: GCA_021151835.1. Taxonomy (GTDB): domain Bacteria; phylum Pseudomonadota; class Gammaproteobacteria; order Pseudomonadales; family Cellvibrionaceae; genus Cellvibrio. The sequence continues at coordinate 56,211 of JAGKWO010000024.1, forward strand.
TAATTCAACCTTTGGAGGATTAGTTATTGCAGATATCGTTAAGAAAGCAGACACAACTAGTGTAGCTAAAAATTTAGGTGCACAAACGGGACTAGCATTAGAACATACAAACAAAATAACGTTGCCCGAAAAGATCTTAACTTCTATTAGGAAGCTGATAGATGATGGGGAGCTGAAAAAGAATAAACCCGGGGCAGCACTCTGGGTCGGCGAAAATGACACATGGCTAGTTTCAAGAGCGGCTATGGAGGCTGTCAGACAACAACTTACGGCAGAAGGGCACACCGGAATACCAAAAAACGTGGTAAGAATTTTTGAAATTCTGAAGGACCATAATTTGATTGTACCTAACCCTGAAGGGGATAGTGTTTGGCAAGCTGAAATAATCGATCCGGCAAAGAACTGGAATCAAAAATTAACATTTTTGAGATTTCCTAATACCTTGATATGGCCAACAAGACAGCCAGAATACTTTGATGGTGAAATCGTTCCGATGGGAGAAATAAAGCCAAACGAAGAAACTAAAGAATCATCACATGAAAAAAAATTAGACGAAGTAATAGTGAACGACGAGGCTGAAAAGCCATTAGATCCCTTGCCGATGATTCCGGAGCTAGAGACATACGAAAATAAAATAGGGAATTCAGAAAATTACGAGAAACGTACTAAGCCGCAATCGAACAAAAAAGTTAATTTAGAAGATTCCGAATTATTGACTTGGCTTATGCTCGCAATAGAAAAAAGAGTAATCAGGGTGAATGAACCTAAAGCGCCGGTGCATATACTGGATAAATATATAGCTCTAGTCACTCCAGTCATATTCAACACATATCTCGATAAGAATCCAATCAAGAAAAAGATATATGAGGAAAAGTCCGAAAATCGTAAGGTATTTACGTTCTTGCAGAAGGAACTTGAAAGCCTGGGAATACATGAGGTGTCGAAAGGGGGGCAGAACATTCACACCGTTACAGTCGAGGGAGAACGAAAGATTGCTGAACTAAGAGTATATCTCCTCCCTAGAAACCTCTTCCCGCAGCTAAAGAGCTTCACTTCAAATAAAGCCATAAAAGTTATGTAAATAACTGGGTCTGATGTCCGGCATGGACATCAGATAAAGGGAAATATAGTACAATTTAGTGAACATTTTCCTTTCAAACAATCGTTATCTCATTAAAATGTGCGAAATTGGGTAGAAAACGCCTGAAATATCACTTTTTAGCACGGATTGGGATAGCCGAGGCAATAAAGGCCAAAAAATGACCAAAAATGTATCCCTTGATGAGTCGGTAGCATTCATTACGCCCGGTGAACGCTTAAATCACATCCTGGACAGAGTGGGTTTTAAGGGTGGTCATGGAAGAGTTGCAGAATTCCATCAATACCTGAAGGAATCAAATGGCGAAGAATTCGGTGATCTTAAATATTCGACAGTCAGGTCTTGGTTTGACGATCACTCGCCAGTGATGAGAAAGGTAAATATGGTCATGGAGTCCATATATAAAAACTACCCATCAAATATCAGCATAACAACACTAAAAACTTGGTGGAAGGTTGGAGGCCACTATCCGTTTAATAGCAACGTGGATGATAAAAAAAGGGAAGCAGAATCTGAGGGAATGGCAAAAATGGATTTTGTTATTTCAACAATAGTTACTGAGGAATGCAGGGGGATATTTGAAAATATTTCTGCTTCCGATCTTAATACATTAAAAAAAATGGCCTTAGAATTAGCTGAAGCATTTGCAGATCCATTTCAAATAAATTGCCCAGAACGTTTTCTACGTTTGGTAATTAAGGGTGAATTGGTGAACTTTGTGGAAGATGGAAAAATTCGAAAAAGGCCGGAATAAAATCAGAATAGAGGCTCAAATTGAACGGCAAATTCCTATCAAATCACAATAAACTTTATTTCCTATCTTTAGCTTTTTTATCTTCCCATGCTGCTCTAGGGTCAACCCTAGAAGAAATCTACGTAACAGCAAATAAAAGGGTTGAGACTAAAAGCGATATACATGCGTCAATTGCCGTATTGGACAGCGACATGATGGCAAAGGCGGGTATCGATAGAATTGATGAAATAGTGAATTATGCTGACAATTTACATTTCACTGAGTCAGGGATGTCTACTCAATTGAGAATGCGAGGAATAGGCTCTGGAAACTCTCAGGGGTTTGAGCAATCAGTGGCACAGTATGTCGATGGTGTATCTTACGGCAGAGCGCAATTATTAAGAGCACCTATCTTTGATCTTGAAAGCATAGAGATTCTTAGAGGACCTCAAAATTCAATCTTCGGTAAAGATAGTATCGCTGGCGGTGTTGCAATAAATACATCAAAGCCAACATCTGAATTTGGAGGATATTTCTCACTATCGGGAACTCCAGAGTTTAATAGATTTGGGCAAACTTTTGTAATTAATGGAGCCGTTACGGATTCTTTCAGTGCACGTCTGGCTTTGTTTGGCACTGAAGATGATGGATTTTATGTGAATACTGAGAGGGATAATTCGGGAGCTGGAAAAAAAGAAAAATTTGCCAGATTGAGGACTAATTGGAAAATTTCTGAAAATTTTCAGTTAGATTCAAAATTTGAATCTGGAAGTTTTAACACGTCAGGAAGACCGTATGAAATAACACAAGATATCGCCAGCCCGATAACTCTTGACCTAATAGCTAGGCAACCTGGGAATGAAACATTAAAAGGAATACCATCAACCTTCAATAATATAATGACTGTTTTGGTTGGCCAGCCTTCATTCGAATCCAAATCAAATTGGGAGCGCCAAACAAATTCTGAAGAAAAAAGTAAAAATCATCTTAACAACATAACTGTGGCTGGTATTTATGAATTTCAGGAAAAAGACTGGACATTAAGATATTCGCAGATCAGTTATGGATATGATGAACTGTGTGACTGCGATTACACTCCATCGAATATATTTAATCTGGGACTTAAAGAGGATTATATTCAAAGATCAATTGATACATATATTAAAGATGAATCTAGCGATTTGAAATGGATCGTAGGGTTATACCTTCAGGAATCTGAATTAGATTTCAGTGATAGATTTTTCGTACCAAAAGACAGTGTGTTAAAACCATTAGGAAACCCTCTTCCAGGAAGCGGGGTCAAGAGAGAATTTCATCAGTCAGGACTAGCAACCGCAATCTACGGTGAGTTTAGTATAAGTGTGTTTAAAAATACTGATCTTACTCTCGGGGGCAGGCTCACGGAAGATCAAAAGGATGGCGAGAGGGTATTGAATATTATTGATGAAGAAAATAACCCTATAACAAGTTTGTCAGTTGCGTGTGCCTATCTTTTTGGCGTTAAGGCGGATACGCAACAGTCTAAGGGCATACCATATGACTGCGGTAGCCCGGTTCCGAATATAGATAAGGGGTTTTCGCCTGGTCACACACTTGATGAATCGAGATCAGAAACAAGTTTTGCGCCTTTTATTACATTGGCACATGATTTTAACGATGACACAAGTTTATACGTATCTGCGAAACGTGGATCAAAATCTGGTGGATTTGATCCACGCTCAAACTCAGTTAGCAGCTTTGAGTTTCAAGGTGAGAAAGCAAATACATTTGAAGTTGGATTGAGATCAATTTCCGAGTCTGAAAAATTTGAAAACGGAATTACATTTTATCTAACTCGATATAACAATCTACAAATAAGTCAATATGATGGAGCGCTTGGATTTAATGTAGGTAACGCAAATAAAACGCACTCAAATGGCTTTGAATTTGATGGAAGGGTTTTATTTGAAAATGGAATTAAAATTAATTACAGCGCTGGACTCGTAGATATTTATTATAAGGACTTTAAGAATGGCAATTGTTACCAAGGACAGATACCTGATGGCAGCGACATCAATAATGATGGGACTCCAGATTTATGTGATTACACCGGGTCTAGGCCTGCTTTTACCCCGAAAGCAACGGGAGGGGTTGGTGTAGGTTACGATACAGTTGCGCTGAACGGAGTTTTGAAATTACAGTTAAATAGTCAGTTCGTAGCAGGGCATAACGTTCACGAAAATCTTGATCCGAATGGGAAGCAAGACGCGTATACATTAATTGGTGTTTCATTGGGATATGAAAAAGATAGTTATCAATTGCAAGTCAATGGGGACAATCTGACAAACGAATACGTAAAAACATATCAGTCAAATGTCCCATTGTCTGGTTCTCAATTTCAAACCAACACTTTGTATACTTTTGCTAAACCGCCAAGATCAATCTCTGTATCACTTAAATATAACTATTAAGATCGCCTGAAGAAATCACTGGGGCAGGTTTGCCCCAGTTGCTATTCTTCATTTGGAGAAAGTAATGGTAGAACAAGTTCTTCTAAGTCAGGGGATAATTTTGGTTTTCCTTCTGCGTTGATTGGTGTGCCCAGGATCTTGGCAGAAACTATCAATTCATTATCTGGCAATCGGTAAATGGATTGTTGAAATTCGAATCTGATCCTAGAAATTCTTCTGAGGATAGTTTTCACAACAAACCTATCTCCACTAATGAGCGATCTCTTGAACTCGATTTCGGCGCGACCTACAACAAGACCAATCTTTTTGCGAGCCAATTCAGCAAAATCAATACCACCATCTTTTAATAAACAGTGGCGGGCGTGCTCTAAATAATTGTAATAGACGGCATTATTAACCCCATCTGCCATATCGCATTCATGATCTCTAACTTCCATTTCCTTTTCAAAAACTCGTAATTCATTCATAAATGTTTCCTTAATAATTGACGGGTAGTGTTGCGGTTAAAGTTGTTCCTAAATTTGGTGAACTTTCAATTCTTAGATTTCCTCCAATCTCTGCAAGTCGCTCCCTCATAGAAATAAGGCCGATTCCCTTGGCATTGTTTACATCAAATCCGATTCCGAAATCTTTAACTTTAAGTTCATAATTTCCAACTATATTATTTAGTGAAACCACAACTGTGTTTGTACCAGAATATTTGACTATATTAGTCATTGCTTCTTGGAGGATTCGGTAAATTGTAATTTTTTGCTTATTGTCTAGCGACGTTAAATTTGAATCGCAGGTAAATTCAATATTAAAATGATTTCTTCTGTAATTTTCTAAAAGCTCTTCAATTGCAGATTTTAAACCAAGTGTGTCGATAATCTCAGGTCGCAATCTTCTTAATAAATTTCTATTTTTATTATATACATCCATCAAGGCCTGTGAGATCTTGCTAGCATTCTGAACTATAGCCGTTGTATCAATTTGGTTTGGTTTTGCAGCTTCCTTCGCAATTGAGTCCGCATATAAACCTGCTGCACGTATTGTTTGTCCAAAATCATCATGCAATTCTCTTGCAATAGATTTCCGTTCGTCTTCTAAAAGATTAGTCATAGCCGCACTAAGCAATCTTGTTTCTTCATGCGATTTGCTAGCAATCTGATGCGCTATCGTTAACTCGCGGGTTCTTTCTTCAACTTGATTCTCAAGCGTGTTCTTGAAAGTTTCAAGCTCTCGATATGCCCTGGAGAATCTCATCGAGTGAAGGACGAATTGTATAAAAACAAACGTAAGAACACCAAATGGGAAAATAGGTTGGCCAAAACCGTATATGGTGTCGTTTTCAAACAAAACATCATGAACACCGGTCAGCAATGCAATTATGAAGCCTGCGGAGAATAAAACAGATCCTTCTCTATGATTTTTCATGGCAGTGAAGCCCATTTTTATCATATGAAATAAGGTTATGACAAAATAAATTTTGAATGGTGTTAATGTCTGTCCCATTAGCTTAAGAGAGCCAAATACTGTAATTGACATGAGAGTGACCCATGCAAACCAGGACAGGCGAGTCATAAATTTGTTTGACTCTTCAGGAAATACCGATGAAATAAATATGTGCAAAAATGGAAGTGCGGTGAAGGCAAGTGCAATTTCGCACCTTAATACTAAGCTCTCTGTGGCAAATGGAAATAAAAGATAGAAAATTTTGTAGGTAAAGAAAACTCTTATTCCAACTGCAACTGCAAGTATGGAAAAAAACAGGGAGGTTAGGTTGGATCTCCGTTTTAACCACAAACCGAAATGATATATACCCATGAATAGTAGTGCGCCCGCAGTAAATGCAGCGGCTAACACCTTTTCGAGTTTCCCTTTGTGTGCTTCGAGTGAATATGCAAGTTCAGGTGGTTGATCCATGCCTCCACGGTAATAGGAATTATTTGAAACATGTATTAATACATCAATTGCCTCTTTTTCAAGAGGAACGTCGAAGCTGAAAATGTTGGTTGTATTGCTTTGACCGGGAAGCTCAACTGGATAATTGTCTAGTGACCCCATATGTGCCACATATTTATTGTCTATATAAACTGCGAAATCAGTTTTTATTCTTCTAATTGTAAGTGCCAGGTGGGTTGAACTTCTTTTGGGGAGTTTAATCTTTATATGATAGGTCCCGTACCCAAACTCACTATGCCCGGCCTTCTTAGAAGGGATTTCTGTCCATGGAAAGTTATTTTTAACTAGGTGACCTGGTGGTAAATTGTGTGCATCGAAGTGATATTGATTCCAATAGAAGGTCCAGGGGGTGGTTAAAATTATCGATTGTTCCTTGTCGAGATCAATCTTTGACAAATCCGCGAACTTTTCTTCTGGCTGACCTAATGCAAGTGCGGTTAGTGAAGAAAGCGTAAGGAATATTATTATTTTAAATATTTTCATGAAATTGTAGATCCGCTCATCATTCTGGCATATCACGGAGGCGCACCAAGCCAGCCTTGGAAGCGATAATGGTCATTTCGGTAACAGTATTTATATTCAATTTTTCTTTTATTGCGCTTTTATAATTTGTAATTGTTTTTCGTGAAACATCGAGTGTTGCCGCAGCTTTTTCGTCTGATAGGCCCTTAGCTAGAAGTAGAAACACTTCATGTTCTTTAGGATTTAACTTTGTAAGTAGTTCTTTAATATTGCTTGCATCATCTGGATCTTTGTCATATTCACTTTTAGCAAGCCTGATTGCATTTTCTGCAGTGAAATAGAGTTCCCCTTTGGCTACTACACGAATAGCCTCTATGAGTTCCTCGCTACTAGTAGATTTGGAAAGAAATGCTTTGGCACCTCTTTTGTAAGATTCTTTTATGGTTTCACCCTGATCGAATTGACTCAATAAAATAACTTTGGCAGATGGATGTATTGCAATAAGTTGCTCAAGAACGTCGAAGCCATTCAGTTCATGCCCAAATTTAATATCTGACAGCAGTAGGTCAGGCTTTATATTTGTAAACTCATCAATTATTTGGTCGGCAGAAGGAATGTATTTGATCACATTGATTTCTGTGTCTTTTAAGGCTTGCTTAACTCCGTCAGCAAAAAAAGCATGATCATCCGCAATTAAAATATTAATCAAAACTCACCTCTGAGTACGAAATTTGCCCTGGTTGTCAGTTTGTATATAAGAAGCGAAATGGAAAACCTGTAAGTTTTGGTGGCTCTTTAATGGGCGGCAATTCTCTCATATAACTCACAATGACTGATAATTGAAAATTACCATTTCTGCGACATTCTTACGTTATAAAAAGAAGCCCATTTTTAAGGATTTCCCCCTGATTTTGTGATGCCCCTCGCAATTTGCGCTTATAACCGACCATACAAACCTTCTCAAAATGAGCACTATTTTAGTACACGAAGGTTAATAATCCTCATAGAGCAGGGTAAATTTTATCTATAATTATGTTTTTTGTCACAAAAGTTATAATTATTGCTATTGCTAGACACCTACCTTATAAATAAAATGCGCACCACAACTTACCCAATATGGGTAAGTATGATTTCTCATGATGTGAAGTTTCTAAAGCTTTTGAATTGGAAGGAATGCTAAGTTGGAACAAGAAGCGACATTGATGCCTATTAACATTCTTAAGCGGGTTATGCCTGAAAACATCGATGTGGCTGAATTTATACTTGACGAGAATGAATATATTTCGATTTTGCTAAATTCGCATGAAAACCGAACTTTGATCGCAAAAAAGTCGGGTGATGAGCCACGGAAATGGCGAAGCGCAGATAGGGCTATTGAATTCTTAAGAATGAATTTTAAAGTCAAGAAAGTAATTGTTTGTTTGTGACCAAAAGCCTTGAGTTGGAAAGGAATATAATGACTACAGAGAGATCATTTTTACAATGCGCGGGCCAGCTAGAATTGTTTCTAAAGGGTAGGGGGGCATTAAATTCGATTTTGGATGTGAAGTTGGCGCTTGAAAAATCCCAAGAATATCTCGAATCAGCAATATTAAACATGTGCAGCGGAGATAGAGAGTTTGCGCTATCAAATGCAATGCAAGCGTTTGCTTTAACAGACTCAATGAATCTTCAGTTGACTTCGTTGTTGCGTCTGAATGAATTCTCAAATGGTGATGCCAAGCTTCAAGCTTCTTCTATAAATTGCGATCACTTCTTTCAGGCTATTAATAAACACTATGCGGTCAAATGCAAATCGAAAGCAGGTTTGTTTTGGAGTTGTGAGCCAAGAACTATATCTACACAAAACATAATTATTGATTTTGAACTTCTAAAAATTATTCTTAGCGCCGTTATTGATAATGCCCTGCAATACACTAGTTTAGGATTTATTAAGGTTGTCTACGGAGTGTATGTAAACCAATTGGTAGTTGAGGTTCATGATACTGGGATGGGCCTTACAGAGGAGGCCCTACTAGAACTTACTGATAAAGGACTACCCATGAATGATATACATGGTAGTACAGGATTTTCTTTAATTAAATTTTTCTGTAAAAAGCTTAATGGAGTCTATTCAGTTGACAGTAAGGTAGGGTTTGGAACTAAATTTGTTTTTACAATTCCGGTTACTCTCGATACTCATGAGGTTGTAACTAATCCTTCTTGTTTAGGTTTAAATACCCCAACCACATATATTCACAATATAAGACCAAATTCATTTAAGGTTTTAGTTCTTGAATCGACGGCAATTAATCTCGGCCATATGGAGAGATTGCTCTCTGCTGAATTTTTAAGGCGAGAGGATGTGCAGGTAACTTTTACTCAGGATGCATCTGAAGCTATAGCTCAGATAGAAGATAATGAATTCGATTTAATATTTATTGATTTTAATAACAAAGAAATGGACATCTTGCACTTTCTTAAATACGTATATTCTCTCGATATAGAAAACCTGAAATCAAAATTGGTTTTGCTGGTGGAGACATCTGAATTTCCAATTAGCCCTACTCATGACGTAAGGCTGTATTGCGACAAAATATTCAGCAAAAACATTGCTCCATCAGATGTGCGAAATCTAATTCGTAAAAATTCATTACGTTCTGTTATTTAGCTTATCTATAGTTGCTAATTTATAATTGGACATCGTCCAACCACGCATGCATTTGATAGCGCATTTCGGAGACAACCCAGTCCCAATAGCCTTCGCGGGTATCGCCAACCTGTACAGCCGCCTGCCAATCCATGAGAGGGTAGTCAGGATGTTCTCCTGTAATTCCTAAGGTATTTGCTAGCTGTAGAGCTTCTGCTTTCATTATAAGCCTCCTAGATTTACAACTCGGCTCACGGGCGGTGCTTGTTTAGGTATGTGATTTTTCACCCGGGGCAAGCCGCTCGATTACCCGAGATTGTTCTGCGACAGTAGCTCTCAAGTCGGCAATCACCTGCACTTGCTCACCAGCTTTTCCTGTAGTGTCTGCCAGCTGCTGGCGCGTGTCGGTGAGTTGTTGGCGTGAATCGTCGAGCTGCTGGCGCAATCGGGCCTGCTCTTCTTTCAGCGTGAATACTTCCTGCCGGCGTTCCCCCATATCTGCCTTGTGACGCTCCTCCGCGGTCGCTATTTCCATTTGCAGGCGGTTGGCGGTGGACCGCAGTTCGTCCACCAGTTGTTGGCGTGCCTCCAGCGTGGTCTCCAGGCGGGCGACGTCCGTAATCAGTTGCGCGTGCTTCTCGCGCAGGTCGAGGTTTTCGCCCTGGATGGCCTGGGCATTCTGTTTGACTTCGCTCACCAGCGCGTTGTTGTTGTCCAGCTGTACCTGCATCCGGGCTAGCTCGGTGCGCAGGCCTTCGTTGGTGGTGCTGAGCTCGCTATTGATGGACTGGGCTTCCTGGAGCTGCTGACGCACCTCGGCTACCGTGGCTTCCTGGGCACGTTGTCGTTCCATCATCCCCGCCTTCAGTTCGCGGATCTCGGTTAACTTTAAACAAAACCCCGATTTTATCCATAGCGAATAATTCTCATTAATGGATTCGGCCAGATCTGCCAAATCCTGCCCCCCCTTGAATGCCTT
>JAGKWO010000074.1 GCA_021151835.1 Gammaproteobacteria bacterium
ATTTAGCGCAAAAAACTTGAATTTTTTTAATAAAGTTTTAACTTATACATGTTGGACTTTTTAATCATTAATCGACCTTTCGAAAACTATAAAGGAAGCACACCATGGCTGCACGTAAACAAACCGCTGTTAATCCTGTTGCAAGTTTGGAACAGCAATTAGCTCAACTAAAAGCGCAATTGGCAAAAGCTCGCGCAGCTCAAGCAGCTGATGCTGGTAAAGCTGTTGCTGGTTTGACAAAAGACGCCGCTAAAGCTGCTGCAGCCCTGAAAGCTGCCCAAAGCAAGTTGGCTGCTGCTGCTAAAAAGAAAACCCCAGGCTCAGCTAAAGTTGTAGCTGCTGCTAAAGCTGCTGTAGCTTCTGCAAAGAAAGATGCTGCTGCTGCTAAAGCTGCTGTTGCTGCCGCCAAGAAAGAAGCTGCTGCTGCTAAAGCTGCTGCCAAATTGGCTGCTGCACACGACAAAGCAGTTGCTAAAGCTGAAGGTGCTGTTGCAAAACGCTTGAAAGCTTCTGCGAAGAAAGCTGCAGTAAAAACTAAAGCCGCTGAGAAAAAAGCTGCCGCCAAAGCTAAAGTAGCTGCCAAGAAAGCGGCTGTTAAAGCCAAAGCTGCTGCTAAAAAGCAAGCTGTTAAAGCCAAAGCTGCTGCCAAGAAAGCCGCACTGAAGAAAAAAATCGCTGACAGAAAAGCAGCGGTGAAAGCTAAAGCAGCAGCTAAAAAAGCAGCTGCAAAAGCCAAAGCAGCAGCTAAAAAGCAAGCTGTTAAAGCCAAAGCTGCCGCTAAGAAAACCGCTGCTAAAGCTAAAGTAGCTGCCAAAAAGCCAGCAGCTAAAAAAGCGCCGGCAGCCAAAAAGGCAGTTGCTAAAAAAGCGCCAGCAGTTAAGAAAGCCCCAGCAGCTAAAAAAGCAGTTGCTAAAAAAGCGCCAGCAGCGAAGAAAGCTCCAGCAGCTAAAAAAGCAGTTGCCGCCAAAAAGCCAGCCGGTTCAGCACCAGCAAAACGTGGTCGCAAGCCAAAGGCTGCTGCTCCTGCCGCAGTTTAATTAGCAATTTAACTTGCAATAAAAAAGGCACCTTCGGGTGCCTTTTTTATTGCAAGTTAAATAATTATCCACTTGAGTGCTCTTGAATAGCCATTTGGCTAAATACATATGCATACATTAACAAGCGCTGCTCTTCTGTTTGCAGATTAAACTCCAATCCATAACTGACCAGCATTCCTTCGATGTGATTATCAGTGGGGTCCACCCGTGATCTGACTATGCCAGTCAAAACCAAATCCCTCCTGAGCTCGCGAATGTCTACTTGCGCTTTGAGCTCCAGAACATCACCAATTTCAGCAATTTCATCATTTAATTCAACCCGTGCGCCGGAAATACTGATATCTGAAATGACGCCACTGGTCGCTGGAGCAAAATCAAGGCTTGTATTGCTGACCACGACATTCTCATAAACAACCACGCGCGTAGCGCTCCTGATTCCTTTAAAAGTAACTGACTCAGGATAACTGAGGTGGAGTATAGGATATGGATCAAGCGTTAAACTTTCGACAATGCCAGCAAAAATTCCAATTCCATTGTCAATCATTAAACGCACAACGATTTTTTGCCCTGGCCTGAACTTCACCAGCTTTCCACTTTGCTTGGGAACGGATAATAGAAGACTTCGACCAGGCAGGCAGCCAATTAGCCGACATGAAAATCGCTCAGGCTGGCCTGTACCGCTGGCAGTTTGCAGTTGCAGCGGATAACCGTAAGCAAGTTTTAATTCTTCGAATTTCATGGGCATCTACAGGGATTATTGATTGTTATTTGTAGAAGTGTAGCAGTAGAAGCCAGTTTGTATTTGGAGATCACAAACTGCTTCTAGAAAAAGGGGTAATCTGGAGTTACATCATGGATTCAGCAGCCAGTACGCCGAATTCTTTATTCCACTCCATCAATAACAATGCTAATGCCTGCGATTGCTCATGAAGTGAAACAACTTCTTCATAAGTATCTTTGGGGCCCAGGTAGAGTTTGATTTGTCGATGCTTGTTTGCCAGTTCATGTTGTAGATGCTGGGATCTATAAACCTCCAGCTTCCAACGCAAGTTATGCGCGGTATTACGATAATACGCCAGCTTGGTTTGCAATGAGATCGGGCTTACCGAGTTGAGTGGCCCAAACACATTAAAGTCCAATGCCAACACCATCGATTCTTTTGTACCGGGATCAGCAATTACTGTCGCTGTGCGAGCTTGCCCCACCAATTGCGCTAAATCGCCAAATACCTCTCCCGGTGTAACATAATTAACAAGGTCACCCTTCAACGCCTGGTCAACATAAACAGCCAATTTGCCTTTCAGTAAAAAATAAAGCCAGTTTCCGCTATCCCCTTTTTGCAAAACAATTTCCCCGGGCAAAAAGGACATGATTCGCGATGCCTGTAGCAATATCTCGAATTGTTTCAGGTCTTGCTGTTTTACTACTTTAAAAAACGGAATTCCCGCGAGCAAATGCTCAAGGGTATCTTTAGGAATTTTATGTAGAGGTTTCGTTTCCATCATCTGCCCGTAATACTGTTTTTATTAATAAATCACCATCTATATGCCAGATAGTGAGCAGTCCCAACCTTAACTCTCCCTGGTGAGTATGATACTACTGAAAATCTATAGAACAACCATAGCTAATTAGCCGACAAAGTACGCGCGGCGCTTTTTTTTCTATATTATATCTGTGGGCAAGACCCTAAACCGCTGCATACCACACAGGAAACACACAGGACAATTAAAGTCCCCAATAATAGAGAGTAGCAAGCCTATGCGTTTCAACCATCTATTCCGAGTATTCACCACTATTGCTTTACTGTTTTTCTGCCAATTGACACGTGCTGAGCCTGCATTAAATGGTGTAGGTGTACATCAAGAGCTCGGACGGGAAATTTTTATTGGTGCATTATTTTCAGAATCGCTGAGTAATGATGCCAACGCGCTGTTGCGCAACCAGCAACCTATGCGTATGGAACTTAAAATTGTGAGCCCGGAGGGAATTACTGCCCGCCGCTTCAGCCGCTTATGGATTGAAGGTCTCGCAGTAAACAGCAAGGCAGATGCGTTGATGGCACAGGCAGATAATACAGTTGCATTCGATGCGATGTTTAAAGGGCGCCTGGTACAAAATGACCATATCAAAATAAATTACGCACCAGGAAAGGGCGTCACTGTCAGCCTGAACGACATCGCGCTGGGTACTATAAAAGATGAAAACTTTTTTTCCATGTTGTTGGCGACCTGGATAGGAACAGTTCCACTGTCCTCCGATTACCGCGATAGCTTATTAAAATTCGGGGATATAAATAGTGCATTGCGCACTCGCTTTAGCAGTATTACTCCAACCGCAGCCCGCATTGCCGAGGTTCGTACCTGGGGCGGTGCGGAAGTGGCTGATGCAAAAGCGTCACAAGCCAAATCCTCGGTAGCAAAATCCAGTGCACGCGCCGAAGAACAAGTTGCAGCACAAAAGCCTACTCCGGATGTACCTGCGCCAGCTGTTAAGACGGCAGCGGCAGCCAAGCCGGCAGCGCCAGCGAAAGCTGACGACGACGAGGGCCCTGCACTAACCGCACAAACCCTTTTGGCCCGCCAATTTTATGTATCCGATGCGATCAAAAAAATTCGCGGAAAAACCAAATACCCTCAACGAGCACTTGATAGAGGCCAGGCGGGTAACGTACGTGTAGCTGTTGTTATTAATCGCCAGGGTGAAATTGTCAGCACCAGTATTCTGGAAGGCAGCCAGTATGAGTTGTTGAATAAAGAGGCCCTTGATGCGGTTAGACGTTCAGCTCCGTTTACGGCACTGAATGATGCCATCAGCGGTGCGCAATTTGAATTTACCGTTCCTATGCGCTGGACACTCCCGGAATAAAGACACCACATTAGAGTTTTTAAAAAAGAGCCTCATTAGAGGCTCTTTTTTTTGGCGCTTATTGTTGTTAATCGCTATTTGTTCCATGAAATGAAAATGAGGAAACTGGAACAGAGTAGATTTTTGTTTCCTGAAAAACACTGAAACCTAGCTCAATTGGCGCAAACGTTGTTCGATTACCTTATGGATTCCGCTGCGTTCCAATACTGAATGTTTTTCGAGGCGCCCCAGATGGATTGCATGGAGATGCAAACAGGGGGTAGTTGCATCCAGTTCGCGTAAGTCACCTTTCATTAAAACAGGTAAAAATGGTTTATTGGGCGGCAATTTTTGCCGGACAATGTTCAACCCCATTTGCAGCGGTAGCGCGCGCACCGTGCCACTACGAAATGGAATGCGCAAAAACAAACACGGGCGAGCCTGATAAACACCGGGAACAATTTCCATCCCGGTGGGGGTTACCGCATCGGCGGGAATATTATTGAACGTATCATGAGGCATGTACGGATTAGGTAATATCACCAATTTCCGATCCTCTTCCTTGGGAAAGAAAAGGTTGTAATTGGTGTAAAGCTGCTCAACAGAACCGGAATAGACGCAGAGCTTGTTCTCAAAACCCATAACAAAATCCACCGCACGCTGGCGTTGGTTGAAAGCATCCAGATCCCAGATTAAATCTTTGTTATCAGCGTTAATTGACACGATCAGCTCTTCATTGAAAAGTGAAAACAGTATAGCGCCAGAAAATTAATGCTCGCGTGTCGCACGGAAAATAACGTCCGGGTGACGCTCCTGCGTTAGCGATAAATTAACGCGCGATGGCGCCAGGTAAGTCAGATGGCCGCCACCATCTTCCGCCAGGTTTTCTGCGCATTTTCGTTTGAATTCTTCCAGTTTTTTTGGATCGCTACATTCGCACCAACGCGCTGTTGTTACGTTAACCGGCTCGTAGATCGCCTCAACTTTATATTCATCTTTCAAGCGGTACGCAACCACTTCGAATTGCAGTACACCTACCGCACCGACAACGATATCGTTGTTGTTCACCGGGAAAAATACTTGTGTTGACCCCTCTTCCGATAATTGCTGCAAACCTTTTTGCAACTGCTTCATTTTGAGTGGATCTTTCAAGCGGATACGACGAAATAGTTCCGGTGCAAAGTGTGGAATACCGGTGAATTTTAATTCTTCACCTTCAGTAAAGGTGTCGCCAATCTGGATGGTGCCATGATTGTGCAAACCGATAATATCGCCAGCAATCGCTTCATCCACTGCGCTGCGATCCCCTGCCATAAACGTCACCGCATCGGCAATTTTTACGTCCTTGCCAATGCGCACATGTTTCATTTTCATACCTTGCGAATAAGTGCCGGAACAGATACGCATGAACGCAATACGGTCGCGATGTTTCGGATCCATATTTGCCTGAATTTTGAAAATAAAGCCGCTAAATTTTTCTTCATCCGGTTCGACCAAACGATCATGGGTCGCGCGGGCGCGCGGCGTCGGCGCCCATTCAACAAATCCATCCAGCATTTCACGTACACCGAAGTTACCTAATGCCGTACCAAAAAAAACCGGGGTCATACGGCCTGCAAGATATTCATCCAAATCAAATTGATGGGTGGCACCGCGCACAAAATCGATTTGTTCACGATAATCGCTAGCATAAGCTCCCATCAACGCCGTAGCTTCGGGGCTATCCAACCCTTTAATTTGAATATCATCCGGAATTGTGTGTCCCATACCTTGCTGGTAAACATGAATCACATCCGTATAAAAATTATAAACCCCGAGGAATTCCTTACCGCTACCGAGCGGCCAATTTATAGGGGCTGCTGTAATTTTTAATACATTTTCAATTTCATCGAGCAGCTCAACGGTATCGCGACTCTCACGATCCATTTTATTGATGAACGTAAGAATCGGCGTATCGCGCAAACGACATACTTCCATCAATTTAATTGTGCGATCCTCTACACCCTTCGCGCCGTCGATCATCATTAACACGGAATCAACCGCGGTGAGGGTGCGATACGTGTCTTCCGAGAAATCCTCGTGGCCAGGGGTATCAAGCAGGTTTACAACACGCCCCTTGTAAGGAAATTGCATAACTGATGAGGTCACCGAAATTCCACGCTCCTGCTCCATGGTCATCCAGTCAGATTTTGCATGAGGCCCGCGCTTGCCTTTCACAGAGCCTGCTAATTGGATGGCATTTCCCCACAGTAATAGCTTTTCAGTGACGGTGGTTTTACCGGCATCCGGGTGGGAAATAATGGCAAAGGTGCGGCGTTTTGCCAGCTCGGCAGTTAGATTGGTCATAGGGAATTCGCGTCGTAGAAAAAGGGGAAAATAAAATGGCGGGAATTATATCCTGCACAAGCAATTAAAGGGATCAAAGTTTAAAACATCAGGATTCCGCAAGCGCAATATTCTGGCGCAGATGGCTTTTCAACCATAACCATGCCCAAATACCCAACGAAACATTCGCCACAGCGGTGGCAATGAAAATACCCTTCATACCCCAAAATTGCTGGCCGAGCCAAGCTAACGGAAGATATACATAAAGCACTCGCCCCGCAGAAATCAACATCGCAGGCCATGGCTTGCCCATTCCGTTAAACGCGGCATTGACCGACATCACCATACCGTAGGCGCCGTAACTAACGGGTACTATGCTCAGGTAGAGGGCCGCTATGGTGACGACCTCATCGTGGCCGCCAAATAATTGTGTAATTTCGCTACCGAAAAGGCCGAGTAAAAGGGCTATCACTACACCAAAAGCCAGGCAAAATCGGGTGAGCACAGCCAAGGCATCCTGTAAGCGGTCAATTTTACCGGCACCAAGGTTTTGCCCGAAGAACGGCCCGATTACGCCTGAAAGCGCGTAAAAAGCAATCAGAGCAAGCGGCTCAATGCGCGTTGCAATTCCCAATGCGGCCACCGCATCGGTGCCATATGTTGCAACCATGGCGACCACAATCGCACTGGCAAACGGAACAATGACGTTCGCTGCCATCGCCGGGATACCGACCGCTACAATTGCCAGCCATGATCGCTTTAGCACGCCCCATGACGAAAAAGGATTGACCAGCATGCGCAAACGCTTGTGCAAAATGTAGAAAGTAACGATCAGCATTAATGCGCGCGTAATTAACGTTGCCAATGCTGCGCCTTGCAATCCCAATGCTGGCGCACCGAGTAAACCGAAAATCAAAATGGGATCCAGCAGTACATTTACCAAAGCCGCACCACCCATCAAATATCCCTGGATCTGGCTCATACCCATCGCGCGCAACGCGGAAAGACACACCATCGGCACCATTAGACACGGCGCACTGAAATACCAGATAGCCATGTAGGAACGAATCAGCGGAATAAGATCAGGCGTTGCGCCCAAGGCGAGAAATAACGGCTCCAGCGTTATCCATCCAAGGATACAAACACTGACTGAAATGATGAATGTAAGGCTCATGGCATCAGTTGCCAGACGGCGTGCCTTGCTCGAATCCCCCTCACCAATTGCCCTTGCAACAGCAGATGAAGTTCCCGCCCCCAAACCAATGGCAAGACTGGTTAGCACCATAATAATCGGGAACGTAAAACTCAGTGCCGCTAATGGCTCGCGCCCTAATTGGGCAACAAAAAAAGTTTCAATAGCATTGAGCGACATAGTCGCCATCAATCCCCACACCAAAGGCAGGGCTAAACTTTTAAGTTGGGTAGCAACCCGACCTTCAATGAGGGTCGCCTGTAAGGGTTCTGCCATAAATACGCCGGCGATTGAATCAACAAAGGCGAGCAGTATACATCAGCGCCAGCGGGTGATTTATGCTTGAGGCAAGATGCTGCGACAAACTGCCACAGCGTTTCGCGCCCGGAAAAGCGCGCGTATCCGCATACCTTGGTTATAATCAGCGCATTTCTTTTTATTGGTATTCTTATGCCGATCACTGTTAACCGCCAGATCTCGTTCGCACTCGCCAATCACACCCAGCATCTAAACTACTGGGTCATGATCCGCACGCTCGTACTTATTTTATTAGGTATTGCCGCCGTGATTTGTTTGTGGAATGGCTCTGTCGATCTACCATTCACTGAAATTTTAATTGCGCTGGTCATTCTGACAGGCGTTAACCTGCTCACTTTTTCACGTTTACGCCAATCATTACCCGTTACTGAAACGGAATTTTTTATCCAACTGCTGATTGATTTATTCTGCCTGAGCGCCGTATTTTATTTCAGTGGTGGGGCCAATAACCCTTTTGTTTCTTATTTTCTGGTTCCGGTGTGTATTTCTGCAGCAACACTCGGGGGGAAATTTACCCTCACCATCACTGGACTGAGTATCCTCAGTTATTCGCTCTTACTTTTTTTTCACGTCCCATTGCCAATACTTGCACCCGATCATCATCACCAACATGATGCCAGTTCCATTAATCTACATGTGTTGGGCATGTGGTTGAACTTTTTTATCAGTGCCGGCCTGATTACTTATTTTGTTGTGAAAATGGCGCGGGACCTGCGTGCACAAGAGGCGCAATTAAATCGCTGGCGTGAAGACCAATTGCGCGATGAGCAAGTGATGGCTGTAGCGACCCTTGCGGCAGGCACAGCGCATGAATTAGGGACACCACTTTCAACCATGAAGGTATTGATTAGTGAATTGCGAGAAGAGTATGTAAATAATCAACAGCTACATCAGGACCTGACGCTATTACAAGAGCAAGTCAATCAATGTGCATCTACATTACGCGATTTGGTTAATAAAGCAGAACTGGCAAAGGAAGGGCAAATTGCCGCGGAGCCGGTGCAAACCTACTGTGATAATTTAATCCAACGCTGGAAAATTTTACGCCCCGACGTTACGTCGCGCATTGAGTTGGCAACGCGAGTTCCAAATGTGAATGCCGTATTCTCGCCCACTATCGCACAAGCCATTCTGAATTTGCTCAACAATGCCGCTGATGCCAGCCCGGAAAATATTTTTATCCACATTGAATGGGATGCGGAATTCATTGTCTGGACAATTGAAGATTCTGGTCCCGGTATCGCGGAAGAAGTTAGTACTCATCTTGGTAAATCTTTCATTTCCACTAAAAATAAAGGTTTGGGTATAGGTTTGTTATTAACCCAGGCAACCATTAATCGTCATGGTGGGACAGTCACTTTGCATAAACGACTTCCGCAAGGAACAATAACCCGTATGAAGCTCCCATTAATCACCGCACCACAACAGAATGATTAATTATGAGTAATCAAAGCGCACTGGATTTCTTAATTGTCGATGATGACCCAACACTTGCGGCAATGTTGGAGCGAGCACTGAAACGACGTCAGTTTTCCTGCGCAATTGCACAGGATGCACACCAGGCATTGCAACTCGTTGAGCATTTTTCTATTGCGAAGGCAATTGTTGATTTAAAGCTTGGCAACGATTCCGGCCTGCAACTAATTCGCGAATTGAAAACAAAAGCACCTGAACTACAGATAGTCATGCTTACCGGCTATTCGAGTATATCTACAGCAGTGGAAGCGGTTAAATCAGGGGCGATTAATTATTTATGCAAACCCGCTGATACCGATGAAATCCTTGCTGCATTCGGCCAGGACTACATTACAGAATTACAAGAAATGAACTACACGCCGTTGTCAGTTGATAGGCTGGAATGGGAGCACATTCAGAAAGTGTTGCAAGAAAATAATGGCAATATTTCTGCAACAGCAAGAGCATTGGGAATGCATCGGCGCACCTTACAGCGCAAACTGCAGAAGCGCCCGGTGAAGCAGTGAATCAAATCGGATCAAGTTGCATGGCCATTAACAATGCATCTTCGTGCCCATTGGCGGTTGGGTAGTAATTTTTACGCTGCCCCACTTCGAAAAAACCTTCTTTGGAATAAAGTTCAATTGCTTTTCGATTGGAAACCCTGACTTCCAGAAACAACATGTCAGCTTTGCCTCTGACGCAATTAACGGCATGAGCCAATAAACATTGACCAATACCTTTACGCTGGAATTGTGGCGCTACAGAAATATTTAACAATTCCGCATCACCGCCACCATGCGTCACCACCACATAACCAACCAGTACATTTTTTGACTCTGCCAACCAGCACTTTTGCCGGCCCTTTAAGCAATCTTCAAAACTCGATTGTCGCCAGGGATGGGAATGTGCGTTACGCTCAAGCACCATAACTTGAGGAATATCTGCCGCTGTAATCTCGCGAAAAAATAAATCCAGACCAGTATAGGTAGAAATAGATAACGAATTCATAGATGAGATATTAATTGAGCGCTAACCACAAATGAACTTTATCGCTTGGGTTTTGCAAGAGCTCATTCAGGCTCGGTAAAAGTAAGGCAGTCAGTGGTGTATGACCAATAAGACCATTAACAGCAACCTTCTGCCAGCGATGCTCGATGGTAGAAATGTCTGCCGGGATAAAATATTTTCCAGCATTTTCACCCATTAACCATAATCGATTAATGGGCCGTAATTCATTCTCCACTGCCAACCACGTTTGCAACTCATTACGTGCATCAACTTCTGTGCGGGAAACAAATCGGTTTTCAATCATTGGCCAACGCAACACTTCTTCACTTAAATTAAAATTATCAATCAAACATACTCGCAAAATATTATTTAGAAATAAATCTGTTGGTAGGGCGAGTTTGGTATTACGCGAGTCAATGATTAAAAATCCAGGTGCCGGCCGCCAAACGCTCAACGAAAAAGGCTCAACAATTGTTGGTTTCTTTTCTTCCAATTGCTGCAATATAGCAGCCGCATTGATTGGCGCCGATGGCTTTTGGCGAACATCCAGATTTGCAAGCACATCAATAGCAATAGCGGACTCAGCTTTTGATGGAGGCATAGCCGGTATCGCAGAAGAAATAGTTTGTTCAATAATCGCGGGCGAATCTAAAGGCCCGGATTTTTCGAATGTAATCGCGGGCATTACACAAGCGATAGGCTCAGGCGCAAAAGGTAATCGCCAACGCGGCATGTAATTCTCAATACCGAGTGCTGATAAATAGTTTTGCCGCTGCAGCTCATTCATTGGTTAGTCACATAAGGACGCAAGATTGAAATATCAAATACCGAGTTATTGGCAATCCAAAAACAATTTATCCCGGATCGATCACAAGAGATTATAAAGTAAACCGGGGAATAAATATTCAATCAAATATCAGCTGAAACCAGCTCTGAATATAAAAACAGTTCGCCGTTGGGCCGATATCCACAAAGCTCAAATAAGAATAAAAAAGTAAAGCGATATCTAAGCAGAGGATCGGCGTAAAAGCCACAAGAACGCCAAAGAATTCGAAGGTAAAGCGAAGAGCAA
>JAGKWO010000025.1 GCA_021151835.1 Gammaproteobacteria bacterium
GAACAATCTAATTTAATCCTTTTATTAATCTCTTTGATAATCATTGCCGACCATCAACATAGGCACTATTTAATTCTCAGAAATCAGAAAAATTGTTTTAAAATTAATGTTAAAAATAGGTAGCCGTATGCAAATCATGTACAGAGATATCTGATTCTTAAGTGATCTATCCAAAATATTCCCCCCCCTTAATGCTCCCCGTCGCAAGTTCCATCTGTCTGAAACCTGACATTAACTATTTTGGAGTTCTCGTTTAGTAAATCACTATGTATAAGCACAAAATTGCAACTCTGGAGTAATTGTTGTGTTAGCAGCGTGTTGACTGTTGGAGCTTGGACGGCGGGGTTTCGTAACTGTTATAGCGAACCGATCAAAGTGACACTTTCCTGCGCGATACGCTTTAAGCACTTACAATCATAGACATCCGGTCAGGTGCCTATAGACCAAATTCAAATGACATTTTGCCAACATCACAAATAAGATTGATTTCCATTTGAAATACAATTTCATGTAGAATGTCGCCAACCTCATTTATATCCACTCGATCATGCTAACGATGATGAAAAATCTTTCTGCCGATGCCCGTTACCGCTGGGAAATTACCTTCCGGGTGCTGACTGCCATTTTTGGAGGCTATGCACTCACCATCACCAGCGGAATTTTGTTGGCTTACATTTTACCGATGAATAGAAGCGATTCAGTGACTACCGCCATGCTGCTCAGCTTTGCCATTTACGCCGGAGCCGTCATGTGGATTTTTTCCCAGTGTTCCGTACGTAAGGCCGTTGCCGGTATCTGGATTTCAACTGCTATTTTTACGGCGTTAATCACTTTATTAAAATTGCTCGGAGTGACACCATGAAAAATGGTTTTCGCCAATCCATGTCATGGCTGCATACCTGGGGCGGATTAACCGTCGGCTGGATTTTGTATTTTGTTTTCCTCACTGGCACGCTCGGTTATTTTGATACCGAAATTGATCGCTGGATGAAACCGGAATTACCCAAAGAAACAGCAAATATTCAACAATCCGTCGCTATGGGCTTGCAGCGCCTCAAGGAAAAAGCACAGGGCGCTGAGCGCTGGCTTATCAGCCCACCGGGTAACCGCGACACGCCACACCTGCGCATTTTCTGGCAAATGCCGGAAAATGCCGATGGCACTCCCGGCGCACGCGGCAACGAATTATTAAATGCAAGAACCGGTGAGGCATTAAGTGGCCGCGCAACCGGTGGCGGGCAAACCTTATATCGCATGCATTATTCACTGCATTACATTCCTGCCAATATCGCTTATTGGATTGTGGGGTTTTGCAGCATGTTTATGTTGGTCGCGATTATTACCGGCGTTGTGATCCATAAAAAAATCTTTAAAGATATTTTTACGTTCCGCAGCCAAAAAGGTCAACGTTCCTGGCTGGATATGCACAATTTGCTCAGCGTAAGCGCCCTGCCATTTCATTTTATGATCACCTATAGCGGTTTGATTTTTTTTGTTATGACCTATATGTCGCTAATCGTTGCCGGCACTTACGGTGTTGGCAAAGACGCGCGCGATACTTTTTTTGATGAATTCTTTGCGGAAACGGATAAACCTGCAGCAAGCGGAACATTGGCAACGCTGGCAGAACCAAGCGCGATGATTACCATTGCTGAAACACAATGGGGGGCAGGACAAATTCGCTATCTCGATATTGACCACCCCGGCGATAGCAATGCGCGCGTGAATATTGCCCGCCAGATGGATTCTCCCTTACGTTCCAGTCCGGAATTGGTTTTTGATGGCGTGAGTGGAGAATTACTGGATAGTAAATCGGCCATCACCTCAGCACCGCACACGGTGTACGATACATTCCTTGGTTTACACGAAGGCCTGTTTGCCACTATCGGGTTACGCTGGTTGTATTTCTTTTCCGGTTTATTGGGCACAGCGATGATCGCTACCGGAATGATTTTGTGGTCTGTGAAACGGCGTCCGGCACAATTGAAAAAAGCAGGCGGCCCTGATTTTGGTTATCGCCTGGTTGAAAGTTTAAATCTGGGCACCGTAGTCGGTTTGCCCATTGCGGTGGCGGCTTATTTTCTGGCGAACCGTTTGTTGCCGATTGAGCTGGAAAATCGTGCGCAATGGGAAGTACATTCGATGTTTATTGTATGGCTAATCTGTTTGCTCAGCCCGCTATTACGCCCCGTTCAAAAAGGCTGGCATGAATTACTGTGGATAGCCGCAGCGATTTATTGTTTATTGCCTGTTGTAAATGGTTTAACAACAGATCGCCATCTAATAAATAGCATCAAGGAAAACGACTGGATTTTTGCGGGAATAGATTTAACGTTCATCGCCGTAGGCTTGCTCTTCGCGTTTGCAGCAAGCAGATTACAACAAGGTACCAAACCGGAAGCAGCAACAACCGCGCGCCGTAAGAAAAACCAGGTCACTGAGGCTTATTAGATGTTAATGAATTTTGCATTGGCTTACTGCACCTGCGTGTTATTGTGTGTTGCGATGAATCGCCACGGTACACAGATTTTTCCAACGCACAAGTTGCCACCAAAGTTGCCTGACATACTTGCCAGTTGCGGTTGGTTATTGTTGTTAACAACAGCGATATTGTGCATGAAGCAACAAGGAATCGGCACCGGCCTGGCCGTATTGGCTGGTGTATTTACAGCGGCTATTTTTGTTTTGGCATTGCTGCTGAATTATGCAGCACGCTGGATCCCCGCAGCAGGTGCCGTAATTCTGGCCACAGGGCTTATTTTTTAAAAAATAATAATTTTAAGTAAAATCGTTTTTCAAGAAAAACGTATTTTTAAAAGAGCTTAATTTCAAGCAGAAATTTAAAGATCGAACAACCCCCACACTGCAATTAAATGTGAGCGATAATGCGCTTGTGCATAGAACAGGATCAGGATTACACCAACGCGTCATTGCTTACTTAATGTAATTGGTGTTTGTAGATTGCGTCCTCAGCAAGCAACTGGTTAATCCACAAATCACGCTCAATATCGCTATTGCGTTTTAAACGCACCAGCGGTTCAAGCACTTTATCGATACAGGGCATGGGCGCGTAACTTGATAGTGTCAAGGTCGCAACCTCTTCCAGCAAATCAAGGCTTTCCGGGCCGCTGATTTTGCACATAGGTATATTCAATCAACGTGCGCATATAACAACGCAGCGCACAACTCCTGCAAGGCGACGCAATAAATAATGACTCCGCGACTAACATTGCTTGCTGATAATAATTTGATGCAATAAACCATTGGTGCAAATGTAATTCACTGCGCCCCTGCTCCAATAAAAATGACCAGCGATAAACCCGCTGCTCATTTTCAGCCCACATCGACATAGCATGCGCGCTGGATTGCAAATTATTCACAGGTATCATTCCTTATAGTTGCAGCCCTGCAATTGCAAGGCTCATGTAAAATCAGCCATTCAGGTGTCCACTATAGCCCCGATTAAGATTAATGATTTCTCGCTGTAATTTTATCATCACGGATTAAAAGCGGGCCAATTCGGCGGGAAGCCTTCAGAAACTGAAATTAAAACGTAAGCAATCGGGATCTGTCAGGAAAAGGAATTTTAAAAGAGGTGTTTGAAGAGCAGAGATTTCAAAAACAATTAAAACAAGGGCGCAATCAATGCACCCTTTATATTTACGAAAAATAATTTACCGCTAATTACGATTTACCAGCCGATAATTGCTGGGCGAGATAAAGTTGTTGCAATGAAACGGGTAAAGCACTTGTAGCATAACTACGAACATTAACATCACCCGACTCCATGCCCTTACGCATTAAAGCCACCAGTTTCTTACGCTCTTGCAATCGACGCTTGCTGTATGCCTGGTTAAACTTTTCACCGTCCAGCCAGGGCGCAACCCCACCTGCTGTCAACTGTTGCTCATTGGACACGGAATCATTAGTGATGGTAACCCGGGTTACCTTTGCCAAATTTTGCAAACCAGCCAGTACTGCCTGTTGCTCACTCAGCATACGTGTCGCATACGCTTTCACTTCGGCATTATCAGATTTTAATAAGGCCAGCTTTGCAGTTTTAATTTCCAGAATCGTGGTGCGCGTTGCTAAATCAATAAAAGCCCGGGTATCAAAATTATCAGGAGTTTGCGCATTTACACAGGGTACAAAAACGATTAACACTAATAAATTAGCTAATAATGCTTTTATATAACGCATTGGATATAAGCCCAAAAAGCAAGTGCCTCCGGCTACTTAGCAACAAACAACGATCCTTTAGTCCCTCGCAATTAATAGATAGAAGATACCCCTTTACGGTCACGCCTGAGGGGTGTACAAATCTCATTATAGATGAAAAATACGCCATATTGGCGCAATTTTAATCATTTTTTAGCGTGGTTTTTCGATAAAACCGCGCTTACGGAAATAAAAACTACTTTTTAAATGAAAAATATCACTATTTATCAGGTAAATAGTGCGCCCCACTACCCTGTGCTGGCCAATGTATTACTCAGGGGATAAAAGCCATTTTTTACAAAAATACAGGCCGTTTTGGGAATCTTTGATGGTGGTTTTGATTTGATATAACGCATACCAAGGTCAAACCGACCAAAAATCATTTTTATGAAGTGTCATTTTCTAAGGCATTTGCTTGGGAAAACTCGATATACCGCGCAAAAAACTTGTAATTACTGCTGTTAGCTTCCCGCCAATATTCATTATTAATTTTTGAGCCAATAAAAATTAAAACATGGCATATCGCTTGCTAAAGACAAAGCACACAACATTTTTAATTTTTCATCAACACGAGAAAAGGTATTTGCTGATGACACCGAAAGAGCTGGGAAAGTGGGCCAAAACCATGGGAATTAATGCACCAAGCCTGGACGCAGGATTTTCTTGCTGGATAAAAAGTGCAACGAGTGAAGAACGGAAACAGTATCTTATTGACTGGTGGGATGGCTGGTATGAAGCGCTGGATGAAAGCCTGTCGTTTCAAAAAAATAATTATGAAAATCGTTCTGCTGCCTGACCAATAATTTGAATAGCTAGAAAATTAAATTGAATGGCAAAAAAAACTGAGTGCGCCAACACATTGAGTGTAGTTACCAGCCGCCCCTACGGACGCTTTCTGCTTATTGCGGATTTTGCCTCTCGCGAATTGCTCCTGGTTTTTACACTCAATGTGTTGGCGCATTCAATTGGAAATCTATCAATTAATAAACTTTGGGTGCAAATAAACTCTCACACTTGATCAGTGTGCCATTCAAAATAATCCACGTGGTGCAATCCTAAGCGAAAAACCTTCCAGCGCTCTTTCACCTGAAAACATAGATGCTTGTTTATATTTAGCAGCCTCAGGTTAATGCTTGCATCCGGGTTTAACAGCGCATCAAATTCAAAAAAAGAAAATAAAAATCTATTGCTTAAAACCTTTCCCCACCACATAAACCTCGCGCGAGCGCGGGCGTGATGCATTGGGTTTGCGGATCATGACTTTTTCGAACGAGGTTTTTACATCTTTGATGTACTCGTCGCTGCCTTCGCCCTGGAAAACTTTTGCAACGAAATCACCTTTGGGTTTCAGGACGCGCCGCGCCATATCCAGCGCGAGTTCGACGAGATAAATTGAGGAGGATTGATCGACCGCATCGACACCACTAATATTCGGAGCCATATCGGAAATAACCACATCGGCCTTGCGATCGCCGAGTTTTTCCATGATTTGGTTGAATACCGATTCTTCAGTGAAATCGCCCTGGATAAAATCCACATGTTCCAGCGAATCCATCGGCAAAATATCCGAGGCCACTACCCTGCCTTTTACGCCCACCAAACGCCCGGCAATTTGCGACCAACTGCCCGGTGCAGAACCTAAGTCAACCACCAGGGCACCGGGGCGAATCAACTTATCCTTATCATTTAACTCGATTAACTTATAAGCCGCGCGCGCGCGATAACCATCGATTTGCGCTTTTTTGACATAAGGATCGTTGACGTGTTCGTCCAACCAACGGTTGCTGCTTTTGGATCTGGCCATGGGGTAACTCAATGTGGATGCGGAAACCCGGCCATTGTAAGCGGTTAATACTGATAAAACAAAAATCATCCACTAAAAAAGGGAGCCGAAGCTCCCCTGTTAAATTACGCACACCAAAAGGCACACACGATTTGTTGTTTAGAACAACTTACCCAAATTGATCAGTTGGGTTTCGCCACTATGATCATTAACACCGTCGTTGTCGGTCACAATATAAACATCGCCATTAGCCATCAGGGCAGTGCCTTCCACTTTTTCCAACAATGTGCCTTTGGTTGAAGCTAATACCGGTTTGATATCTTTAATCAAGGTTTTGGTAATGGTTTGACCATCAGTCACTGTTTGCAAATTAATTTTATACAAACGTTTGATGGATGCATCCGGGCCGCCACGGTTATCGCGTTCCAGCACCATAAACTCACCGTTACCAATGGAGGTAATTTCAGATAATCCTACCCAGCCGCCAGCGTATTGGGAGCTGTATGCATCCAATGGATAAAACACAAATTTCCAGGTTTTGTTGGCGAGATCATAAATACCGATACGCGGATTTGGCTCACCACTCCACGCACGCTGGAACGCGAGATACAAACTATTGTTATATTCCGCAATGCCTTCAAAACCGTTGTTGGTTTGCAATGCGTTTACTGTTGCAGGTAAACCGATAACGGATTGGATTACACCCTGAGCATCGGTTTTGAAAATCAGGTTGCTGGATTTTGCATCCGCCGCTGCGCCGGAACCTTCCGAGGCGATCCAGAAACCGCCATCCGATGCTTGCGCCAAACCTTCAGGATCCAGGTTAACTGACTTATCCGCATTGATCATTGCCGCTAATTCAGCATTGGAGAAACTGGGCAAATCAGCATTGATACCTGACGTTGCAAAGACATTGTTGGTGTCCATAATTTTCGTTTCGCCAACAATCAATGCCGGTTTGTTGCTGACATCCAGGGTGAAAATACGATTTTGACCAAAGAAACTATCTTCAATTGAATACAATGTTTTTGGATGGGTTGCATCGGCAGACAATGCAGAAAGCGCGCTCCAGGGAATCGGGCTTCCATTGGCGCGATTAACGGATTGTACCGTTGGATATTGCTGCGGCTGTGTGTTGTAGGAGTACAAATTAATGCCGGCGCGAATCGCAACGTTACGCACATCACTTTCAGATGCAACCGCTAACAGGTTGCGCGCTGGAATGGCTAAACCGCCTTCCGGTGCAGCACTGGCCGGCAATACTTGTTTGAATACCGGCTTTTTCGGATCAGCAAGGTCATACACAAAGACCAGGCTGGAGCGTTCGGAATTTACAAACAGGAAACGTTCGTTACCGAAAATGCCCAACTCAATATTTTCCGGCTCATTCCCTTTTGCATCGGAGCGGCGGTCCTGGTAATGACCGAAGCGAATGGTTAAATCATCCAGCTCGGTACCGGAATCCCACACGACTTCCCCCAAGGTATTGAAAATAGTAAATCCGCGCGTACCGCCATTTAAATCGCCTTCGTTGGCGGTGGCGAAATACTCGTTGTTAATCCAGGACACACCATCCGGCTCACGTAAACGACCGTTTTGCACTTCAACAGGTTTAATTACGGCGGGGCGATCATCAGTTAAATCGACGTTCACCAAATCAACTGTGCCCGCGCTGAAATGACGAACAATTGCACCGGTGGCGAGGTTCACCAATGCGATGTGATTATTTTCTTGCAGTGTCACTACAGCGATGTTGTCAGAATTAATATCAACAAATTCCGGCTCAGGGTCAGCCGGGTAAAGTGTTGCGATTCCGGTTAAATCAACATTGCGCGTCGTCCATGCAGTTGGTGCTGCTGCGGTTAAATCGACAATTACTAATTTTCCCGCAGGTAATTGCGGCGGCAGGCCGCCATTCAAACTTTCATCGCGCTCGTTTTCGATAACAACCAGCGCATATTTTCCATCCGGGCTTACTGCAACGGAATCGGGTTGGCCACCCAGGTCGATGTTGTGGATAACCGCTTTGGTGGCGATATCCACAATCGCCAACTTGCCCGATACGTTAACAAAATCCGCCGACGTATTTACTGCAACCAACGCATTAACGCCTTTTACTGCAATGGAAGTCGGTTCGCCGCCCATTGCCAGAACACCGCTAGGTTTGGGCTGTGATGGATTAACAATATCAATAAAACCGATTTGCTTTTTCAGCGCGTCGGTATAAACGAGGGTCATACCATCTGCACTGGCAGCCACAATTTCGGCGGCGGTTTCATCGCTGGTATTACAGGTTGCATTGATCTGCATGCAACTTTGCAACGTAGCAATACGATTAAAATTCAATTGGGTATTGATGACACTTTTATCGCATTGATACGTGGTTTGCGAAACTTCGGTGGCTTGCAACGTATTGTCATTGTTAGCATCCACACCGCTTTCTATTTTCACACCACCTTTAAAACATTGGGCATTACCGGCAGCGAGAACAATTTGGTTGATCAAACTTTTTGCACCATTCGTGCCGTTGGTTCCATCAGTGCCATTTGTACCGTTGGTACCATTAGTCCCGTTACTTCCACTGGGCCCGGTTGCACCCGCACTGCCATTGGTACCATTCAGGCCGTCTTTTCCATTAACACCATCTTTTCCGTCATCACCACCGCAAGCTGCCATGAACAATGGCAACGAAGCCATAACCATGAGCGACAGCATTTTTTTTGTAAATCGCATGAGGTTTTTCCTTTTTAAAAGGTTGATTAAGAAGACATCGGGCGGCAAGCATGGTGAGGTTTTATGACGGGATGATTGCTAATTAATGAAGCTTTAATGACAGCAAAAATGCAGGAATCCATTGAGTAGCCGATAACCAACCACTATCCTTGCGCACAACATACATTTACACACAACACGAAGGCCTCGTTATGAAAGCAGTAGTGATTAATGAATATGGCAATAACGATGTAGTGAAGCTGGCAGAAAAAGAAATTCCGCAGCCGGCTGCCAATGAAATCCTGGTAAAAGTACATACCGCTGGAGTGAATCCCGTTGATTGGCGAATTCGCAGCGGTGCTGGTGTGCGTTTTGGATTAACGCTACCCATTCCGCTCGGCAGTGAAATTGCCGGGACCATCGAAAAGCTCGGCGATGGCGTTACCGGTTTTACGGTAGGCGATGCAGTGTATGGAAAAATTCGCACCGGTGGTTTTGCTGAATACGCCATCGCCCGCACAGAAGATTTGGCTCATAAACCACAACGGCTGGATTTTATCCACGCTGCTGCAATCCCCCTCGCTGCGTTAACGGCATGGCAAGGCATGTTTGATTTGGCAAAGCTCACCACTGGGCAACGGATTTTAATTACCGGCGCATCCGGCGGCGTAGGTTCGCTGGCAGTACAAATCGCCAAAGCAAAAGGGGCTTATGTGATTGGTACGGCGTCAGGTCGCAATGAAGATTTTGTTAAACAACTCGGGGCCGATGAGTTTATCGATTATTCCCGTCAAAATATTGCAGCGGTTGTTAACGATGTTGATGCAGTATTTGATACCGTGGGTGGGGAAACTTATTTGCAGGCATTCAACACATTGAAAGCCGGTGGTTATTTAGTCACTGCTGTGGACTTTCCCACTGAGGATCAAATCAAAACCTACGGCGATCATCTCGCCCGCGTGTTTTGCAAATCCGACCCGGAAGATTTAGCAGCGATTAGTGCGTTGGTAGATAACGGTCAACTAATCCCCCACATTGCTACCGTTTTGCCACTGGATGAGGTAAAACAGGCTTTGGACCTATCGGAAACACGGCGCACACGCGGGAAAATAGTATTGCAAATAGCGGCTGACTCTCACTAATTAACGGCTACGCCAGGTTTTTGTTCTTGGCTCGATAGCGTAAACCCGCGTAAAATATGCGGGTTTATTCACCCCTTTGCCGGAAAGTCACTGGCCAGGAGCTTTTATGATCCGCATTAATGAACTCCAGCTACCGCTGGATCACCCCGCTGGCGACTTGCGTAACGCCATCGTCAAACGCCTGAAAATCAACGATACCGACTTACTCAATTTCACGGTCTTTAAACGCAGCTATGATGCGCGCAAAAAAAACAGCGAGATTACCTTTGTTTATATCATCGACTTGCAAGCGAACAATGAAGAAAAAATTCTCAGCCGTTTTGCCGATGATAAAAATATTCGCCCGGCACCTGATACTAATTATTACCCGGTTGCACACGCGCCGGAACATTTAACCGAACGCCCGCTCGTAATCGGATTTGGTCCCTGCGGTTTATTCGCTGCACTCACGCTTGCGCAAATGGGTTTCAAACCCATCGTGCTGGAACGTGGCAAGGATGTTCGTCGCCGCACCAAAGATACCTGGGCATTGTGGCGTAATAAAGTGTTGACACCGGAATCCAATGTGCAATTTGGTGAAGGTGGTGCAGGTTTATTTTCTGATGGAAAATTATATAGCCAGATTAAAGATCCAAAATTCTATGGCCGCAAAGTCATGCATGAATTTGTGCGGGCCGGTGCACCGGAAGAAATTATGTATGTGAGTAAACCTCACATAGGCACTTTCCGTTTAACCGGTGTTGTTGCGGCCATGCGTGAAGAAATTAAAACACTTGGCGGTGAAGTGCGTTTTGAAAATAAAGTAACTGATTTTATTATCGAAAACGGTCGCATCCAGGGCGTTACCCTGGCGGATGGGCAAGAGTTGCGCAGCCGTTATGTAGTGCTCGCACTCGGGCACAGCTCGCGCGATACCTTTCGAAAATTGCATGAACGCGGTGTATTTATCGAAGCCAAACCATTCGCGGTGGGCTTTCGTATCGAACATCCGCAATCCATTATTGACCATACGCGCCTCGGCAAATATGCGGGACACCCTGAACTCGGTGCAGCGGATTACAAACTGGTTTATCACGCAAAAAATGGCCGCGCGGTGTACAGTTTTTGTATGTGTCCCGGTGGTACTGTCGTTGCGGCAACCTCGGAACCGGAACGTGTTGTAACTAATGGCATGAGCCAATATTCACGCAATGAACGCAATGCCAACGCGGGAATTGTTGTGGGGATTAACCCGGAAGAGGATTTCCCGGGTGGCCCGCTCGCCGGTGTGGAATTACAAGAGAAACTGGAATCCTATGCCTACATATTGGGCGGCAAAGATTACTGCGCACCTGGTCAGCTCGTTGGTGATTTTATCCGCGGCAAGCCGTCCACTGCATTGGGTGAAGTCGAGCCTTCCTACAAACCCGGCGTGCTGCTGGGAGATTTGACCCCATCATTACCCGGTTATGTAATCGAGGCTATTCGCGAAGCCCTGCCGGAATTTGGCAAACAAATTCGCGGGTTTGATCGCAACGATGCAATCCTCACCGGTATCGAAACACGTACCTCTTCACCCGTGCGTATTACCCGCGATCACGACTCCTTGCAAAGTCTGAATACGCGCGGCCTTTACCCTGCGGGCGAAGGCGCAGGTTATGCAGGGGGAATTTTGTCTGCTGGTGTAGACGGAATTAAAGTCGCAGAAGCAGTCGCCAAAGCGATGCTGGAAGACCTGACTGCCGTACACATGTGACCATTACAAGCGGATATTTATGAAACTTGACGATATTAAAAAGCTGCATCAAAAAAAATACCGTACAGAGTTTGGTCATTTTTTAGTGGAAGGCGAGCATCTGGTGCTGGAACTGGAAAAAGCTGCACTGAACAATCCGGCATTAAAAAATTGTGATCTTTATGTCACCGAATCGTTTAAGGATTTTCCCAGTGTGTTTAAAAAACATCTGGTCAGTGAAAAACACATGGCGCAGTTGTCTGACACCAAATCACCGCAAGGAATCATTGCAGTAGCGCCGCTGGTAACGGCAAATAACGCGGCATCAACGAATGAAAAAATAATTTATCTTTATGAAGTACAAGATCCGGGTAACCTGGGAACCATTTTGCGCAGCCTCGCCTGGTTCGGTAATTTCCGTTGCTTGCTTAGCCCCGGTTCGGTAGATCCTTATAATCCAAAGGTCGTTCGCTCCAGTATGGGGGCAATTTTTCATGTGCCAATGGAATTGGATGTGCCTCTGGAATCCATAAGAACCCGTTTCAAATCCATTGCCATTCTGGATATGCAAGGGTTGCCGCTGAGTGATGCCACATTCAAAAAAGCTGATTGTTATTTGTTTGGTAATGAAGCACGGGGAGTCCCGCGCGAATATCTCCAAACGATGAATGTGCAACCATTTACCATTCGTGGCAGCGGTGCTATTGAATCGTTAAACCTCGCCTCCGCAGTAAATATATGTGTATACGAATTGGAGCGGTCATGAAGTGCAATTTATTTATTGTTCTGATTTTTATTGCCTGCATACAAACAGCGAATGCGAGCTTTTTGGATAAAGTCGGTAATGTTATCGATACTGTCTTTGCATCCACAGCAACAGAAACCAAACCCGAATTAATTAATGCAATTACAGCCGAACATAAATTACCCGGTCACTGGCGCAGCTATTGGTTAAATGAGCCGAAATTTGGCAATCGTATTTTTCTAGCCGATAGCGGAAAAATAACCGCCCCTGTTGTGATGTTAATCCACGGTCTGGGCCAAAATGGTTTACGTGATTGGCTACCGCTGGTTCCCGAGCTGGAAAAACACTATCGCGTAATCATGATCGACCTGCCCGGCTTTGCCAATTCACCCAGCCCCAAAGCAAAATTATCGCCATCAAATTATGCTGACTTGCTGCATTTTATTAAACCTTATTTCAGCAATGCCCCAATTCGGGTTGTCGGCCACTCTATGGGTGGTGCGGTAACATTGCGCTACGCCCAGCGCTACCCGGATGATGTTGAACAAATCGCACTTATTGATGCTGCCGGGATTTTGCAACGCACTGCGTTTGTAAAACACAGTGCTACAGACAGAATTCCTGTTGATCAGGAAGCCATGCCCAATGCTTTGTTAACCTATGCGGTCGGCCTACAAAATTTTAGCAATAATTTGATTGAAAAATTATTGCGCCTGCCAGACCCGACATCGTTACTGGGAAAAAGTGAAATCGCCTGGGGTACCACCCTGCAAAGCTATCCAAATATCAACGCAGCATTAAGCCTCACAGAGGAGGATTTTTCTTCTGCAATATTTGAACAAAGCAAACCGGTTGCCATTCTGTGGGGAGGGAAAGATTTAGTAGCGCCACTGCGCACCGGGCAGTTACTAAAGGCAAATCTGGCACTGAGCGAATTAACGGTTATTACAGAAGCGGGTCACGTTCCGATGGCGACCCACACCAAAGAAGTCGTGCAATGGTTGCTACCGGCATTAAGCAACTCGTCACAATCGTCACAATCGTCACAACAATCAAGTACAACGGCTCCAAACACCAAGCCGGAAAATTATGATTGTAGTGGCTCTACC
Organism: Gammaproteobacteria bacterium; assembly: GCA_021151835.1. Taxonomy (GTDB): domain Bacteria; phylum Pseudomonadota; class Gammaproteobacteria; order Pseudomonadales; family Cellvibrionaceae; genus Cellvibrio. The sequence continues at coordinate 13,424 of JAGKWO010000025.1, forward strand.
GGTGACATATTGCGCGGTGAATACCGGCGTATTTCATTAAATGGATGCCAAGGTATATTGCTCGACGGCGTCACAGCGAACGAATTGGTTGCTACAGATTCTGCTGTTGAAATCCAGAACGCAAAATTTACCAGCATTGATGCTGCGTTAACCCTTACCAACTCTGTTGTCATGATGACCGGAGGATCGATAACCGGCACCGTAAATCTTGATAAGGCGCGAATCGATTTTGCCGGTGTGAATTTAATAAAGGACACACCATTTATCGTAAAACAAAGATCGCGGCTTGTAATGTCAGTTAGCCGCGCGGGGAAAAACCGTTATCTACACCAGGATAAGCAAATGGAAAATACGCTGTGGTGAAAGTAAACCGGCCGACGATTTTCAAATCCAAAATAGCTATTAACCAATGAATTGATTGACTCATTAACAATTAATTATCAATAGCCAACATATTGAAGCCAATTGTCGCAAAATCGAATACAGCGGCATATTAAAAGCAGGTGCAGCTTCGCAACTAATAGAAAATCGCAAAAATAAACAACCGGAAAAAACTAATAAGCATAAAGTATCCTGGTTATTAGCTGAATACTCTTTCACAAGCCCACCTTAAAAACTGGCATCCAAAGAAATGAGGAGCATGGTAAGCATATGCTGCACCAGGCTCCTATTTTCTAGTTCAAATTTTCAAGGGGCTATTTAAGCTGACAATATCAGGATGATTGTTGCGGACAATGGAAGCTCTGTTTGATTTCGCTACCATCTACTGAATGCAGGTGTACATCAAAACCCCAAAGACGATGCAAGTGCTTTAACACCTCGGGAGTGGAATCACCTAGCGGCCTGCGATTATGCATATAGTGATACAAGGTTAATGAGCGATCCCCTCGCACCTCTACGTTATACACCTGAATATTAGGTTCACGATTACCCAAATTGTATTGACCTGCAAGATTCTCGCGTAGTTTGCGGAAACCTCGCTCATTGTGGATAGCATCAACACGAATTTTATCTTCTTCATCATTATCGACGATGCTAAAGAGTTTTAAGTCGCGCATAACCTTGGGAGATAAAAATTGTAAAATAAAACTTTCATCTTTGAAATTTTTCATAGCGAATTGCAACGTTTCTTTCCAGTTCGAACCGGCGATTTCAGGAAACCATGCGCGATCTTCATCTGTGGGGTTTTCGCAAATACGACGAATATCACTCATCATTGCAAAACCCAGGGTATAGGGATTAATTCCACTAAAATACGGGCTGTCATAAGCAGGCTGTGCAACCACACTGGTATGGGATTGTAAAAACTCCAGCATAAAACCATCCGTCACATAGCCACGTTCATGTAACTCATTAAGCAAGGTGTAATGCCAGAAAGTAGCCCAACCTTCATTCATTACCTGGGTTTGCCGTTGTGGATAAAAATATTGGGCAATTTTACGCACGATCCTGATAACTTCACGTTGCCACGGCTCCAATAAAGGCGAATTTTTTTCCAAAAAATACAGGATATTTTCTTGCGGTTCCGGAGGGAAACGCGGGGCATTTTTTTGCGCACCGGCGGCAGCTGATTTGGGGATAGTGCGCCATAGGTCATTCACATGCTTTTGCAAATACTCTGCGCGCTCACTTTGGCGACGCTCTTCTTCCTGTGCTGAAATGGGATAAGGGCGTTTATACCTGTCTACACCGTAATTCATTAGTGCGTGACAGGAATCAAGGGTATCTTCCACCGCGCTAATTCCATAACGCTCCTCACACTTACTGATGTAATTTTTTGCAAACACCAGATAATCAATAATAGAACTGGCATCAGTCCAGGTACGGAATAAATAGTTGCCCTTAAAAAAAGAATTGTGGCCATAACACGCATGGGCGATCACCAGCGTTTGCATTGTCATGGTGTTCTCTTCCATTAAATAGGCAATACACGGATTTGAATTAATCACAATTTCATACGCAAGCCCCATCTGCCCACGTTTGTAGGAGTGCTCGGTACTGAGCAATTGCTTACCATAAGACCAGTGGCTATAACCAATAGGCATCCCCACTGAGGAATAAGCATCCATCATTTGTTCGGAGCTGATAACTTCAATTTGATTCGGATAGGTATCAAGGCCGAATTCTGCAGCCAAATCCCCCAGCACTTTATCCACATCCTGAATCAAATCAAAATTCCACTCGGAGGTGGTAAATAATGGTTTTTTCATGCGACCTTCTTATGAAAGAGCTCACGGAATACCGGATAAATATCACCGACCCCACGAATATGCTGCAACGCGAAACTTTCCGGATATTGCTGCTGGATGGATTCATACACATTCCACAACGCCTGGTGCTCGTTGTTGGTAATTTCGATGTAAGAAAAATATTGGCAGCTGGGCAAAAGATTATCCACCAGAATATCGCGGCACACATCGGAGTCCTCTCCCCAATTGTCACCGTCAGATGCCTGGGCGCCATAGATATTCCATTGTTCCGGAGAATAGCGTTCTTTAATAATTTCCTGCATTAACTGTAAAGCACTTGACACCACAGTGCCCCCGGTTTCGCGCGAGTGGAAAAACTCGTCCTCATCAACTTCTTTCGCACTGGTGTGGTGACGAATAAAAACAATTTCAGTTTTTTCGTAATTACGTTGCAGGAATAAATACAGAAGGATAAAAAAGCGCTTGGCAATATCTTTAGTAGCCTGATCCATCGACCCGGATACATCCATGATGCAAAACATCACGGCTTTGGAGCGCGGTATTGGCTGTTTGATCATCAAATTATATTTGAGATCGAAAGTGTCCAGCCAGGGGATTTTACTAATGGAGTGTTCAAGCTTGGCGATTAATTCCAGCACGGCGCGATAACGAATATAATCGCGATGCGCTTCCGGTATTTTTTCCAACTCTGCCAATTCGGCATTCAATTCTTGCAATTGCCGGCGCTTACCACCCGTCAAGGCAAGGCGACGCATATTGGCAGAACGTAAGGAGCGCACGATATTCATGCGCCCGGGTTGGCCTTCATTAGCAATACCGCCACGCACCGATTTAAATTCTTCCAACCCTGACAACTGACGCTTGACGAGATTAGGAAGCTCAAGTCCATCAAACATGAAATCCAGAAATTCTTCTTGCGAAAGAGTGAATGAAAAATCATCCATGCCTTCACCGGAATCACTGGCTTTTCCACCCCCGCCCTGTCCACCTCCGCCTTGCGGGCGCGCAATTTTATCACCTTCGGAGAATTGTTTATTGCCTGGCAGAACGCGTTCGTTGTATCCACCCTGCCCGTGGTGAATAACCGGTTCATTAATATCCCGCCCAGGAATACTGACTTTTCCACCTTTATCAATATCAGTAATAGAGCGTTCATTTACCGCATCAGAAACCGCTTTTTGGATTTGCTCACGATAGCGCCGCAAGAAGCGCTGGCGATTGACAGCGCTTTTATTTTTGGCGTTGAGACGTCGATCAATAATGTAACTCATAGCCCAACCTTAACGTTGATTAACGCACAGACTTTCAGGTTGCTTCCTCAGTTATTGGGACTTCCTCACTCGCAAATACCATTCAGATAATAAACGCACTTGTTTTTCGGTATAACCGCGTTCCACCATACGCTGCACAAAATCCTGATGTTTCTTTTTGTCTTGCACGGAGGCTTTGGCATTGAAAGAAATAACAGGCAATAGATCTTCAGTGTTCGAGAACATTTTCTTCTCAATCACTATGCGCAACTTCTCATAGCCACGCCAGTCCGGATTTTTACCCGCATTGTGGGCTTTTGCACGCAATACAAAATTTACTATTTCATTGCGGAAATCTTTTGGATTACTGATGCCGGCCGGCTTTTCTATTTTTTCCAGCTCATCATTGAGCGACGAACGATTAAGAATTTCACCGGTTTCCGGATCGCGATATTCCTGATCCTGAATCCAGAAATCAGCATAGGTTACATAGCGATCAAAAATATTTTGACCGTATTCAGCATAAGACTCCAGATAAGCGGTCTGGATTTCTTTACCAATAAAATCAACATATTTCGGTGATATGTATTCTTTTAAAGCATTAAGGTATTTATCCTGCACTTCTTTAGGGAATTGCTCCTGCTCAATTTGTTGCTCAAGCACATACATTAAATGCACTGGATTGGCAGCAATTTCCGTTGGATCAAAGTTAAATACTTTGGATAAAATTTTAAATGCAAAACGGGTAGACAAACCATTCATACCTTCATCAACGCCCGCCGCATCCTTATACTCCTGTAACGATTTTGCACGCGGGTCAGTATCTTTCAGGTTTTCGCCATCATAGATGCGCATTTTGGAATAGATGTTGGAGTTTTCCGGTTCCTTAATACGCGATAAAACAGAAAATTGCGCAAGCATCCGAAGCGTATCGGGTGCGCAGGGAGCCCTAGATAACGAAGAGTTTTGCAATAACTTTTCGTATATCTTCATTTCTTCCGTAACGCGCAGGCAATAAGGAACTTTGACGATGTACACACGATCAATGAATGCCTCATTGTTTTTGTTATTACGGAAATTCTGCCACTCGGATTCATTGGAGTGCGCAAGGATTATTCCATCAAAAGGAATTGCTCCCAAGCCTTCAGTGCTATTGAAGTTGCCCTCTTGTGTTGCCGTCAATAACGGGTGAAGAACTTTGATAGGAGCTTTAAACATCTCCACGAATTCCATCAATCCCTGGTTAGCCCGGCACAACCCGCCACTAAAACTATAGGCATCCGGATCGTTCTGCGGGAATTCCTCCAGCTTGCGAATATCAACTTTACCAACCAGGGAAGAAATATCCTGGTTATTTTCATCGCCCGGTTCGGTTTTGGTTATTGCAATTTGATTCAGGATTGATGGATAAACTTTTACAACTTTAAACTGGGTTATATCTCCGCGAAACTCTTGCAAGCGTTTTGCGGCCCACGGCGACATTATCGATTTAATATAGCGTCGAGGAATGCCGTAGTCCTCTTCCAGAATTTTTCCATCTTCATCAGGGTTAAATAATCCCAACGGAGACTCGAATACCGGTGACCCCTTAATGCAATAAATCGGCATTTTTTCCATTAAGGATTTGAGCATTTCTGCAAGTGATGACTTACCACCACCCACGGGGCCCAATAAATAAAGAATTTGTTTCTTTTCCTCCAACCCCTGCGCGGCATGCTTGAAAAACGACACGATTTGCTGGATGGATTCTTCCATGCCATAAAAATCGCCAAAGGCTTTATAACGTTTAATAATTTTGTTGGAGAAAATCCTGCTAAGGCGTGAATCTTGTGAGGTATCAACAATTTCCGGTTCACCTATGGCCATCAACATACGCTCAGCGGCTGACGCATAGACACTTGGATCTTTTTTGCAAAGTTCAAGATATTCCTTAATCGTTAACTCCTCCTGTTGGGTAGTTTCAAAACGCTCGCGATAATGACTGAATATACTCATAATCTACCTCGGTTAGCGATTAAAGCGGTAAATGCAGATCAGTAAACATGCAACCATTGATAAAACCGTTCGTGGGAAAATACCACAATTTGTTATCCTTAAGCATAGCCCTAAATTCCTCAAGTATTAAAAGTAATAACAATTAATTGACTGATTTCCGGTTAAACTTTTACACTCAAAAAGCGCGCCAAGTAATGCAAATAATTGTGTAAATTTTCACAGGCAACATTGCTACCCTTGGACATGAATCATATCTAATTACTTTCAGGTTAATATTTTTATAAATTCATGATCTCTATTCCGTGGCTTAATCCTTATAACCATCAATTTCCAGCAGTGGAAAGTGCACTTAATGAGCCAAACGGCTTATTGGCCGTTGGTGGTGATCTCTCCCCCGAACGTATCCTGGCAGCGTACCAACGAGGGATTTTCCCCTGGTTTAATCCTGACGATCCAATTTTGTGGTGGAGTCCAAGCCCGCGCACGGTTATTTATCCTAACCAATTACACATTTCAAAAAGCTTGCGTAAAGCATTGCGCAAAGAAACTTATCGCGTAACGTTTGATAATTGTTTTGAAAATGTGATGCGTGCCTGCGCTGCACCACGATCTTATTCCGATGGTACCTGGATCAGCGAAGATATTATTGCCGGCTATACTGCATTACATCGCCGCGGTTTTGCGCATTCAGTAGAAGTCTGGCAGGAAAATCAATTAGTTGGCGGGCTTTACGGTATGGCATTGGGTCGCATTTTTTTTGGTGAGTCGATGTTCAGTTGCGCCGATAATGCATCTAAATATGGCTTTGCTTTTCTCGTTCGCCAATTACGCCAATGGGATTTTCAGCTAATCGATTGCCAGGTGGCCAATGATCATTTATTTAGTTTGGGTGCAATAGAAATTCCCCGTGAAGAATTCCAAAAAATACTGGTAAACTTTGTTCATGAGCCGAGTGTGTATTCCCAGCCGTGGTCAACATTGAACCTATTGCCGTGGGAATAACCGGATTTGCGCGAGGCAATCATGTCCGATTTATCAACATTAAAATTATTTGCGACCCAGCCTCATCCCTGCAGTTATCTGGACGGACAAGAGGCTACCACTGTATTTGTGGACCCGGAAGCAAAAATAGATCCGTCACTCTACACCCAGTTGTCGCAGCTAGGGTTCCGTCGCAGCGGCGCGCACCTGTATCGCCCGCAATGCCTACGCTGCCAAGCCTGCGTTTCATGTCGGATTCCGGTGAAACTATTCAAACCGAATCGCACCCAACGCCGCTGTATACAACGCAATGCTGATTTATCGCTCAGTATCACCAATAACATTAATACCCTCGAACACTACGGGCTCTATGCACGTTACATAGAGGGGCGACATCAGGATGGGGATATGTACCCCCCGTCCGAAGACCAATACAAGGCATTTTTGACCAGTGAATGGGGAATTACCCAATATATAGAGCTGCGACTTGGTGAAAAGTTGATTGGTGTATCGGTATGCGATCAGTTGGGAGATGGACTGTCAGCGGTATATACCTTTTATGATCCCGCAGAAGAAAATCGCAGCTTGGGGAAATTCGCCATACTTGCCCAAATAGAAAAGGCCCGCGCAATGGGTGTGGATTATGTTTATTTGGGTTATTGGATCAAAGATTGCGAGAAAATGAATTATAAAACCCAATATCGCCCCTTGGAACTATTAGTCAATCGCCGTTGGATGCGCCTTAACTGAATAAACCGCTCTGATTTACGTAAATACGGATTAAATTCCGTGGTAAATCCCGCTTTTGTCCCCTATTCCCCTTGGCGGCTCTGGTTAATTAAGGCACAATTCACGCCTATTTTTTTACCCCCCTCCTATCACCCAGTTGATAGGCATGAACTATCGAAACCCTGAGGAAGCTGCCGCATGGCAAAAGACGATTGCATTGAATTTGACGGTGAAGTGGTTGATACCCTGCCCAACACTACCTTTCGCGTAAAATTGGAAAATGGACATGTGGTTATTGCCCACATCTCTGGCAAGATGCGCAAGAACTATATTCGTATTTTGACGGGAGATAAGGTCAAGGTTGAGATGACTCCCTATGACCTAACAAAAGGTCGTATTACTTATCGCGCTCGTTAATCTCCCGACGCCACTGATCAAATTGTGATTAATAAAAAGCCGCACCTATGTGCGGCTTTTTAGTTTCCCGTTACTGCTTTGCAATCAGGCTGGTTGAGCGGCCTGCCTGGATTTCACCGCGATGGTGATTTTGTCCTCTACCGGATCAACATCAACATCTACAGTTCCACCACCACTGGATAACACACCGAATAAAATTTCCTCGGCCAATGGTTTTTTCAACTTATCCTGAATCAAGCGAGCCATTGGGCGCGCACCCATTTTCACATCGTAACCATGGATAGCCAACCACTCACGCGCTTCGTCACTAATTTCCAGTGTCACGTGCTTGTCATCCAACTGGGTTTGCAGTTCCATCAGGAATTTGTCGACTACAGTTTTAATGGTATTCAATGTCAGAGAAGCAAATTGAACAATGGCATCCAAACGGTTGCGGAATTCCGGTGTAAACATTTTCTTGATTGCTTCCATACCATCGGTGGTGTGATCCTGATGAGTAAATCCGATAGAAGCGCGACTCATCACTTCAGCACCCGCGTTGGTGGTCATAATCAAAATTACATTGCGGAAATCCGCTTTGCGACCGTTGTTATCCGTCAGGCTACCGTGATCCATTACTTGTAATAACAAGTTAAAGACTTCGGGATGCGCTTTTTCAATCTCATCCAGCAACAATACACAATGAGGTTGTTTGGTAATTGCATCCGTCAACAGGCCACCCTGATCAAAACCAACATAACCAGGAGGAGCACCAATTAAACGCGATACGGTATGGCGCTCCATGTATTCGGACATGTCAAAGCGCACCAACTCCATTCCCATGCATTTGGCCAACTGACGGCAAACCTCGGTTTTACCAACACCTGTAGGACCTGCAAACAAGAATGAACCAATCGGTTTCTCTGCTGCCCCTAAACCGGCACGCGACAATTTGATAGCAGTCGCCAGGGTATCTATCGCTTCATCCTGCCCAAACACAGTCATTTTCAAATTCTGGTCCAGCTTGCGCAGCTGCTCTTTATCAGAAGAAGACACGCTTTTTGGCGGAATACGTGCAATTTTAGCAACAACATTTTCCACATCAGTCACGCCAATTGTTTTCTTGCGTTTACTCGGAGTTTGCAATTGTTGATAAGCACCAGCCTCATCAATCACATCAATCGCTTTATCCGGCAGGAAACGATCATTGATATAACGCTCTGCTAACTCTGCAGCCGCACGCAATGCAGCATCGGTGTAGCGTAAGTTATGGTGTTTCTCAAAGCGACTCTTCAGGCCTTTGAGTATCTGATAGGTTTCATCCACAGTAGGTTCGTTTACATCTACTTTTTGGAAACGACGGGAAAGTGCGCGATCTTTATCAAAAATACCGCGATATTCCTGGTACGTAGTGGAACCCATGCAACGAATCTCACCGGACGACAACAGCGGCTTTAATAAATTGGATGCATCCATCACTCCACCGGAAGCCGCACCGGCGCCGATAATCGTGTGGATTTCATCGATGAATAAAATCGATTTCTTTTGTTTTTTCAGCTCATTAAGCAAGCTTTTAAAACGCTTTTCAAAATCGCCACGGTACTTGGTTCCTGCCAAAAGCGCGCCCATGTCCAGCGAAAATACAACACTGTCCGCCAATGACTCAGGCACATCACCATCAACGATACGCTTGGCCAAGCCCTCAGCAATGGCTGTTTTACCCACGCCGGACTCACCAACCAAGAGCGGATTATTTTTACGGCGACGTGACAATATCTGACATACACGCTCAACTTCAAACTCACGGCCGACCAACGGATCAATACGGCCCTGCATCGCCGCTTCATTTAGATTTGTTGCGAAATTCTCCAAAGGACTCTGCGCACTGGACTCACCTGTTACGGATTCTTCATCCTGATTCTCTTGCGCGCTGTGATGATGATCGCCACTATGATCATTGTTACCAGCCACTTTATGAATCCCGTGGGTGATGTAATTCACTACATCAATTCGAGCGATACTTTGTTGTTTGAGATAATAAACAGCCTGGCTTTCCTGCTCGCTAAAAATAGCAACCAGCACATTTGCACCCGTTACTTCTTGCTTGCCAGAGGATTGTACATGGAATACTGCGCGTTGCAGTACGCGTTGGAAACCCAATGTTGGCTGGGTTTCGCGTTCGCTGTCATTTTCGGGGATGAGCGGAGTAGTGGAATCGACAAATTCGATTAATTCTTTACGTAAATTAATTAAATCAGCACCGCAAGCGCGTAACACATTGGCCGCCGAATCATTATCGATGAGCGCCAGAAGCAGATGCTCAACCGTCATGAATTCGTGTCGCTTGGAGCGCGCACCTTTGAAAGCAAGATTTAAGGTTACTTCCAGATCTTTACTTAACATCGCGCCTACCCTCTTCTAACCAACAAAATTAACTTCTCACTTTACTAACTCGTTACTGCTCATCCTCAACCGCTTCAATTTCACATAACAGCGGATGTTGATTTTCTCTAGCATATTGATTCACTTGCGCCGCTTTAGTTTCAGCTATATCACGAGAATATATGCCGCATACTGCTTTGCCGTGAACATGAACTGTCAACATCACATGGGTAGCTTTCTCGCGCGACATGGAAAAAAAGACTTCCAATATTTCTACCACGAAATCCATGGGTGTGTAGTCATCGTTCAATAAAACCACCTTATACATAGGTGGCCTTTTTAACTTGGGTTTAGATGTTAAAACTGCAAGACCGCCATCGGATTCATCGGCAGAATTATCGTCATCTTTACCTAAGGTTAGTTGAAGGTTTTGGAGATTGCCCATACAGATTCAACACAAAATATAAAATGATTGGATATTAGCCGGCATTGTAACTCATCGGCATAACAACCCCCAATGGCAACTAATGTAGACACAATCTCCGTTAATACGGAGAAGCGCTTGACTTTGTGCCAATTGTTGGATAAAAAAAGAGCGCCGCTGCACATAAACGCGGCACTTTGCTTACATTGGGGCACTTATTGCAAATAACAATAAAATACTTCGCCGCTTAAAAGCATAAGTTAAATGCACTAGCCCCCAACAGGCAAATCTCTCGTCCAGACCCCGAGCAATTGCAGTACTTGGGAAAATAATAACGACAGTGGTGTTTTTCAAGGCATCACTCGGGCAGAAGGATTCCATAATATGCCAACAGGCACAGTCAAATGGTTCAATAATGCAAAAGGTTACGGCTTTATTCTTGCGGATGAAGGTGGTGAAGACCTGTTTGCACACTATTCAGCGATCACTATGGAAGGTTATAAAACCCTTAAAGCAGGCCAGCAGGTGACTTTCGAAATCACCAAAGGTGATAAAGGACTACATGCAGTCAATATTGCAGCTCCGGCCAATATTGTCGCTAACAGCTTGCGAACGAGTCCAGTTCCAGCCTAGGAAATCAAGCAGTTACACTTGTAAATGGGTAACCTGACTCATAAAAAAAGCCTCTTGTGCTTACACAAGAGGCTTTTTGCGTTACCTGTATGATCTGATTAGTTAAGACTTTTCAAAGCATTATTGAACGTTGCGCTCGGGCGCAATGCGGCTGATGCCTTGGCAAAATCCGGGCGATAGTAACCACCCAAATCAATGGGTTTGCCCGAAGCGGCTTTAAGTTCTGCCACGATTTTTGCTTCGTTTTCAGTCAGGGTTTTAGCCAAGGGTGCAAACTGTGCTTGTAATGCAACATCTTCAGTCTGTGCGGCCAATGCCTGTGCCCAGTAAAGAGCCAGATAGAAGTGGCTGCCACGGTTATCCAATTCGCCTGCTGCACGGCCAGGAGATTTGTTTTCATCCAGGAACTTGCCATTCGCCTGATCCAGGGTTTTAGCAAACACTTTCGCTTTGGCATTGTTGGTCACGTTGCCAAAATGATCGAGTGATTCAGCTAATGCCAGGAACTCACCCAATGAATCCCAGCGCAGGTGACCTTCCTCAACAAATTGCTGCACATGCTTGGGCGCAGAGCCGCCAGCACCGGTTTCAAACAAACCGCCACCATTCATGAGTGGAACAATCGACAGCATTTTGGCTGAGGTGCCCAATTCCATAATCGGAAACAGGTCGGTCAGGTAATCACGCAATACGTTGCCAGTAACAGAAATAGTATCTTTACCCGCACGAATACGGTCCAGCGAGTACTGGGTCGCCTCTTCCGGAGTTTTGATGAGAATTTCCAAGCCGGAAGTATCGTGATTTTTCAGGTAGGTATTAACCTTGGCAATCAACTGGGCATCGTGCGCGCGGGCCGGATTCAACCAGAATACGGCCGGGGTGTTGGAAGCGCGGGCGCGATTTACGGCGAGCTTTACCCAGTCCTGGATAGGCGCATCTTTTACCTGGCACATACGCCAGATATCGCCTTGCTCCACGCTTTGCTCCAGCAATACTTTTCCTGCTGCATCGACCACGCGAACTACACCGTCTGCCGGGATTTGGAAGGTTTTATCGTGTGAACCGTATTCTTCGGCTGCCTGGGCCATCAAACCCACGTTCGGCACGCTACCCATGGTTTTCGGATCGAAGGCACCGTGCTTTTTACAATCATCAATAACAACCTGATACACACCGGCATAACAACGATCAGGGATACAGGCCTTGGTATCTTGCAGCTTGCCTTCAGCATTCCACATTTTGCCGGAGTCGCGAATCATCGCCGGCATGGAGGCATCCACAATCACATCGCTAGGGACATGCAGGTTGGTAATGCCTTTATCCGAATTCACCATCGCCAATTGCGGGCGAGTCGCATAAAGCGCCTTGATGTCCGCTTCGATTTCGGCTTGTTTTTCCGCCGGCAGGGATTTGATTTTGGTGTACAGGTCGCCAATACCGTTGTTAACGTCTACAGCCAATTCAGCCAACACTGCAGCATGCTTTTCCAGTACCGGCGCGTAATACACAGAAACAAAATGGCCGAAAATAATCGGGTCAGACACTTTCATCATGGTTGCTTTCAAGTGAACTGAAAACAATACACCAGCATTTTTAGCGTCTTCAATTTGTGCAGCAATGTAAGCACGCAGAGCGTTTTTGCCCAGTACCGATGCATCGATAATTTCGCCTGCCTGTACTTTGGTGGTCTCTTTCAGAACTTTGGTAGAGCCATCTTTACCAACCAGTTCAATTTTTACCGTGCCTGCTTCTGCAACAGTCGTGGATTTTTCGCTACCAAAGAAATCATGGGCATCCATGTGCGCAACATGGGATTTGGAATCTGCCGACCAGGCACCCATTTTGTGGGGATTCTTACGGGCATAGTTTTTTACTGACAAGGGTGCACGACGATCAGAGTTACCTTCACGCAACACCGGGTTCACTGCAGAACCTTTGATTTTGTCGTAGCGTGCTTTTGCGTCTTTTTCAGCGTCGTTCGTCGGATTCTCAGGGTAATCAGGCAGTTTGTAACCCTGGGATTGCAATTCTTTAATCGCTGCTTTCAGTTGCGGAATAGACGCACTGATATTTGGCAGCTTGATGATGTTAGCTTCAGGAGTGGTTGCCAATTTGCCCAATTCAGCCAGGTGATCACCAATACGCTGTTCTTCAGTCAGCGCCTCGGGGAATGCGGCAATGATGCGACCCGAGAGGGAAATATCACGAGTTTCGATAGCTATACCGGAAGATTGAGTGAAAGCTTGAACGATAGGGAGTAAGGAATAAGTAGCTAAGGCCGGGGCTTCGTCAGTTTGGGTATAGATAATTTTTGAATCAGTCATTTAGATGGCTCCATCAATTCATGCGGCTCGGCCTTGTGAGCTCTGCCATAAACGTTATGAAAATTTAGAAAAAGAGCCCCGCCACAGGGAACTCCCCCTTGCCAGAGCGCCGGCGATTCTACACGTCTATCCACGTTTATGCATGGATATGTTGCTATGGTGCGGGCATCAATCTGGGATAAAATTCGCGTTCTGTTGGTATTTATAGTGAGCCTGTAACGCCTTATGTCCTCCCTGATTCTGTTTAACAAGCCTTTCGGTGTACTCTCCCAATTTACTGACGGGGAGGGTCGCCCCACGCTAAAGGAATATATCAAGATTCCCCACGTTTACCCGGCCGGCCGCCTGGATCACGACTCGGAGGGATTGTTACTGCTCACTGATGATGGCGACTTGCAACACCATATCGCCCACCCTGCCCATAAAATGCCCAAGACTTATTGGGCCCAGGTTGAGGGAGCACCTAATAGTTATGCGTTAACCAAATTGCGCCTCGGGGTTGAGCTGAATGATGGTATGACCCAACCGGCCGAAGTGCGCTTGATCCCGGCGCCCAAACTCTGGGAACGGGATCCGCCCATTCGTGATCGAGCCAATATTCCCACCCAGTGGATCGAGCTGGTAATTACCGAGGGCCGCAATCGCCAGGTGCGTCGCATGACCGCCGCTGTCGGTCACCCGACCCTGCGCCTGGTGCGGGTGAAAATTGGCAATTGGACCCTTGAGGGATTGGAACCGGGAAAATACAAAACCGAGACCGTGCATTTACCAAAAACAGCAGGAAATTCACCCGCGCGTTCAAATCAGAAACGGGCCGGTAAAGCTATTCTAACCAACGGAAAAAATGGCGAATTAAATAGCACAGGGAAATTGAAAGGTAATCGCGCTGACACCAAGCGAGGCAATACCAACCGCCCGCCCCAACCGGAGGGAGGAAAAAAAACGGGGAATTCGCGCCCCAAGGCATCGGTAAAGGTATCCAAACCCTCGACACCAACCGTGGTAATTCAAAAGCCAAAACCGAAAATCACATTGGATCCCAAATAACACAGGGTAAAACCAAAGTTTTTCAGGAAAAAAATGCCAAAATCGCAACAAAAAAGAAAGGCGCACAAGCGCCTTTCTTTTTAACAATTCGTTTTCCTAACCATAAGTAAATGTCAGCCCTTTCTCGCGGTAATCCCGCAACCGGATATCATAAGTACCATCGCACAAAGCCCGTTTGATCAGATACGTTTTGTCGAGTTTTTTCTGCTCCACATCCACCAGGTTCAGAATCAACTCTTTCTCCAGGGGCTTGTTTAAATCTTTCACCACAATGATTTTGGGTAAATGGCGATAGCGATAATTGGTTTCCAGCACTATCCCAACCAGACCATTGATCAACTCCACAATGCTACCGGGCGGATAAAGCCCTACGCATTTAATAAACTCCAGGGCCAGACGCTCATCAAAATGCTTGCCGCGATCATCAAAAATACGCTTGAGCGCATCAGTTCCGGGAACGGCACGGGAATAACAGCGATCCCCCGTCATTGCATCATACGCATCAACAATCGCGATAATCCGGGCGAAATCGGAAATCCCCGCTGCCTTTAGTTTACGCGGATAACCCGTGCCATCCACGCGCTCATGGTGACTGTAAGCTACGTCCACTGTTGCGTTGGGAATACCCGGTGAAGACATCAACAAATTCCTGCCGTGTACCGTGTGCGCTTTGATGATATTGAACTCTTTATCCGAGAGCTCCTCACGCTTGTTAAGTACGTTGGAGGGCACACGCATTTTACCTACATCATGGAGCAACCCGCACAAACCCAGCTTCTCGAGTTCCTCCTCGCTCATACCAAGGTGGCGCCCAAAGGCAATCGATAAAATACACACATTGAGGCAATGTTCGGCGGTGTATTCATCTTCATTGCGCATCCGCGACATCCAGATGAGCGCATCCGGGTTACGCAGGATACTGCCGACACAATCTTTTACCGTCGCCTTGGCTTGCTCGGTGTTAACTACACCACCAAGGCGAGCATCATCCAGCAATGTTTTGGTGAGTTTTTTTGCTTCGCGAAAAACACCGATTGCCGCCTGGTGTTCCTTCTGGGCATCAATTTTGTTGATGTAGGATTTAACTTTGGGAATTGGTGGACCGGACACGCCGCGCTGCTCGGGCGGGATCCATTCTTCACGAACAGCATCAATCCAGACATGCTGCGAATATTGCGCAACCGAATCTATGTCATCCAGGCTTTCGATCATAAAGCCTTGCATCAGGAATGGCGTTTCCTGCCAGTCGCGATCCAGCTTGGAGACAAACATACCTATCTTCAGCTCTGAGATGTGGATTTTGACAGTGCTTAGACGCTTATCCACATAGCCCGGCTTTACTTCATGCCGATCCAAAGAAACCTCACTTTGCTGTTGTTATTATTACTGCGGAGCGCCGTATTGATGGGGAAAAATGATGAGCAAATCACTCATCGATGATCGAATCATAGCTGCTTTTGAAAGCGTTAACATTAAACAAAAAGCTATCAAAAAGGCATGCCTTATTACTTTAAGATGGTTTATGCGCCATCATTCAATAGGTAAATTCGAGTAATAAAAGGTTTTTACAGGGAAAACCACTATACAGATTTGGCCAAATCCCACAGGCGGTTCATTTCTTCAATCGACGTTTTATCGAGGGACTGACCTGCATTGTCCTCGATAAACGCAAACCGCTGTTCAAATTTTTGATTAGCGCGGCGAAGCGCCTGCTCGGGGTCAATCTTCATATAGCGAGCAATATTCACGGCGGCAAATAACAAATCGCCGAGTTCCTCTTCAAGTGCACTCCGATCACCCGAATCCAGTTCAGCCTCAACTTCCAGTAATTCTTCACGTACTTTCGCGATGGGCCCATAAACATCATCCCAATCAAAACCGACACTGGCAGCGCGTTTTTGCAATTTTGCGGCGCGGCTCAGCGCCGGCAGGTTCAGCGGGACATCAGCCAATAACCTCCGGGCACCTTTAGCTTCGCGCTCCTGTTGTTTGATCGCCTCCCAACGCGCCTTCACATCGCCAGGCAAGATCTGGCGATTATCGATGCGGCTATGCAAAGTGCCATCCGGGAATACGTGGGGATGGCGGCGAATTAATTTGGCAACCAGATCAGACACAACGCCTGCAAATTCAAAGCGATGCTCTTCTTTCCCGAGCTGGCTGTAAAAAATGACCTGGAACAACAAATCGCCCAGCTCTTCTTTGAGATGGGCAAAATCCTGCTTTTCTATTGCATCGACAACTTCATACGCCTCTTCCAGAGTTGACGGGGCGATGCTGGCGTAATCCTGTTTGATATCCCACGGACAACCGGATTCCGGATCGCGCAGCCGCGCCATCAGGTAGAGCAAATCATCGATAGTGTATTGGTTCACAACAAATCCCATGTAACTCAATGCTTGCGCCGCGCAGAGGCAATGTTTGGCAATTGGTTCAATTTGGTCAGTATCCTGCTCAGCTCATCAAAACTGCGGATCTCCACCGTCACCTGCATATCCACGGTATTTTTGCGTTTATCCGACAGTGTTTGCAACGCGATGATATTAATGCGCTCCTGGTCGAGTAGCGCGGTAATATCCTTCAGCAAGCCGTAGCGGTCATAGGCTTCAATCACCACATCGACGGAATAGAAACTCTGCGGTGCATCACCCCATTCCACTTTAATAATGCGTTGGGGCTCATCAGCCTGTAACTGCAGGATATTCGAACAATCCTGGCGATGGATTGAAACCCCTTTTCCAAGCGTGATGTAACCCGTAATCGCATCACCCGGTACCGGGTTACAGCAATTGGCGATCTGGGTGAGCAGATTACCCACGCCTTCGATGTAGAAATCCGAATCTTTCCTGGGGCGCGGCGCCCTTGTCTTGAAGGGAATTAATGGTTGTTGCGGATCGGCTTCATCAATTAATTTCTGCGCGGCATTTAAGACCTGGCCGACACCGATATCACTCGCCCCGACAGCGGCATACAAATCATCAAGCGAGTTAAAGCGCAGCTTGGTCGCCAGCTCTTCAAAATCCAGATCCAGTAATGCCAGGCGTTTGAACTCGCGATCCAGTAAAGCCTGGCCTTCGGCGATATTTTTATCGCGCGCCTGTTGCTTGAACCAGTGCTGGATTTTGGCACGCGCACGCGGGGTGTTTACATACCCCAGGGCCGCATTCAACCAATCGCGGCTGGGCGATTCCAGTTTGCCCGTCAGGATTTCCACCTGATCCGCATTCGTCAGGTGATAGTTGAGCGGCACAATCCGGTTATTAACCTTTGCACCACGGCAACGGTGCCCGACATCGGTGTGGATCTTGTAAGCGAAATCAAGCGGAGTTGCGGTGCGCGGTAAATCCACTACGTGCCCTTCGGGGGTAAACACATAGATGCGATCCTGGTTTACCGAGCGTAAATCGTCTTGCAATTGCGAACTATCGCCGCCCAGTTCTTCATGCCACTCCAGAACCTGACGCAGCCAGGAAATTTTTTGCTCATAGGCATCCTGGGTGGATTTGGTATCCGTGCCCTTGTAGCGCCAGTGTGCACATACGCCAAGTTCAGATTCTTCGTGCATTTCCTGGGTGCGGATCTGGATTTCCAGCACTTTATTTTCCGGCCCCCACACGGCGGTGTGCAGCGAGCGATAGCCATTTTCCTTGGGGGACGCAATGTAATCGTCAAACTCATGGGGGATGTTGCGCCACAGGCTGTGCACTATCCCGAGGACGGTATAACAATCGCGAATGCTCGGAACCAGGATACGTACAGCGCGAATGTCGTAAACCTGCGAAAAGGGAATACCTTTACGCTGCATTTTTCGCCAGATACTGTAGATATGTTTCGCGCGGCCGCCGACCGAGCCTTCAATATTGGCTTTTTTCAATTCATCGCGCAGTAGCTTCAGCAGGTTATCGATATATTCCTGCCGCGCCAAACGGCGCTCATCCAGTAACTTGGCAATGCGTTTGTAATCATCCGGTTGCAGATAGCGAAATGACAGGTCTTCCAATTCCCATTTGATATGGCCGATACCCAGGCGATGGGCAAGCGGTGCGTAAATATCGGCGACCTCCCGGGAAACCTGGCGGCGGCGATCAGCACTCGCATTTTTTACCGAACGGATCGCACAGGTACGCTCAGCCAGCTTGATCAGGGCAATGCGGACATCATCCACCATGGCCACCAGCATCTTGCGGATTTTCTCCGCCTGCTCCGTTGCCTGGGAGCCAAGTACCCGCTCCTCTTCATTGCGCTGGTAACTGATAGCTGCCATACGCAACACACCTTTCACCAGCTTGCCTACAGTTTCACCAAACTCTTCCTGTACTTCTTTCAGGCTGATTTTATGCTCGCGCACAGCGCGATAAAGGATGGCCGCGACCAATGCATCCTGGTCCAATTGCAAATCGGTCAGGATCTCCGCCATTTCCAGGCCAATACGGAAACAGGAAAATTCTTCACCCCAATTGTGGTCATCATCAGCATGGATATTGACTAGCGATAAACTTTTTTCCGCCGCGCGACGCAGTTCAGCCCGGCTGGTTTCCGCTTGCAGGTGGGAGTGATTGAGCCGGTCGATCCACGCATCGATATCGACCTTGCCGTCAGCGGCTATAGGGTGATCTGCTCTGACTTTAACCATAACGTTTACTTCAATAATTCAGGGTTGTTTTATTTTTCTGGTTTTTCTTTCTGACACTTAAATGCAATTTTAAATGCCATAACAAGCCAATCACTTAAGCAAAAACAACGCCATTGACTCTACGTGGCTGGTGTGGGGAAACATATCCAACACCCCGGCGGCATCCAACTGATAACCGGCTTCGGCCAGGATTGCTGCATCGCGCGCCAGAGTGGCCGGGTTGCAACTGACGTAGACAATGCGCCTGGGGGAAAGTTGCTTCGTCTCAACCCACTGTTTTATGGTCGTTACCACCTCTTTTGCACCATCGCGGGGCGGATCGAGCAAAATTGCAGCAATTTCGTGTTCCTTGCCCCCGGCCAGCCGTTGCCATTGAGTATGGGTCATATCAGCCAGGTTAGCGGCAATAAATTTCGCATTGGTAATTCCCAGGCGCTCCGCATTTTCGCGGCCGCGCACCACCATCGATTCCACGGCTTCAATCCCTATCACTTCCCGGCAAATACGTGCTATCGGCAAAGTGAAATTGCCAATTCCACAGAACAAATCCAGCACCCGCTCATGCGGCTGCAGATTAAGCAAGGACAACGCCCGCGCAACCATCTGTTCATTCACACGTGGATTTACCTGGGCGAAATCCTGTGGATGAAAACGGAGTTGCACTGTATCCACCGAATAACTTAACCGCGGGTTGCACGTATTGCCGTCGAGATCGGTGAGCCCGCTATTGCCATTCGGTTCAAGCCACACGGCGCATTGATGTTGCTGTGAAAATTGGCGGAGATTATGCAAATCCTGCCCGGGCAATTTTTTGATGTGACGCAAAATCACAGCAGATTCATTATCACCACGCACCAATTCAATATGAGTTACCACTTTTGCCGAATGGGATTCCAGCCACACTTGTAACGGTTTAATCAGTGCATTTAGTTCCGGTACAAGCACCAGGCAACCTTGAATCGCTGCAATTGTTTTGCTCTGTTGTTGGCGAAAACCAAGGCTTACACTGCCATCATTCTCATACCACACACCTAAACGCGCGCGATTGCGATAACCGGTATCTGCAACACTGATCGGAGCTAAAATGCGCCTGGGCACGACTTTTCCCCAATGTTGTAATTGCTGGACAACCGCATCTTGTTTGAGGGCAATTTGTGCATCCGGTTTTACATGCTGCAACTGACAACCACCGCACTGGTGATAATGCACGCACGGCGGTTCAACTCGATCAACAGCTGAGTCGATCACCTGATCAACCCGCGCTTCAATAAAGCGTGGATGCTCCGCAACCAATCGTGCACTGACCCGCTCCCCCGGCAATGCCCCCTGAATAAATAATGTTTTACCATCCAGATTGGTTAAGCCCCGGCCATCGTGGCTCCAGCGTTCAATAGTAAATTCGCCTATGCGTTTATTAATTTGCGGCACAACTTTTTTTTCCGCTGCACGCGGGGCGCTCATGCGCGGTGCATCATCGCGAACATACACCGGCTCGCCCGTTTTTTTCGGGCGAGGTTTTTTACCGAGCAAACTTCCACCAGCGCGATTACCGGAGTGATTGCCGCCGTTACTATTGCCACTTTTACCACTGCGATTAGCCATTAAACTTTCTCTGTACCGCGATTTACTAACATTGATTGACGAGCATCTATTGAGTAGCCCGAATAACTCCAATTGATGCCGGAATTATTTACCGAGTTGCGTATCCATCCACTGATACCGTGCACGTTGCCAACGAATCAACTCTTTCACCTCCGCATCATAGCTGCCAGTACCACCGTGTGTACCATGCATAATCCAGGGCGCGAAATCTGTCACTGACCAAATCGTGTAATTTTTTGCTTGCTGCTTTTCCAGCCAGGTTGCACGTGCTTCAGCGTACATAAAAAGTAATTCAAATTTTCCTTCTGCTTTGAGTGTTTGCCACCGCGCTTTTACTTTGGCTTCAAAAGCAGGATCTTCAAACAAGCGCGCAAACCAGGAAGAATTGCGAATATGCCAATTGTAGGTTTTATCGACGTCGTTATAGCCGGCATTACCAAATGACAAATCAAAATCCCATACCGGGCCGAAAAATAATTTACCACCACGTTTTTTGTAGACATAGGCACTTGCAGTTGCGCCATCCGGATTCTTGAACAATTCGTTGATAAGGTAATAATTCACTACAGAATCTACGTCGATATATGCTGCATAACCTTTAGTGGCATCTTTAAAATCGTTGCCGAATAATGCGGCTTCGGTATCAGCAAAATATTTCTGTATATAGTCTTTCTGGGCAGACCAGGCCGGATCCAGCAAGGTTTCCGGGCTTTGCAGGCAGAATGGGTCCATGCCGTAGGATGAATCCAGGCAAAAATCTATTTGGCGATTAATATTCTCGCCGTTAACACAAAAACTTTCATAGCCATTGTATTTACAAAAATCCTTGTGGTAGCGGAAATCAATTTCCATTAAATAACCGCCGGTAATTTTCTCCGCATCAATATCAGTCACTTTCATTTCGGGGATATTCACCCGGTCTTTGGCCACACGAATATGTTCCACCAATTGATAGACTCCTTTATATGCGCCGTTCAGGCTCACCTCCACGTATTGCGTACGCGGTGTGTATTCCATTCCTGCGCTTTTACTAAACATAAAGGCGATGTCATTGCGCATTAATGTTTTATCGGCGTAATTTGCCAGCAGCACCCAATGTTTACTCACCGGCATTCCCAATAACGAAGTGGCGTTGGTTAATTTCAAACGGTAAGGTTTTTTATCCCAGGACCAGGTGGAATTACCGCGCCCGCGAATTTCCATTGTACCCGTTGCCTGCTCCACCCCTGCACCATTCAAAGTAAATTGGCCAGTGATGTAATTTTCCTTGGAGATAATCGGTGCTGCACCATCTGTTGTCAGCGAGAGCGCGGGCAAGGTTTCAACGGTTCCTTTAGGGAAATCAGCGGGAAGCGCAATGCTGCTGGAACTGAACGATACGGACGATGCGGATGAAGAAACGTTATTCGTCCCTCCGCCCCCGGAACCACCGCATGCACCCAGCACCAGCGCCGAAATAATTACCAAAAACCGAATAGCTGCTGACATAACAATTTCCTGTTTCATTATTGTTGATTACTATTTTTATCGCTGTGTGTGGAAAACATTTTCTTAAACGTTGAACAACCCCGAGGACAAATAGCGGTCCCCACGATCACAAATAATCGCAACAATGACAGCATTCTCTACTTGCTGGCTAAGCTCCAATGCCGCCGCCACCGCCCCACCCGATGACACACCGCAAAAAATTCCCTCCTTGCGGGCCAACTCGCGCATGGTGTCCTCAGCAAGTTGTTGCGGCATGCTCACAATGCCATCTACGCGATCGCGCTCATATATCCTGGGAAGATAAGCCTCGGGCCAACGGCGAATGCCGGGAATTTGTGCCCCTTCGGAGGGTTGCAAACCGATAATCCGGATCGCCGGATTTTTTTCTTTCAGGAAACGCGAGGTTCCCATGATGGTTCCGGTAGTTCCCATCGAACTCACAAAGTGCGTGATGGTGCCGCCAGTTTGTTGCCAAAGTTCTGGCCCGGTAGTGGTGTAATGGGCAAGCGGATTATCAGCGTTGCCAAATTGATCCAATACGATGCCTTTGCCTTCCGCTTGCATTTGCAATGCGAGGTCACGCGCACCTTCCATACCGGACTCTTTGGAAACCAGGATCAATTCCGCACCGTAAGCCGCCATAGACGCTTTGCGCTCGGCGGTGGAGTTATCCGGCATGATTAAAATAATGCGATAGCCTTTAATCGCGGCCACCATTGCCAACGCAATGCCGGTGTTGCCACTGGTGGCTTCAATCAGGGTATCACCGGGTTTAATATCGCCACGCAATTCAGCGCGGGTAATCATGGATAAAGCTGGACGATCCTTAACCGAACCGGCGGGATTATTTCCCTCCAGCTTTACTAAAACATTATTAGTCGTCTTGCCCGGCAGGCGCTGCAAGCGCACTAACGGGGTGTTGCCAACAAACGCGTCAATTGTAGGGAAATCCATAAATGCCTCAGTCAGTGAGTCTGGTGCCCATCAACTGCACTTATACTGTTACAGGCAGATAGCGGTGTGGGCCGGTTGCGCATGCGCGCGCGAGGCGGCTATTCTACCTGCGATCACTCGCCCCTGCGAACACTTGGCTATACTCGCCGTAACCTGTTAACCCGATTTTATCCAATAACAGCCAGGCGCTCCCGATAACAGGCTTTTCAACACGCGCTTTCAGCAAAAAGGAACAAGGCATCAAGCCATGAATAAACGCAATAGCATTAAGTCCGATGTATGGCGCCTTATTTTTATCCCCTCCATCAGCATTATTATTTTAATTGCCGCCAGCCTGACTTATTTATGCATTTCGCAGGTGGATAAATTTATCGATTTGCGCGGCAGTGTGCTTACACAAAAAACTGCGCATTTATTGCACAAGCCGATGCTGGATAATAATCGTGAGCTGGTGCAAAACATCCTTGATGCGTCCCTGGAAGAACCTTACATCCGTGCCATCCACGCCTATTACGCTGACAAGGACCAAAGTTTCCATAGCGGTCCGCAATTTATGGAAACCCATGACTCCGGCGAGCCTAATATGCTCCAGCCGCTGGAGCGCAAAACCTATCGCACCCTGCGCTTTTCACACCCGCTGGTTAATATTGAAAATAAAAACCCCATTGGCTGGGTGGAAGTAGAGTTACTGGCTGCGCCTTATGCAGTGGTGCGTTATGAAGCTATTGTGCTAACGATTGCGTTGACTATTTTGTGTTTGATCATTGGTGCCTATTTTGCCATTTCGCTTTACTACCGGATTACGGATCCACTCGATCACATTAAAAATGTTGTTCATGCACTCGCGCGCGGGCGATTGAGTGAGCGGGTTGCGCAACAAAGTTCCAGCGAATTTTTTGGCCTCGCGGAAGCGATCAACACCATGGCCGATTACATGGAAGCGGCGCAAACCGATATGCAGGGCCATATCGACCATGCAATTGAAGATTTGCGCGAGACATTGGAAACCATTGAAATCCAAAACGTTGAACTGGATTTAGCGCGCAAGGAAGCATTGGAAGCCAGCCGTGTGAAATCCGAGTTCCTCGCCAATACCAGTCACGAAATTCGCACACCCTTGAATGGGATTCTCGGTTTTATTAACCTCGCTTTAAAAACCGAACTGAATGAACAGCAGCGCGAATATATGGAAACCATTCGCGACTCAGCACAAAATTTATTGACTGTTATTAACGGCATCCTTGATTTCTCCAAAATTGAATCCGGCAAATTAACGCTGGATTACGCACCGCTGCCTATTCGCCAGAGTATTGATGAAGTGCTGCATATCCTCGCACCTGATGCGCATGAAAAAAACCTTGAACTGGTGAATTATATTGAACCATCCATCCCCAAAAATTTACTTGGCGATGCACTGCGCTTTAAACAGGTTCTATCCAATCTGGTTACCAATGCCATTAAATACAGCAACAGCGGCAACATTATTGTTGATATCAGCGTATTGCAGCGCCAGGAAACGCAAATCATTCTGAAAGTGTGTGTCAGTGATGAAGGCATTGGTTTAAGCCGCGAAGAACAGGATCAATTATTTAGCCCGTTCAACCAAGCCGACACGTCAATTACCCGCGAACACGAAGGCACTGGTCTTGGCCTTGCAATTTGCAAAGGTCTGGTTGAACGCATGCACGGTGAGATAGGTGTGGTGAGCGAGCCTGAACAAGGTTCTACTTTTTGGTTTACCGCGCGCCTTGGTATCGACAAACGCCAGCCATCCATTAGCCAGCTTGCCAACCTCAGTGATTACCGCATTTTACTGTGCGGTGAAAACAAGGCATCACTCAAGCAAATTGACAACCTTTTGCACGAATGGAACGGCAATACCCAAAATATTCCCGCGATTCACGATTGCTTCCCGATTTTACGCAATGCACGCAACAGTAATAATAATTTTGATTTATTAATCCTGGATATCGCCCCCAATGAACGGAAAATTCCCCCGGTGCTATTGAATAATCTCGCCGAACAATTGCACATGGAATTTAGTTGTACGCTGATTGTGTGTTGCACGCCCGCGCACCAGCGGTTGTTCCGCAACCATTCCGATAAATCACAAGTGCTTTTCATCAACAAACCTATCGCCTACGATTCCTTGCTGCAAACGCTCGGACGACAATTGGATTTGCATATCAAGGATATGCGCGAACAGGAAGATGACGAATTAACCGGGCCAAATATTTCAGTGTTATTAGTAGATGACAATCCGGCCAACCTGCAATTGGCTTCGGAATTATTGCGCGGATTGAATACCCAGGTTACCCAGGCCAATAATGGCCCGCAAGCCATTGATGCCTGCAGGGAAAATGAGTTCGATGTAATTTTTATGGATATCCAAATGCCGGGCATGGATGGCATGGAAGCAACACGCCATATTCGTACACTGGAACAAGGCAAACGCCGCACGCCCATTATTGCACTAACGGCGCATACGATTACCGAACAAAAAGCCGAACTATTGATTGCCGGCATGGACGATTGTATTAGCAAACCCGTTAATGAAAGCCAGTTGGCGCACATCATTAATCGCTGGGCAAGCCTTTCCGGAAAAAAAGAAGTTGTTATCCAACAGGAAGAAAAACCATCCTCCACTACGCGCGAAACCATTCCCACCGAAGACCTTACCGGTTCAGTTGATATCCAACTGTGCCTCAAACTGGCCAATCATAAACCGGCACTCGCACGCGATATGTTGAGTATGCTCCTGGCGGGGCTGGAAGCAGAAAAAGAGCAAATCAACCAAACCCTGAATGCAGAACAATACGAGGACGTGGGCGAACTGGTACACCGGCTATACGGTAGCAGTTGTTATTGCGGCGTGCCGCGTTTGAAACATATCAGTGGTTTGCTCGATAAATTATTTCAAAGCAAACAATATGAACAAGCACGCAGTGCAATGCCCGCACTGAACCATGCGCTGGATGATTTAATTAATTGGGGGCGGAATAAAAATATTGATGCGCTCTTTGGCCTTGAACCCAGCGAACAGCAAGTTAATTAAGTATCGGGATTACTGTGTTTGAATAATTCGCGGCTATGCAAGGGTTTACTGCCGAGTAACGGCCTGAGCATACGTCGCGCCAGTTTTTTTGCGGCCTGGCGCGTTTCAGGCGCAGCATAATTTCCCGCAGCAATCGCCAGTAACCATTCCCCCTTTAGCAGGGAAGACGCCGGTACATCCGGTGCTGCCGCGTAAAATCCTTCCTGGATATGGCAATCATAAAAATATTCGGGAACTATAGCGCAGCCGTTGCGTACATCTTGCGTGAAATCCAGCGCATAGCCCAACTCTTCCAATAGCCGGAATTCAAAGCCACGCAACAGCGGCTCAATGTCGGCTTCGCGTTGTAATGCATCCAGGCACTGTTCATACGCGAAAAACAAACCATTATGCCGGTCCATTTCCGGCAGCAAGCGTACAAGTAATTCGTTGAGATAAAACGCAGAATATAAATAATTACCTTTGAGCGAGAGGAAATGATTATCGGCTTCAAAGCTGGTAAGCAGTTTCATATCCGACTTGCCTTGCCAGCAAACCAGTAAGCGACTGAATGGATTGAGTAGTTGCCGTTTGGGGGTTTTGGTTTTGCGCACACCGCGGGCAATGGCGGTAACACGCCCGAAATCGGGCGTAAGCAAATCAACTAATAAACTGGTATCGCGATACGGACGGGAATGAAGTATGTAAGCTGGCTGGAGGTCAACACGCATGGTGCAGGTTAAAAATCATTATAGCCGAGGCTGCGTAACGCGCGCTCGTCATCCGACCAGCCGGATTTTACTTTCACCCACAGCTTGAGCATGATTTTCATTTCAAACAGTTTTTCCATATCGATACGCGCCTCAGTGCCAATCAACTTGATGCGCGCGCCCTTGTCGCCAATCAGGATTTTTTTCTGGCCATTGCGCTCCACCAGGATTAGCGCAGAAATATTCAGCAAATTACCTTCTTGCTTAAACTCTTCAATTTCCACTGCCATTTCATAAGGCAATTCATCACCAAGCTGGCGGGTAATTTTTTCACGCACGATTTCCGCCGCCATAAAGCGCGAGCTGCGATCTGTAATTTGATCTTCCGGATACATATGAATGCCTTCCGGTAAACGCTCGGTAATTAATTGCTCAAGTCGATCCAGGTTATTGTTACGCAATGCAGAGATAGGGACGATTTCCGCCACCTTTAATTTTTCGGCCAATTGCTGCAAATGCGGTAACAGCGTTTCCTTATCTTCGATTTGATCGACTTTATTAACCGCCAGAATGACCGGACTATTAATGTGCTGCAGCTTTTCCGCAACCGCCTCATCCTCTTCAGTCCAGATAAAACGATCCACTACAAACACGACCACATCCACATCTTTCATCGCTGTAGTTGCAGCACGATTCATGTAGCGATTAATCGCTTTTTGCTGCCCCAGGTGCATGCCCGGTGTATCGACAAATATAATTTGCACATCACCTTCGGTTTTAATGCCTACCACTGCATTGCGGGTAGTTTGTGGTTTGCGCGAGGTGATACTGATTTTTTGCCCGAGAATATGGTTGAGCAGTGTCGATTTGCCCACATTAGGTCGGCCAACAATAGCGACATAGCCGCAACGGGTATTTTCAGTATCGGAATCAAAAGTCATAAAAAATGCTACAAGGAAAAGAAAAATTAAAATGAATAAATAAGGAATGGCCTAATCAATTTTTAACTGTTTAAGCATTAAAATAGCAGATTGTTTTTCTGCTTCGCGCCGATTGGAAGCAACAGCCCGGGTCGGTTTTTTAGCAATAGCAACCCGGCATTCAATCGTAAACACCTGTGCGTGCCCTTCGCCGCCTACATTGATCACCACATATTCAGGCAAAGGTTGGCGTTGGGCTTGTAAATATTCCTGGAGACGCGATTTGGCATCCTTGGCGCTGGTATCAATGCTGATTGCCGCAATGCGCGACGCAAACCAATTCAATACGCGCTCGCGACAAACATCCAGACCACGCTCACAATAAATCGCACCAATAATTGCTTCCACGCTATCGGCCAGAATCGAATCGCGGCTTCTCCCACCGGATTTCAATTCACCTTCGCCCAATATCAGGCAATCACCCATTTCAAATTCACGGGCCAGCTCGGCCAGGGTTTCGCCCTTAACCAGTTGGGAGCGTAAACGGCTTAACTGCCCTTCCCTTGCTTCAGGAAAGCGGTTAAACAGAACCTCGCCAATAATAAAATTTAAAATGGAATCGCCGAGAAACTCGAGGCGCTCATTATTCGTCGCGCCGTGGCTGCGGTGAGTTAACGCCAGTTGCAACTGGCGCTGGTTTTCAAATTGATAGCCCAGGCGTTCTTCAAGGCGTTGGTATTTAAGGTTTTGCACAAACTATTTTGCCGTGGGAGCCGGATCGCAACATTGACCGGGACGGGTGCTATCAAGGTGATTTTTAAAGCTCACAATCACATCCATATTCCAGATGTAATTAGCCCTGGTTTCGTAATCGACGGTTACCAGTACTTTTTCGCTTTCACGCTCTATCTTGAGGTTCTTTTTTGGACCTTCGCTGTTGACGTTGTTAATCATGTAGAAATTGGAGATTTTTTTCCTGATCTCTTCATCCGACATTTGCTCCAGCTTTTGTGCAGAGTCATTAGACAGTGATTTCAACGCAGTACGCACGTAAACATTTTCGCTGTACAAGGGAATAACGGTATAAGCAAACTTGCCCAGGGCAACCACCACAACAATAACAACAAGCCATTGCAACATGCCCAAACCATGCTGGTGCCTGAGTGATTTTATTTGAATATTTTTCATTCGTTTGGTCTCCGCGAGAGAAAATGATCCTGCATTTACGCTAGCACAAAAAACTATTTGATAACGCCAACATGATCAAAGGAAGGGATGCTCAGGAATTTATCCCAATGCATCCACACCGCAAATGCTTTGCCTACAATTGCATCTTCCGAAACAGTTCCCCAGTCACGACTATCCAGACTGTTATCGCGGTTATCACCCATCATAAAATAATGCCCTTCAGGTACAACCCACGAGCCGCGCACACTCAAATGCCCTGGCTGCAGGTGCTTGTTTGCGGTAAAGGTTTTATCGTCAATAGTTTCGGTGACAGTGCGATAATACGGGGCGCCCACGGGCAACTCCGCCAGCAATTTCTCCTCAATCACTTTGCCATTAATAGTCAGTACATGATTAATGTATGAAATGTGGTCCCCGGGAATACCAATTACCCGCTTGATGTAATAAGTGTCCGGCGCATGGGGTGGGAAAAACACCATGACATCGCCACGTTGCGGTTTTCCTACCGGGATTAATTGCGTGTTGGTAATGGGTTCGCGTATACCGTAAGCAAATTTATTTACCAGGATAAAATCGCCCACTTCCAATGTTGGAATCATTGAGCCCGATGGAATCTGGAAAGGCTCAACCAAAAAGGAACGCAAAAAGAACACAATAAACAGCACGGGGAAAAACGATTTGGCGTATTCCACTAACACCGGCTCACGGCCCGCGACACTTTTAGCATCTTCATAAGCCGTTTTCTGCTGCTCGGTGTCCAGCGCCATACCGCTAAACTGCTTTTCCACCGCGGCGACTTTTTCCTTGCGCGGGCGCGCCAATACCAATGCATCAAACAACCACACCAAACCGGTGACCAGTACCGCAAGCGTGAGAATCAGTGGAAGGTTAATACTACTCATCGAGTTTCCTTAATGTGCTATTTGCCAGCAATTGATTAGCTATCTATTTTTAATACCGCAAAGAATGCCGCTTGCGGGATTTCAACACTCCCCACTTGCTTCATACGCTTCTTACCGGCCTTTTGTTTTTCCAGCAGTTTTTTCTTACGTGTTGCATCACCACCATAACATTTTGCGGTTACATCTTTACGCAAGGCTTTTACAGTAGAACGCGCAACGATTTGACCACCGATCGCCGCCTGGATGGCAACGTCATACATTTGGCGAGGGATCAACTCTTTCATTTTTTCCGTGAGCGAGCGCCCCATGCCGTGGGCCTTATCGCGATGCACAATAATTGCCAATGCATCGACTTTTTCACTATTAATCAATACATCCAAACGCACCAGACTCGCCGCCTGGAATCGGGTAAAAGTGTAATCCAATGAAGCATAACCGCGGCTAACTGACTTCAAGCGATCAAAGAAATCGGTGACCACTTCATTCATCGGTAACTCGTAGCGCACACGCACCTGGGAACCAGTAAACTGCAAATCTTTTTGTACACCGCGTTTTTCGATACACAGCGTGATCACGTTACCCAAATGCTCTTGCGGTACAAGGATATTGGCCTCAACAATCGGCTCGCGCATTTCCTCAATCGAACCAGGGTCAGGCAATTTGGACGGGTTATCGACATAAATCACTTCGCCACCGCGCTTAACCACTTCAAACACTACCGTTGGTGCAGTGGTGATCAAGTCGAGGTCATATTCGCGCTCCAGGCGCTCCTGGATGATCTCCATGTGCAACATGCCCAGGAAACCGACACGGAAACCAAAGCCCAGTGCATCTGAACTTTCGGGTTCGTAAAAAAGGGAGGCATCGTTCAATGTCAGCTTGGCCAGGGCTTCGCGGAAGTCTTCGAAGTCGTCCGAGCTGATCGGAAACATGCCAGCGTAAACCTGCGGCTTGATCTTCTGGAAACCTTCCAGAGCTTCGACGTCAGGGGTTTGTGCATGGGTAATAGTGTCGCCCACAGGCGCGCCGTGAATATCCTTGATGCCGGCAACCACAAAGCCTACTTCACCAGCTTTGAGTTCTTTCAATTGGGTAGGTTTAGGACTGAATACGCCCACACCGTCAACAATCTGCGCTTTACCGATGGTTTTGGTAATGATCTTGTCTTTCAATCGCAGGGTGCCCTGCTTCACACGCACCAGCGAGACAACGCCGAGGTAATTGTCGAACCAGGAATCAATAATCAGCGCTTGCAATGGTGCATCGACATCGCCAACCGGCGGCGGAACCAAGCGCACCAATTCTTCCAGGACATCTTCCATCCCCAGGCCGGATTTGGCGGAGCAACGCACGGCTTCGGTGGCATCGATACCGATAATGTCTTCAATTTCCTGCGCAACACGGTCTGGCTCTGCTTGCGGCAGGTCCATCTTGTTCAACACCGGGATGACTTCCAGACCCTGCTCAATCGCGGTGTAGCAGTTGGCAACGGACTGGGCTTCGACACCCTGTCCGGCGTCCACGACCAGCAACGCCCCTTCACATGCCGCCAGCGAACGGGATACCTCATAGGTAAAGTCCACGTGACCCGGAGTATCAATGAAGTTGAGTTGGTAGGTTTTGCCATCGCGTGCGTTGTAATGCAGGGTTACGCTGTGGGCTTTAATAGTGATGCCACGCTCGCGCTCCAGATCCATGGAATCAAGGACTTGCGCCTCCATTTCACGGTCACTCAGGCCGCCGCACATCTGGATAAAGCGGTCGGCGATGGTGGATTTACCGTGGTCAATGTGGGCGATGATGGAAAAGTTGCGGATATGGCTCAGGTCAGTCACAGGTGCTTAACTACTTTAACGGGTTGGATTTTATCCCCGGAAACAGGGGGGCGATAAGAATGGGCGGCATTCTAGCCTATTTGGACATCCGGTGCCATGCGACTCCGGGGCCGGGTGTCCGGCTACCAGAATGGTTGTATTTGGAGAAACTGCCCGGCCTGCAAGGGGATAGCAGCGCTGCAACCAACGTTAAAATTACTCACAATTTGTTACAGACTCTCCCTTATTCCTTTTGCACAATGGCCTCACTGCTGTTGCACAGGCAAACCTGTTTCTGCTTATACCTGTGGGCCATCGATGCCAGATACCCACAGGTCTTTTTCAAATTAATCGCACGTAAACTGTAAACTTAATTCTATTCGTCCCAGTGCCAAACTACGGTAATGTTCTCCGGTTATCGCAAAACCTTCACCGCACTTTTCAAGCGCCTTGGGCAACAGCCGTGCACGGGCGACCGGCACGCTTGACCATTGATCAACTTCAGCCGACAGCGTGAAATTTTTATCCCCACGGCTATCAGTTACCTTATTCTTTTGTAGCACAGAGGGATTTGCTGCGGCGCCATCAACTTTTTGTGCTGGAGTACCCGTTTCCAAAACCGCGCCTTCATCGCCTTTTTTAAACGCTTTTTGCAAAAAGCCATTTAAACCTTTATCGCTGTAATCACAATCAGGCTGGTTCACATTCATGGAATCGGCTGAGTCTACCGCAGCCTCACATTCCTTTTCAGTTTTATCATTTGCTTGTGCCGAAAAAGCAATCAATAACATAAGTGCGGCCAAAAGTTTCATCGATAATACCTCCGGAATATTTTTCATTTTCATCTAAAAACTTGACGTAAAGCCCAAATAACAAAGGGTGCATAAGCACCCTTTGTTAACAAAACTCTACTCAACTGCGTGAATTAGAATTTGAAGTCTACACCAACACCAACGTAGGTATCGTCACGCTCTGAAGCACCAACCAGCTCATTTTCAACTTTAGTAGCATAAGAGAACAAGGTTGCAGCTTTGGTCATTTTGTAATCCAGGCCGATACTTGCAGTTTCACCATCAGCCATTCTTACATCAGATTGACCATATTGGCCTTTCAAAGCCCACTTGTCAGTGATGTTCCAGAGCGCAGATGCCAGTGCACCATCTTCATCAGCACCGGTGTTGTCGTTTTCGTATTGCTCAGCCAATACACCCAATTGCACTGGACCCAAGGTTACGCGCGCAACAGCACGAACCAGATCAACACCTTCAGCTTCTACATCCTGGTCCATCGCAACACCGGCATAAAACATTGCGCTGGTGTATCCGAATGAAGCAGAAATACCATTACCAGGCTCAGTGCCTACTGGATTGTTTTGCTTGAACGTGCCGTCGTTTTCTTCAGTGATGTAAGCTACAGAACCCGCAAAACCGCCACCGAAAGTTGGAGTGGTGTATTGAATAATGTTGCTAGCGCGAATTTCGCCTTTGAAAATATGGGTGATATCGCCTTCCAGATCATTGAACAGATCAATTTTTTCCTGGGCAACTTTGGTTGGGGTATCGAAATGACCGCCCATGATGGTACCTGCTACACCTTGCAGGCCCAGATAAATATTGCGCTGGCCAAAGGTTTGTGAACCGTTGGTACCATCATCTACTTCTGTTTGGTATTCGAATTGATAAATAACTTTCAGGCTGGAGTTAACTTCTTCGCCACCCTTCAAGCCAATGCGCGATGCATTACTAACCAGTTCTACACGGCTATCATCAAGTGCAGCTTCATCAGCGTTTTGAACGGAAACGTTTGCCTTACCGTAAACAACTACATCAGCAAAAGCTGCTACAGGGAAAAGGGATGCTAATGCCACGGCCAATAAGGTTTTTTTCATGGAGTTGTCTCCTGGGAATTTATGTGTGTGTGATGTTTAAACTACAAACATCGATAGGTCAGGTGTTTTTTTAAGTGACATTTTTATGTCTACTGGATTGCCATTGTGTGACTATGAAGTTACAGAAATATGACAATCAGTGGGTGTCTTATGACAGGAAGGGATTATATAAAGAAAATTGACAAAGTTTTGTGATAAAACGTGGCTTTAAATCAAATATTCACAATTTTTGCACTCTTTTTGCCCTTTTAATCATATATAGGGCATAGGTATCATCCATAAAAGTGAAATGCAGGATAAATATTATTCAAAATGGCTGATAACACTATCGTTGTATAAATCCCGCAACAGCAAACCTGCTTGTTTTTTAAGCTCATCAATAGACGGATGATTCAATTCTACGGCGATCAATTGCAAGTGCTCATTAAAAGTCCGATCAGTCGTTTGCAATAAGAATAATAAGCGCATCGTTAACTGAGTTGCCGTTTTAAAGCAGACTTCATCCCCGCGATTGCGATAAACCAATAAATAGCTCGGCTCCACTGACCAATCCGGATGAGTGGCTGATAATTTTTGGACCGGATATTGGTAAGCAAGGCAAACTGCTAACGGCGATACCTGTGGCCGCGAATTATCCAGATCATCGGGCAATGTTCCTGCATCCGGGATAATTTCCGTACTGACATCCAGCGCCAGCTCAATCCATTCGTAATGCACCAACTCCAATAAATAAGCAGGATCCCCCTCGCGTAGCCCTCGCTCTTGCAACAGGTAATGCACAAATTCATCACTGATCTGTAAAAAATAAGGTGTCTGGCAATAATGCTCCGCAATAAATCCCCTGACTAAACCGTGCCAGGATTCATCATTAAGGATTGAGCGAGTGACCGGAAATACATTGGCGATAAAATTTTCAATATTGTTGTAAATCAAATCGCGATAAATATGCAAACGGCGAGTTTCCACACCAGCAGGAGCCGGACTATTTTCCGGGGAGCGAAGATAACGCGTAAACTCCAATTGGGTTTGCTGGAACGTTTTCATAACACCGGCTGCTGGCGAATTTTAATTTCATTAATTTCTGCCAAGAGTTCAGGCAGTGGCGGAATATTAAAATCCCGTTCGAGCAATGTCGGTTTTACCCCGAATAGTTCGTAGGCCTTTTCCAGCAATTGCCACACCGGATCAATCACTGCCATACCGTGGGTATCCACACGCAGATCATCGGCTTCGTGGTAATGACCAGCAATATGGATATAGGCCGTGCGCTCACCAGGCAAACTCGCCAGAAACTCATGGGGATCGTAACCATGATTAATACTGTTAACGTAGATGTTATTTACATCCAATAATAATGCACAGTCTGCCTTGCGAATTACTGCATTGATAAATTCGCTTTCACTCATATCCTGTTGCGGTGCGAAATAGTAAGAGGAATTTTCGATAGCAATGCGCTGCCCCAGGATATCCTGCGCCTGCGCAATGCGCTCGGCCACGTAATCGACGGCCTCTGCGGTAAACGGGATGGGTAATAAATCGTAAAGCTGCCCCTGGTCACTGCAATAACTCAAATGTTCACTGTAATAGCGAATGCCATGTTCACGCATAAGATTTTTTATTGCATGGAGCAAATCGGTATTAAGTGGTGCGGGCGAACCAATAGAGAGGGATAAACCATGGCATACAAACGGAAAACGCTCGGTATATGCGCGAAATTTTTTACCTAGCCTGCCGCCCACCTGAATCCAGTTCTCCGGGGCAACTTCCATAAACTGGATATCGTTCGTTGTCAGGTTTTCCAGCGTATTCATTAAAGTCCGGCGCAAACCAAGGCCTGCGCCGGTGACTGCAGCCGAATAATTTTCAGCAGCATCCGTCATCGAGATTACTCAGCTTTTTTAGCGGTAGAACTATCACTTTTTTCTTTTTTATCAGCTCCGCATTTACCTTCACCACACTTACCTTCGCCGCACTTTTGCTCACCATCCGCTTTTTTATCGTCTGTAGACTTTTTATGGTCAGCCGCACATTTACCTTCACCGCATTTATGCTCGCCTTCCGACTTGTTTGCGTGGTTGTCGGCCAGGGTATAGCCTGCGTCAAGCGTCGTTGTGTTAAAGGTGGCATCGGCCGCAGAAGCGATCGGAGCCAGCGCTGCAGAAGCAACAAACGCAGCACCTACTAAAGCCGATAAATTACTCATTTTATTTTTCATCATAAACTCCGGTTATGTCATATAAATTTAGGGTTGGATAACATTTTTGCGTCGCACCGCAGGAGCAGATTGACCTTAACACAGCCCGCGCAAGCTCGCCAGCGAACCGCACAAGAACCACAGCAATATGCTTTTGGTGCGCTATAGACTCAACAACCCTTGCCTTGTTACACCACCTACAAATCTTTACCTGCTTTTTACATTTGCAATTCGGAACATCATTCCTGAGCCTGTAACAATGCCTGTTCCCATTGTTTGTCCAGGCGTTTATCCGATACTGGAACCTGGGTTTTTAACGTTTGCGCAAACAGGGAGATACGCAACTCTTCAATCCACCAACGATAGTCCATTAATAGCGGTAACTGCCCCAACCGATATTCGCCTTCCTTTGCCAGATAATCCGCCAGGCGTTGCCAGTGCGGTGCAATTTCCGCCAACTGCAATTTATCCTTTTGTGGATTCAACGCCGCCTTTTCCAGACGCTGCTGAATGCCGCGGAGATATTTTGTATACTGCTGCAACCACTGCGGCGGCGTTTTATAAACCAGACCAGGATAAAACAATTGGCCCAGTTGCTGGTTGATATCGCCAATGGTGTACGCCAGCATCAACATATTTTTTTGTTGTTTAAGTTGCTTCCTGACTTCTACCAATAACTTCAAACTGCCAACTAATTGATTCGCTAAATCCTGGGTGTAGGGAATTAGTTTATCTTTAATCGCATTTAGCGCCGTTTCAAAAACTGCTTTGGAGCGCGGCAACTGTCGTTGATCACTCACAGCAAGTTGTTTGATTGCCGCCATAATCAAATCGTCAACCACTTGATCGCGGCTGCCAATGCCCGCAAGCGTCAATGCGACTTCCTGCCCTTTTAATAATTCTTTCTGTAAATATTTAACGGTTTGTCCCAGGGATAAAAACAGCAAACGGGTTAACCCGCGCTGGGTGATATCCAGGGCTTGCAATGGATTATCCAAAACCTGCAATGACACACTGGAGTTCTTATCGACCAACGCAGGATAGGCGCGAATACTAATACCACCACGCGGCAACTGGATTGCTTGTGGTAACGATTCAAAATCCCAACCGGTAATTCCATCGCGCTCAATATTAGTTGCAGCGGATTGGATATTTTGCTGCACTTTTTCGCGGTATTTCTCGCGCAATGGATTTAAATCGCGCCCACTGGCAATCACCTTGCCTTTGTCATCCACTACGTGGATATTAAAACGGTAGTAATCATCCACACTGGTTTCCAACCAGGCTTCTTTAGGAATGTCCACACCGGTAATGCGTTTCAATTGCACGCCCATGGCCTCGGTTAAGGATTTATTATCTGGCGTTAACACTGCCAATAATTTATCCACCACATCCGGTACCGGCACAAAATGTTTACGCAAATTTTTAGGCAGGGATTTAATCAGGCCAATACATTTATCACGCAGCATACCCGGCACTAACCATTCCAGACGCTGTTCCGGAATCTGGTGCAAAACACTCATCGGAACGTGGATGCTGACACCATCAAATGCATGATTGGGTTCAAAATGGTAACTGAGCGGGAACACCATGCCGCGCCATTCCAGTTCATTGGGAAATTGCGCTTCAGTAATCTCCCCAGCCCCGTGACGCATTAAGGTTTCGCGGGTGATATAAAGTAATTGCGGATTACCCTGCTCGGCTTTTTTGCGCCAGGATTCAAACCCGGCGAGGTTGGTGATATGTGCCGGGATGCGCTCGTTGTAAAAATCAAAAATAACTTGCTCATCGACCACAATATCGCGGCGACGGGATTTTGCTTCCAGTTCTTCCAACTCCAGCAACAATTGTTGTTGGTGCGTGTAAAAATCCTTAAAGCCCGCTTGTTGCTGTAAATGTTTACGTTTGGGATGTTGGGCATATTGCCCTTCGACCAAAGCAGCACGAATAAATACTTCACGCGATTGCGCTGCATCGATATGACTGTAGTTAACCGATTTTTTTTCAACAATCGTTAAACCATATAAGGTAATTTTTTCATAAGCCATTACCTGCCCTGCGCGCGAGTCGTAGTGTGGTTCAAAGTGCTGGCGTTTGATTAAATGTTCTGCCGCGGCAATCACCCATTCCGGTTCTATTTTCGCAACCGTATGTGCAAATAACCTGGAGGTTTCAATTAGCTCCGCGGCCATTAACCATTT
The DNA here is from genome assembly GCA_021151835.1 of Gammaproteobacteria bacterium. GTDB lineage: Bacteria > Pseudomonadota > Gammaproteobacteria > Pseudomonadales > Cellvibrionaceae > Cellvibrio. The sequence continues at coordinate 51,323 of JAGKWO010000025.1, forward strand.
GGGTGTTTTTTTGGCAAGAGATGAGCCGGGGAAAATTGCAAACTTCCGATTGCGCGCCCCAAGGTATTCACGCTCTTCGTGGTTAAACCCCAGGTTACCGAGCAAGCCGGTCAGCAATGCCCTATGGATAGATTCAAAATTAGCGGGCTCGCTGTTAATACGGAAACCCAGATCTTTAATCGCAATACATAATTGGTGATGCACATCGCGCCACTCACGCAATCGCAAATAAGACAAAAATTCTTTTTTGCACAATTTACGTAACTGGTTTTGCGAAAGTTCCTGTCGCTGGGTTTCAAAATAATCCCACAAACTTACATAACCCAGAAAATCGGAATGCTCTGACCAGAAACGGCGATGCATTTGGTCCGCCGCCTGCTGTTTTTCTGCTGGCCGTTCACGCGGGTCTTGCACAGAAAGCGCACTAACAATAATTAATAATTCGCGCAAGCAAGAATGCTCTTGTGCAGCCAACACCATACGTGCGAGACGCGGGTCCAAAGGTAATTTGGCAAGTTGCTGGCCAACCGGTGTTAACTGGTTTTTGGTGTTGACCGCATGCAATTCTTCCAGCAATTTAAAACCATCGCTAATCAGGCGATGGTCCGGCGCATCGATAAACGGAAATTTATGGATATCCCCCATGCGCAATTGCAGCATTTGCAAAATAACGGCAGCGAGATTGGTGCGCAGGATTTCTGCATCAGTAAATTCCGGGCGCGAATTAAAATCCTCTTCGCTGTACAAACGAATACATATACCTTCCGCCACACGACCACAGCGACCTTTGCGCTGGTTGGCGCTGGCCTGGGATACCGGTTCAATAGGCAAACGCTGGACTTTGGTGCGGTAGGAATAACGACTGATACGGGCAAACCCGGGATCAATGACGTAGCGGATTCCCGGCACAGTAATCGATGTTTCCGCCACATTAGTGGCTAATACAATGCGACGCCCCGTGTGCGGTGCGAATACTTTTTGTTGTTCCGCCAAACTTAAGCGTGCATAAAATGGAATCACTTCCATGTGGGCAAATTGCGCTTTGCGTAGCGCTTCCGCCGTTTCGCGGATTTCACGCTCACCACTTAAAAACACCAGGATGTCGCCACCGCGCACACCGGAGCCGGTTTTTTCATTTAATTCAATTTCACGTACTGCGTCGACAATTGCAGCGTACTGATCCGGCTCGCTATCTTCACCGTCATTATTTTCAAATTCATACAGTGGGCGATACCAGACTTCTACCGGATAAGTGCGGCCAGACACTTCAATAATCGGCGCGTTATTAAAGTGCTGTGAAAAACGCTCAAGGTCAATTGTTGCCGAGGTGATTATCAATTTTAAATCGGGGCGCTTCGGCAACAGTTGTTTTAAATAGCCGAGCAGGAAATCAATATTCAAACTGCGTTCGTGGGCTTCATCAATGATCAGCGTGTCGTATTTATTTAAATATGGATCATTCTGGATTTCTGCCAACAAAATCCCGTCAGTCATTACTTTGATTAACGTGTTTTCATTCGATTGGTCACTGAACCTGACCTGGTAACCGACTTTTTCACCAAGGGTTGTCTTTAATTCCTCTGCGATGCGGTTGGCAACCGTATTTGCTGCAATGCGGCGCGGTTGGGTGTGGCCAATCAACCCTCTCACACCGCGGCCAATGCTTAAACAAATCTTGGGAATTTGTGTGGTTTTACCGGAGCCGGTTTCGCCGGCCAGCACAACAACCTGGTTGTCGGCAATAATTTTTGCGATTTCGTCGCGCTTTTCACAAACCGGCAACGCGGGAAATTCAATCGGCGCAGGGACAAGCTGTTGGCGACGGGTTACTTCCGCTTGTGACCGGGCGAGTTGTTGTTGCCATTTTTCCAGCGCCTGGTCGTAGGGTTTTTCGGCGCGCGCGAGTTTTTCTATCTCGCTTAAGCGACGGGACAGTTTGTGGTAATCACGTCCCATCACCTGGGTGATGGATTGTTTGTAACTTGACCAGGGATTAGGCATAGCAACTCAATATCAACAGGAACTCATAACAAAACGTGCGGGAACACCCGGCACTAGCCCGTGGCATTTATCCGACGAATAAAGTGGCGGGGATAATAGGCAAGCTCCCGCGGTATCGCAAGCAAGATATTGATGATTGCACTTTACTTATAACCATAAAATAAAAAGCCGTGACCGGATAAACCAGCCACGGCTGCTCGCGATAGACACTATCATTTACCTCACTAACAAGTTCAACAATCCTTTACCCACAATATCCGTTAATCCACAGGAATATCAGGCAAATCCAACCTTTGTCGCTGGCCGTGCGGATTTCACCATACTTTTTTCCCAACAACTAAACATGGTCTCAAACCCGGTGAAAATATCATCGATCATTTGCTCCATAACCGAATAGCGCAAAACACCTTTCACTTTTTGTGTTTTTTGCTTTTTGGGTTCAGCAGTATCCAACCAACTGCCCATGGTATGCTCAGATTCTTTATCGTAGTGATGCTCACCAAAATAAACCAACTGATGATAAATGCCCATTCGTTTGGTCAGCACATTCAGATTTTCGATAAACGCTGCAAATGCAGCTTCAAGGCATTCAACAATGACCAATTTTTCTTGCGCACTTTTACAATTATTTATCATTATGACAATGTCATAAATTTGACGGCGAATCGCAGCGCTTTGCGGCGACCAAATTAATTCCAGGGCATCGGCAATACGCGGACCACCCCAGGCCTGGGCAGACAATTGCAACTTTTCCAGATCCTGCAAAAACCATAACCAATGATCACCGTCTTCAGTGCAGTGCTCATTAAGCATGTGCTCAACAGAATTACTGGGGAAAGGAATTCGTAAATATTCGAGTAAATCCCTGAATCCCAATACAAAAAAAGTCATGTGGGGAACAAAATTGAAGATGGATTTATCGGGGGATTCACTCATTCGCAAACGCCGACAAAAAGAATGGTCAGCCAAGTGATTCTTATGATTTTCAATCGATTCAAATATGTTGTGCATTGGAGTTTCTCCTTATCTGTTATTGAAAGGCGCCATTTTTTTGTAAAAAAACAACGCACATTGCTCTAACAGCAAAACTCCTTCCAACTTATAAATTTTTTGTAAATTTTTACAAATTAACACAGCGTGTCGCTTAAATTACTTTTTATTTTCTGAAGAAACACCCAAATCATCCAGGGCATTTTTAAATTCATCAAAGTGATAAGGCTTGCGCAAATAGGCATTTGCGCCCACTTCCAATGCACGGGCCTCATCGTTACCAAATGTAAATGCACTAATCACCAGTACCGGTACTTTATCGCCCTCTGCCCTGATTTCTTCAACCAGATCCAAACCATTTGCATCGGGCAATTGAACATCCATGAGAATACAGGCCAAATGATTTTTATGCTGTTTATAGAGCACCATTGCCTGGGAGCCGTCTTCTGCCATACAAAAATCAACAGCGAGTTTTTTCAACATCCCGCTGATAACCATTCGATTGACCGGATTATCTTCAACCACTAATACCAAATGATTTTTTTCAGTGACTGACTTTTCTGCAACCGGCTTGTGTTTGACCTCATCAACTTGCGGATGTTCTGTGTCGTTTACCTGCGAGTGGTTTGTTAATTGCCCGCTCGCGATCTGTGCTGCAAGTGAAGGCGCGATATAGTCACCGGTAATTCGTTTGACAGGAATTTGACAGTGCACACGCAACCCTTCACCCGGTTTTGATTCAAACTGCACCTGGCCAGACATCAAGGTAACCAGTTCGCGCACAATGCTAAGCCCCAGCCCCATGCCGGAATGAATGGATTGGACCTCTTGCTTGAAAGGCAGCGCCAGGTTTTCCAGGCGTTCCGGAGCTACCCCTTTGCCATCATCAACCAGAGTGATGTGAAGGTTTGAATCTACGAGCGACAAAGCCAAAGTCGCAACCGCGCCTTCGCTATGCTTTAACGCATTGTCAACAAGGTTGAAACAAATCCGGCGAATTTTTAATGCGTCAGCGTAAATCCACTCAGAATGGCTCGCATCAACCTGATTAATCAAGCGCAGTTGTAGAGGACCGCTGGAGGCGTAATGATCGAAGACATCGTTGACGAGTTGCTGGATACTGATCGCTTTGGGATAAAGCTTGACCTTCTCTGATTCCAACAGCGAAATAGTGAGTACATTATCAACTATGCCGAGCAACTCGTTGCTGGAAGCACGAATATTCTGTACCAAATGTTGCTGTTCGGGTTTCAACGGCGAATCAAGCAAGAGGTCATTCAACCCCATGATACCGTTAATCGGTGTACGCAAATGGTGGCTTACATTTGCTAGGAATACCGCTTTGGCCCGCAGGGCCTGTTCGGCAACGACCAGGGCTTGCTCGCGCTCAAGCGAAGTTTTTTGATGATTGTTAACCTCATTGCGCAGCTGCAAGGTCAACTCATCGGCAAGAAAATTATTAATAACGCACGGCAGTAAAACCCCGAACAACATACTGGTAGCAATCACCAGGCTATAACCAAATATCGCTGCCTCCGGGATGGGCCGCAAAAAAGGATAATCGATAAAGTGCAGGCCATTCACCAGCAATACAATAGAAAAGATACGCACTAATGTGGGCAGTTGGCTATTCTTCAACGCCTTTAACGCAAAACTCACTTGCGGAGCTGCCACGGCAATCGCGAGGGGTAAAGCAATCAATGAAAAACCAGCACCAAAAAAATACACAGCGACGCTAACCGTTAGCGCCAGCAAATAAATGCCCCAATAAGTGCGGAAGGAAAATTGCTGGTGAGTGATAAAACACAGAATGTGACACAAAAACCAGGCCGAGACGATGTAGGAGGAAAATGCCAGGATACCTGCCAGCGGAGCGTCAAGCAGTGCTCCCTGCGCAGCGAAATTAAGTAACGTACTGGCCCATACCCCAACTAGCAGCCCAAAAATAAATTGCCGATAAATCGCCCATAGCGCAATCGCGACACAGCCATTCAGCAATAGCAGCAGTGGATAAACCCACAATAATGTTTCCAATGGCCCCACGCCGATTCCCCCGTAAATTCTTAGGGGAAATTTTAGCAGCAGATTCAACCACCAAGGTTTTTTGTATACAAAAAAACCACTATTACACCTGCATTATCAATCTATTCCTCATAACACGTGACCCACATCACAGAGGCTTTAGGCGACAAAAAATAATCTATCTTTTTTTAGAGAATTTTTTTTGCCGGAGGAAACAACAAACACAGGCTGGTAACAAGCAAACCCGACAAAAATGTCAGGAGGCTGACCATAATAAATTTACCGTAGGGACTTAATGTAAGCGGTGCAAACATCACTGAGTAGGCGACCAATATAGGCGCGTGAAAAATAAATACTCCATAGACCCTGCGGGCGATCCACGCCGATAATAACCCTGGTACCGCCAGGAACCGGCGAAAAAACCATAGCAGGCCAAGAATAATTCCCCAACCGGTGAGCGGGTCCCAAAAAGCGTAGTAGATCGCATTGGCATTCCATCCACCTTCAAACGGGCCGTCACCCAACAACTTCATTAACGCAAACGGCAGTGTTGCGACAGCAACTAATGAAATCAACAACCAGGGCGCCGCATATTTGCCATCGACTTTATCGAGCAACTGGTGTTTATGAGCCGCACATCCTGCAAAAAATAAAAAGACATAACAGGGGAAAAACCCTAGCTGCAACCAAAGAACGTCCTCGCCTACCGGGACTTTTAGGCGCACGGCGAATGAAATTATCCCCAAACCCAGCGCGACTAACAGCAATGCCGCAAATCCCGGTAAACGCTCCGGGCTCCAGTGTTTTACCGCAATTATTTTATTTATTGCCAAATATAGAGCTGCAAAAATCAACAATGCTTCAGCAAACCATAAAGGCCCGGGCCCGAATTGCTGGTCTTTAATCATCAGCCACCATTTCTCTCCCAGGGTTGCCGGGGCGTTATGAGCCAATGCAATAGTTAAAGGCGATAACACAAAAAAATAAACCAGCAACGGGATTCCCAAGCGCATGAACCGGTCGATTAAAAAATTCGCTGTTGTTTTTCGCTCCAGCGAGGCAACCATAAAATAACCGGACAACAAAAAGAAAAATCCCATAAAGAAGGATTGGTCAATTGCATTCAGCATAATGAGAGGAGTAACGCTGGCGTTAGGCAACTCACGCCAATACCAGCCACCGGAGCCACCGTAGGTAATTGCAGCGTGGTGCAGGACAACCAGAAAAGTTAAAAGAATTCGCAGGTGATCAAAATGGGCTTGCCGCTGCACTGTTGTTGTCATTGCTGTTAAATCTCCGGGAAGGCTAAAATGCAAATCTGCAATAATTGCTTGGATGCAGTTTTAGCCTTACCGGATTCAGTGCAGCTATTATTAAATTTCAGTTGCGGTGTTTCTTACCGTCGGTTTTATTCATCATCCGGCAAATGACTGGCCAGAACCTTATCGACACGACGGCCATCCATATCGACAATTTCAAACTCCCATCCGCGCAACTGAATCTTATCGCCAGTTGCCGGTACGCGCCCCATCACTAGCATCATCAAGCCATTCAGGGTTTGGTAGCTGCCTTCTTCCGGTAATTCGTCGATATGCAAACTATCTTTGAAATCAACAATCGAGAGCATGCCATCCAGTAATAAAGATCCATCTTCACGGCGCACGATGTACGCATCTTCGCCTTCTTCACCAATAAATTCGCCGGTCAAGGCTTCGAGCAAATCCTGCAACGTAACCAATCCGCGCAACTCACCGTATTCGTCTACTACAAAAACCATCTGGGTGCGCGAGCGACGGAAAAAATCCAGCAGTTCCATTGCAGTTAGTGTTTCAGGAACTGCCTGGCAAGGCCTGGCTAATTCGGCGAGGTTGACTTTATCGCCGCGAATGGCGGCCGCTAACAATTCCTTGGCGTTAATCACACCGATTAAATTGTCATTTTGTTTAGTGCACACCGGAAAACGCGAGTGCGGTGATTGCATCACGCGCTGGTAATTTTCTTCTGTCGATAACGCGGTATCCAGGTAAACCATATCCGAGCGCGGTACCATCAATGACACGATATTGCGATCTTCCAGGCGCAACACATTTTTCACCATCGTGTGTTCCTGTTCTTCCAATATGCCGGAGCTGGAGCCTTCATCGAGAATCGCGTGAATATCTTCTTCAGTCACTTGCTGATTCTGGTTGTGATGAAAACCGAGCAAGCGCATCAGCGTGCGCGTGGAAGTAGAAAGCAAATGCACAAAGGGTTTAGTTGCTATTGCCAGCAACTGCATGGGTTTAGCCATTACACAGGCGATACGCTCCGCACTGAGCTGGCCGATACGTTTTGGCACCAGCTCACCAACAACAATAGAAAGGTAAGTCACCACTACTACCACAAGGATGGTGGCAAAGTTATCGCTGAAGTGAACGGGGACACCGAAACTTTGCAACCAGAGCGCAAAGGGTTCCGCCAAAATCGATTCACCGAAAATACCATTCATGATTCCGATGGACGTGATACCGATTTGGACAGTAGACAGGAACTGGGTAGGGTCTTCGGCAAGCTTGAGCGCGATTTGCGCGGAATTGCTGCCTTTATCGGCGAGAATTTGCAGACGGGATTTTTTGGCAGTAACAATGGCGATTTCTGACATGGCAAACAGGCCATTGACCAAAATCAAACCCAGTAATATAAAAATTTCCATGAATTCCTGTGGACTTCATCAATAAGGGGGGCTGAGTATACCACTCCAACCGCTCTGGCAAAGTACCACCAGGGTTAAGCTTTGGTAATCTTAATAAACGGTATGTTTCATAGAAGTATTTAATCCTGCCTGTTTTTGGCGTCTGGACCTAGAATCTACAGGTTGACTCAGCCGTCATGCGACCCCGTTGAAGATAAAGTAAAACCGCTTTGAACAGGAAAGGATAAAAGGAACTATGAGTGCAGAACACCTGAAAAAAGAACATTTGGCAGCGCCGCAAATAGGTCCCCGGCCAGACAAAATTGCGTCCCCGACCCCCGGCAAATCCAGCCTTGCCAATGATGAAGCCCTGGCAATCAGCAAGCATTTTGCCCAGTACTTACAGCCGCAAATCGCGCTTGCAGATGCCGGTAAGCAGGAGGTTTATGCCCTGCGCCATCAGGTGTATTGCGAGGAACTGCATTATGAAGACGAAAAACCGGGCCAAATTGAGTGCGATGAATTTGATGAGCGTGCCATACATTGCTGCATTCGCCATTTGGGATCGCAACAATTAGCAGGAACTTTGCGGTTAATTACAACCAATAACACCGATGAATTATTACCCTTGCAGAAATTTTGCACAGCCGCCTTGACCGATCCCGACCTGCATCCGCACCAATTTCTACCGCGCCAGATTTGCGAAATATCCCGCCTGGCGGTACCGGCTGCCTTCCGTAAACGCCAAAGCGACCAATTTGTCGGCGTCGCTACCGGTGCGATTAATGAATCAACCTTTTCAGTACAGGAACTGCGCTTTTTCCCCTACATTGCCATCAGCCTTTATATGGCAGCTATTGCAATGACCTATAAGACTCGACGTTTTCATACCTTTGTCATGATGGAGCCGCGTCTGGCACGCAGCCTGAATTTTGTCGGCATCCATTTCCAGCCTATCGGCCCCTGCATCGATTACCACGGTAAGCGTGCACCCTATTATATTGATTCACGCACCATTAAAGCCGAGCTTGCACCGGGCTATCGTAAGTTGTTGGCGATAGTCCAAACGGCGTTATTCAGCCATTAATGTTGTTGCAGCCTATTGACCGGACGAAATTTCGCCCGGTCAATAGATGCGAAAGCATTTTCATTGCGTTTGTTAATGAGAAGAATTATCATTGTCACCCAATTTAAACGCCACTGAATTCCTGCTGTCGCGATGCAATCCAAACACGCCCCATTAAACTCCCTATTAATTGTCATTGGCATTCATGCCAGTGTGCTGGCCGCGATGGTTTTATCACCTTCAGCCCCGCAGCCTGAAATTATTGTCCAACCGACAATTCAAGGGGTATTGGTAGCTGCCCCGGAACAAGCACCGCCGCCCCCACCGGAGCCACCTCCACCGCAGGCGATTAATGTCGATAAAATAAAAACAACTAATAGCTGTTGTGGAAATAAAATTCTGTTCATAGCCGTAGTCCCAATCTTGCCAGTTATAAAAATACTAACAAGATTGGGGCATTTGATCCGAGACTCTAACCACAAGTCAGGGGTCGAGTATTACTCACAAGAAGGTCCCGAAACTTGTGGTGTTGGGTGAGTAGTTGCGCCATCCCACACCATAAAACCAACCTGTGCAAAAGTACCAGGCTGCAATGTTGCATTCCAAGCTGCCGGTGTTACCTGATAGGGATTTGCCCCAACCACAGTACCATTCCAATAGCTGGTGACATTAGTGCCCGGTGCAAATGTAATTACGCCAGCCCAACCAGATATTGGACTGGTGCTTTGGTTATACACACGGAACCATCCGGTAAAACCACCACTCCAGGAATTGGTAATTTGAAATTCGCAGCGCGTAGGTTTTTGCACAACATTAGCAACAAAGGTTTTACTCAACACACTGGTAGTTTTTCCATCCGACACGGTTAATTTCACAGTGTAAGAACCAGCAGCAGAATAGTTGTGAGTTGTATTCACCCCTGTTGCACTGCTGCCATCACCAAAATCCCAGGCATAGGTTAATGGATTGCTGTCAGGATCGCTGGAACAACTGGCATTTACGGTTAAGGTATTGCCCGCAGCAATATCAAAACAGGCAACCGGCGGACGATTATTAACAGTTGAGTTGCTCGCTATCCAGGGCAGGGATTTTTGTGCTGTGTTAACTCCATCGCTTACTGACAAGGTCAAGTTGTATTCACCACCGGTTAAATATTTATAAATAAATATTCCGTTGGTAGATGTAGTCGTTTTTCCATCGCCCCAATTCATACTGAATGATAATGGCTGACCTTCCGGGTCCAGGCTCGCGGTAGCATCGCAACGCGTTGTGTAAGTGTAATAGGCAATTCCATTTTCAAAATCATCACCTACGGCAACCAATTCTGTACAACTCAATTCTGCCACCGGTGGTAAATTGATTGGCGTAGTATCAGCAATAACAATTTGTGCTGTTTTGGTGGCTGACATCATTTGCGCTGTGCCGCGCAAAGTAATTGTGTAAGTACCTGGAGCGGCATAGGTATGGCTGGCAAACATGCCTGTGCCTGTTGCACCATCACCAAAATCCCAATTAAAACCATCGACAACTTTTGATGCACTTGCATCGAGCGTTACTGATGATCCATTCACCTCACTGCTGAATGCCAATTGCGGTGCAGCGTCGTAACTCATGCAGCTATTTGCCGGAACTGAATATTGGAATGAATTACCCAACTCACCGTCAAACACGGTCAATACCACATTGCCACCACCGTGCGGCAAGGTCACACTGGTATTTGGATTGGTTGAAGCTGCTGTTATCCCCTGACCAAAATCCCAGGCATAAGTCAGCGCCTGACCGTCTTTATCGGCCGAACCTTTTGCATTAAGCGATGCAGTCAAGCGCGAAGTGTTGTAAGAAAACACGGCAACAGGTGCGCGATTATTTCCAGCGACTGTGACACTAACCGTATTTTTGTTTACTTTGCTGAGTTTGCCATCGCTAATAGTTTGCGTAATCGTATAAGTTCCGGGCGTTTTGTAGCTGTGCCACGCATCATTTGAATTGATGACAACACCATCACCAAAATCAAAACTGTGCGTTAACTTATCGCCTTCCGCATCTACAACATTCACACTTTTTACATGCACAGTGTCGTGAGTAATTGCTGCAGTAAATTCACCTTGCGGTGCGGTATTCGGTGGTGGTGCAATTTGCGTGTGACAAGTCACTACACCGCCAGTACCCGCAGGTTTTTTAAACTGAGCGCTAACAGTTGCAGATTGCCCGGGTAATAAAGGCCCCTGCCAAGAGGGTTTACGCAGTTCAATTTGCGTTGGTGATATTTGCGTAATAACCGCATCCCAACCAGTGACATAACCTTGCTCGCCGGGAATGGTTAAAAATACTTTCCAAGTATCAATATTTACGGTGCCGGTATTAGTGACAGTTACCGCCACCTGATAACCGGAACCCCAATCATTTACCACCGTAACTTTACAACTGAGTGCGGTGACCGCTGCCTGACTCGCCGCACTGGATGTAGATACACCCGCGCAAGCCTGGCGCGAACTGGTGCTGGCAACGGACGTTAATGCCAAAGAGGGAACTGCAAATAATAAAGTTAATGCACACCCTAGGGTTTTAATTAACCGGGATTTCATACGTACTCCTTAACGAATAGTATTTGTGAAAGGATTAACCTTCACCCCTTCCCGGGGAAATAGATATCGAAACTGCAGGCTGTGGAACAAGGAAACCGCCAATACGAAATCACTTCTGGCAACGAGAAGGAATTCAGGCCTATAGCTTTTATAGATAGCGCTTTTATTAATAGTTGCTTTAGTCAACTAATGGCTGGTTGATGCAGGAACTTATTATTAGAAATATCTGGCTGATTCTAGGGAGCGAAAAAAAACCTTTCAATTCACCCGCAAGCCATTGTGCAGTTTTCAATGCCAATAGTTAATGGTTGTAAAATACATCACAAAAAAATTCACCGTTTATTTTTACC
>JAGKWO010000075.1 GCA_021151835.1 Gammaproteobacteria bacterium
GATCTGGACTCTACCCTCGAGGCTGTGCGCAAAGCACGTGAAAAAGGTTACCAGGCCATTCGCATCCAATGCGGTATTCCCGGTATCGAAAAAACTTACGGCGTTGCCAAGGGCGATAAAAGTTACGAGCCCGCCGATGCGGATTTGCCCTCTGTAGAAGTCTGGTCCACTGAAAAATATTTGAATTACATCCCCGAAGTCTTTGCTGCCGTGCGCCAGGAATTTGGTCGCGAGATCCATTTGCTCCACGATGTACACCACCGCCTAACCCCCATAGAAGCGGCGCGCCTGGGCAAGGAATTGGAGCCCTTCCACCTGTTCTGGCTGGAAGATGCGGTGCCCGCCGAGAACCAGGAAGCCTTTAAATTGATTCGCCATCACACCACCACGCCGCTCGCGGTGGGCGAAGTCTTCAACTCGATCCACGATTGCCGCGAGCTGATCCAAAACCAATTGATTGACTACATTCGCTCCACCATTGTCCATGCGGGTGGCATCACCCATGTGCGTCGCATTGCGGACTTCGCCAGCCTATTCAACGTGCGCACCGGCTTCCATGGCGCCACCGATTTGTCACCAGTGTGTATGGGCGCTGCGCTGCATTTTGATTACTGGGTACCCAACTTCGGTATCCAGGAACACATGGCCCACAGCGCCCACATGGAAGAAGTCTTCCCCCACGCCTATGTGTTCGACAAAGGCTATTTCACGCCCGGCGAAGCACCTGGCCACGGGGTGGACATTGACGAAAAACTTGCGGCCAAATACCCCTACAAGCGCGCTTGCCTGCCCGTCAACCGCCTGGAAGATGGTACCCTATGGCACTGGTAAGCCCAGTGCCCGCCAGCCATAAAACAACAACGGCAATTCACAACCCCGCAAGAGAGAGCAAGCCTATGACATTACAAAAACAACTCCTTGCTGCCAGCTTTATCAGCAGCGTCGCCTTTATCCTCGGGTGCCAGGACAAATCGGCTCCGGAACCAACCGCCACCGCCGCCGCGTCATCCGCACCGGCCCCGCTGGTTGCAGATCCCTCCATAGACCCAGCCAAATTCCTTAACCAGCCCTTGGTTAAAGATCGATATACCGCCGACCCATCAGCCCATGTGTTTAACGGCAAGTTGTACATCTACCCCTCTCACGATGTGGAAACTGGCATCACCACCGATGGCGAAGGCGATAAATTCGATATGAAGGATTACCGCGTCTTCTCCTACGACCCGGCCACCCAAACCACCACCGATCACGGCGAAGCGCTGAACCTGAAAGACGTACCCTGGGCCAGCCGCCAACTCTGGGCACCCGATGCGGCCGAAAAAGACGGTAAATACTTTTTGTATTTCCCGGCAAAAAACAAAGACGGCATTTTCCAGATGGGCGTAGCCACCAGCGATTCCCCCACTGGTCCCTTCAAGGCCGAACCCGAACCTATTAAAGGCAGCTTCAGCATCGACCCTGCGGTATTTAAAGATGACGACGGCGCCCACTACATGGTGTTTGGCGGCATCTGGGGCGGGCAATTGCAGCGCTGGGCCAGTGGCAGCTACGTTGAGGAAGATAAATACCCGGCAAGTAACGAACCCGCACTCAGCCCCAAAATCGCCAGGCTCAGCGACGATATGCTGCAATTTGCCGAGCCCCCCAAAGACCTGCAAATCCTGGATGGCGCCGGTGTTCCACTGCTCGGTACCGACAGCAACCGCCGCTTTTTTGAAGCCGCCTGGATCCACAAATTTAACGGCAAGTATTACCTCTCCTATTCCACCGGCGACACCCACTACATCGCCTATGCGGTGGCTGAAAACCTCTATGGCCCCTACACCCACAAAGGCATAGTCCTCACCCCCGTATTCGGCTGGACCAACCACCACTCCATCGTGCAACACGAGGGTAAATGGTATTTGTTCTACCACGACTCGCAATTGTCGGGCGGCAAAACCCATTTGCGGAACATCAAGGTGACCGAACTCGTTCACAACGATGACGGCAGCATCCAAACAGTGGATGCCTATTTTGAATAATTGATTTTTTTCGCGCAAATAAAAAGCCCGATCAGTTTTTCTGATCGGGCTTTTTATTTGTGTAGGTTGGTGCGGCCGCGCAGGCTGAGGAACAAACCGCAACATGACCCTATATCCGCAACGACCGAAATAAACGTAAGCACCTAACCACCCCCACTCTACCTAAGTCGGATTTTTACCATTAGCATATAACCTCCCCTGTTAACCGGAGGTTTTATGAAAAGACGTAGCATTTAGCAATGGCGAGAACTGTTTGCACAACAGGAAACCAGCGATGTATCAGCAGCAGAGTTCTGTCAACAGAACGACCTGTGCCCCCAATATTTCAGTTTGCGTCGCAAGCAATTAGCGAAGGCAGCTGGAAAAGTGGAGACCGGCTTTGCCCGTGTAAACATAAAGCCGGACGTTACGCATAGCGTTCCCGGTGCAATGACAAATGCACTGGTTATTCACAGTAACGCATGCAAGCTGGTGTTTGGCACATTGCCGCAACCAGGATGGCTGGCGCAATTGCTCAGGAATTTGGCATGATCCAGTGGGATAATGTGCCGGTGTATATGCACCGGCAACCGCTGGATTTTCGCAGATCAATTAACGGGTTGAGCGTACTGGTACAGGAATCCATGGCACTGGATGTGTTTTCCTCCGCCTTGTTTGTGTTTGGCAGCCGTAGCCGCAACAAAATTAAAATCCTGTACTGGGATAAGACGGGATTTTGTTTTTGCAACCGCCATGGATGGCGGAAGGTAGGGCAACGCAGGAGCGGTTGCCGAGTACAAACGGCTGGAGAAAGACAAATTCAAATGGCCACGCAAGGGTGATGCGGTTTTATCACTACAGAGTACGTAACAACAATTGCCCTGTTCACCAACAAGATCAACCGCCTGACTAGCGGGAAATTTTCATCCTCGAATTGACTTTTGTCATGCTTGGGTGAATATTATTCAGGTGCCAAAAATCATATTATTTGGTCGGTTCGTCATCCAATAAAAATGTCATACGAGAATATCCCTATGGACAACACATACATAAAAAACTTGCTTTCCTGCGCCGGCCTCGGGCTGCTAATGACCTCAAGCGTTCAAGCGCAAAACTTAAACCCCAATCATTTTTATCTCGTCAAAGGAGAGCCCATCAGCCGTAGTATCTCTTTAGGAGATCCGAGCAACTGGAGTGTAAATATCCAAGGTAGGGAAGGCTCCTCTGCTGGGCGAAAAGTTTCGGTTGCGCCAGCCGACTTTAAAGCGAAGGGTGATGCGATCCAAATCAAATGGGCCGCCTATAAAAACATGCAAGGAAATTTTGGACTCTACGGCAACCCCATAGATTTATCAAAATTCAAAGATGCGGCATCACTCACCATTGATATGCGCATTGACACCAAACCAGATAAAGACGTCAAGATTGGACTTGATTGCGGCTACCCTTGCCGAGCGGATATCACTATTAACGGCATGATTAAAAAAATGCCCAAAGGGGAATGGTTTTCCCTGCCATTACCACTTAATTGCTTTAAGAGCGACAACTTTGATCTCAGCAAAATCAACGGCCCTTTTACTATTAGTACCGAAGGTAAATTTAATGTAAGTATCACTAATATTCGAATTGAAAAACTGTCTGAGGGTGAAAAGGGCTGCACAGGAGAGGAGAAAAAATAGTGAGTTAAGCCTTTTCTAGGTCACACGCAACTTTGAAAGTGCAAATTCACCGATATATATTTTAAACACTCCCATACTGATAAAAAACATCCACAAGCACCAGCCAAGCCAAATCATGTGCGGCCGCCGGGAAGCGGCGTAGCTTTATTGGCACACTCACAACTTGATCGCTTTACAGTTGTCGTTTATATACTGAGCATGTGTTGGCATATATTGCACACATTTTTTTACCGTCATTTCATAATCTTTGAGTTTCTTACTCAAATCTTCAAGTGGCATTGCATCAATAGCCGGGTGATAATCCTCCGCAACAATTCCCTGCCCTTCAAACACAGCCAACCAGCTAGGAATACTGAACAACTCTTCATTTTCTCGATATATTCGTCCTGTAGATGAATAAAGCTTAATCTTGTCTAGCAGATACTCTGGTATCTCCATAGTTCGACAATAATTCCAAAAACCCGAGTCTGTTCGTTCAGTCACCTTGTAGTGCAAAATAAGAAAATCGCGAATGCGCTCATATTCGAAAATAGTATTTTTATTATAGAGTTCTGCCCCGTGAGCCATAAAACGACTGGAGGGAAATAGATTAATTAATTTGGATATTGCAGTTTGTATCAGATGAATACTCGTTGATTCCAGCGGCTCTAAAAACCCACTGGACAACCCTATTGCCACACAATTTTTGTTCCAAAATTGCTTTCGGCGCCCCGTCTTAAACCGGATTACTTTTGGATCAGCAATAATGGCTCCGTCCAGGTTATTCAAT
Organism: Gammaproteobacteria bacterium; assembly: GCA_021151835.1. GTDB lineage: Bacteria > Pseudomonadota > Gammaproteobacteria > Pseudomonadales > Cellvibrionaceae > Cellvibrio. Next base: position 4,452 of record JAGKWO010000075.1, read on the forward strand.
AGTATGCTGGTTGCTTCATCATCACTCATATAATGATTTGAAAATACATGACCATTCCCTGTACGGTGTTGAAGGGGAATGCGCCACTGCCAACCCGCCGCACGTGCCGTAGCGCGAGTATAGGGAATTGGCTCCTCTACTTTCTCGCAAGGAACGGCAACAGCACTGTTACAAGGAAGCCAATGGGACCAATCCTCATAGCCAGTTTTTAGTGCCCCCTCAATTAAAAGCCCTCGCATTCCAGTGCAATCAACAAATAAATCTCCATCCATTACCAATCCGCTATCAAGCATTAGGTGTTTAATATTTCCAGTGTCTTCACACAACTCTACCGAGGCAATTTTTCCTTCAGTTCGTATAACCCCTCTCGACTCCGAATACTGCCTCAGGAACTGAGCGTAACGCCCCGCATCAAACTGAAACGCATAACCAAAGTCAGACAATGGCGACCCATTAATATTTAATGGCCGGGTAAATTTGTTGCTGCGCGCAGCCATAGTCGCAATGGAATAGTTTTCTAAACTGGAGGCATGCCCGCAGCTCTTCAACTTCAACCAATACTGGTGAAATGGAAATGCGTTGATATCCTCACCATAAGCGCCAAACGGGTGAATGTAGCTGTGCCCTATTTGCTTCCAATTAACGAACTCAATTCCCAGCTTAAATGTGGCCTGGGTTTTTCTCATAAAATCGTTTTCATCAATTTCCAATATTTGATTAAATTTTTGGATATGAGGAATGGTTGCCTCCCCTACACCAATAGTCCCAATCTCTTCAGACTCGACCAAATGTATGGCGTAATGCTCCGCTCCCAGCACTTTGGCGAAGGCTGCCGCTGTCATCCAACCAGCAGTGCCGCCACCCGCTATCACTATTTTTTTAATCCTATTCTCATTCATAATTCATACTGTTTTTGTATATTGTTATTGATTAAACGCGGCATATTTATTCAAAAATTCATGTTCATCTGGAAAGCGCGCAGCAAGGTCCCTATATGCTAATCGCATACTATTTAGGCGATTAGCCACAGCCCCCAAATCACATCCAATCAATAGGCTGTCGCTTTTTTCTGGCCAATAATTATTTCCCAATAACAATGATATCCACATACCGGGTAACCATGTCTCGTATTCATTGAATGCCACTTTACCGCGCACCTTGAACAGTTCCAATTTGTGTTTCAATTCGTCGCCATAAGGTATGGATTTAATTGCTCGCCAAAAGTCGGACGACGACGAATTACACAGCAACAAGTGCAACTGGTGATAATCCAGAATGCGATCATATTCGCCTGAAATTAAATAATTGTACTGAGTTGCAGCAAATTGATTTTGCCCTTCAAACGAATACATATCGATAAACTGAAGAATTCCACTCTGAACATGATGGAGATAAGATAAAGCAATATTGGTAAATTCTCCTGCGGCCGCTCCTAAAGCCAGACAATTTCCTTGCCAGAAATGTTCGCGCCGACCTGGTGCGACAGCGAAAGATTGCACAATTTCACCAGGCTGCCCACCAGACTTTTCCAGCACAGCATAAGCAGCCTCATCGTCAGAAACAAGATCATGGTTATATATAAGTGAGTATAAAGTTTTATTCTGAAGAGGAATTGACTTTACCCAACCATGCCTGCATGCGGATAATCCTGTAGTAAGCATCGAACGGGATGCACATTTAACAACCACATCCACCTGTTTATTAACAGGCAACTTGCCACTCCAATCTATGAAATTATTATTTTCGAACTTTCCTATTAACGCCGCTTCCTTTCCACTACAATCAAAAAAGAAATGCCCTTCTATCACTTCCCCAGATAAGAGAGTGATCGAGCGAATCCTGTTTCCATCATCAAAACTTAAATAGTCTAAAACACCTTCCTGCACTTGCACCATTTTCCTTTTTGCATATGCTTGCATGTATTCCTTGTAACGCAACAACTCAACATGCAGGGAGTAATCCAGAGAAAAACCCTTCTCAATTAATTCTTTTCCAAGAAAGCCGAATCGCCCGTCATTGGCTGCATGAGCAGCAAGGGAATAGGCATCGAATTTAGTTTTATCGCCACAGTGCTGTAATAAAATTGCATATTGATGGAAATCGACTCCATCCAGAACATTCCCATATACGTTCAATCCATGGACAAAGTTCTGACCAATGCTTGACCAGTCCTGAAAGCGAGTACCTACTTTAAAGGTGGCGGAAACTTGATGCATCAGGTCGCGTTCAGATATCCGTAAACCGGTGTGAAACCTTCGTAACGAAGCCAGACCCGAATCAGCCACAAATGGCTCCTCAGTGTGGGCACCATTATTGATTAGAATCACCTGGGCTGACTCAGGCGAATAAGCATTTGCCAACGCTGCTGCAGTAACCCAGGCACCTACACCGCCACCATACACTACCAATCGATGCGGAATCATTGGCGCCCTCCATACAAACTCATAGTCGATTTTGGACGCTCCAGGCTAGCGCGATGTTGAACCAAAAACTGATCATGCATTGGCATTTGCATAGCCGCTCTCTCTACCAATGCCTCTATTTCAAACATAGTTTTATCTAACTGTTGATCACTTATCCAGTTCACACGCGGGTCAAACTTATTTGGCAACACTCCCTGCCCAAGGTATACAGCAATCCAGCTAGGCTCCAGGAATAAACCTCCCTGATATTCCACCACATAGCCCCGCTCACGAAACAGCGCCATCTTATGCTCAAGCTCGTGAGGAATCGGCATGTTACGGCAATAATCCCAAAATGCAGTATCGTTTCGCTTTGTTGCATAGTAATGGAGAATTAGAAAATCTCTAATTCGCAGATATTCGATATCCATCAGTCGATTGAATTCATTCACCAATGCAGAGTCGATAGATTTATCTGGAAATAATTCCATCAACTTCATTATGGCGATCTGTATTAGGTAAATACTTGTTGACTCCAGCGGCTCCAAAAAACCACCAGACAAACCAATTGCCACACAGTTTTTATTCCAGGCTTTTTTGCGTTTTCCGGCAGTAAATTGCAATACTTTGGGATCTGCAATCAGCTTCCCCTCAATACTGCTAACCAAGATATCGCATGCATCCTGGTCATTCATAAAATCACTACAATATACATGTCCATTGCCAGTTCGCTGCTGCAGTGGTATGCGCCAACGCCAACCGGCTTTTTGGGCTATAGCCTTGGTGTAAGGTAATAACGGCCCATTCAATTCCGAAGGTGCTGCAACAGCTTTATTGCAGGGAAGCCAATGGCTCCAATTCTCATATCCGGTTTTAAGCGCCTGTTCTATGAGGAGGCCACGAAACCCGGAGCAGTCAATAAATAGATCGCCATCAATCTTTTCACCGTTTTCAAGCTGAACAGATTGAATTTCGCCAGAATCTCCTTGCATAACAGCAACAACTTTTCCTTCTATGCGTGTTACACCTAAATTTTCGGAATACCGCCTAAGGTACGATGCATAAAGCCCTGCATCTATATGAAATGCGTAGGAATAAGTTGAAAAAATTGAACGCTCATCATTAATCGGAAACATAAAACGTTGCTGTGCCGCAGCAACCACCGGAAGCGAGTACTTATCGATAGATTTACTCCTTCCTCGATAATTCTGACGCAACCAATATTGATGAAACGCTACGCTATTGATTTCCTTGCCGTACTCACCGAACGGATGAATGTAAGCATCTCCTAACTGTCCCCAATTAGAAAATTCAATGCCCATTTTATAGGTTGCATTAGTTGCTGCCATAAACTCGGCTTCATTAATACCTAAGGTCTGGTTAAAGAAGCGCAAATGAGGCAATGTCGCCTCACCGACTCCGACAGTTCCAATAGCCTCGGACTCAACCAGCGTAATAGCGCATCCTTTATTTTTTAAGAAATGAGCCAAGGCCGCAGCAGTCATCCAGCCAGATGTACCGCCACCAACAATTAGAACTTTCTCTATTTTTTCTTGCACCATAGCGTCATGCCCACACAAGAAGCGTTATTTGCATAAAAAAAATGCACACGGCGATTACGCCGTGTGCATCCTTAATCCCAAAAAACAATCCTGAATTAGAATTGCCCTTTCAGGACAATTGAGAAACGACGGTCATTGATGAAGTAGTTACGAGGAATGACGGAACCTTCCTGTGTAACTTGCATCTTGGTCCATGTGACTTCATCCGTCAAATTGGAGCCTTCCAAACCAATTTTGAAATTATCATTGATAGTATAGAAAATCGATCCATCCAATTGCCCGGATGCCTGGGAATAAATTGGCAAACGAGTGATAACGTCACGAGTGGTTAGCAGATATTCTGAGCGCCAGTTATAAGCCAAACGCACAGAGAGCGCATCTTTCTCATACATACCTACGATATTGTAGGTGGTCTCAGACATACCCTGAAGTGGCAGATTATCAAATGCAGGGGTAAATGCTTCGCCTGCACCAGGTGGATTTGCCGGATCAATATTGCTGTTAGGTGATGTGCCACTTACATCCAACAGAGTCAAGTTCAGTTGCAAACCCAACCCATCGAATGGCGCCGGTAACATATCATAGAACTGTTGGTAGCCGGTTTCAAAACCAGCAATTGACGCATCTACGCTTTTGTTAACGGGCACATCCATGAGAACGGTACGAGTAACCCCATTATTAGTAACTGTGGTCTCTACTGCTTCCTGAGCAAAGAAATTACTCATGTCTTTGTAGAACACTCCGGCAAAAACCGATCCAGCGTCTGCAAAATACCATTCAATTGCAGCATCGTAGTTGGTAGACTCCATAGGTTTCAGGTTTGGATTGCCACCACTTCCGCTGTATTGGAAGGTTACACTGGTTGGTGGTGCATCTTCTGTTGGTCGAACAAGCGTCGGCGTTGCACTAATTGAGAGGTAGTTACGCAAACTACCAATATCCGCAAATGAAATGGCCTTTGAAACAGCAAAACGCGTCTGAATATCGTCGGTCAGTGAGTATCGAATATTAAGACTAGGTAATGTCTTGGTGAAAGATCCTTTTTCGGTACCTATTTCTAACGCACCGTTGCTAAACCTCTCCTCATCAGCCAAGGTTGCAAAATCACAAGTTGTACAAGACGCAATGGCATCAGCGAGATCTGCGGTCCACACAGCAGGGTAAGAGTTACCACCTGTCGATTCGGTGTCAACCTTAACAAGCCTTACACCCACATTTCCTGTCAAACGATCTTCGCTATCCGCAAAATTCAATTGCACATATGCAGCCTGGTTACGCTCAGTTGTGTCGGTGAGTTCAGCCAAAGTATAAAGCCCACCATCGTACGCAGCAGCTCTATAACCCGCTGGCAAATAACCAAATGGCCTAGTTGCAGCAACAAAGTTGTCGTAATTCGTAATGAGCGATTCAGATGCGGCAAGAAATTTACCACCCTCTATACCACTACTGTTACTACCTCTACGGAAATGTCCCCCTTCGTAAGAAAACTGATCGAAGGGGATATTATGATCATACGCAACGCCATTTTTTGGGTTGCCATCCCAAGGGGTATTATCCTGTAAACCTGAGAAATATTTACGGCCATCACCAGCCCAGTTCTCTGAGAGATTACCCCAGTTGTATTGCGACCATTTCACATCTTGTTGACGATCAGAGAAACGAATACCAGTTTCTACCGAACGCAGCCAACCATCACCGATCTGATATTCGGCATCCAATTTAATAGCAAACTCATCACCTTCGCTATCCTCTAAGTGATCCATTGCGGAACGCCAATAATAGTTAGATGGGTCAGCAAAGAAATCTGAAGAACTCACACCCTCATCTGGTGATGTCATCAATACGTGAGGACGGTCTGATCTAAAATCAAAAGTCGTGTCAGCACGAACACCAGTCTGAATACTTAAATCGATTGAGTCAGTCGATGCTTTTACATATTGAACATCACCAACTATTTTAAGCTCATCTGAAGGGGTAAATTCCAATCGAAATGAAAAATCTTCAACTGTTGAGTCAGTGTCTGAATAACGAGAAGTGGTGGTATAGGAATCGACATTACTAATTTGTCCACTGGTCACATAAAGACCATTGGCAGTGAGATTCGAATAGCTGCCCAATTTATCGTCAGATTCAATATTGTGCTCCAACCAATCACGGCTAGAGTCTGAAAATACGTATTCTGCTGTAGCAAGCAATGTTTCATCTGGATTACGCCATTGCCCAACAAGCGAACCGCCGTTACGCTCACGCCCTTGGATTGCAGAAGTTACACGCCCATTGATTGGAGAAAACAAGGATCGGTTTTCTCCATCAACCACCACGCTTCTGCGCTTAAATCTTTCATCTGCTTGCAGTTCACCATCACCGTTAGCATTATCGCCTACTTGTCCATAGGCAACCCCATCCGTACGACTGGTTAACTCTGAGGTAGCAAGACTCACCAAGAACCCGAACTCACCAGCACCAGTATCCCATCTATCACTATACAAACCAGAGAAGCTCGGCTTTGTTTCTTCGGACAGATCAGCATAGTTGGCTGCGGCACTGAATGCGACTTGACGATCAGATGCATCAAAAGGTTTGCGAGTGTTGAGATTGATGGTTCCTGAGATACCGCCCTCAATCATCTTAGCGCTCTGACTTTTAAAGACTTCAACTTTTGCCATCAGCTCTGGAGGAACATCTTGGAAACTCAAACCACGACCACTGTTCGCAGAAAACGAATCACGACCATTAAACTCACTGCGAGTTTGCGG
>JAGKWO010000026.1 GCA_021151835.1 Gammaproteobacteria bacterium
GGCGGATACCGCTTTGCGCGCAGACGATATGGATGAAGCTGCAGCTTTGGAAGCACAGCAATTAGCGCAACAACAACTGGCAGATCAATCCAGCGAGATAGATTTCCAGCGCGCCGCCGCGCAACTGGCAGAAGCTGCTGCCCAATTGCGCACCTTGCAAGCAATCAAAAGAAAAGCGGGCAAGTAAGCGTTTGTTGTTGGACAAAAAAGGCGACTTTCGAGTCGCCTTTTTTATTGCACAAAATTTTTAACTGACGTCGTATTGTTCATGCCAATAAGCGATCAACTCGCTAAAATGCAGAAAATACAAACTACCTGCTCGCCCAAACAAAAATTTAAAGGATTCATCATGCTCGACATCCTCGTTCTCGCCGCCGGTAAAGGCACCCGCATGCGTTCCGACTTACCCAAAGTCTTGCACCCGATTGGCGGCAAAGCCTTGGTGCAACACGTAGTCGATATGGCGCGTCAGGTGGGCGGCGAGCAAATCCTGATTATCGTCGGCCATGGTGCGGAGAAAGTAGAAGAAAAAATGGCGGCGCCGGATGTGAAATTTGTCCTGCAAGCCGAACAATTGGGAACTGGCCATGCAGTGCAGCAAGCCCTGCCGCAAGTTCGTAATGATGCAACTGTATTAATTCTCTATGGCGATGTACCGCTGACACGCGCGGAAACCCTGCAAAAATTAATCGCCGGCGTGAACGAAAAACAAATGGGTCTGCTCACCGTCAATATGGTTGATCCTACTGGTTATGGCCGTATTGTGCGCGATGAAAAAAAAGCTGTCGTTGCGATTGTCGAACACAAAGATGCTAGTGACGAGCAGAAAAAAATCCGTGAAATTAATACCGGGATTATGGCGGTCAAAGCGGTTCATTTACAGAAATGGTTGCCGCAATTAAAAAATAATAATGCACAAGGCGAGTTTTACCTGACCGATATTATCGCCATGGCAAAAGCCGACGGCATCGCCATCCATGTTGAACAACCCAATGCGGTTGAAGAAGTAGAAGGCATTAACAATCGTCAGCAACAAGCCGCACTTGAACGTTTTTATCAAAAACAAAAAGCCAATGAATTGATGGTGGCGGGTGTGACTCTCCTCGATCCTTCGCGCATTGATATTCGCGGCAATGTAATTGCCGGTCGCGATGTCGTTATCGATGTGAATTGCGTTTTTGAAGGCGATGTTGAGTTGGGTGATGGTGTAGTGATTGAGCCCAACTGAAAAAAGCCGTGATCGCCAAGGGCAGCAAAGTGAATCACCTGAGTTATATCGGCGATGCCAAGGTCGGCAGCAAGGTGAATGTGGGCGCGGGAACTATCACCTGCAATTACGATGGTGTAAATAAATTCAAAACCGAAATTGGCGATAACGCCTTTATTGGTTCTAACTCGGCGCTGGTCGCGCCGGTAAAAATTGGCCCGGGTGCCACTGTGGGTGCAGGTTCGATTATTACCAAAGATGTCGATGAGGATGAACTTGCTATTGCGCGCGGTAAACAGCGCAATATCCAGGGTTGGGAACGCCCGACCAAAAAATAAAGCAAAAAATACAGAGAGTAAAACGAGGCCAAGCGCCTCGTTTTTTTATGGAACCTGCCTGATGTTAATGGAGAGTTTTATGCGCATGAATGTAAGCACCAAACTCTGGTTGGCTTTTGTCGGCACCATAGCACTGTGTGTGTTGGCGCTTTATCTGTTGCTGCATAATAGTTTGCGCCAAGGATTTTTGGATTACACCTCAAAGCAATCCGTGCAGCGTTTAGAAATATTGCGCAGTGCTCTTTCAAATGTTTATCGCGAAGAAAATTCATTTGATGCACTTGAAGCCATTCCATCGCGCTGGCTCAATTTAAAAGACATTATTTTTGCCGAAAGCGATTCCCTGTTTGATGGCCTGCCGCCAGCGCAAAGCGCTGAAGAAAATACCCCACGCGCCTATTACCGTGAGTTTGTCAGCAGTATCAGTTTGCATGATGCTAATAAAAAATTGTTGCTGGGTGTTAACAAACCCAACCAAACCCTGGACTGGATTCCTGTGACTTATGCAAACCAGATAGTCGGGTTTATCAGTTTTGTAAAACCCACTGTTGTGAGCCGCCAACAAGACCAAAATTTTATTCAGCATCAATTTAAAATTTTTAGCATCATCAGTTTATTTGTGTTGGTGATAGCGACGATTGTTGCAACCTTACTGGCGCGACGAATCAGCCAGCCGTTGGCTAGCCTTGCACAAAAGGCTCATGCATTGGCATCTGGCGATTATTCACAAACGATTCCCGTCACTAGCAACGATGAAATAGGCCAACTCTGCAATAGTTTTAACCAACTCAGTGAAGCGCTGGCGGCCAACCAGCAATCGCGTGCGCTCTGGGTTGCCGATATTTCCCATGAAATGCGCACGCCGCTATCAGTATTGAAAGTACAAATTGAAGCGATGCAAGATGGTATTAGACCTGCCAATCATGAAAATCTGGCATTGCTGTATGACAAGGTTTTGGGGTTGAGCAATTTGATTGATGATTTGTTTGAGTTGTCGTTATCCGACGTGGGTGCCCTTAGCTACAACAAGCAAACTATTTCGCTCGCGCCTTTGGTAAAAACCTGCATTGAACATTTTCAAGTGAAAGCGCAAGCGGCGGGTTTAACGTTAAAAGATAATATTGATGCAACTCAGGTCTATTCAATAGTCGCTGATAGCGACCGGTTGCAACAGCTATTCAGCAACTTGTTGGAAAATTCTATTCGTTACACTGATGCTGGTGGTGAGATTCGAGTGGGTATCAGCACAGGTGATACGCATATTGTCATCACTGTTGATGACAGCCCTCCTGGTGTCGCTCCTGAGCAGCAGAATAAAATTTTTGAGCGACTTTTCCGCTTGGAAAATTCGCGCAGCCGTGCAACGGGTGGTGCGGGTTTGGGCTTGGCGATTTGTAAAAATATCGTCAATGCACACCAAGGCAAAATCACTGCGGGCGCATCGGCGTTGGGTGGATTGCAAATTTGCATCGAGTTACCCAAAGCCCAACAATAAATATCCATCGCGTTTATTAAGGACATAAAGATGCAACCATCACCACTGATTTGTTTGGTTGAAGATGAAATCGATTTGGCAAAGTTAATGGCGGAGTACCTCAACGCCAGCAACTTCCAGACGATTGTATTTAATCGCGGCGATGAAGCGTATCGCTGGCTGCAGCAAAACGAACCTGCATTAATTTTGTTGGATTTGATGTTGCCGGGAATGGATGGTTTGGAAATCTGCAAGCACCAGCGCCAACACTCGGCGGTGCCAATAATTATGATGACCGCTAAGGTAGAAGAAATTGATCGCTTATTGGGGCTTGAATTGGGTGCGGACGATTATGTGTGCAAACCATTTAGTGCACGTGAAGTAGTAGCGCGTGTTAAAGCGGTGTTACGTCGCAGCTTTCACACGCCACAAGAATCTGTTGCAACAGCGCCGGTGGTTGTTGATGAGCAGAGCATGAGCTTGCGAGTTTTCAATCAGGTAGTTGAGTTGACCAACGTGGAATTTCAATTATTTTCCCTGCTCTATTCCCAGCCCGGCAGGATTTTTTCCCGCCAATATATCCTCGACAATATTTATCAGGACTACCGCGTGGTGGGTGATCGCACGGTAGATGGGCACATTAAAAAATTGCGCAAAAAACTCAACGATGCCAACGATCAGGTTGAGTTGATCCGCTCAGTTTATGGTGCCGGATACAAATACGAAGCGCCCTAGCCGGGCAAACCAGCGCACTGGCCTTCCCCCTTCAAAAGACACAATTCATTCACAATTCACACATTTTGCTTCCTCATTTGAGGCCTACATTGGCACCTGTAGACCACAACCACAGAGGAACAAAGTTATGAAAAAGTTAATTATCACCGGTTTGATTGTTGGCAGTATCGCGTGCGCATCTTTGGTGTTTGCAAAAGACTGGAGCCAATCCGGTTGGAATGACCAGTCCAACTGGGGTAACGGCCATCAGCGTTTTGTTGCGGAATTAAATCTGGATGCTGAGCGCGCCGAAAAGATGTCTGCCATCCTCGATTCTTACCGCGAAGTACCCAAGCTGTACTTCACCAACCAAAGCGACAAGATTCCGGAATTCCTTGCCCAAAAAGAAGCGGAATTAGCCGCGCTCTTAACGCCGGAAGAATTGGCGCAATTCAAACAGTCATTCGCTGAATGGGCCAAAAGCAAAAAATTTGGTTTTATGAAGGTTTCCTACAGCCAACCGCCATCACTTACACCCTCCCCTGCCGCACCCCTGCCTGATGCCTTGCGCGATGAAATCAGGCAAACCATCGATAGCCAGTTGATGGAACTGCGCAAGCAATTGCATGAACAGACACTCAACGCTTAACCAATAAAATCATTCACTGTCGTGTCCGCTGCCGGGAGTAATTCCCTCCCGGCCAATCCACAACCAAATGAAAATTAAACGGTATTCATCATGTTAAATAACCTGACCCATTTCGCTACAAGACTTGCTCAATCGTTAACGCCATTGCAATGGTGGTGTATTGCCATAGTGCTGGTTGTTATCCGCCAGTTAACCCAGGTGTGGTTGGACGGGCTTTATGTTGATAGCCAATTTCCTGTTCCTTTTTACATTGGCCAAACCACTTTTAACGCGGAAGAACTCAAAGGCTATTACGCAGTGCTCATTAGCAAGGGAACACTGGAGGATTACTTTTGGGTACAGATGGCAGACTATCTGTTTATGGTGACTGTATTTGTGTCTTTTTTTGCGCTGATGACAGCGGTCTACCGCAGCTTGCCAAATGTGAAATGGCTGAAGGATTTGGCGTGGGTGATGGTATTGATCGCGCCGACAGCTGCATTGTTTGATGCGGTGGAAAATCTGGTTTCGTTCTTTTTTATCGCCGATCCACAAGGTTTTGCTAATTGGTTGGTGTATCCCTATTCCAGTTTTGCAGTGATTAAATTTGCCATTTTTATTCTGGCTTACTTGTGGGCGATTGTCGGATTGTTAATCAGCGTGATTGGCTTTTTGGTGAGACGTTTCCAGTCCTGATCGATTGTCATCGTACAAATTACATTGGAAAATCCAGCTGGAAGATATTATGAACTTACGCACTATTTCCACCATTACCCTATCAGTTGCTTTCGCGGTGTTGCTGATTACCGGCGTGCTTTTATACGCAACACCTTACAACTATTTTGTAGGATCACTGCATATCTGGGGCGCCGTGTTATTTCTGGTTTGCATTGTGTTGCACATTAAACACAATGCAAAAACCTATAAAAACCATATGCAAAAGCGGCCAGGTAAATGGTCGATGGGTTTGGCGATTGCGGGCATAGTACCGCTGGTGATGGGGCTGGCTTTTGATTTGACGCCGGTCTCATCGGTTGCGACTTTTGGGTACAACCTGAAAAAATCTGCTGAGCCGGATAAACGCGAATACACACTCATCGATTTAAGTGCGGATGCCAGTTCGCCAAAATTGCATGTGTTTTTCAAGGCCGGCCGCGAGTATCACTCGGCACCGCAAGATTTGTTTCTGGGAATCACCTACACCAGCACGCCGCAAATTGTGGTGTGGATGGAAACGCTGGAAGGTAAATATATTGATACGCTGTACATCACCGGCAAAACGTCGGCCTCCAGTTACCGTTCAAAAGATCCGGCGATTGAAGTAGTGCGCCGCCCGGAGGCCTTGCCCTACTGGAGCCATAAACGCGGTATTAAATCGGTTGATGGACTTTACACCCCAGACCAACACAACTCGGATTTGGACGGCATCGCCGCCGCAACACCGAAGGTGGATTATCAAGTCACTCTGTCTGCACCGCGTATGGGGCGCTATAAGTTGATGATGGAAGTAAACCGCACTTATGATTTCAACGAGTATTACAGCAAGACCCGTTTTCCAGACGATGTGATTTATTCGGGTACAGGCTCTTCAGGACAACCTTCGCTGATTTATGAAGCGATTATCGATTCGCAACAACCGGGGCAGCATTTATTTAACCTGGTTGGCCACGGCCATCATTCCGGCAAGGATGGTTCGCTCTATACCGAATTGGATAATGTCACTACCGCCAAACAGATTCTGGAATTTATTGTGGCGAATGTGGAGTAGAAAAAGCGAGACCATATGTTCAGTTTTGATAGGTGATATAAAGCTTCATATGCGTGCCGAAGGGTAAAGATCTAAAAAGGTCATCTAAAACCGGTGCAGGCGAGGGTATTAAACCCTTATCATGGGTAATTAAATCACATAAATATAAAGAGCGATTTATGAACCCGTCAAAACTCCTCATTACACTGTCTTTCCTGGGATCACTGACTGCTTGCGGTGGCGGCGGAGGTAGTGGTGGCTCAACACCCACGTCCAAACCCGCATCCTCTTTAGTACCCGCCAGTAGCATTGCACCTTCATCGATAGCGACATCGTCATCTGCGGGGTTAGCCAGTTCAGCTGCGGCCAGCTCCGTCGTCAGCGGCGCCCCCGGCATTAGCAGCTTTATTGTGGTTGACCAGTTTGGTTATTTGCCGGATGCAAAAAAAATCGCGGTGATCCGCGACCCCCAAACTGGTTATGACGCCGCACTGAGTTTTACGCCCGGTGCGACCTACCAGCTAATCAATCTCGATACCAACGCCGTTGTGACCTCTGGCAGTGCAATCAGTTGGAAATCCGGCGCCACCTTTGATGCCGCAGGGGATAAAGCCTGGTGGTTTGATTTTTCCAGCGTGACCACCCCAGGCAATTACGCGGTGTTGGATGTGGAAAACAATGTGCGTTCGCCAGGATTCAAGATAGCTGCGGATGTGTATAAGCCGGTGCTCAAACACGCCATGCGTACCTTCTTTTACCAGCGCGCCGGTTTTGCCAAGCAGCTGCCCTTCGCAGAAGCAGGCTGGACAGATGCTGCGAGCCACATAGGTCCTGGGCAGGATAAGAATGCGCGCCTCTACAACGACAAAAACAACGCGGCGACTGAAAAAGATTTATCCGGTGGTTGGTACGACGCGGGCGATTACAACAAATACACCAACTGGCACGCCTACTACCTCGTGGCCCTGCTCCACGCCTATGCGGAAAACCCCGGCGTGTGGACGGATGACTACAACATCCCTGAATCCGGCAATGGTATCCCCGACATCATTGATGAGATCAAATGGGGTTTTGACTGGTTGAAGAAGATGCAGAATAACGATGGTTCAGTGCTGTCAATTGTCGGCCTGTCCCACGAAAAAGCGCCGAACCAACACGCCAGCCCTCCCTCAACTGCCACAGGTCCCAGTTATTATGGTCCGGCTAATACCTCGGCAACCCTGACCAGTGCAGGCGCATTTGCATTGGGGAGTAAAATTCTCGCGGGTTTGGGCAATGCGGAATTGAATAGTTATGCGGCCGATCTGAAAGCTCGCGCTGAAAACGCCTGGACCTGGGCCATTGCCAACCCCAACGTGACTTTCCGCAATAACGAGGGCGCATCGGCGGGTTTGGGTGCTGGCCAGCAAGAAGTGGACGATGCCGGCCGTGCCACTAAAAAGCTGACGGCTGCGATCTATCTATTTGCTGCAACCGGAGCGGCAACTTACCGTGATTTTGTCGACTCCAAAGCTGCTAATGCCACCAGTTGGGTGGATGTTTGGAGCGAGCCGGAATTGAGCGCATGGCTGTATTACGCTAGTTTGCCCGAGGCCACCGGCGCCATCGCCAATACCTTGAAGACTCAGTATCAAACAGCGCTTAATGCCAATCACAATTGGCCCGCCGTGCGCAACGGTGAAGACCCTTATCGCGCTTATATAGGTACTAGCAATTTTACCTGGGGCAGCAATCGCACCATCTCGCGCAAAGGCCAGACTTTTTACAACCTGATCGACTACAACATTAGCGGTACCGATACTGTAGAAGTCCGCAACGCCGCCGTTGGCTACCTGAACTACATCCATGGGGTCAACCCGCAAGCCATGGTCTATTTGTCCAATATGTACAGCTTGGGTGTGCACAGTTCGGTGAATGAGTTCTACCATTCCTGGTTTACTAATGGCAGCGCGCTTTGGGACAGGGTTGGAACCTCAACCTACGGCCCGGCGCCCGGTTTTTTAGTGGGCGGCCCCAACCCCTCTTACGACTGGGATGGCAACTGCACCTCGGCTAGCCCCAATGCCGGTTGTGGCGCTGCCGCACCCAACCCGCCCAAAGGCCAACCGGCGATGAAAGCCTACCTGGATTTCAACACCAGCTGGCCGCTCAATTCCTGGCAAATCACCGAAAATCACAACGATTACCAAGTGGCGTATATTCGGTTATTGTCGAAGTTTGTGCCCAAGCCTTAAATCTCTAAATTGACACTACAACACCACAACGTCATGATGTTGTAGTGTCAACCAAGAGGCCGCTCCCATGAGCCAGTTATCCAAGCGCTCAACTATCTATTTCGATCCGCAACTTCATCAGGCACTCCGCTTGAAAGCCGCCGCGACCCAAGTGTCGCTATCTGAATTGGTGGATGAGGCTGTGCGGTTATTAATGAATGAAGACCAGCAAGATCTTAAAGCCTACGCTGATCGCGCGAGCGAGCGGGAAATCAGTTATGAAGTGCTGCTTAATGATTTGAAGGCCAATGGCAAACTTTAAGATCACCTTCAAAAGTTCCGTCGCAAAGGATTTGCGTATTATTCCCACAGCGGATGTGGAGCGAATCCTCAGCCGCATAGATGAACTTGCGGAAAATCCCCGCGCACCCGGCTGTATCAAACTTAGCGGCCATGAGCTGTATCGCGTCCGCCAAGGCAACTATCGGATAGTCTATGAAATCCGCGACGGTGAATTGGTTGTGGTGGTGATCAAGGTCGGGCATCGGTCTTCTGTCTACGCAACTTAATTCTATATCTTTATAAAAACAATCAGGGTCGATGTGATGGAAACCAGCATGATTTCCAGTATTGATTTTTTTATCCGCTATGCCTGTATCGGACAATTGCTGTTATTGATCGCCTATTTGTTTTACAAATCTTTCAGCAAACAAGTCCCATGGTGTTCACAAATAGTCCCGCTGCTGTTGGCGGTTGGAGTCGCTGCCTATTTGTTATTAACCGCGCCCTATTCCCCGCGCCCACAGGGTTTTGTCCGCAGTCTTCTGTTGATGTTCACCCATACCATGCCGGTATTTTTATGGCTGTACGGCAAACAATTATTTGATGACGAATTCAATTTACAGCGCTGGCCGATTTTTGGAAAACTGGCCTTGGTGCTATTGGCCTGTTTTTATACCTATGTTTTCTTGATTCGTGGCGGTGGCGGCTATCTCCAAATGGCAAGTCATGTCATTGCCTTGATATTTATTGTGCATGTTTTGGTAAGCGTGGTGCTGACCTGGCGCAATGATTTGGTAGAGCAGCGGCGTGTTGCGCGCTTTTGGTTTGTATTGTTAGTCGGATTATTTTTCCTGATGTTGGATCTGGTTGAGCTCAGTAATACCCGCTTGAATCGCCACCAGATTTTTATGTTGATTAACGCCTCTATTTGTTTGCTTGGCACCAGTGTGACAGCGGGCCTGTTATTTTTTTATGCGTTATCGATAAAACCAGAACCAGCATCCGTATCAGATCCAGCACCAAATGCAACGCGTTACTCACGGTTACTCCCGCAAGAAAATGCACTTGCTAAAAAGTTGCATCGCTTTATTGAGGATGCAGGTTACCTGCAACCCGATCTCACCATCAGCAAACTGGCCGAACAATTGGAATGCCCGGAACATCATCTCCGTAAACTGATCAACAAATCACTGGGTTACACCAACTTTAACGCATTTCTGAATCACTACCGAATCGAGGCGGCACGCCAGCGTTTGGTGGAAACCTCATTGCCGGTTCTCACGATTGCGCTGGATCTGGGTTATGGCTCAATCGCTTCATTTAATCGCGCATTCAAAGAGATTGTGGGCACTACTCCAACGGCTTATCGAGCTGCTATGCAACAGCAGAATTCATCTGAGTAAAAGTGAAAATCGCTACTCATTTTTAAAAATGAGCAGCTTTTTTTGAATTTGCCAAGCTATTTTTCCGTTGTTTCACCAAAGTGTGCTTTCAAATAACTCGATGGTGAAAAACAATGCGCAAGATTCCCTACAAAAAAATCAGCCTGCTCGCCGGTGCGATGGCATTTATTTGGTTTGCCGCCCCGATTTACCAATTCCTTGCCTATGAAGGCAAGGTGCCTATGTTGTTCCCAGCCGATATAGCGGCACCGGATACCTATCCCCAAACAACCGCGTTTTTAGTTCATCCACAATCCACCGCGGCATTAACGTTACTCGCACAGCACCGCGCAAAAATTCATGCACCGGCAATCTCTGCTGCAGTCGCAGTGGATGGAAAAATCCTGTGGGCGGGTGCAATAGGTTGGGAAAATATCGAACAACAAATACCCGCAAGCGAGAGAACACAATTCCGGATTGGCAGCACCTCCAAAGCGGTCACCGCCACATTACTCGCTAAATTTGTCCAGGAAGGAAAAATCGATTTGGATAAACCTTTATCGAAGTACATGTCAGATCTACCTAATTCGCAATGGAAAAGTATTACGCCGCGGCAACTTGCCTCCCACTCCAGCGGCTTGCCGGATTATCTGGATAACTATGGCGATGTATGGGGAATGTATTATTTGTTCAAGCTCAATAAACGCTACACATCCGTGCGTGAATCGCTGGAAGTATTTGATGATACATCGCTACTATTTACACCGGGCAGTCAATTTCACTACGCCAGCTTCAATACCGTATTACAAAGTGTGGTGCTGGAGTCTGTTGCCGGCGAGCCTTTTCTTAATGCCATGCACAACAACATTTTTAAGCCCTTGGGAATGAACGCCACGAGTGCTGAATATGAATTGTCCGGGCCGAATTCATCGGCGACTTTTTACTGGAATAAAGATGGAAAGCACTCTGCATTTCGCGTGTGGCAAAACGTCGATTTAAGCCATAGGCTCGCGGGCGGCGGTTTTATCTCCACACCTTCCGATATGGTTACGCTGGGCTCTGCTTGGTTAAATGATGATTTCATCGCCCCGCAAACCCGCGCGCTTTTCTGGCGACCCCAGAAACTCACTGATGGCTCAACCAATCCACAGAAGTATGCACTCGGTTGGCGTTGGGCAGAATATGACGATGGCAAAGGCATCATTAGCAATGCCAATCACGGCGGTGTTTCGCGCGGCTCACAAAGTTGGCTGATGGTAATCCCGGAGCGAAAGATGGCTGTTGCCGTCATGATCAACGCTAATGTTGAGGAATTCTGGGATTTTGGGCAGGTGAGCATGCCGCTGGCACGCCTGTTCTTCTAACACCAAGTTGTTTTTTAACCAAATAAACCTTGCCAATAACTTCCGAGTGGCTACAATATCTTTCAAATCGAAACTTATTGGTTGATTGGTATGACCAAACGAAACACCCAACAGCGCCGCCGGGCGATTATTGACCTGTTAAATGATAGCGGTGAAGTCAGTGTCGAGACCCTCGCTGAGCAGTTTTCTACTTCAGAAGTCACTATTCGCAAGGATCTGGCCGCACTGGAATCCATCGGCTTACTCCTGCGCCGCTACGGAGGCGCAGTTCCGGTTCCCCAGGAATTAATGCGTGATCCGGTAGAGAAAGTTTCGCTTCGTAAGCAAGCTATCGCCAAAGCAGCCGCCCTATTAATCCGCGACCACAATCGCATCATCCTCGATAGTGGCAGCTCTACCACAGCCGCCCTGCTCCCTGAGCTATCCGGCAAGCAGGGCCTGGTGGTAATGACTAACTCCCTCAGCATCGCCAACGCCCTACGCGAGCTGGAAAACGAACCAACCATACTCATGACTGGCGGCACCTGGGACCCGAAATCCGAAGGCTTCCAGGGGCAACTCGCCGAGCAAATCCTGCGCTCTTATAACTTCGACCAGTTTTTCATCGGCGCCGATGGTCTGGACCTGGAGCGAGGTACCACCACCTTCAACGAGCTTTACAGCTTGAGCCGTGTGATGGCCGAAGTTGCGCGGGAAGTGATAGTAATGGCGGAGTCGGACAAGATCGGCCGCAAAATCCACAACCTTGAATTGCCCTGGTCTGCGATCAAAGTGTTAGTGACCGATAACGGCATCACTGCACAAGATAAACAAAAAATTGAAAACCAAGGAATAAAAGTGATTTGTGCGATCGGCTGACCAAAATATTTCCAGCAACAGTAATTAATAGAAGGATTACCGAATGCGTATTTTAGTATTGATATTATCGGTATTAATAACCATTGTAAGTGGATTTACCTCGGCTCAGACCACAGCAGATTTTAATGGACTGGAAGCTATAGAGGGCAATTGGAAACTTGTCAACGCTACGACTGAACATGAGAGAAATTTCCGCTTGCGCTATCACTTTATCGCACGCAACTCTGCCTTGGTGGAAGTATATGGCGACCCTGCTAAACAAACGACAGAGACCATTTTTCATCGCAATGGAAAGACACTGCTCGCCACACATTATTGCGCCCGCGGCAATCAACCGCGATTACAAGCTGGCGAAAAAAATGATGCTAACAGTCTGCAATTTACCTTTTTAGATATCACCAATCTCGCTAACAAAAAGGATCCGCACATGGTGCGTATGAAATTTCGCTTTATCGATAAAGACCATTTTGAGAAAGAAGAAACCTATATGGTCGATGGCCAGGAACAGACCTCGCTGATGTCATTACAGCGAGTCGATTAAAAATTTAAACTACTAACAGCTCAAGGAGTTAATCATGTGTGGAATTGTTGGCGCTGTAGCGCAACGTGATGTGGTGGATATTCTGGTGGAAGGATTGCGTCGACTGGAGTATCGCGGGTATGACTCGGCCGGTGTGGCTGTGGTTAGTAACGGTCAATTAAATCGCGTGCGTCGCCTGGGCAAAGTAAAGGAATTATCCGATGCGGTACATGCCGAACCCATTCCCGGCGGTACCGGTATTGCGCACACTCGTTGGGCAACGCACGGTGAGCCGAGTGAACGCAATGCACATCCCCATGTTTCCAAAGACCATATTGCCGTTGTGCATAACGGCATAATTGAAAACCATGCAAACCTGCGCAAACTCCTGCAGGACGAAGGTTATGTTTTTTCTTCAGATACCGATACTGAAGTTATTGCGCATTTGGTGCAAAAAGAATTGAAAAGTACGGATAGCCTATTGGCAGCGGTACAAAAAACCGTAAAACAATTGCATGGGGCTTATGGCACTGTGCTCATGGATAAAAACGATGCGAGTCGCCTGGTAGTTGCACGTTCCGGCTCGCCATTGGTTATTGGTTTGGGAATCGGTGAAAATTTTATTGCGTCCGATCAACTTGCCCTCCTGCCTGTTACACGTCGCTTTATTTTTCTGGAAGAAGGCGACGTAGCGGAAATTACCCGTCACAGCATTAAAATTTTTGATAAAGACGGCGTCGCCGTCGAACGTCAAATTCATGAATCGACCGCCAGCTATGATGCAGGTGACAAAGGCAAATTTCGTCACTTTATGCTAAAGGAAATCTATGAACAGCCTAATGCCGTATTAAACACCCTGGAAGGTCGCTTAAGCAGTGAATCGGTGTTGGACGAAACTTTCGGCAACGGCGCTGCCGAATTATTTAAAAAAGTAAAACACATCCAAATCGTTGCTTGTGGTACCAGTTATCACTCAGGCCTGGTGGCGCGCTACTGGATCGAATCGCTCGGTGGCATTTCCTGTAATGTGGAAATCGCCAGCGAATTTCGCTATCGCAAATCCTTCGTACAACCCAACAGCTTATTAGTCTCTATCAGCCAATCCGGCGAAACCGCAGATACCCTTGCGGCATTGCGCCTTGCAAAAGAATTGGGTTACCTGGGCAGTCTCACTATCTGCAACGTGGCTGGCTCTTCGCTGGTGCGCGAATCTGACCTCGCATTTATGACCCGCGCCGGTGCCGAAATCGGCGTGGCCTCCACCAAAGCATTCACAACGCAATTGGTAGGGTTGGCGATGTTGGTCCTCGCGGTAGGCAAATACAATGGCCTGACTGCCGAGCAACAAAAAGATATGGTTGCTGCGTTGAAAAATCTTCCGGCAAAATTGGAAGACTCACTGGCGCTTGCACCAAAAATCGAAGCACTCGCCGAAGAATTCGCAGACAAACACCACTCGCTATTCCTTGGTCGCGGCGACCAATATCCTATTGCAATGGAAGGTGCGCTGAAATTAAAAGAAATTTCCTACATCCACGCGGAAGCCTATGCGGCTGGCGAATTAAAACACGGCCCACTCGCATTGATCGATGCGCATATGCCTATCATCGTTGTGGCGCCCAATAACGATTTGTTGGAAAAATTAAAATCCAACGTCGAAGAGGTACGTGCACGCGGTGGCATTCTGTATGTGTTCGCTGACGAAGATGCAAAATTTGAATCAGACGCAACCATGCGCGTTATTAATGTTCCGCATATCCATCCATGGCTAGCACCAATTCTCTACACTTTGCCTTTGCAATTATTGAGTTACTACGTAGCGATTATTAAGGGAACAGATGTGGATCAACCGAGAAATTTAGCAAAAAGTGTTACTGTGGAGTGATGTGAGGTAGGTTAATTTAAATTATTGTCTGTTTAAAATAATTAGTGATACTTTAAAATAAATGGCGATACTTTAAAATAATTAGTGATACTAACCCAGCAGTGGCCTATATTTGATCAATTAGGTTGCTACTGGGTTTTTTATGGCCAAGAATCCCGAAAAAACTAAGGAAATCAAGGCTAAAGCGGAAAAGCAGATCGCCTCGCGTTTAGCTAAAGGGGCTGGTTCAGGCGTCGGAAGAGCCTATAAACCCTACTTGACCGTTAGAGATGTCAACTCCAGGGGCAGGTATAACCGCTCGCCCAGCGTTACCGTGGGGCGGGTTCATCAGCTTCTGTCTGACCTTGAATACCATGTATTGTTGATGCTGGATTGGGATTCACAGGTGGTCGATATCCGCGAACAATTTCCGGTGCCTCTTGAGGAATCACAAGCTATTGCACGTGAGATGGGGATAGCTCACCTGAGCTATCAAGGTACAGACGAAGTCCTTACCACAGACTTTCTTGTTGATCTGAATATCCAAGGTAAAACTATTCGCAGGGCAATATCTGCGAAATATGCCGAAGAACTTGATGATCCGCGTGTACTTGAAAAAATGGAATTGGAACGCCGCTACTGGGTCTCCAAGGGCGTACAGTTTAACTTGGTAACAGAGCTGGAAATTCCGGCATTACTTCAAAAGAACGTAAAGTGGTTTCATCCCTACATGAATCACTTTGATTTGAGTACCCCTGAGCAACAACAAGAATATTTTAAAATATTGCTCGCAGCTATTAATCAGTCCCCTTCACAAAAAGTTACCGCTATAACCACCCGATTAGATGACGAATATAACATCGAGCCAGGTACCCACCTGTCTTTACTAAGACAGTTCCTTGCCCAGCGAGCTTTCTACTTTGATCTTGAAGCTTTAACGATTGTGAACCTGAGAGCAAAAGATCTTACTCCTTCACATTTTTGGCTCGAACAGGATTATGAATATGCTGTTGGTGAATGATGTCTATGAATTATCGGGTCACCGCTATCGCATTTTATGGAGCGAACCAAAGACAATCTATTGGATAGATATAGACGCTAAAAATGCGTTGCCTCAACAAGTAGAGCGTGCGGTTCTAGTTGAACACCTTGCTAATGAAGAGATGCGCTGGATCGACGACCCTTTTGAATTATTTATCTTGAACCCAACCAAGCAATCTCAATGGGCGAAAAATATTCAGAAAAAAGCGTGGGAAATGGTGGAGCCGTATGTTACTGACGAGCCTGCTATTTATGAACGTGGTTCGCGCGGCAAGATGATCCAAGCGATGGTTGCAAAGCATGAGACCACTAAAGCATTGGTATACAGAAAACTCAGAGAATATTGGCAACGTGGCAAGAATCCCAATGCGTTGTATCCAGATACAACCAATAAAGGGAGTCCGAACAAACCTAAAGCTATCACCGATAAAAAACGCGGACGTCCTCGCAAAGTAGCACTAGGCACTGGTACCAACATCACAATAGAAATAGAAAGAATATTTCGTACCGTTATTAAGGTCTATTACTTAACAAAAGATGGAAATACTGTTCAGTTCGTGTACCGCAGAGCATTGTTTCTGCTTGGATTTGATAGCACTAAGAAAAACAACGAAGAGCAGCTCGCCGAGGCTCCAACCTATGAACAATTTTATTACTTCCTCCAAAAGGAAGTGACAGACACTGAAAAAATTAAAAAACGACTCGGCGAGATTATTTACCAGAAGGACTACCGTCCTGTCCTGGGGTCATCGACGGCAGGTGCAATGGGACCTGGCAGCCTATACCAGATCGATGCAACGATTGGCGATGTTTATCTGATTGATGAGGAGACTCGAAGCGTTATTGTTGGTCGCCCAGTAATTTATATCGTGATCGATGTATTCAGCCGAATGATTACTGGTGTGCACGTAGGATTGGAGGGGCCATCATGGGTAAGTGCAATGTTTGCGTTGGCAAACACCATGTTCGACAAGGTGCGATATTGCGCAAGTTACGGTATTACTATTAATCAAGACGAATGGCCAGTCATTGGTAAGCCTGAAGCTATTCTTGGGGATAAAGGTGAGCTAATAGGAAAAGCAGTAGAAGTGCTTTCCGAGGCATTATTTATTAACGTCCAAAACACTCCATCGTTCAGAGCAGATTGGAAAGGCATTGTAGAACAACAATTTAGAACACTGCAGGCTGACTTTAAACCTTACGTTGAAGGTTACGTCACTAACACCATCGTTAAAAAACGTGGTGGTTCGGATTATCGACTGGACGCCGAACTTACATTAAGAGATATCACTCGCATCATTATTAATTGCGTCATTATTTATAACACCACACATGCAATGGAATATTACGATCCCGATCGCGATATACCAACAAATCTTCCCCTTATCCCGTTAGCATTATGGAACTGGGGAATACAAAATCGTACAGGTAAGCTTAGGGGCGTCAACGAAGAACTTGCTGCCGTCAACTTGATGCCCCATAAAGAAGTACCTGTTTCCGAACTGGGCTTGAATCTTTTTGGTTGCTATTACAGCGCCGCGATTGCGGTTAAGGAAGGATGGTTTGAAAGGATTAAAGGGCAATCAATGAAGGTGTTAGTCGCTTACGATCCGCATTGTGCGGACACGATTTATTTTCGTCCGGATGGCAAGTACGACAAATTTATTCCTTTTGAGCTTACCGAACGAAGTCGAGCTTTTCGAGGCTTAACATTTTGGGATGTATGGAGAATTCAGGAAGAGCAAGCCAAAACAGGGGCGCGGTCGAAACTCACGAAGTTGAAAGGTGAATTAACGCGCGATAAAAAAATTGAAGAGATCGTTGAGGAAGCTCGGTCAAAAAACAAAGACATGTCTCACCTGCCAAAATCTCAACGAACCGCCAATATCCGGGAAAACAAGAAAAATGAAATTGATGTTAATCGTGCCCGAAACGGCGTGATGCCGCCACAATCGAAACCAGAAAAGCTTCCAGTTAAAAAAGATAATGTGGTTTATCTGTCGGGCGAAAAACCACAAGATTATAGCGTCCCTAATATGCTGGATATCATTTACGGTGACGATGATGGAAATTGATAACAATAAAATAGAAATCGCTGAATACAAGGATCACGGATTACCCGAATACACCGATAACCCTTTCATCAGTGCATTACCGCTATTGAAGGATTTGCAATCAGTTCTGAAAGACATGATAGTACCACCATCATTTGATGAGAGGGAACTTAACCTGGATTGGCATCAGAGAATTCATGCGCTGCAAAGATTAACCCACCAGTTTTTTCAGCCGAGAGTACAACATGGTGTGTTAGAGCAGAAACTTAGTGTGTTGATTCGCCAAGGGTATATCGGCCGGAACCCTGCTACAGCAGCTTTCAAGAAACATTTAAACAATGGCTATGACCGGATTGTTAATAAAGATATTAACTTAACCGTAAGAAGAGAAGTTGAATCTACAGCAGTCGGTTTTTCCATCATAGGCTTGTCTGGCTGTGGCAAAACCAAAGCAGTGCAAAAATGTCTTGAGACGTATCCCAAAGCAATTTTTCATCCTGAACTTCACGTAATTCAGATTCCCTGGTTAAAGCTCGAATGTCCACGTAATGGATCATTGACCGAACTTTGCTATAACTTCTTTCGTGCTGTAGATAGCCGTATAGGCACCCAATACTTTAATACCTACTGTAAACCCAGAGTGAGTGTAGACAGTTTGATCGCTGAAATGGCCCAAATCGCGAACCTTCACGCAATAGGTGTGTTGGTTATAGATGAGATCCAGCATCTAAGTAAGAAGCGATCCGGAGGCGAAGAGGCAATGTTGGATTTCTTCGTAACCTTAACTAACTCTATAGGAGTGCCTGTAGTATTTGTAGGTACACCTAAGGCGCGAAATCTTTTTGCAACAGATTTTAAAATCGCGAAACGCACTACAGGATTAGGTAATGTCTTATGGGATCGCATTCCACAAGATGACGAATGGAATAGATTAGTGAGTTATATTTGGAAGTACCAATGGTTGCGCAGTAAGGGAAATTTAACGCAACAAATAACGGACACTCTTTATGAATTGAGTCAGGGAGTGATCGACATCTTGGTGAAGCTTTACGTTTTATCGCAGTGGCGCGCAATGATCCTCGGCAAGGAAACATTGACTGTTGAGTTAATTAAAAAAGTTTATGAGGACGATCTGCAACCGGTCCATAAAATGCTCCAAGCACTTCGCAGTGGAAATCCCGAAGAAATAGTTAAGTATGGTGATTTGGTAATGCCTGAGGTGGAGGCCAAGCTTCTTCAGGCACTGCAACAGCAAAAATATTTTGCCAATGATATCGAGCAATCAATATCGCCGCTGGATAATGACAAAATAAATACAATCATGGCTGCTGCTGAATTACTTGGAATTAACAGGGATATCGCTGTCCCGCTTATAGAGGCAGCTCTAAAAGAAGATCCAAATCTGGACACTATGCAAGTTGTTCACAGAATGCTGAATCTTTTGCATTCGACCCCAACGCCACCTAAAGTAAAAAATCCCTCAAAAAAACCGAAAGTTACCCTATGGGATCAATTACAAGAAAACGATATCCGTTATATTTATAGCCAAAGGGGAACTTCGACAATGCATGAAGCATTAAAATCTGCAGGCATAATTGCTGCTGTCAGCGATTGCCTAAAGGTAAGCTAGGTGCTGGGGTATTTCCCAGTACCCTACCCGGACGAATTGCTCTATAGCGTCATTGCCAGATACAAACTACACCAAGGTATTATTTCGGATAGACAGATAGTGAACGATCTATTTGGCTCTCGAAATGTAGCTGCCGTTGTTGATTTTCCAGGGCATTTACTGGACTTGGAACAAAAAACCTATCACCTGACACAGATAACTGCAGACCAGTGGTTGACGAAGCATAGCCTCTATCCCGCGTACAAATATTTCCTGCAAGCAGACAGAAACGAAAAGGTTGTCCAGTCAGTATTATCTGGCAAAGCCTGGGATGTTCACACTAGAACAGGGGTTGCTGCATCAAACATCAAAGTCCCAAAATTTTTAAGGCTCTGTAAACATTGTTATCGTGATGAGTTGGAATTGTTCGGTGAACCTTATTGGCACCGGTTACACCAATTATCCGGTGTAATTGTATGTCCGATCCACAAAGAGTATTTGTATGAAACGGATGCCTTGTTTCGACCACAAGGAAAGTATGAATTTTTTCCAGCAATCAATGCCTGCTTGGTAAGAAAGGTTCCATTAGATTTGACTGCGAGGAAAAAACAGAAACTGGTGCTGTTAAGCCAGCATATTGATGAGTTAATAAATTTGGATTTAGATGGTTCTATATCGTTCGCGCAATGGGCTCACTATTACCAACAGCTTGCAGAAAATCACTCATATTTGAATAAAAGCCGTGTGAACCATAGCGCACTGGCTAATCATCTGGAGGCATATTGGTCTGCCTCAGTAATGGACATGCTCGGGTTATCGCTAGGTGATCCTCAGTGGTTAATAAATCTATTTCGAAAGCACAGAAAAACCTTCCATTATCTCTGTCATTTGGCGGTTTGGCAGTCGCTCGGCAGTATCTCGCCACTGTCTGGCATAACAAGAGCACAACAATTAATTGTATCTACACAAATTCCGATTGCACATGAAGTAAAAGTTGATGTTGATGCCTGCAAAGAAAAACGCCGCGAATGGAAAGCTGTTATTACGGCTTACCCGAAAAAAGGTGTGAAATGGTTAAGAATTACGGGCGGATTTGGTGCGCTGTACGCTTGGCTTTATCGCAATGATCGCCTTTGGCTAAGTCAAAATACACCTTGTCAGGCGTCAAGAAATACGAAACAATTTATCGCCGACTGGGATTGGCGCGACACGGAATTTTTAAAACATGTAAAAAATTTAAAAAAAGCTGGTGCTTTACACAATAATCATGGCAGAAGAAGCATGTCATGGATTATTAAACAGTGTGGGCAACGTGCATTGATTGAAAAAAATTCAGATAAATTACCTAAGACTATCGATTTCATTAAAA
Organism: Gammaproteobacteria bacterium; assembly: GCA_021151835.1. Taxonomy (GTDB): domain Bacteria; phylum Pseudomonadota; class Gammaproteobacteria; order Pseudomonadales; family Cellvibrionaceae; genus Cellvibrio. Next base: position 20,665 of record JAGKWO010000026.1, read on the forward strand.
AGATTGCAGAATCTCCAGATGCCTACCGTTGGCGTAGAATTGAAAGTGTCATCCATGATTTAATTAAGCAACACCAATCGTTAGAGGTATGGATAATCTTTCGCAAAGCTGGCATACGCAAAGAATATCAAACGAAAGCAATCATAAAAAACATACACTATTTGAAAAGGAAATTGTCTCTTGGCGCTTCACGCATCCTTCAGGAAGATACCTGAAAACGCAAAACTGGTAAGCTTTGGAAACTGCTTTCGCTATTCTGAAAGCAATTGGAACATTGCATGTGAGTTTGAGCTACCAGATTCAACTACATCTAAAATTACTTTAGCAATAGAAGCTTTGCCAGCGTTAGCAATTGGCAGAGTTTATCCTAAAGATAGAATTGTTAGACCCAAATCTAATTTTTTAGCAATTGATCTACCTCCTACATCATCATGGTCAATTCAAACCATGGCAGATTATGAAAAGTTCACTACGAGAAAGAAGCTTTCCAGTGAATATGCGAATCAGCTGCTTTTTAGATTTTCATTCAAGCAACGGTACGTGTGGATTCCATGTATTGAATTAGCCAGAGTTCTGTTTTTTAAAACCGCGTTGAATACTAGGTCGGCATTTTATGAAGCAAACTTGAATAGATTGATTGATGTGGAACTGGATGGATCACATGCGCACATCAGGTTAAGCGAGACTTACCCACATAGCCTATTGGATATCAAGGCCCATCAAAGTTATATTGCCTGGCTCAATTTAAATCCTGAAGTGACAAATAGTTATTTATCCATATTCAAGAACATTTTGGAAACTTCAATCGAGAAATCAAACGCAAAAGTGTGGCTGTTCCGATTCGAGCCGTTTGATATGGGCGATGTGTTTATTCGTGCTTACACGCAAAATCATGGTAGAAATGTATTGGTCGAAGAAATTTCCAGTGTGGCCAACTTACCCATGACAGATCAATTTCATACGATAAGTTTTCATCATCCATTAGATATAAAGTTTGAAAAAGATAAAGTGCCAAAAGAGGATAAAAAACCGGGAGGTAAACGGCCATCTGAAGATTTTGATCCAGAGATAACTGTCGATGAAAGTCCGTCAAATTTAAGTAGAGCCAGAATATTAGACGTTCCAAAAGGGGCGCTTTACTTCAATGAAATATTGAATACTCAACGGGTTTTTGAAGTTCAGGTAGTAGAAGTGGCCGCTAAAGATGAATCAAAAAAAGACGAAGATGATCAAGAATCAAAAACCACAACGCTCAGTATTTTAGGCGGCAAAGGAAAGGGAAATCATAAGTCGGCTGATTTTAAATCCCTGGACGATAGTTCGCTCTCTGATGTTGGCTTTTTTAATTATATTCGCAACGCATTAAAACAGCTCAAAGTTATCGAACATCTCGGAGTGTCGGAAATTTTCGAAAAAGCTGAGGTCATTCAGTCATCCCAAGCTAAAAAGTTCCTGTATATCAAAGCCGACACCAAGCGGGCATTTTTATATGCTCAATTGGAGGTCGCAGGCGGGGACTGCATCCATGTAATAGAAATTGACCTCAGCGATGATCACAGTTTGACTACCCTGGCCTTTCGTCTTCGCGATGACACAAGGGTAGAAAATACTATCAAAACCATTTTGGAAGATCTGGTAAAAAAGTCAGGGCATTGGGATAGAGAAAGACTCCAGCAGATGACGCTTATGCATGCGTGTATACGGCATCCGAACGAGCTGAAGCCTGATATGTCTGAAACTGTATATAAGAACTGGGCACTGCGAATAGCGAATGCGTTCTGACCATTAATGCAAGGAGGTTAACTCGATGATCGTGGAAAATATTTAGCGTTTTATAATTAGCTGAATTGGGGCTCGGTCGGTTGATCCAACCATACATGCAGATGAACCCGAGGGTATTCTTCAAGCCATATAAAGCTTACGGTTGAATATTTCAATTTTTTCCGTTTGATCTTGAATTGGTTGTGTGCATGCGTATGTGAAATATACATAAATTGATGTCTAAAAATCATAAATTAATTTTCATAAATAATAAATTAATGCCTTAAAAAATTGTTTTTTTTGGGTATTTTTGCTAATATTCAGCAATGAACTATCAAGAATTTCAGCGTCACGTTAGTAAGGCCGGGCTTAAAATTCATGAGCTTGCAGATCTACTTAAAATGAATAGAAGTTCTATTAGTAATTATGCAAAAAAAGGTGAAGTGCCTGCGCATTTGGCGGTAATAGCCGCGCTTTTGGGTGAGATGAAAGAAAAAGAAATCGACTTTCAGCAAGTCATTTCGCGGATCGAATTTGCGGCCAAATCACCTCGGGGGGCAGGACACAATAAATTCGGTGGTAACAAGCAACAAAGTTTGGAATTGGAAAATAGAATCCAAAAAAATAAATAATGTAGGGATATGCAAAATGACATTCAAACCGGTAGCTAAGATTGTTTACACAGTGGACCAAACGTCCGTTGTGGCGCGAGGGTTATCTTATACCCATGATGAAGTGAACCATATCATTAGCGGCCCTGTTAAAGATCTTTTGCTGGACTCATCAGGTATTTCTGAAATTTTAAATTTAGTAACCAGTTTGGCTAGCACTGATTTTGAATCAGCAGGAATTCATAATTTATTGGTTGATAATACGAAGCCTGAAGACTGGCGGGTTGGTGAAGCCATTGCAGAATTTCACGTTACTGAAAACAACAATTGTATTTTTCCTTGGCCAACGAGCCGTGATTTGAAAAACCCAAATGCAAGTCCTGCAGGAGCAGATTTGGTTGGATTTCAAAAAACAGATTTAGAAGTTAATCCCCATCGTTTTGCGTTCGGAGAAATTAAAACATCCAGTGAAGCTAAGTGGCCGCCGCAAGTCATGTATGGCCGCAGCGGCTTGACCAAGCAATTGGAAGATCTTCGTGATAGTGCCCATGTCAAAGGCAGCTTAATAAGATATTTGGGCTACAGGGCAATAGATAAAGACTGGGCCGACAAATATAAAAGCGCCGCAAAACGCTATATCTCAGATAATGCAGATGTCGCTATCTTTGGTGTACTGGTGCGTGATGTTGAACCGAAAGAGCTTGATCTTTTAAGTAGAGCAGTTTCATTGGATCAAAATTGTCCCGCTGCTACTACTATCGAACTTTATGCACTTTATTTGCCAGAAACTTCAATTGCCAACTTACCCGATAAAGTAGTTGCTGCCGGAAAATCTGGAGATGAGAAATGACAATTTCTCTTCAGGATTTAGCGCAAATTGATCAGCATTGGGCGGTTCAGTCTCTTAGTGGTGAAATGCGTGCCACGGCGTTAGATCTTGCTGATTCACTCTTGGTTAAATCCTCGCTTGGTCAACTACTTCATAACAATGCTAGTAGTATTATTTATGAATTTGAACTCGTTGAACAAGTTGCAATGGTGTATGAGCTTGCCGCAATCGAGGGCTTAAATGTGTTGCTGTATCCTGCAAAATCCAATGAAAGTTTGGCTTTGCAGAGGAGTGCTCAAGCCGGTGCGCATAGGGCTTTTGGTTTATATCGTATTTTACCGATTCCAAGCGATGCCGATAAAAGAATTTTCCATGTTTTGCATTTAGCTGGCCTTGCTTATTGTGGCGAACGCTGGACGGATTTGCGCAGATGGTTTGTTGATCATCAAGAATCTTTTGCAATTCCATCGATAGCAGATGTAAGTTGGGATACAAGAGTCTTGTATCGATTATTCGACGCCTGGATCCGCTTATTACGTAAAGATCGATGGGATGATCTGGAACAAGTATCGTTAATCATTCTTGGCTTACGTACCGATCAGGCAGAATTTGAGAAGGAATTATTAGAAGGTGCTGCTGGGCATGGCCAGTCAATCGCTTTAAGGCTGATTGCACTTTATCATTTTGCTAAGGCAACTGAACGCCTTGCTATGTATATGCTACAAGGCGAACCATCGTCCATCGCAACTGAGCTTGATCAACATTTTGAGGCTGCTGTTAAGGCTGCACAAAAATCACAAGACTCCCAATTTGAGATGATATTGCGATGGCTTCACGTCGCTAGTCGTAAAATGGCTGCAGGTTCCTTATGGTGGGTTGCTCATGCTGTTAACTCGCGTGTTACTCGCTTTGTTGATCAGATAACGAAACATAGGAGTATGTTTGAGCTTCTTCCTCCCCAAAGGGCAGCGATTCAGGAGTTAGGTTTACTGGATCAGGCTAATAGAGCGGTAGTTGTTGAAATGCCGACATCCGGTGGAAAGACGCAGCTCGCTCAATTTCGCATACTGCAAGCTCTTAATCAGTTTGCGCAAGATGATGGTTGGGTGGTCTACATCGCACCCACTCGGGCATTGGTGTCACAAATCACTCGACGCTTGCGATCTGATTTTGAACCGCTGGGTATTCATGTGGCGCAACTTGTAGGCGCAATAGAAATAGATTCATTTGAAGAGAATCTTCTCAACAAAGAACAAGCCTTTCAAGTTTTGGTGGTAACTCCAGAAAAATTGCAATTAGTGATGCGCAACAAAAAAGTGAAGCGGCCACTAGCATTGGTTGTTATGGATGAGGCTCACAACATTGAAGATGAAGAACGTGGGTTACGAATCGAGTTACTTCTGGCAACTATCAAACATGAAGCACCAAAAGCTAATTTTTTATTAATGATGCCGTTTGTTCCGAATGCTGAAGATCTTGCTCAATGGTTAGGAGCAGACAGAGGGCGGTCTATTAGTCTAAGCACTTCAGCATGGCAACCAAATGAACGTATTGTAGGAATATTTAACAGAATTCCCTGTGAAAAAAAGGGAGACTGGAGACTTACTTTTGAAACACTAATAACTACGCAACGAACTATTAATCTTAAAGGGGTTTATGAAGTAGATGGGGTTCGTCCAATTCCTAAGCTAAGTTATTCAACAGCAAAAACGTTGTCTGGACAAGCTGTCGCAATGGCGAAAGCTTTTTCAAAAAGAGGCACAAGTATTGCGGTTGCGCAAAAAATTCCTGATGCCTGGTCTATGGCAAGGACGGTGTCGGAAGCGCTTGAACCTTTCGACACTATTCATGAAGACATTAGATTGGTTCAGCGTTTTCTTGCCACAGAGATTAGCCCGGAGTTCGAGCTTATAGAAATGCTGTCGAAGGGAGTTGCGCTTCATCATGCTGGGTTACCTGCTGAGGTGCTCGCATTAATAGAGTGGCTTACTGAAAACGATCGCATTCGAATATTATGCGCGACAACTACAATTGCACAGGGATTAAATTTCCCTGTTTCTTCTGTATTTCTGGCATCGACAGATTTTATTTACGGCAAAAAAATGTCTCATCGTACGTTCTGGAATTTAGCTGGCCGTGCGGGTCGTATAGGGCATGGGAGTGTTGGTGTCGTAGGAATTGCAGCAGGCGACAATCCTGACGAAATAAAAAAATATGTTAGTGCAGCGACGGGCTCTTTAATTTCCCGGTTGGAAATTTTGTTGGAAGAACTGCTTCAGAGGGGTGAGCTAAACAATTTAAAGTTGATTCTTAAACATGATCAGTGGGCTGACTTCCGTAGTTACATAGCTCATTTATGGAATGAAAAACAAAATTTAGATACAGTTATCAGCGAAGCTGAACAAACATTGCGAAATACTTTTGGATTTGGTGCATTGCGAGCAAAGCAAGATATTCTTTCGCAAGAAAAAGCTGACGCATTATTGGATGCCACCCGAAGTTACGCTCAGGAATTGGCACAACATCCAGAGAATGCTGTATTGGCAGACTCCACTGGTTTTTCGCCTGAAGGAGTTCGTACTGCTTTGCTTTCTATGACTCAACTCGACATATCACAAGAGGATTGGCATCCATCTAGTTTATTTGGCAGTAATAGTTCTTCGTTGGCTGATTTAATGGGCGTAATGATTCAAATCCCTCAATTGAAAAAGGGACTTGATGACATTAAGGGGAGTGGTCCAGGTCACCGAAAACTTGCAGATATAACCAAAGCTTGGGTCTCAGGTGAATCCCTAGCTAAAATTGCCGAAACTCATTTTGATGGTGATTCATTAACCGATAAAATATCAAAAGCTTGTAAAGCTTTGTATCGTGATTTGGCTAATAATGGAGCTTGGGGGTTATCGGCATTAAGTAAAATGCCAACGGCTGGAATTGATTTTGAAAAGTTGTCGGAGGTTGAGCGTCAGCAAATTAACAATCTTCCCGCAATGTTGTATCACGGGGTCCGATCAGAAGAAGCCGTTGTTATGCGTATGAACTTTGTACCACGAAGCATTGCTGAATCTGTGGGAGCAGATTATAAGGCGGTGGTAAAAACCAAAGATACGCTACCATCCTCTAAAGATGTAAATGAATATCTTAAAAGTCTTCGCTCTGAAGATTGGGAAAGACTTAAGCCAAATACTTCTCGCATGACTGGAGATGATTACAAGAAAATTTGGAATCAGCTCTCTGGTATATCACTCTAATAGATCATCGTAGATACGGCCGCCTAAATTTCTCATTTTAAAAACAGTCCATTGGACGGCATGAAGCGCATCCAGTATCGCGGTACCATCGATCACGTCGTTTATGAAGTAGATTGGTTGCCTGAACTTGCGCTAGCGACGCGGGTTAAGTTGACCGAAAAAGGCGTAACCCGACTGACTGAGTTGAAGTAACCATTCCTCACATCGGATAATACAAAAGCCCCACAAAACATTAGTCGCTACCGCTTGATTGAGTACTCAGATCTTGGCGATATGGAGCGCGACCCCTTCGTAATGAAGGTTCAGCACTTCCTTCTGGGCGCGCACGATCATTCTCATTGATATAGATCATCATCAGGACTTACTCCGCACTCACATCATTGACTTGGCGCTAATGTTTTTCGATGAGTTTGGATAAAGGATCTCGTTGCAATGGAAACAACGGTTGACGTAGTCATTATCGGCGGCGGCCAAGCCGCGCTCTCAGTGGCCTATTATCTGCGCCGTATGGATTACTCCTTCGTTATTCTGGATGCGGAAGTATCTCCCGGTGGTGCCTGGCAACATGGCTGGAACAGCTTGCGTCTTTTCTCGCCCTCTACATGGAGTTCGTTGTCGGGCTGGCAAATGCCACCCACCCAGGAAACTTATCCGAGCCGCGATCAGGTGATTCGGTACCTTGCAAACTACGAATCCCGGTACGAATTTCCAGTACACCGCCCGGTGTGGGTGAGTGCTGTAAATAACCATGGTGATAACAAGAAAAATTTGTAGCACCTTGAAAACGAATCGACGGCTTGGCTTGCTCTAAAACAAAGTCGTTGACCTACTCGACCGTATTGAAAACGGGGGCGTCAGTTGGGAGAAAGCCAAAGTCTACGATGTATCAATAAATACCACTCGTAACGATAAAGCGCGCGAACTCGACAGCTTCTTTTAGTTAGTAGGAAGGTGATAAATTGCCTACATGTCACGCATACGTGGCGTCCTCTCGACTATTGAGAGGCTGAGTCACTACGTGGAGTGGCAAGCCATGATGTGCGCGGTAGGTGAAATGGTCGTCGAGGTACCGCTGGCACCCTCATACGATGATGCCAACGCTGCTTTGAATGAGTGGATTGATCGTAACTTGGCAACCCATATCACCACAATCTTGGGATCTGCGCCATTGTCGACCTTACCTGCAGGCTAGGTGAATTTTTGCCATGTTATAAATTAGTTGTATAATCAAAGTGGCTCAGCATGTATTCAAGCCACTTTAATTGCGCACCACGCCCTTTGCCATCCTGCTACCAACATTATTGCAACTGGGGCTTTAACTCGGCGTTCTCCGGGTGAACAGCAGAAAACGCCGTCGTTCTTCTTTTCATTTTCCGCACTCCTATTCAAATCTTTTTCAGCGACTTCTTCTTTGCTTTTGGAGGTGCCTTACCTTCATTAGCAGCCTGTTTCAACAATTCCGCTTGGTATTTTTTCCAACTTTCAATTTCCCCCATCGCCCCAACATCTGCGACACGATCAATAAAGCGCCCATATAATTCGTCTTGAACAAGCCCTTTCGATCGCAATCTCTCCACTCCAATATTGGGATTGAGCAACAATACATAGTGATAATCGCCAGATGGTCCGGATTTGGAATCAATAAAACTCAGCTCTTTTAACAGCTTCATTCTTCGGCGCCAGGTGTCGGTAGCGCGTATGCCGGAGAAACCTGCTTCTGCAGCATAAGTGGTGGGATTCTCGATAGTAATCATTGGATGATCAGGCATACGGGCCCATAAGCAAAATAAGGTGTGACCTGCGGCGTGCCCTTTGGTTTGATGATCAATCACCTGCATTACAATAGGCAAAGTCCGAGGAATGGTGCTAAACCCATCATGCTGCTTACGATCCCAGACTAGAGGAGCCGGAAAATCAGGAAAATGAACATTCTTTAATTGCTCCGCGCGCTCAGCCATTTTTAGCCGTCGTGTCTTACTCTGCTTGACCGTTGCCATATTTGAATTCCAGTATTTTTTCATCCGATGAGACCAGCGTAACCGATCACTAATAATAATCAACGTTTAACCACGCGCATCACATCGCGCGATTCATATTGCTAAAATGAATTTTAAACTCATCAATCTGATTCAATTTCGCGCGGATTAGTTAACTATAACGTGCAAAATCGCACAAAAATTTTGATAAAGTTGAGTAAATTCAATTAGTTAAAGAGGAAAGTCGGTGCTCGGCGTGATCCTGTGATCCGCTGCTCCATGTCCTCGCGTGATCCTGGGGTTATTAAGGGGGGCAGGAGGAGGTGCTTATAGTGCTTTTTTAGTACGCTTCAGTGGCCGAATGTATTACTCCATTGTTCAAGAGGAGTTCCTACGGAATTTACGTCGCCTCTTCCACAAATAATTTTTTTCCTTTAGGATCAGGGCAAGGTTTTGGTAGAAGCCTGACGTCCGTCTTTGCAAAGCTGTTAGCAGCACTACAACCCCTTTCTAATTACATGTATTCATCACATGTCTAGTTATGGGTTTTTTGATCGGTAGACGGGCGACGAATCAGCGTGACCCAGGAGACTACCATGTTGAGTACTACTGTTCGCCCGTCTACTTTAGATGGGATTAAGCGTTTAGCAAAAACGATTAAACGTGATCAAAATTGCAATCATTCCACAGCTCTTAATTTAGCGGCGCAACAAGCCGGATTCTCGAATTTCAAACATGCTCAGAATGCAATTAAGCCGTTAGTGCAAAAAGCACCTGCGCAACCTTCATATTTTGTGTTTATTTCAATGAGTTGGTGGGACAAGCAATCAAACACTAGCGGTTTTGAATTATTAAAAGTACCCCTTAGCCAGCCTTTACCTTCTTTGGTTTCTCAGTCTCATCTTGGATTACATAAAGACTTGTACCATTTCCGTCAGGCCGAGGTTGACCATTTAGAGAGTACAAAGGGCGCAACTGGACAAGCTGCTGCACGAAAGTACATTTGTACTGCTGCGCGAGTTATCCAATTCATTGATGCAACAAACTTGCGACCCTCCAAAAGCCACTCCCGTGTTTATCCAGGAGGCCGCTCAATGAATCGAATTCCAGGGCAGGATCACTATACCTTTTGGTATCACCCAGAAACAAAGACGTACATACTTGCGGACGAGCCATATGGTCCAGCTGTTCAATCTCAATCTGACGTAGAAGCACGAACGGCTTGGGCTGTGAAACATGAGTTTGTCTTGGTTAAATCTCGTTGGCAGGGAATGTATCACCCTGCTGGAAATTCAGAGTTGTACTTGGCTGCCCCCAAATCTAAAGCTGACCTCATTAATGAAATCATTGATGCGCTTAGTTCACTTCCGGGTCCATATGTGCTTGAGGATTGGCAAGGTGAATCACTTGATTCTATCGCTCATTTTAACAGCCCGGGAAAAATACAGAGATTAACCATGTTACGAGCTCAGCCATCGTTACCATCAAAAGATAAAAAGCCAAGTACTAGGCAATTTAAAACAGGGATGAACCCACACCGAAAATTATTCGTACTTGCGCTAAATGAGCTATTAAATAAAAACCTCCTGACAATTCATTGGGACGGTTCATCAAGAGATAACGATGGGTTCCTTGAAACAACCATTGCTGAAAAAAATACAGTGATTAACTGGAGAGATCATGGTTCAGGTGAAATTTTAATAACGGTATGGTGGAATTATGAGGAATCACTAGATCCCCGAGCCAGCGAGAAAAGCCATTCACAAACCCCATTGGCACACAGGTCTCGCTATCAAGACTTTGTCGGAGTTGTGGCCTCAATATGGTTGGAACGTGAGCGAGGACAATATCTTCAAGGTAAGGGCTCCGAACATATAAGCAATAAATATGCACGTAAGGGAGAATTGGAGATTTTGAAAACCCTTCCTAATCCCCAACCTATTGGATATCTAGTTGAAGGAAAATTTATTTTCTAGAGATTTGATCGCACCTTCTAATGAAGGTGCTTTGTAAATAAGTCACATCTTTGACGGCACTTGTAGGAAAGCTAGCGTGGCAAATATCTACACTATATACAAACATTAGCGCCCGACTGCCTTGGCAGCAGCTTCAATCCATGATGGCATATTAGTGTAACCATCATTGTTAACCCAGTCATACGTTTTATACACACTGGACAACTTCACGTTACGGCCGTCGATGTTAAAAACCTGATCCAAAGGATTTCTTCCTTGAATGTCCTTTCCTTTCTGGGGATCCTTAACATTATGTATATCGATGGCAAGGATACCTTTTTTAAGCTCAACACTGCGTTTTAGCTCATACTGAACCCACTCGCGGTTATAGGTCTCCGCACCAAATAAAATGACCGTCACAGAAGTGCCTTTTAATTGATCCTCAATCCATTGCTTGATACCACCAGCGCGCCTTTTGGCTTCTTCAAACTCTGCTTTATCATAAAATGGTGGCGCTTCACCTCCAGGGCGGATTAGCCACGAGTTACGTACCTGAACTACACGTTTTACATCTCTTTCGTAATGAAAACTGAAAAATACCTTGCGAGCCATACAACCTCCTTAGTTGCACTTCTAATTAGAATATTTCTTCCACGAGGGGGTACCGGTGTTAAAATTATCGAGTGTTGTCCACCTGCCGAATCCTTCAACAAAAACGTGCTGTTGTATTCCTCCTGCATAAGTATCTTTCGTAACTTTTGGATAAAGCCCTAAGTATTCCTGACCGCCAAATGTGTCGCTAGCATTATCCATTAGAGGCATTATGGCCACAGCACCATTTGTTAATCCATCAAAATATCCTAGCTCCCACGGCATCCACTTTGAAGACGACGCTGCCTCCGTGGCGAGATAGAGCAGACTTTTAGATTGCCGCATTCTCTTTCGCAAAATCGCAGCAGTTTCTGGAGAGACTTTAGTGCGCTCAAGATGGGGATCGTCTTGCCAGTCAACGTAGACACGATTTCCCAAGTTGACTAGCATGTTCTTTATACCGAGGACCAAATCAGAATCAATGACCGAGTGCGATAAGAAAATATCGAACTCATCGGTATCCTTTGCTGAATTTTTACTCTCATTTAATATCCTGGCTGAATCCAAAACATGTGCCGTGGTTGATGATCTGGCAGCAGCTCGTGCTTCGCTTTTTGTGAAGAAGGCCATTACCTTACATCCTCTGTAATATTTTTATCGCATCAACGGTGGTTTTCAGTTGGTCTTGTAACGACCGAGAATCATCACCTAACAGTTTAAATAACGACACAAAATCGGGCGTGGCGTTGGGGTAGAAATTTGCAAATTGATTGCTCACAAGATCATATAATTCGCGAGCTATGTAACCCGTGAATCCGAGCGGCAAGACCTTAATACCTTTTCGCTGCGCAATTTCAAATTCTTCACGCATGCCATTAGACAATTCAACGGACGATATCACTTCTGAAAATTTATTTCCAAACATGTATATCGCCATGCCTGAAAAATTGAGCATATCGTCTCGATAGGCAGACCACAATTGCTTACCGGCTAATGACTGAGGAAACGGACGAATAATCAATTGATCAGCCAGGCTACGACGTTGTACGTGATATATCTCCTGCAATGCTCCATCTAAAATCGAACTACCTATGCCTAATCCTAATCCGGTAACTAGCCTGAAATCATTAGCAATTAAATTTCTGCCAAGTCCATGAACAAAGCCCAAGGCAGCCTCAGATGACCACCGACTTCCATATTCATGCGCAGCACCAGATATAAAAATCGTTCTACTTTTGTAACGATTTTCAATCATCCGAAATACATTTGTTATCTCTTCGTAAGCATCAACAATGACGGCGCGAATATTGTAGCGCTCCAAATCCCTAATAAATAAATCTTGTTTAGCTTGTCGATATTCGAAATCGCCAGGTTTGTCGTCACCTCGGCGCGATTCACTTTTTACAAAACAATAGTGCTTTCGCATATGTTGCCCATAACGGGTATGCAAACGGCCAAGAACGTAATCCAGGTCTGGATCGGCAAAACCATATCCAACGAACAGAAACATTTTTGACAGCAAGTCGCCTGCCAAGGCAGTGAGAAAATCACCTCGCTTTAAATGGTATTCTTCAAAATCACCTTTGCATAAAACGGCTTCGGAAGCGTTTTGATAATCACCATGCATTTTATAAACAGTCGCATCTCTTCCATTCACGGTGTTTAAGAGATCTTCAGATCTATGCTTAACATCAGGCAGCTTGCCAATTTCCCTGAGTGACGTTTCAATACAGGCGTCGTAATTAGTTGTCCAGTAAGTTTCTATCGGAAGGCGAGCGAGGATTCTATGATTTTCTGTGATGTGAGCAGTGCGTCTTGAAAATCCATTCAAAATAGCATTTGTTAAGTCAGCTCGATTGCTCCCATGATGGTTAACATGGTACTGAGCCAAACGAACCAGATCATTTTCTCGATCAATATCCAGATTCAATTCTTCGGCCAGAGGCTTTAATAGTCCTTTCCAATCAACAAAACCGGCGTCTACGGACAAACCTGCACCAGCAAAAATGGCAACATTATGCTGCTCTAGCTCCTTACTAAAATCCTCTACAAATCGCTCAACACTCACTTTCCCCATGGTTGCCCCTTATCTTAAGGATTGGTTGCCAATGCTCATGACTCGAACCTTAGAGCAATGTTATGCGCCAACACACCGGTAATGTCAACTACACCAGAACGGTATTTTTGTATAATCCATTCTGTAATGTCGTGTAATGGAAAAAATAATTTTTATAAATTCACAATTCTACCGCTAGACTTGATCAGCAGAAACGGCTTTGCATGAGCGTAATGCCATGTAATAAACCACCTTTGAAATAGCTATAAATCAATGCTGCTAGACTTGCACCTCGCAGTTCATTTCTATTGAAATTATTTGTTACTTACATGCATAAAGGAGCACACAGTGAGTAGTCTCAAATACCTTTCCCTGTTGTTGTTCGCGCTGACACTTGCCGGCTGCGGTATGACTTCACAACAAATCGTTAAAACACAATCATTTGGTACGGCGACATCAAACGTAGGAACCTTTGCGGAGTCGGAGTTCGTTAATATCCGCAATGGAATTATCGAAATGAGCAAGGAGAATTTGATCATTAACCATCAAGTCGACTCGCGTGGATTAACATTTGATAGACCGACGTCTGCTGAATCAGCGGCGGTTAGAGTGGCAGCAGCAAAGGCGATTAAGCTTTATGGCGAATTGCTCGTGAAGTTGGCCACCGAAGATCGAAGTGACGGATTGAAAAAAGTGACTAACGCATTAATTGATAATACCTCAGTGGCGCTGGACCAAAATTTTTCTGATGAAAAAAAGGATGCGATTACTCAAATCGTTGCATCTATTGGGTCGTTGTGGGTCGACAAAAAGAAAGCAGATGCTGCCAAATTGATAATCCCAACATACGCACCTGCCGTTGAAAAATTGGCCGATCTTTTAATTGTGGATTTTTCATTAGACTCAAATGGATATCTGAAAGGTTATTGGAACGAGGCCAAAATTTTGCGTCTATCCAGCATCGAGTTAGTTGATGCAGGAAAAAAATACACGTTATTTGAAAGGGACCGGGCTGTTCAAGCATTCGTCTTAGCAGAAAGAAATATACACTACGCAGAAAATATCGATAAAAAAGCAAAAGAATCTTTACAGGCCCTTAAAAAAGCTAATGCGGAACTGGTGAGTGTTATAAGGTCTGATAATTATTCAAGCAATGATATAAAAATATATGCGAAGAAAATCCAGGAATTTATGAATTTATATGAAGTGATTTCTAACTAACATTAAGGAGAAAAACCATGACTCGCCTAGCTGATGCACTGGATGACGCGATAGAGAAGCTTGAAATTTTAGTCGACTCCCAAAAACCTGCTCCAAAAAAAGCGGTTTCTTCACTGAAAAAACTGTATTCACAGCGCCGAGATCTTATTGAAAGTTCAATCAATAACGCAACTGAAGAATACAGGCAAGCCACATTGGCATTAAAGGAGGCTGCGGTACAAACGCACAAGGCCATCAATGATCTGACAAAGCTTGAAGATGCTATTGAAAAAATCGGTTCTGCCATTGCAAAGATTGGGGCATTGATACTGGCAGTTGCTTAAACAATCTTTAAAAATATGACGGCCAATAGGCCGTCTTATGCATGATAACTAAACTCAAAATTTACCTTCACTTTTTTGCTGCGATTCTTTTGTTGATTCCGCATCTTGGCGATGCCCCAGTCGCTTTTAGTGATAAATAAAATGGTTTAAATTTTTTAAGTATTAATTTAATACAGACAGCCTTCTGTACATGATCAGGTTCGTACGGAAATGCGAGTGGTATTGGAATAGCGATGGGCATTCTCTCGGTAATCAGGGCATTATGCATCTTGTCGCGTTACCAACGTTGACGTCGTACTTGCTGACAATTTGGCAATGAACAGAAGGTTTGATTGGGAACTTGAGGGCACGATTCAAATGATTGGCCGCAAGATTGGCAGATTTTGCTTGTCATCGAAGTTGTCCATGCAAAAATCATATGGAAAGCGGCGATACGATTAAGCTCACCGAAGTAGCCGCAATACTCTGAAATTGGGTCTCATAAATTGGTTGAATTCAATCATCTTTATCAACAGGGTAGCCGCCCAAGTTCACAGGAACGGGGCAACTGACCAGATGAGATTGAGCGCTCCCCAGCCTGTGTCAACAGGTAGCTGCGCAAGGCGGCTCTAAGCTCTTCAGCTAGTGGTGTCTGGATACTTTTAGAAAGGCCCAATCAGGGTCTTTTTTTTTGAGTAAAAAATGAAAAGGGGTGCAGTTTAAGGGCCTTGGGGTTCAAGATAAGCGCGCATATTGCATGGGCCACAGCTGCTGCCCATCAAAAGAAAAGGCCGACAAATGTAGACCTTCTTTAGTTGGCTGGTCGGAGCCGCCTGCGGGACTATGCTCCAAACCAAGCGGACGACCATCTTTCGTTGTGGGTAGAGCCCCGAATTCGATAGTCAAAGAAAAAAGTCCGGCCTACTCTTTATCGGATTCCTCCGAATATCCCGCTCACTGGCTAGGGGGTTTTACAACCCGACATTGATACCCCCTTTCGGGTTCCGGTCCGCACCAACGCGGCTACTATACTAATTAATCAAATCTAAACCAACAATTGATATTGGCAGACTGGCGCTCTTTACCTCTAAACTGACGCATGACATACCTGAACACCGCCTTTCAATGCCCATCGAAGATCAAGTGTCCTTGAATTAATATAGCTGACACCTCGAACTGAGCAGAGTCCAGGTTTTATGCGGCACCGCTATCTGTGAATTGACGGTAATTATCATGTGGATTAAATGCAAAGACCAAATGCCGGAAGATATGATGCCTGTTATCGCACTGTATCTAGGATGCTGGCCGGGACGTGGAAACAGTGGAATAACCGAGGCCAACGCAGTGGATGGTAAATGGGAAGATATTCCCGAGAGAGTTGATATTATTGGATGGATGCCGATCCCTGACACAAAACATTTACTGATCGCAGAGCACTATGCAAGTTTAAATCTCAGTGCAACTCCCAGCCGCTTTCTTGGAAGTATCCAAACCGGCGACCTTCCCGACATATCTGAGTGCATTTTTGAAGGTGATTATTCTGAGATAAAGTAATCAAAGCGGTATCTCATGGGAATCTAACCAATCCGCTTCGCCTATCCCGAGATCGACATCCATGGAGCTTCTGTAACGCATAACCTACGGAGGTGACCTTCCATAGTACCGGAAAGCTGAGAGACGTAACTAAAACGAAGAAGCCCAGATTTTACGCTGGGCTTTCAAGTCCTTAATGGAAAGAGGAGAAACAATAAGGCCTCTTGGGCAACGGATTTATGTTAGGTTTTTGTGACTAACCTGTCAATTACGAACCTCACTCAAAAGATGTCGAGGTGAGGCAATTAATCAACCTGGACTGCCCTGACTCTAGTGGGCACACCTAGCTACTCTAACTACGAAATGAGATTATCTATGTCAGGCAAATGATTTACCGAAGAATTCAAAAAGAGAAGCCCCATTGGATTAACCATTTTTTTTGGGCGAAGGGATATTGTGTCGGTATGGTAGGTCTTGCTGCTGAGATGGTACGTAAGTACGTAAAGTATCAGGATGAGTAGTATAAGAAGCTCGAACCGCAAAATATGAAGTTAATTTAATTCAGTGCGGGATAACTCGAACATCCTTATAAGAGGGACAACTTAACATTCCCTTATAGGGGGCAACCAAAACCACGTTTAAGAACGTGGATATTTACTTTATCTGAAAATCCATTCATCTTGATGAGTCAGAAAAATAAAAATCGACCGACGTAGTCAAATGAGTTGCGGGTCAGGTTCTATAAACGTGGTTTCTTATACAAATACATTTATCAATGTCCTCGCTTTCTGAATATTTAGTTTTGCCCTGAATGATTTTAATACAGCGATTGACCATCCAGTATTGTGCCTAACCTATATTTCACTATCAAAGGCATTAATCTGATTGATGACATTACGATTAAAAACTAAAGGAGATATGATATAAACAAATTTTGGAAAGGCTCTTGCACACGCGTAGATATTCTGGTAGTCCAGACCCGCAAAAATCTACTGACCTTACCGATTCGCCTCCATTAAATAATCTAAAATATTCAACAATCAGCAGCAGTGGAATTCGGAAAAACTCTTCAACTCAATCTTCAGATGCAAGCCAAAAGCCATTTATAGGCTAGGCGATCTTAGTCTATACCCATATCTCATAGCGCTAACTGCCACCCATGCGAGAATCCGATTCTTCAGTGAATAGCTGTTGGGCGTGAAATGTCTTGGCCAAAAGTCCCCATGATAAATATCGGCGAGCTGTCGGTTACCCTTGCCATAACGAACATAACGCTTTAAGAATCCGGCGAGACCATCTTCAAAATGATGAATAGAAACAGAGCGAGGGTTAAATTTAACTTTTCCCATATGCCTCATGCGGAACCCCAAATCGGTATCCTCTCCGCCTGCTATTGTAAAGTCCTCATTAAAACCTGCCACTGCATCAAATGCTGATTTAAGTATTAGGCAATTTGCAGTTACCAAAGTCCACGGCTCAGGTTCATTAGTATCTTTATTAACGACGAATGAGGGATGTAAGGCGTTCTGGTCACGGTAATAACTATTCAAGAAATCATCACCAAAAATTTCAATTCGCCCGGCATAAGCTACGCATTCATTGTCCTCCCGCAAATATCCAGAAATCATTGACGGTGTAAATGTGCAATCGCTATCAGTGAAAAGTAGCCATTTGCCACCGGCTTTGGCAACTCCTGCATTGCGGGCAGCGGCAGGTCCCGGAATTGAACATTTGTATATCAAAACAGGAAAGGGATAAAACTTATTGATCTGAAGCGGTTCACTCGAATTGTTATCTACGATAATAATTTCTTTAGGATAATCTTGGTGGCTAACCTCACTAACAACACTTTCTAATAACTTATTAATGCCAGCTTGATTATTTTTTACGGGAATTATGATGGAAATTTCTGCTGCGGAAATGCTTTTTGGTATTGCAATAGTCGCATGAAAATTCAAACCTGCTTTAGGAACTGGTTTAAACAGGATATCGCATTTTTCATCTGATCCAGCATAATAAAAATTTGATTTACTACTGGCATGCTTCATTGCTTTCCCTCAAGATAACATGGAAAAAGTTAACCTGTAACGCGCGTTTGTTTATCAGAATTGCTGCTAAAATATTCGATAGTTCTTTTCAGGCCAAGCTCCAGTTGAACCTTAGGCTGCCAATTCAAATGTGCCTGGGCTAGCGAAATGTCTGGGCGCCGTTGAGTGGGGTCATCAACTGGTAGTGAGCAAAATTTTATGGTGGAGGATGAGTTTGTCAGCCGTATAATTGTATGGGCCAGTTCGAGAACTGTAAGTTCTATGGGGTTACCCAAATTCATTGGAGCAGCTATACCTGCAGATAAACCCATAAATTTTATAAGTGCGGAAATTAAATCGTCTACATAACAAAACGACCTGGTTTGAAGTCCATCACCATAGATGGTTATCGGTTCATTTTTTAACGCTTGCGTTATAAAGTTAGGTATAACCCTGCCGTCCTCGTGGCACATATGCGGTCCATATGTATTAAAAATGCGGGCGACTTTAATATCAATCTGATGTTGGCGCTGGTAATCGAAAAATAATGTTTCAGCGCATCGTTTGCCTTCGTCATAACATGATCGAATTCCAACAGGGTTCACATTCCCCCAGTAGGATTCGCGCTGTGGATGGATTTGCGGATCGCCATAAATTTCACTTGTAGACGCCTGTAATATCCGGGCTCCTGTTCTTTTTGCCAAGCCTAGCATATTAATTGAGCCTATAACATTTGTCTTTATTGTCTTGATGGGATCTGTTTGATAATGCTTTGGTGAGGCCGGGCACGCCAAATTATAAATTTCATTGATATCGATATACAACGGATTGGTAATATCATGAACAATCATCTCAAAATTTGGTAGGCCGATTAAATGGTGAATGTTGGCTCTTGAGCCAGTACTCAAATCATCAACACATACCACATGATTGCCAAGCTTTATTAGCTGCTCACATAAATGAGACCCGACAAAGCCTGCGCCGCCTGTAACCAACACCCTTTTTTCCTTCATAAATATCGCCTTCTAATCCATATATCTATCAAATATTTATCTTTATTTTCCAGTTTCTTACCCAAAGGCGACTGACCTATCCATTTACCGCAAAATTGATCTGACTCTCATTACGCTGCATAATTTATCTGGATTAGCAATCAATTTTATTGAATTGTTTTAGAGATTATCAGGAGTGCATTCAAAGAAATCAAATTTTTAAATAACCTTTGTACATTACCACAACCGGTTTTTGGAAAGAGATATTTCGCTGGACTGCAGCTGTTTTTATAGATGAAAAAAAGTGTTGCAATTCGCTGATTTTTATATTTTTTTATGCTTGCATCAATGTATAAATTTTTGCTAGATTGTATACCAGTTAAAGCAAAAGGAGTGCGCATCTGTCTGCATATTAAACTTCTGCATTTCTGCATTGTTGAATATTTACAAATTTAAATTATTGCAATGCTTTTATTTATAGAAATAAGGCAAGTTGGTGCGAGGATTCGATATCGAAAAATGCCCCTCCTTTTCTTAATTTTCCAGATTATTCGATAAGATTTTTCTGGCTAAAAAATTATCTAATAAAAATTACAAATTTCTATCCGTAATGTCCGGCTTTATTTTTGCTACAAGTTCAATCAAGGCTGAATGGTTTTTCAGGCCGGCCCATAAGTTGTGCTGTAAATGTTGCGCTTGATGTGCATCAAGGGATTCTATCTATGGATTTAGGTAAGCAAAGAAATGCTTTATATAAGAAATCTAATTGACAGCAAGTCAGTCCCGATGCCGCTTAAAAAATATCTTAAGACGGAATTGATATGGGTTGATGAGGTCTTTCTATCGCGTAATCATCTGACTAAAGCCCAATTTAAAGAAAAATTTTCCTACCTTAGTCCGGAAACAGTTAGTTTTTCATCACTCAATCTCCAATCAGATGACGAAATTACCGGGCTTTGTGAAAGATATGGTGGTTCGCATATTGGAGTTAATGGCGGAGGAGGCCGTGTCGCTAATATTCATAATTATCAAGTCAAAGGGGTTGGTGCGAATCGATTGGTGGGTATGAATGGAGGTTTTCATCATTCTTACGGCGGGCTTGATGTTTTTTGTGCGGTCAATGAGGTTATTCTCACGCGTTTGGTTAATAAGGTGTTTCCTGTTGGAGCTGTTGACGTCTTTGGGTTGATATTCGTTGATCGCGAGTTAGGCCGATATCATGATGGACGAAAATGTTGGAATGTTTTATTGGTGCGAGAGCAGGCAGAGCGACCGGCTCACCTTCTGCATGCTTCATTTTTCAAGCCGGCGGCAGATTGGTCTTATGGAAAGGAAGAGGCGCGAATAAAATTTTTCTATAAATCCATTCATAGGGATAAGGGGCCGCGATGGTACCTAAATATGATTGGTAGTTTTTTAGAGGCTGCGTCAAAGCAGTTTGCCTTTAGCAGAATGGCGAGGTTCATCCATGGATGTTGTACGGATTCTAATTTGAGTCTAAATGGAAAATGGTTAGATGTTCCGCTCGTTGGGGTCATTCCAACGGGAAAAAATCGTGGCCTCGTCAGTCATTATTATGACGAACCTTTTGATATTCTGCGATTCGTTTCAGAATCCCTTCATAACTACGCAAAATACAATCAGGTATATCTTGATCCTACCCCGCTCATTAATTTTTATTTAAAGCAATATGAGTCATATAAAAAGAAGTATGCGCCTTATTTGCTGGGAGTGGATCTTGATTTTGACGATGCAAAGTTAAATTCTCCGGCGTTGGTGGCGTTGACAGCTTTAATTCACGGCTTAGTTGTTTCTACCGACAAGGAAACAGATAAAAACTATCCAGCATTGGATGAGATAGATCCAGTTAGTGTGAAGATAAAATATGCCTGGAGAAAAATTTTAAATGTTTCTGATGGTGGCGCTGGATTGAGTCATTGTGAGCTTGCTGATGTGTTTTTAAGCACGTTAAATGAATTAAATTTAAATAATTCCATCTCTTTAGTTGTCAGCTGCATTTCATCCATAAAAAGATTATTTGCATCCAAGTTTTTCTTTTTTACTCACACAAACAACTGCATTGAGGAGACTTTTGGTTTGATAGAGCCGGGTGAAACTACCCGCTATATAAATAAAAGGTTTTTGCTTATCGATTGGATATTTGAGGCCAATCTAAAAAATTCAGTTACTGTATTTAGGTCAGAAACGCTAGCCATCCTTTATAACGATGAATCTAATATTTTCATAGTTGAGAATGATGGGGAGGTAAGTTTTTTTACAGATGCTAGAGATGTAATTGCTTACATTGAGTTGTCCGGAATTGATTTGGTCTACTGTGATTTTGATTTTAAAGAATACGTTACGACTTTATTTGATTTGCTGGTTAAGGAAAATATTTAATGTATGAGTCTAAAAGACTATCCGATGAGTTAATGGACGTGTTGTATGTTCATACGCAGCTTAATGAAGCAATTACGCCGGATAGGCTAAAAAATATAATGCTAGCGGCTGAGTTTGGGGGGCTGGAAATTTTACGTTCACACGTAAAAGAACCCATCGGATATGTGATATTTGCAAAAGTAAATAGTGATAATTTACGTCTATTGAAATTAAATGCAGGAAAAATTGATTTTCCCCATCAATGGAATAGCGGTTACATACTTTTCATAGTTGATACTGTTATTTTACGAAGCCAGTGCACTTTGGCAAAACGAAGATTATTTTCCCTAGGAAAGAGTAAGCGATGTTTTGCATATATAAAAAAAGATAAATTTAAAATCAAATTTATTAAGAGTAAATCGATACAGTAAAAAGGCGTATTGTTAACGCGGCTGCATAAAGTGAGCGGTGCTAATTCGGAACACTATGATCATGGATACAGGTAAGTTAAGTTTTTCAATTGTGATTGCCACATTTAATCGCCCGGCAGAGTTGCTGCGAGCTCTGACAAGCATTATGGCCCAACAAGTTAGCCCGCAGTGGGAATTTGAAATTGTAATCGTGGAAGACGGATCTGATGTATCGTACAAAGATGTGTGCGAGTGGATTGGTCTTCAGAAAAAAATTAGATACTTTGAAAACCCACAGAACATTGGCGCGTCTGCTTCGCGAAATAAGGGCATAAGTGTCGCAGCGGGCGAATGGATTGTCTTTATGGATGATGATGATGAAATGAGTGTGGGGTATTTATCTTCTCTATATCAAAGCATAAACAATTATCCCCAGATTGATGTCTTTTGGGCGGGAATAGAGATTATAAGCAATGATGGTAGGCAAACTCGACTTTTTTTAAATCAATATGAGAGTGAGCGCGACCTCGTTCGGGATTTTTTATCTATAGGTCTCGCGTTTGGCGTATCTATCAGAAAGAGTGTTTTCATAAATATAGGAGTCTTTGATCCAGGGTATGAGGTCGGTGAAGATACGGAGCTTTTCGTCAGAATTGTGCGTGCTGGCCTCAATATTAAACCAATTGATTGCATTGCGATTATAAAGCATGAGGAAAGCGATTTACGGTTATCCGCTGGATTTAAAAAATACTCGGATTTACTGGTGTATGAAAAAATATTTAACCAGCACCGTGACGTTTTTTGCAGCTTCCCGTATGTGTATGTGGGAATTTTATTTTGGGCTATGAGGGTTCATCTGCTCAATAAAAACTATAACAGAGCCAAGGAGTTGATTCGTTGTCTGTCGAAATCAGGATATGAATTGGACTACTTGGTTGCGAGGTATAAAACTCACGAGAGCCTGGAGGAGCATTTATTATCCAGCGCAATATATTTCCCTGATCTCAACGATAAATTCATTTGAAATAATGAGTTTAATTGAGCATGAGCGCATTTTTTATTTGAGATAAATTTTATGAATTGCTTATTGAGTATTTCCATGAGTTCATCAATCGGGCGGGCCAAGGTGCTGTTTTTTTTAATGATATTGCAGGTGTTTTCTGCCGAAATTTGTTTTGCAGAGGGGCAAGGGAATAAATCGAATGCAGGCAAGCCTGTGCCTGGATCAAGTTTTACTGCATATGAGGTCAGCCTGCCTGGTGGTAGATCAACTACTTATTATCTCAGTCGTGCCAAAGGTGTTGACGCCCCGCTTTTGGTTATGATTCAGGGGTCTGGATGTGATGCTGTCATAAACGTCCAGGGCGACAGCTCATACAGCACGATATTCAATCTTTTTATATATGCGCAAGAGCAGCAGTTTTCGGTGATGGCCGTTGAGAAACCTTACGCAGGTGTTGTGCAGAATGAAGGTCAGCGCGGATGCTCATCCAAATTTTATGATGATTTCTCTGCTGAAAGCTGGTTGTCCGCTTTGTCAGGTAGTATCGAAGATGCGAGAAAAAAGCTGGGAGGGAAAGCTAAGCGTACCTTGGTGATGGGTGCATCAGAAGGAGCCACAATGGCTGCATTGCTCGCATCGCATGAAGAAACAATATCTGACGTCATCTTAATTGGTGCATCAGGCACGACGCAAATATTTGATTTTATTGCGAGAGATTACGACAAATGCTTTGATGTTTCCAAGTGCTTGGGCGTTCTTGATGATGAGCTGTCAGAAATTTATTTGGATCCATTGAGCACAAATAAATTTAAGTGGGGCCACACACATAAGCGCTGGTCAAGCTTCTTTAAAGTGGATCCGTCTAACGAATTATTAAAATCAAATGCCAGATTGTATTTGGTTTTTGGAACGGCGGATGATGCTACCCCGCCTATCTCGCAGGAAATCATCTACGCAAAAATGAAGGCTGCGGGGAAGGATATAACAGTAAGGAGGGTGGCTGATGCAGGGCATGGTTTGACGGGGCCTTACGATCAAACCATGGATGGTCTGGACAGGGAATTAAGAGGTGCATTGAATTGGTTTTGGAAAAAGCCCTGATGTGTTTAGATGGAACCGGGTGCAATTTTGAATACAAAAATGAAATAATTTTTTAACCATTAAATTAATTTAATGTTTTTTTAAGGTTAAGATTTTTATTTTAAATTATCGATTTTATTAACTGCTGTCCGAATATATCCGGCCTATACGTGATTTTTATTTACGTTTTATTCGTTGGAATTTTCATTTAACCTTTAATTAATGGAAATAAAATTGCTGAAAATCTTATTTTCTAAAAATATAAATTTTTGCATAGATTACTTTGTGGTTTGACGTTAAATATTTTTGGCTATAGTATGAAAATGCACCTGTTGGGAATTAATAAAGGTGCTAAATTAAAATTTCTTTATGGAGTAAAAGTATATGAGTGAATTAAGAAAATCGCATTTTTTATCTGCTGTTGATGCATCGAGTCAAACTCAGGATGCCGCTCAGGATGGTATTTGGCAATTGCCTGATAGTATCCTTGAGGATGTTTTTGGCGGCGCTAACTTTAACCAGTCTGGTGGTGGTTATTCATCTTTTGCACAAAACTTTTCTTGTTTTGCGCAAAACATCGGTAACTTTAGCCAAGGCCAGTATCCAGGTTAATTCCTAGCTGGATAGTGTTGAAGTAAGTAAAGGTGAGCCCAAATTTATTCGGGCTCACCTTCCCGGTAAGTAAATGGAATTAAGCCCATGAAAGCACACCACTTTGATTCAATCGAAGCAGTAATTAAAGTAACAGAGAGATGTAATATCAATTGCACCTATTGTTATATTTTTAATAAAGAAAGTGATTTGTATGAGTCGAAACCCAAACAAATGTCTGCACAGACAGTTCGGGAAGTGGCTCGATTGCTCGCGAATGGCGCTTTGGATACTAATGCCAAACACGTTCGGGTGATTTTCCATGGTGGCGAACCAATGATGATGAAAATTTCCGCATTCGAAGAAATGTGCAAAATTTTCATTGAGGAAATTGAGCATGCAGCGACAATTTCTTTTACTATTCAAACAAACGCCATGCTGGTTACGGATGAATGGATTTCTTTGTTTCAAAAGTTCAATATCACTGTTGGTGTTAGTATTGATGGACCAAAGCATATTAACGATATAGCCCGGGTTGACCACAAAGGGCATGGTACGTATGACCGCGTCATTAGCGGAGTTACGCAACTGTTTCAGGCCGAAAAAGATGGGCGGCTTCCCGCTCCTGGTGCATTGTGTGTTATTGATCCGGAACAGGATGGCGGATTGATATTCGACCATTTAGCAAGAAGCTTGGGATTTAAATTTATTGATTTCCTCCTGCCCATTGAAACAAGAGACAGCATGAGCGACGCTGCTGCACTCAAGGTTGGTGTATATCTGAAGAAGGTATTTGCTGCATGGCAGGAGCTGAATGACAAAACAGTAACAATCCGATTCTTTGATAAGTTTTATACATTCATGACAGGCTTTGACAGGCTTCAGATGATAGGCCTGCAAAGGTCTAATGGAGTATTAATTCTATCGATTTCAAGCGATGGGACTTATGGCCCTGATGACACACTTAGAATCGTGTCCGATGAATATTACACCTACGATTGTCGAAATACGTCAATAATTGAATATCTGAACAACCCCGCAATTGAAAATATCACTTTGTTAAACAATAAAGCTCCAGCTCAATGCCAGGATTGTATTTGGGTTGGGTATTGTGTTGGTGGTTCCAATCATGGGCGTCTTGTTAATCGTTATTCGAAAAATAATGGATATGATAACAAATCTGTTCTCTGTAAAAGCCTGGATTCAGTGTACGGCACATTGGCCAAAACATTGATTGATTTCGGATATGATTCGGACTCCATGTTTGATCGGCTGGATAAAACTGCAAGCCTGGTTTACGCGGAGGAAGTTTAACTTTCCGCGCTAACGCTATGCCATTTCAATATTCCAATCCGAGTGGGCCCAGTGGCCAATCTTTGGGCGACGTTATGTTGTCCAATCCACTGCCCTGGAGAATAGTTACTTTTCTTTTTGTTTTCATCGCTATTGCTGCGATAGCATTTTTATTCCTGGGAAAATACCAGCGCATTGAATTAGCTAAAGGAACCATTGTGTTCGATAAAGGCATTTCGAGCATAGTTCCATTCAGGGCAGGATTATTAATAGAAATTCCGGTAAAGGAAGGGCAAAAAGTATACAAAGGAATGATCTTGGCCAAATTTCAGGTCGAACAGTACACCTCTGATATTTTGAGCCCAATTGAGCAAAAAGAATTGGCGTTAAATGAACAATTCAAGCGGTTAGAGGCTTTAAAGTTTGAACAGGAAAAAATAAGTTCTCACGAAATATCAGCAAATAAAAGTCTGCAATTGGAATTAGCAAGCGAAATAGATTTAATAAAAGGCCAGATCGATTCTCAGCAGAAAATTGTCGAATCATCAGAAGAGCTTATGAATCGCATTAGTGCGCTTGCTGAAAAAAAACTTATATCCAAACACGAATTGCAAATAAAAACCGATGAACTTTTGCGTAGAAAGCAAGAGCTTTTGCAACTGAAGCAACAACTTTCTGTTAGGAGTTATGAGCTAAAACGTTCTAGGGAATTGGAAGAACAATTATTGGCTGAGTCTCGCAAGGATGTTGTTGAGGTGGATCTCAATCGGTTGAACGTACGGCAGCAGCTTTCCGACGTAGAACTTTCCAGGAGCTATGTCATACGCTCACCTCGCGATGGAATCGTCACTGGGATTGTTGCTAAAGAAGGACAATATCTTACGCCGAATGACTTGCTAATGAATGTAATTCCGGTTGATGCAATGCTACAAGCTGAAATTGCCATTCCTAGTGCCTCAATCGCATTTGTTTCCGTTGGTCAAAAAGTAGGGCTTGCGGTTGATGCATTTCCGTATCAGCGATACGGTATCATTATGGGTGAAATAATTAATGTATCAGAAAGTACCATTGATCAGAGGCAAACCTCCAGTTCTACAACAGCACCTTATTATCTGGCTATAGTGAGACCGGATAGCACCAGCATGAATGCTTACGGCACAGAAATAAGTCTGAGGCCTGGAATGACATTGATTGCGCGGATCAGAACCAAGCCCCGGTCATTATTTGAGTGGTTGTTTGATCCCGTCTTTGCAGTTGCGAACCGATGATTCTAACTGCCAT
The DNA here is from genome assembly GCA_021151835.1 of Gammaproteobacteria bacterium. GTDB lineage: Bacteria > Pseudomonadota > Gammaproteobacteria > Pseudomonadales > Cellvibrionaceae > Cellvibrio. The sequence continues at coordinate 47,807 of JAGKWO010000026.1, forward strand.
AAGATTGGTAGTGCATTCAGGAACCGTTTCCAGAGAATTATTTAGAAAAAATCACAGAATATAGAAATTTCATTTCATGCTGGATACAAGTATATTTTATCGAAGGAAAATCAAACTGGTACGCCAAATGGAGATTACCGAGTGCGGTGTCGCCTGTTTGGTTATGGTTGCTAATTACCATCGTTCCCAAATCGAAATTAGGGATCTTCGACGAACAATTTCAGCTTCAGTTAGAGGAAGCACATTTAGAGACTTGATTGATATAGCCGGATCTATAGGCTTTTCCGCGAGAGCGGTGGGTGTTTCAGAAAAATCTCTATCGAAGTTACGATTGCCTGCAATCCTTCATTGGGAACAGAGTCACTTTGTTGTGCTTGAAAGAGTAGATGGTTCCAAAGCCAGAATTCATGACCCTGCACACTCGTCAATATGGATTTCATTGGAAGACCTGAAAAAATCATTTACTGGTGCCGCGCTGGAGTTGGAGCCTGAGCTCGTGAACTTTTCCGGGGAAGGCAGTGGCCGATTAAAAATATCAAGTCTTTGGGGACGTTTGGTTGGATTTAAAAGTTCAATAATCCAAACCATTTTGTTAAGTATTTTATTGCATTTATGCCTGCTCATAATGCCTTACTATATGCAATTGGCTCTGGATGTTGTTTTACCTTCATTAGATCTGAGCTTGCTGACTACGCTAGCATTAGGTTTTGGTTTCGTTGCAATAATTAACGCTGCCGTTGCATTACTGCGTGGGTTTGTTTTATTGAATGCAGGTACATTAACTGGTTTTGGCTTAACCTCAAACATAACAAGGAAATTATTTCGTTTGCCGATTTCATGGTTTGAGCGAAGAAGTACCGGTGATATCTTATCCAAAACACAATCCGTGTTACCTATACAACAATTTCTCACTGAAGGTGCTGTTGCCTCTATAGTGGATGGCGTATTAGCCGTCAGTACCTTATTCATATTGCTTATGTATAGTCCACTGCTCACTGTGGTAGTGGGTATTGCGTTACTCCTGTCAATAGTTGCAAAGTTAATCAGCTATGACGTTGAGCGGGAAGCAACAAATGCTGCGATTCTGGCAAATAATAAAGAACAAAGTGTCTTCCTGGAAACAATAAAAGCGATTTCAATAATACGTTTATTTAATGCTGAAACTCTTCGTTATTCACTATGGCAATCACTCAAAGCTGACGCAACTAATGCCAATGTTAATATTGCGCGGGCAGGAATTTGGTATGGAACGGCAAACTCACTTATCTTTGGGATAGAAGCAATAATTTCGATTTGGATAGGAACAAAATTAATTATTGATGGGTCAGGTTTTAGTGTGGGGATGTTGTTCGCGTTTATTGCGTATAAGACCCAATTCATAACCAAATCGGAAAGCCTGATCGACCAATATGCGAAGTATAAAATGCTTTCATTGCATATGGAGAGGCTCTCTGATATTACACTGACAAACGATGATTTCGGATTTTCTGTGGCGCCGGAAAGTAAACATGTAATTGAAGGAAAAATTGAACTCCGAGATATAAAGTATCGTTATTCTGATCGCGACCCATATATTTTGGATTGCCTGGATTTGACGGTAAGTGTAGGCGATCACATTGCTATCACAGGTGCTTCAGGATGTGGTAAATCCACTTTAGTAAAAATTCTGCTCGGGTTGGTTGAGCCATCCGAAGGCGAAATATTTATTGATGGGCACCCTTTGCATGAACTTGGGTACAAAAATTATCATCAACAAGTGGTAGGTATTCTGCAAGATGACAATTTATTTGCGGGTTCTCTCCTGGAGAATATTTCTTTATTTGCCGCATCCGTTGATATGGATAAAGTGATTGAGGTTGCAAAAATTGCTGCGATTCATGATGAGATCATGAGAATGCCCATGCAATATCACTCTTTAGTTGGGGATATGGGGTCAGCCCTATCCGGTGGACAAAAGCAAAGAATTGTTCTTGCCAGGGCGCTTTATCGAAATCCCAAAATTTTAATTATAGATGAGGGTACCTCGCATCTGGATTCAACCAATGAAATGCTTGTCAATGAATCTGTGCAAAAAATGGGTATTACCAGGATTGTCATTGCACATCGAAAAGAGACGATTGAGTCAGCTGATAAAATTTACGTTTTAAAGCATGGTCGCCTGGAAGAGTTGGCACATGCGGCCAATTAACCAGTGAGCATCAAAGATCTTGCCTATAGATATACCGGAGAATAGTTGGTATGGATGATATATTTAAAATAATGTTCGGCGTTACAAGAGCAACGTTCATAGGTGAGCATTTCGAAAGTAACTCTTTATTTAAGAAAGAGAATCCTGGCGTTGGTTCGCTTTTAAAAATGGAAAGATTTTCAGATTTCGATAATATTTTGTTCCGGTATATTGAGCACTCCGAACTGGTTCGCATCGCAGATAAGGGAAATACTTTTCCCGCCCCCAGACTGCGCAACGGGAAACTTAATATTTCGGCGCTATTGGATAAATATTACAATGGAAATTCCATTGTGTTTAATTCTATTTTTAGGTTTGATAAAGAAATAAAAAAGATTACCGAAATGTTAGGGGCATCTTTGGCTAGTACCGTGCAGGCAAATTTATATTTGACGCCTGCAAACGGACAAGCATTTGCTACCCACTACGATGCGCATGATGTAATAGTTATCCAATTAGTTGGAAGAAAAAGCTGGCATATTTATAATAAACCAGATGGACTTTTGTTTCCGATATCTATCGATAGGTCATTGACGCCAGAACGTCTGGAAGAATCAAAACTTAGTCACAATTTGGATTTTGACGTCGGATCAACATTATATTTGCCTAGGGGTTTTCCCCATAAAGCGGTATCGCAAAACCAACCTTCATTGCATATAACATTCTCTCTCGCGCCGTACACCAGTGGTGATGTACTAAAGCAATTTGTTGATATTATTCAAAACGTTAATCCGGTTTTTCGAAAAAATTTTTCTCCAAGCCTGTTGGAGTTAGATGATTTTTCAGCAGTTTTTAGTGATATCCAGAAAGTTCTTGAAGAGGCATTTTCCAATGAGGATCTAAAGAATGAATTAGTGTTCCAAATGAAAAGAAAGTTGGTTGAAGATGTCTCTTTTCTGCCTGCGAGCTTTATAGATGGTGACATTAATCATTATGAGTTTATTAAATTTGTAGATCGTGCGCACTTCGATTTTTTAGAAAAGGATTCGAAATACAGGGTAAGCAACTTTCAGGAGGAAATTTTAATTTCAGAGAGCGAATACCTTATTTTTCAAGCCCTTGTTGAACAAAGACGTTTTGCAATAACGGAAATTCTAACGGTCTTAGGGGATTCCGGTAAGAAATTTATATATTCATTAATTTCTTTGGGGATTGCTGAGTTTGATAGCAGACATTGAACTACCTATTTATGTGAAGCAAATTGGAATAATTCCCTGGATAAGTGAATCGGTAACATCTAGCCTTTTCTGTTCTGGATCCTATCATTTTTCAGTGAAAACTGGAGACGTTAGGGAGCTTTACCCCGATCTGGAACTTAATTTACCCTTTTCTGATGGTTGCATTATTGGTTCAGGGTGTGCAGAAAACCGGGAGCTTGCGCTAACAAAAGCAATTTTTGAAGCATTTGAGCGGTTGGCAGCCACAATCTACTCAACAAAAAATTTAACTATTATGGCGGGTGATTCTCAAGTCCCGTCGACATTAAATATAAACAAATTACCGGTGCTGCACTGCTTATCGCAAAAATTTAATAGATGGGTTCCTATACATGATGGGCTCACTCGTGACATTCGCTGGGTGGAGGGAATCAATCTCGTTGATTCAGAATTGGTCATGCTTCCACTTGTTATGGTGCATATATACACGAAAGCATGGGAGGCTGAACAATTTCACGCCCAAAATACGTCTGGTCTTGCTGCTCATATCTCTCTAGAGAAAGCCATCTCATCTGGCATTTTTGAGTTGGTGGAAAGAGATGCAGCCGAATCGATATGGTTAACAAAATCCGGAATTCAACGAATTATAATTGATTCAAATGATTCGAAACTCATTGAAAAGTATGAGTTAGATGATCGGTTATTATGTGTAGAACAAAGATACTATAAGGCTACGACCGATATCGGTATTCCGACAGTTTATGCAGTACGTTTGCTAAGTCCACCCATAGGCAACGATACGATTATTACCTGTGCTTCGGCTGCAACATATGAAGAAGCTTTGATTAAGGCACGCCAGGAGGCATTTGCTCGTCAGATTTCCAATTTATATCAGAGCGGCGGCACGCTCTATTCACGCTACCTGGACAAACCTGGCTTTCCGGTTGATAACCCGCAACCTACAATTGAAGATATCTCTTTTTTAGATACTCATCCAGATGGGCCTATTAAATTAAGTGAGTTGGTTAATAGTGTTCCGAAAGCTGCCACCGGACGATGGACTGTAAAACATTTGATAGATTGTTTTTCGCATGAACATCCCCAAATTATTGTATCTAATTTAACAACTACAGAACTTGAACATATTGGTGCCCATGTTGTAAGGGTAGTCATACCAAGCCTTTTACCAATATCGCCTTCGCCGATTTACAAATATATACATCATCCGAGACTTAAAAAGGTCGCTACCCATTTTAAAAATTATGGGTTTAATACATCTGACATAAACACTGAATTTCACCCATATTTTTAACGGTCATGAATATCATTTCACAGGGCTCCCTAGGCACATCAGTCCGAAATTTATCAAATAACATCGCTCTGGATCAAAAAAGTGTCGAGATGATTTTGATATCCGATTTTTTTAACCCCAAATGGTGCTTGGAAAATGTCACAGTGCATAACCCAAGCCGGTATATATATATATTTCTTACCAATCAAGGCTTGTTTGTTTCGCCGATATTGTCAACCAGGGGACCCTGTATAAGCTGTATGACCAGATTCTGGTTTGCAAACATTTCTATCTGGGAGCACCCTCTGAGTTTTGAAAAATCATTAATTGAAATTGGTAGTTATAAAGTCCCGTTAAGGGATAAGTTTATGGTGGAAATCGCTTCTCGCATGGCGTTGGAACTATTGACTGAAACTATGGATGGTAAAATTAAACAGGGTCATTGTTCATATTTCGATATACAGACTGCAGAATTAATTCATGGTTACTTGGCCCCCTTGACCGAATGTAAATGTTGTGGAAATTTACCCAGGTCGGGAGAGCGTCGATATATTAAAAATTTGAACAATATTTTATCCAAAATAATATAGGTTTGATAATGGTCTACGTTAATGGAGATGAGCCTTATTACTTGCGACCAACTGCAAAAGTTATTCAAGTCGGAATACAAAAAGTGTTTTTTCTAGGTGGTGCGCGCGTACTTTATTTCTATGGAGACGTGGTCCCAAAGATTATTAATCCATTAGTTGAATGCCTAAATACAGGTTCAATAATTAATAATCTTTTCACCGATCCAACCTTACTGTCTGAAGCGCTTGATATTTTAAATAGCTTGAGCTCGAACTGTCTGATCCAAAGGTCGTCGCCTCAAATAATGCAGCCCGAAATTTCTAATTATTTAACCTTCAGGTTTTCCCCTTTAAATAATCCAATAGATTTAAAAGCCCATCAATTGAATAACTTTAGTGCAATAAATTTTTTTTCGTCTGGGATTGATAGGATTTTTACAGGTTGCGGAACTTTTTTTGGTGTTAATTATGCGTCATACCCAAATGACGAGCAGAAATTTATACCTGGGGCCGATAGTGTATTTTTTTGCTCGGATAATGGATCTATAAATATGCAGTTTTCCTGTTCTGTGCCAGGAATATTAGACGTTCATATTTCCGGGAGTGTTAAACAATCCTCCATGTTTGTACACAGCAAGGAAGCAATTGCAGGGCCGAATTTTAGTCTGCTGGCCCATTGTATATTGTTGGTTTTGGCAGGGATTACACCTCCCAAGATCATACGAAGATCATACGAAAATAGTTTGCTGGGCACAGTAAACCCAGATCCTTTTATAGGAAAGGAGTATTTTGATTCGCAAGACCTAACAGAACAGTTCGGACATTATCAGGCAATAAATGAAATATGTCTTTTCTCTGCGGGGACAATTTTTCAAAATAATAAAATAAGAAGGATTTCACCTAGCGCGGGCGATTTGAGGACTATTCATTGTGTTTATCTATCGAACGAAATTCAAGATGAGATAGGTGTTTGGGTATTGATAATGGGATCTGGTTTTATGGAGAAGGTGTCGGTTATCTGCGACCCGGATCTGTGCAGTTACATAAGGGGCACCGCGGGAATCTTGGCATATTCCGCCACTGCTGGAGGTTTGAGAATAAAGTATAAGGAATTAGCATATCGCCTGGCATTTTATGATTCAGGTGTCGCCGTTGGTTACGCGAAGAGATTGGCAGGTATGCATTCCATGTCTGCTGAGAACCTGGATTCAGAAACTATTCAAAAAATTTCAAATCAGTTAAGTTTTATATCGAAGAATAATGATAATTTTATTTCTGCAGGTTTAAAGCTGTATGTTAACACGGAGCAGGATAAATTTCGGGAATCGCATTTAAGTAAGGATTTTTGGCGGGCTGCCATGTTGAGAAGGCGGTCTGTGCGACAGTTTGATCCTGTAGCTCCTGAGAGTTCAGCGCTGGATGTATTGGAAAACCGATATCTTGATTTGGAAAATGTATTTTCAGAAATGGATATGGATACTCTTGCTCCGAATTTGATTAGAATCCAGAAAGTCGAAGGTCTGTATAGTGAATACAAGATCCGCACTATTAATATAAGAACACGGACAGTAAGTACGTCGTATTCGCATATATCGCTCATAAGCTCGTTTAATCACATAGTTCGACAGTATGATCTGTCTTTGGCACCGGTGGTTTATCTGGTTGCCTACGCGGCAACATCGAACGCTTTATTTCCAGAGGAATTAATATGGCAATTCACCAGCGAGACGCTGGCTTCCCTATGGTTGCTTGCTGAATCTTGTGGATTAAAAGGCACATTGTGCGGTGACACTTACACCGCTGCATTAGTAAATGATTTTGATCCATATTTTGTTGATAAGCTATCTCTTTGTCTTGGACTAGCACCTAAGCAAAATAGCGAAGTGATTTTTGAAACGTATTGATATCAAGCATATCCATGGAGCACAGAGGCATCTTTAAGGCCTGATGACTTAACTCTGCTGCTTCGTAAAACGTCTAACTGATAAGAAGGTTTATATAGAAAGGAAATAACCGAGATTGATTAAATCCAGCGTTTTGATAGGACAACTCTATTGGAGTGACTTTGGATTTTGGCGTATCTGACATTTAGTAGACCGGATATCTTTTTTGATACCTTATCCAAAGCGATGAATACAGGCATTTCACCGATAACGAAAAGATGGCCGCTTATCAGATTTGTTGGATCGTCCTGCAGTCGTTCTGGCTAGTCTGTTTAAAACCCGATATTTTGGAGCCTTACAGTTGGAAGGTTTAGTTTGAGGAGGTACCGCAGTTCGGTTAGTAAAATTGTGATGTCTGCATTAAATTAAATAGTATTGCCAATTATTTTAATGATTATTTTCGTTTGTTAAAGATCAATAAACGTAGTATCACTATTTATTTTAGAGCACAAAAGTAGTCGGCTATATAAATCAATATCTTAGCTTTCCAAAAGTATCACTAATTATTTGAAACCGACAATTATTAGTAATAGTAGGCAGCGAGTGGTTACGTTCGCTGCCTGCAAATTTCCTTGGGATTTATTATTTTGTGAGTCGATTCAGCACGGTATTCGCGCTTATTGATGACGTCGTTTAATAAGCTTTCAAACTGATGTCATAACTACCAATGTTGTCATTGAGGTCCGCAGCGGTTTGTTTGTCGTTGATACTAAAAATTAAATCGCCTGAACGGTAGGCGGAGAAAACTCTGTTATCCCCGATCAAAACCCAGTGGCCATCGGTGCCGACTTTAGCGAGCAGTGCACCCAGAGGTGCGCCGGGTAAGGTGCAGTGGGCAAAGTTGCAATAGTTCGAGTTTCCTTTGGGAGTCGCAATGGGGAAACTGGTGTTAGATGGCCATACGTTAACTTGACCAGTTGCTGTAATTAATACGCGTTGCCCTGCGGTTAATCGAATGTTGGCCTCGCGGTGCACACTATTCCCTTGCAGGGTGAGGTTGTGTGGCAGTGAATGGTAAAAACGTTCGGAGGCATCAAAATAATAATGTGCACTGCCCTCGTGCAAGGCAGTGCCTTCGTTGAGGACCGCAATGCTCAGCTGGTTCAGGTCATTGGTTCTAAAAGCCGAATTGTTTGGCTTCTTGCACAGCACAAAAAATTCGCCATAACTCATGAGTCGGTACTGATCAATACACTTGCGTAGCCATTCGGTTGCGTCCTTGCCATTGATCATTGCGGTTAGCTGATAGGGACTATTAGGGGCGAATAATTGCGGTTGAATATCCATCGGCAGCCTGATTGCGATATCAAATTGCTGTGTATCTAAAAAACTACCATAAGGTGGTGAGATCTGTATTTCCTATTTGGGTATTTCTTGTGCGTAGGTGTTTGTGTTTAACCCGAAAATAACAGCCGTGACAAATAGAACCTTTTTTAATTTCATATTTATATCCTGATAAAAAGTAAGAATCTGATTGCCCTCTGGGGGCCGTTTGATTCTAGAGGATAACGGCCGCTTTTGCTGTTTGAATGGGAAAAATCGCTGTGGTTTCGAAGAGGCAAAGAGCAGGTGCGATGGATAAAGTCGGCAGGTCAGGCGGCGGCGAGCGAGAGTTCAATGGCAGCTATCGAGGGCTTGGGGATTCTGGAAAACATCGCGCAGACTGAAATGGTCCGCGCGATGTTTTAATCATGGCTCCCTGTAGGGATTTATTTGCTGCGGCTGGATGCCAGCTGAACCCTGTCGGTTAGCAGGGGTAAGGCCTGAAGGCGCATGCTGTGCATTATCTTGGTGGCAACAATGATCGCGGCAATTACCAGGGCGGCGTAAACCAGCATGACAAATTGGTAGGAGGCGGTGTAATTCCAGGGGCGAGCTATTCCCAGGAAACAGGCAAACAGCCAGGAAGTGGAGGAAATGGCCCCGGTGGTGGCAATTAGCGATTGCTCGAGCGCCGAGCGGCCCAGAAGGCCTCGGGGGCAAATCACGCGTGGGAAACTGAAGTAATGCAACACCAAACCGTTCAGTGTGAGTAGAGAGACCACAGTGAACTTGGCCCACAGTTTTTCATTCATCAAATATTGTTGCGGGTTTTCCAGATAGCCGTGGATGACCAGCGCCAACCCGGTCACCCACAGGATTACCAGCGCCGCAAACATGATATCAGCTGCTTTGCGCAGCTCTTCGATGGCTTTTCCCGATAAGGGGGCGCCGCGCGATTTGGCCAGTGCCAGGTCTTGCAGCAGGAGTATGCCCACGGAAACGCAGGCGGCGAGCAGGTGAGCGTAGACAAGTAAGGTTTTCATGGTCTTCCCATTTTGTTCTGGTCGGTTGATTTTATGTGGGGTTGAAGCGCACGGCTTCAGGCCCGAGTGGTTGAGGCTCGGGGTAACGCTTGTCTCGGTGCCGAAAATTGGGCTGGTGTGTATGAACCTTGGAACGTCGCTATGAACCGCCGGGAGCGGTTATCGACTTTGTGTTTTGCCCGCAATTTATTGTCGTTGGCAGGCTGGAAACACCGGTTTTCCCTACACCTGGCCGAAGATCAATGTACTGGCTGTGTCGCTCAAATTCTGCTTTTTGGTTCTCATTTTTTATGGGTGAATCACTGCGGTTGAGATTTAAAAGTTCTAACGAAGCCTCTCTAAAATAACCCGCTCGCAAAATATCCAATTGATGCGCGGGGCACCAACTGGATATTCTGCCGATAATCAGGATTTATGAGCTTTTTGCCGCAGGCGCCTCGCGTTGGTTAACTCCTCTGCAAATGGATTCTTCGCCAGCTTTTTGCAAGCCTGGGAATTGGGCTGCTGGCAAGGATGATGTGCGTCCAGTTCCTCCACCAGGCGGAAGCCTTCCAGGGCGCCAATAAAATTCCCGGCCAAGCCTCCGCGCCGGCTGACTTCAACGGGTTCCCAATGCCAGGAGCCGCCGCGCCACACCCGTTGGTCGCAGTCCCCATCGGTGCGCGCGCGGCCATGGGCATTTTTTTCCGAGAAGGTAGGATTGAAGCAATCTGCGGTGAATTCGTTGAGGTTGCCGATCATATCGTGCACTCCAAAGGCGTTGGGCTGGTGGCTGCCAACGATGCTCGCATAACCGGCCCGATCATCACACGCCAGTGGCTTATTGCGCCCGGAATATTCCAAACCGTCGTAATCGCGTTTAACAGCCGCATTGGCAGATTGATCAAGGATATTGGCGTAGCGGCAGGCTTGCTCTGGGTCATTACCCCAAGGGAAGTCGGTGGTGGCACGGGCGCGTGCAGCAAACTCCCATTCGGCTTCGCTGGGCAAGCGATAATGTTTACCAGTTTCCTTGCTGAGCCATTGGGCATAGGCTTCTGCAGCAGGCCAACCTACACAGGTGACCGGCCCGTAGTCGCCTGGAGAATGGGTATGGTTTTTCCAATTGCCAGGGGCGAGTTCAAACCAATTTTTGCTGTGCATCTGACGGCATTGTTCGGGCACCGGGTAATCGGTTGCGGCAACAAATTTGCCGAACTCTTTGACCGTGATTTCGTATTTACCGATGCGAAACGGTTTGATGCTTACCGCTTGTGGCGGGGTCATTGGTGGCGCGACCGAGCTGGCGACTGCACTGCTCTGCGCGCTGCTAGAAGTTGGCGGAGGTGGCAGTATTGGACTTTGCAAGGTGATCTCGCCACCGGGAATATTAACCATTACCGGTTCGATATAGCCCTTGGCCGCCAAGGCCGGGAAACTGGCCAGCAATGCGAATGCAAGGCTACACGAGCGATGCAGATGTAGAAAGCCTGGAATCATATGATGTCCTTAATGTTTGGGAGAAGGAGTTGTGCTGACAGTGAGGGGGCCGGCAGCTACCGGGTAATAAAGCGTCAAGGAGGGGATTAAAATCTTATGAAATCCTTCAATTGTGGGTTTTATAGAAAATTTATAGATTTTTACGGGGGTGGTGATGCGGCAAATTGCGCAAGCTATTGGTCAAAAGCCGGTACACTGCCGCCGCATTAAGCTCGACAATTGATTCCCTCTCTAATAAAAGACGCCTTCTGGATGGACTACTACTTCCTTGATTTTCGCTTTAATAGCCAAAGCCTATTGCTGACCCGGTCTGGCCAGGACGTCGCCATTCGCAACACGGAGGCGCGGTTATTGGCGTTTCTCCTTGCCGCACCTGAGCAGGTTTTCAGTAAAGAGGTGATTCTGGAGAATGTCTGGAGTGGCAAGGTGGTATCTGAACAAGCGGTATTCCAGGCGATTAGCAATTTGCGCGCGTTTTTTGGTGAAGGTGCCATCAAAACCTATCCCAAGAAAGGTTACCAATGGCAGCTTGATATTGCTGTCGATGCGCCGGTGAGGCCGGTAACAACCAATCCTGCGCTGGAGGAAATAGCACCCACGGCTACAACCCAAAGTGTTGCTTTTCTGGTGTCCCGATGGCGTTGGTTGATTGCCTCTTTGTTGGTGGTATTAACCGGTGCGGGCGCTGGATGGCTGGCGGAACCGGCGGCACCGGATTCGAGCCGCCCGATTATTGTGCTGGCGCCCTTTGCGGTTGATGCGAATCCTGAGGCAAAGCCGCAGGCGGACGCAGTGCAATCGGCGCTTGTCGGTAAACAGTCGGCTGTCGTTATCAAGTTACTGTCTTCCTTCGGCAACCCCGAGCAGTTGCTGGCGGCACCGGAACATTTTCTGGCGCGCTACCAACAAACCCAGGCAGCGGACATCCTGATTGCAGGGCGGCTTTGGTTGAATGGGCCGCAGCTTAACCTGGCCTATTACTTACAAGGTGAGGGTCACAAATGGCAGGGTTACATCACGGCACAATCCGCAGAAGATGCCGCAGCACAATTACAGCAACTACTTGGCAGGCTAGCGCCAGTGAAGTTGCTGTGGGAGAGCAAAGACCGGCGGCTAATTGATGCGCAGTTGAAACTGCTACACAACCAATTCCCACAAGACCTGGCGATTCATCATCAATTAATCGATAACCAATTAATGCAGGGTGATGTGCAGTCGGCGCGCTTGCAGGCGAAAGAATTGGAGCAGCAGGCAAGGAATTCCCACTCAGTTATTTATGAAACCCTCGCGCTGGTGGCCCAGGCAAATGCCAACCTCGATAACCAGGGTGACGAACAGAACCTGCAATTAATGGATCGTGCCAAGGCGCTGGCGGATTCAGCCGTCGCTCCTTTTTTGCAAAGCCAAATTATGCAGTGTTCAGCCAGCTTCCGTTTCCAGCAGAGCAACTTTGACGTGTTGGAACAAAACCTGTTGCAAGCGCTGGCGCAGGCACAAGTTGCCAATGCGCCGGAACAGCAAGCGCAGGTGTTGCGTTCACTGGCGGTGTTTAGCCACAAATTCAAACAAGTAGCAAAGCGTGATTACTACTTGGCCCGAGCCCGGGCAATGTTTGATAAATATGAATTTCCCAATGAAAGCCAGGCGCTATTGGATGATATTGCCGGTATGTTTGCGCAAGAGCCTAAGCAGCAAGAAATTTTTTATCGTGCCGCGCTGGAGCGCTTTAAACCGGAACAGGACGCGTGGGTCAAGGAGCGTGCGCAAGAGCATTTGGTCAATCTATATATCCAACAGCAGCGCTGGGATGCTGCGGTGCAGGTGTTTGAGCGAGAAAAAAATTTTTCCGCTGCGGAGCGGGTGATGTTAGCGAGGATCCATTGGGAGCAAAAAAAATTAGCGGATGCCCAAACTCAGGCCGAGCAAGGCTTCAAGCAGGCGAGTTTATCGGGGGAGTACGTCGCTTCCCTTGATGCTGCCTTGCTACTGATTCAGTTGCATCAGGAAATGATGCAGCCAAACCTGCAGGGACCCTATAGGGAATTTATCCAAAAAAATGCCTCCCAAGCGTGGCGCCATGCCAGAGCAAAATCGCTTTCAGCATTGGGGCTGGTGCAGATGTAAGGTCATTCTCCAGGTGCTACGGCCGATAGCGTGACCTTAGCGGCCCTGGGTTACTTCATTTGCCGGTACAAATCACTGGTTAAAGGCCCCTGCACTGGCTTTGGCCGGAATCAAGGTGGGCTTGAAGCCGGTTTCCTGTTCGTAGCGGTTGGTCACCGCCTGCATCAATTGAGGAATAACCACTGCCGGGGCCAGGGCGATCACGCAGCCACCGAACCCGCCCCCGGTCATACGTACCCCGGCGCGGCCTGCGCCCGCATCGGCGATGAGCTGCACCAGGTAATCGATGGCGGGAGTGGTGATGTTGAAGTCGTCGCGCATGGACGCGTGGGATTCGGCCATGGCTCGTACCAGGGTGCGCAGGTCGCCACTGGCCAAGGCGGCGGCGGCCGCCAGTGTGCGAGCATTTTCTGTCAGCACGTGGCGCGCGCGGCGGAAGCTCAGGTCGTCCAAGGTACCTTCGGCGGCGAGCAATCTAGTCAAGTCCAACGCGCGCAAGCTGGTGTGGCCGAAGTGTGTTGCGGCCTGCTCGCACTGCTGGCGGCGCTGGTTGTATTCGCTGCCCACCAAACCGCGTTTGATACCGCTGTGGACAATCAACATTTCCCAGTCATCCGGCATGGTGACAGCGCGGGTGGAGAGATCCTGGCAATCGATCAGCAGCGCGCTCCTGGCTTGGCCGCAGGCAGAAATCAATTGATCCATAATCCCGCAATTGCAGCCGACGAATTGGTTCTCGGCCGCCTGGCCGAGCAATGCGGCCTGGGTTGGGTCTATGGTTTCGCCACTCAGGGCCAGGAGCGCACGGATTACCGCCATCTCCAGGGAGGCGGAACTGCTCAGGCCGGCGCCGGCGGGCAAGTCCCCGGCGATATACAAATCGCCCCCCGCGAGTTGGAAGCCCGCGCGGCGCAGTTGCTGGACGACGCCACGCACGTAGTTAGACCAGCCGTGTTGCAGATCGGGGATTTGCTCTTCCGTGAGGGGCACGAGGGCTTCGGCATTGGCGAAGTTCCAGGCGACCAACCGCAGGTTGCGGTCCGCGCGCGGGCGCAAGGCGATGTAGGTGTGATAGTTAATCGCGACGGGCAAGACGAAGCCGCCGTTGTAATCTGTATGTTCGCCAATCAGGTTGACGCGGCCCGGCGCCTTGACCAGGGCCTGGGGCTGGCTGCCGAAAAACTCGCTGAAGAGTTCGTTGACGCGGGTGTCCGAAAGGGTATTCATGGGCTCTTTACCTATCGCCTGTGTGCTAACGCAGTCCGCTGCCTTCTGTTAAGAATTCGCCTGTAACCGAAAGTGGATCGGGCTTTGCGCGCGCAAACGAGCAGCGGCCTGTTCCGGCGAAATATCGCGTTGGGGCTCCCCCAGCATTTCATAGCCCACCATAAACTTGCGCACGGTGGCGCTGCGCAGTAGTGGTGGGTAGAAATGGGCGTGTAACTGCCAGTGAGCCGGGCTCTCCAGCCCAAAAGGCGCGCCGTGCCAACCCATGGAATAGGGGAAGGAGCATTCAAACAGGTTGTCGTAGCGCGCAGTCAGGTCGCGCAGTATGAGTCCCAGGCTCACTTGCTGTTGTTCATTCAAGTCGGTAATACGCGCCAGCGACTGTTTGGGCAGCAGCAGGGTTTCAAAGGGCCAGGCGGCCCAAAAAGGCACCACGACCAACCAATCAGCGCTCTCTACCACCACTCGTTCGCCCAGCGCCGATTCCTTGAGCGCGTAATCCAACAACAGGGATTTGCCCTGCTGCTGGGAGAATAGGCGCTGCCGCTCATCCTCCTTGGCGACTAGGGTAGGTATATGGTCCTGCGCCCAGATTTGACCATGGGGATGGGGGTTGGAGCAGCCCATGGCGGCGCCCTTGTTCTCGAAAATCTGTACGTTCGCGTAGTGCTGGCCCAGGTCGGCCGCTTCACGCATCCAGGTGCGGATAACCGCTTGCATTTCTTCATCTGACAACAGCGGTAAAGTTTTGCTGTGGTCGGGTGAGAAGCAAATTACCCGGCTGGTTCCTCGCTCGGCCTGGATCTGGAATAGGGGGTCGCTGGCCTCGGGGGCCAGGGGCGCTTCCGGCATTAGGGCGGCAAAGTCGTTGGTGAATACAAACGTGGTTTGATAATCGGGGTTGCGCTCGCCGCCCACACGCGCATTACCTGGGCACAGGTAGCAGCTAGCATCGTGGGATGGATTGTCGGGCCATGGGTTGTGCTCCTGCTGGCCTTGCCAGGGGCGCTTGTTCCTATGGGGGGATACCAGCAGCCATTCCCCCGTTAAGGGGTTAAAGCGCCGGTGGGGATGATCGTTGACCGAAAACCTTGCCACGTGAAGCTCACAATAAATATGATAATTAATATTTTAATATAATGTAGCTGATCA
>JAGKWO010000113.1 GCA_021151835.1 Gammaproteobacteria bacterium
TCCCCATTCCAAGGGTAGCGTGCAATTGGCCTCGTCGAATCCCCGAGACAAGCCACGCATCGTCACGGGATATTTCCAGGACGAACGGGATTTGGTGACCCTACGCGAGGGTCTGAAGTTGTCTCGCAAATTGGCCCATGCGAGTGTCTTCCAGGAGTATCTGGCCGAAGAGGTCTTCCCTGGCGCGTCAGTGCAGACGGATGCTGAGCTGGACAACTACATTCGCGAGGTAGAGTTTAAACTCTTCGTTCATGACTTGTGATATAGTGTATTGCACTGCTATCTAGTTGCTTTGCGCGAGCACGATAGAGATGTGATTTGACGTGGTAATGCATGTGCATTACCATGGATTGTCCGTGCTACCTAATGGTGATTGAAATGTTGGCAGATCAAGGTTTGGAGTCCAAGCTTACAGACCGTTATCAGACTACGGTACCCGAAGGGGTGCGAAAAGCCCTTAAGCTTGGTAAGCGGGATAGGATTCATTACACAATACGTTCGTCCGGCGAGGTCGTTCTGACAAAGGCATCCTCGTCTGCAGCGGATCCTGTGTTGGGTGATTTCCTCAGTTTTTTAGCAAAAGATATGTCACAGCATCCCGAAAAACTTCAGGCTGTGAATGCAGGTTTGGTGGAGCGCATCAAATCGCTTGTGGAAGGTGTTGAGTTCGATTTGGATGAACCTTTATCGGATGATGATGAATGAGTGATAGCCAGGGAGTTGGAGTTAAGGGAATTGTAATTAACGGGTGGACTATTTTTGCCCACCCAATGTTCCTAAATCAAATTGAACAATTAGTGAGTCAAGTTGAGTTACAAAAGCAAAAAGATTCAACTAATTTCCGCAAAAAAAATTCTTCAAAAAGATTGGCAGCCATTTTCAAGCTCGCTTTTGAAGTAATACCGCAAGACCCTTCCCGTGCAGAGTATCGTCAAGGGGAAGCTTTGGGTAATGAGCATAAGCATTGGTTTAGAGCCAAGTTTTTTCAGCAATACCGGCTTTTCTTTAGATACCATGAGGCTAGTAAAATTATCGTATTCGCCTGGGTAAACGACGAAGATACAAAGCGGGCTTATCAGAGTAATGACGACGCTTATAAAACATTTCGAAAAATGTTAGAAGCTGGGAATCCCCCAGATGGCTGGAAAGAATTAATTTCTGAGTCAATTAAAGATGCTAAAAAGCTTCAAGATATGATTGGCGGCGCAAGCGCATTATTGTCTAGCGACGTGTGACGCAAACTAGACTGAAACAGGGATGGAGGAATTTAATTTTGATCAAATTCCTTTTGCCGCTATTAACGTCGTATTTCCGCCGATAACCATGCCCATCAATCAAAAGCGGCCTTCCGGCCGCTTCACTCCCTAATCCTTATTCTTATCGCAAAACTCCTGCACCCGGTACATCAAATCCGCGAGGCCGTATAAGGCGTAAAACGCGTGTTGATAATCGTTGAGGGTGATATTGCAGATGGATTTGGTGCCGTGCACCAGAGGAGTAATATTATCCATAAAGCGCTCCAAGTGTTGGTTGATTACCACCACCATGAGGTCGCAATTCATGGGGGCGGACTGAACGAGGTTGCAACCACCGGTCCAACACCAACACCGGCCCGCCCGAAAGCGGCCTTGTCCAGCCGCCATATCACAGGCATGACTGTACGAGGGCACAAAATTCCTGAAATTTTGTGCCAGCGTTGGAAACGGGGGTTGCAATCCCGACCCTGGGTTTTACCAAGGCGGCGTCAGGTTAGAGGATGGGGTTGGTGGTGTCAATGAAAGGGGCAGTCGTTAATTATTTTGAAAAAAGGGGCAAAATAGTGGATGGATTTTCACCATCTCTAAGGTTGGTCGCTTACAGAAATTACAAAATACTAAAAGCAATGTTGTTTGGTCGCTTTGCAGGCTTTAGCTGGAGGTGAAATAGCTAAGAATATCCATCTCTTTATGAGGAACACCAATAATATCTATACTTTCATCTCGAATGAGATAAAACACAACATGCTCACCTTGGGGGAAACTATAAAACCCCTCCTGGATATCGGGCCGATGCTTTCCGAGCAGGGGACTCTCCGACAACCATTCAAAACGGGCTTCAAGTTGTTTCAAATAAATATTTCGTTGATTTTTGCCCCATTGCTGCAATGTATAGCGGCCAATATTTTTCAGGTCATCTTTTGCTTTTGGGGTTACTCGATACTTACGCATTAGGCTTCGTTATCTAAATCATTAATTAAAGAATCCATCGAGAAGTCATCTACAAACTGACCAGATTTGGCTTGTTCTGCTCCTTGCATTAAATGGCTGCGCAGCGCTTCCAGTTTGCTTTTGCGCTCCTCCATAGATCGGAGGGCATCACGAACAACCTCGCTGGCAGACCCGTACCGCCCACTGGATATTTCGTTTTTAATAAAAGTCTCCCAGTGTTCGCCCAAGCTCAAGCTTGTAGTAGCCATAAAACACCTCAATATTCAAAATTAACAAATATGAATATATGGTAGTGGTGGCCAAAATGCAAACTGGCCTTTAAGGGCAGGATTACATTCGGCTCCGGGTTTTGTAGTCTATTTCAGGCTATAAAAAGAAAAACCCCCGTCACTTTCGTGACAGGGGTTTTTCTTTTTATTTGGTGGAGGCGGGGGGAGTTGAACCCCCGTCCGCCAGCACTCCATCCGCGGCTCTACATGTTTAGATCCGTTTATTGGTTTAACTCATATCAGCCCAACAGGCAGGACGATACAAGCGATCCTGTAAAGTTTTAGCAGCGCCACCCCAGGCTTGCTTTGCTGCGATCCAGTTCTATATGACGGGCTTTAACGCGGTACTGGCACCTTGTTAGAGACCGTTAGCAGCAATTAAGCTGCTAAAGCGTAAGAATCGTCGTTTGCGACTATTCAAGTACAGCTTTGGATTAACGTGATTGGCTGTCATCACGACATGCACCTTGGGCTTTGTTACCAGCGTCGAATCCA
>JAGKWO010000027.1 GCA_021151835.1 Gammaproteobacteria bacterium
GGTTAAAGGTTGAATTGGGTGGGGAGAACAAAGCGAAAAAAATGACGCCTCCTGTATCTAAAGATATTCCAGGTCGTCATATTCGTTTGTTTGCACCACAAGATGGCTGCATTGGAATTTCCGAAGGTGTTGAAACTGCGCTAGCGGTCTTTCAAGCTCGACAATTTCCTGTTTGGCCACAGACCTGTAATACAAACCTTCAGAACTTTATTCCTCCAAAGGGAATTCATACAGTTCTAAACTTTATTGATAAAGATAGAAAAAAAGCCGGTGAAAACTCTGCCGGTGTCCTACGAGAGAGACTGGAGCCACTAGGCATCCGCGTCATCGATCTTTTGCCACCTACTCCCATCCTTGAAGAAGATATCAAGGGTGTTGATTGGTGGGATCAGTTGGTGAGAGACCAATCTGGCTTCTATGTGTTCGATGAAGTCATGGAATTCTCACACCTACTGTCTGCTTAAATTTCTACCGGCCGCCAAGGCCGGTAGATCTTTTTCCAATTCTGCAGTTGCCAGTTTCATCCCCCATGAGATCCTGAAATAAAGCACCAGGAGATCACTCGTGTATAAATTTCTCAATTTCGATATTCAAGCAGCCACTTTCTTTGGTGTTTCAAAGGCATACCAAAGGAAGTTAGCTTTGGCCATAACCCTTGCAATTTGGTTCGGGCTTGCATTTTTCTTTTCCAGAGCATTGGGAATGGTTAATACAAACAGTGATCTAGAGAGCTTACTTACGCTAGTAGCGCTATTGTGCTTGCTAGTTGGACTGGGAGGGGGTCCATTTTTGCCGCTTGTTGCGGCACGGGCATTATTCAGCATTACCCCGCTGGGGGTGCTTTACCGAAACGATCAGATCGTCCTGTGCCGGGCGAGGGATGAACTTTTTAAGATAGCAAGGTCTGTCGATTTTTCGGACTACTTAACCTATGGAAAAATCAATCCAGAGATTAGGTCACGGAGATGCCTTCTTGTAATTGCCCATCAAAAAAATGGTGATTTAGAGGTTTGGGCGCAGCGCACCAGAAACCTACATCAATTAGCCAATCTGGTTTATCAAATATTCCTCGTCGAGGAAAGACTGCGCTCAGACTCGCTTAATAGGTCACTTGAGTGTGATCTTTAAAAGGCACAGTCAGATAAGCCGAGGTCATACCATAGAGTGAACCAGACTCCCTAAAACAGGTGCAATTTGAACAATGTCGTATTCATAAAGTTTGGAAAGGAATCAAGAAGCGAGACATTTTGGGCATACGTGTACACAACGGATATGAAGAAATATCAATTTTCAGTGCGAGCGCGGTCAATCGAAAAAGTTAGGGAGCTTATTGCTGGGGAGGCTTTTCAACAAGGCATCGAAAACATTCAATGTATTGCGATTTATAGAACCAAACAAACCAGGCTAGCCGATAAAGCCCCAGTGCGGGTTTGGCATACTGATTTCATCGACAGTATAAAAACTAGTTGAAATTTATTCTCTACTAAAGACAGGGGAAAAAATGCGCACAGAATTTCTTCGACTAGCTAATCGGTTTGTAGTTCCTCTAATTAGTACCTCTATTCTGGCTAGCCTGTGCTTTCTCTTCTACCTTCTGTCAGTTATCGATGCACCTTATATCGATGATCTTATTAATTTAATTCCGGTTATGGGCTAACTATGTATTTCCATTTATTAAAGTCATTTTCATCTTTTCTGGCTTCAATTACTATTTTTTTATCGGTGTCCAGCCATGCCGACACCATAGCATCAGAAAAACACTCGCCAGATGTTTCATTTGAAAAAGTAAAGTCCATTTTTGGTGACAACATTAACCCAACTGACACACATTTAAAGTTATTGCTTTTGGCCGTCGCTATGGATCATACGAGCACAGCCTCGACATTTAAAAATCAAAAAATCGGAATCCCCTATATTGTTGAGACTGGACCCGGGTTTTGGGTTGGTAGACTTAAGAACGGTGATCGCACTTTGGAGGTTCTCGTTAACAATGCATTGTTATTATTGTTTTCCAAAGAAAACATACATAACAGAAAGCAGGGAGTTGATTATTTAATGCGGTTGGCCGAGGCAGAGAATTATTGGCCAGCAACATTCTATTTAGCTGAAACCCAGCTCTCCCAGAAACTGACCATCGATTACGATAATCAAGGCGTTTTATCAGGAAGAATTACAGGAAACACTAGGAAGACAGCTCAGGAGGTTATGACGCGATACAACCGCTGCGCTGAAATTGGTTTTAGTCCCTGCCAAATCAGAATTGGATTATGGCTCGCAAGCTCACCCGGCAGTGCAAATGATTCAATTCGAGTCTTGAGGGCAGCAATTCAATCAACTCTTTCAGACCCAAGGTATGGCGACACAGTAGATCCTTTGCTTAAACAAAGCGCTATGATCATTTTGGCCAAAAAAAAGGAGCTTAATATTAATAACGATGAAATTCAGGTATATCAGAGATTAGCTGCCCTGTAGACATCAAAAATAATAAATTTTGTCTGAATGTAAACTACTGGAGACGTTCTGATGTCATTGAATAAAAGCAAAGTTGGCGAATGGATGATAAATATATCTTGCTTGGTTGGCGTTTTAGGAATTCTTGCCAGTTTAATTTATTTCGCTTTCATAAAAGACTCGATAATTGAACAGAGATTAATTGATGAGAGCATCTCTTCAATCGAGGCGTACACCAAAAGTCCGTCAAATGAAAATTTATCGATTGCGATTTTTAAACACAGCGAATGCTACAGCGCTATTAAGTTTGACTACGCCTGCATACCGGATCATCGGGAAGAATTTCTTAAGCTGCTTATTGATAATGGCGATATTGATACAGTGTTAGGCAAGGACGTCTTCTTTCGCAGTCTTGGCCTTATGGATGGAATGATCTACCAACACCTAATGGCAAACTACACGGGTAATGAGAAAATTGGGCTATTTTTAAAAGCTGATGCCTTGGCGCGCCAAGGTGATGTGAAGTCAGCGTTACCAATATACAAAGAACTTTTTCTTGAAGGCAACCATTATCAAGTTGCTGTTCGATTGCGGGGATTGCTGTCCTATTATGGATGCCACCCTGACTACGAGGTATGGGGCGAGTTCACAGAGCAGTTTAGCCAGTCCGTGCGTCCCCATGGCAGTCCTTACCCGGCACAAGAAAGCTCACTACCGGTGCCAGAATTGGTGAATCGACGCATCATGCTGAGGAATGGTGAGTTTGTACCATTTATGCCCGAATGTCCGCTCAGCCGGTTAACAAAGTGAAGGTTTAATTGATGCGATTGTAAAGTCAAACTTAATCGGGGAGGTTACAGGTATCCATGATATTTCGAGCATCTGTTATTGGCGGCCAGTGTTCCAATAATCCAGACCACTTCTATGTATTTTTGAATGCCCAAAACAAACTGGAAGCTGTTGATAAGATTCAAAACATCGGACATTTACTCTGGGTGTCTCAGCCGGACTACCAATTTTCTGGTGTGTTATCGGAAGATGAATTGCTGATTTCATCAGCGAATTCAGAGTTTGAAGACGATCACCTAGTGCGAATGTCCCGTATTGAAGAGGGCGTGGTTTACGTTACCGATGCAACCCTGCTTTTGGTCGGTCGTGATAGAATGCGCGTCAAGGTAGCACTAACCAAAGCCATGGAAGCCATGGGATTATTAAGTTAATGATTGCATTTAAGGAGAAATCGATTTGGGTAAAAATATTGTTTTGGCGTTAAGTATAATAATTAATCTTATCGGCGGGCTTTATCTTGCCCATTATATGGGGGCCACCGCTGGAGGACAGGAACTCAACGCAGTCTATTTGACCGCAGCTTGCTCTGATAAAACAAACTTCCAAACCGTATTGGAGCAACATGATATAGATCATCTTGAAATTCCCGAGAACGAAAAGGAAGCCGTCAAAGCAAAATGGGTGAAAAGCCAATTGTCTTTGTGCAATAACTTAAAGTCATCATCACAATGAAATTTATCGTTTTATTACGCATCCTAATCTGGCTATCAATTCTGCTTCTATGGATAGCGTTTGGCTTTTGGCAGGCTATAGCCTCCCTAGTTGTTTTTGTTCCGATACTCCTGGGTCTTCACAAGTTGTCAGCGATTAATGAATTATCTTCAGACCCGCAAAAAACAGATGAACCTATAACTTGCGCCGATGAACCTGACGATCACGATGAAGCCAATGCGCAGGCTTATCGCAAATTACACGGTAGGGATTTGATACGCTTCGATTAAAATTATTTTAATAACTCACTGATTACTAATAAAAGTTGTTCAGGTGTTTTATACCCTCTTACTAAGATTGTTTTATTTGTTTTCCTATCAGTAATCCTAATCGCCGGGGTAGCGTTAATGCCCAAGCCTCTTCCAAGCTCATAGTCACTGTTGATTTTTTCTTTGTGGCCATCAGACGCTAAACAGTTTTCAATAAGGCTTCCGCTCATTCCATAGGATCTTGCAATCGCAGGCAATGAATCGACCCCCTTGCCATTACTCAACGTTTTATTAAAGAGCACTTCCAACATCACCCAGGCGTTTCGATTCCCGTAAGATTCGCGGATGCACTCTATTGCCTGGCTTTCTACAGCGGCCGCCGGATTATGCTGGGCAAGCGGGAAATGACGATACTCCCAATTGATGACCCCTTGGGAGGAATCGACAATTTGCTTTAAAACGGGATGCATTTTTCTGCAAATTGGACATTCGATATCGCTGAACATTTGCATATTTATGCGGGCGCTTCCATCTCCATATTGAAGCACGCTCAGCGTCTCCTCTTCAGCAAGAGCGTATTCCCTTTCTATTTTTTGGTAGGCATCGCGAGCTTCTTGGCGCGCACGATTCTCAATGGCCTCACTCACCATGAGATGAATTTCTTCGCGCCCAATTGAGTTAATTTCTTTCGGTGGACTAAGGGATTTCAAAATCAAGCCTATCACCGCGACAAGCAAGAGAATTGTAAGTGTCCAATGCAAGCGATTAGTAAACATGGATAACCCCAAAAATGAATAATTGGGGCATTTTGAGGCAAGGCTCATTGGTATGCGCCGGTTATTGGGTCTTTTTCGGCTTACCCATTCAATAAGTCTCGAAAGTACCTATCTCACTCAATATAGGTGACGTCCACTTTATTTCGTGCGTTGTTAATCGTCGGAAGTATCTCTCGTGGTCGAAGTGCGAGTGAACAACCAGAATACTTTGATACCAGTTCTTTACCGTCGGAGCGAGGGTTTAACCAGTCCATTGCTTCCTCAACAGTGAGGCTTAACGGCATGCGACTGTGAATTTCCTTGAAATTTTCGTCGGCTGGCTGCGTAACGATTGAGCAGCTGTAGACCTGATCCCTCCAATTATCCCAAATGCCAGCAAACAGCAAAGGGGAACCATCCTCAGTCTCTATGTAATAGGGGGTCTTGGTTTTTCCAACAGTTTTCCATTCAATGAATCCAGCAACAGGAATTATTGCGCGTTGACCGAGTATTGGCCCTTTGAATGCTTTGCTGGTAAGGATCGTTTCGATCCGCGCATTGAACATCGCATAGTCTTGGCTTGGCGGGGAAGCTGACCAGGCAGGATGTAGCCACCATCGCATATTGCTAAGTGAGAATTGGAGCTGATTATCTTGCCTGATTACAGGAATCTCTTGGGTTGGAGCTACATTGAGTAGGGTAGGTAGTTGATCGGTAATACCCATCTCCGACAGCAATATGTCGTAGATCGCACTGCTCCGGACATAAACTCTACCGCACATAACTGACCCCTCTCTCTATCCTACAGCCTCAAGGAAGCTACAAATTCGTTCGGCTACTTGACTCAATATCCGATTTGGCGCGTATACTGTTTATATATACAGGCGGCTGATATGCGAATCATTAAACCAGTTTTCAAAAGAAAAGTAACCTTACCCCTTTTTGGTACTGCCGTGCGGGCCGGATTCCCCAGCCCTGCAGACGACCATCTTGAGCGGAGCTTGGATCTCAACGAATACCTTATCCAGCGACCATCTGCCACGTTCCTGGCTAGAGCAGCCGGTATGTCGATGATCAATGAGGGTATCGGCGACGGCGATATTTTGATCGTTGACCGGTCGGTAGAGGCCAGACAGGGGAGTATCGTCATTGCCGCGATTAATGGCGAGCTGACGTGCAAGATCCTTGATATCCGCCGCAGTCTACTCTTGTCGGCGCACCCGGACTTTCCCCCTATACACATAACCGATGAGCTGGATACCGTGATTGAAGGGGTAGTAACCTGGTCTATCAGAAAGCACTACATATGATTTTTCTGATAGATGGAAATTCGTTCTATGCTTCCTGTGAGCAGGTTTTTAGGCCTGACTTGCGCGGCAAACCGGTGATTGTTCTTTCGAACCAGGATGGATGTATTGTTACGCGCAGTAAAGAGGCAAAAGCACTGGGCATCCCGGATCTGGAACCCTTCTTTAAAATTGCAGGGTTAGTAAAAAAACACGGTGTGCATGTCTTTTCAAGCAATTATGCGCTCTATGGCGAGCTGTCGAGCCGGATGAATCTCACTTTGCGGCGTTATGCCGCAGAGGTAGAGGCTTACTCTATTGACGAATGCTTCGTTAGGCCGCTTGAGCATCTATACGCTAAGGGAAATTTGGTTCAATACGGCGAAATTCTGCGTAAAGCAGTGTGGAAAGAGGTGCGAATACCGGTTGGAGTGGGTGGTGCCAGCACTAAATCTTTATCAAAACTGGCGAATAGGGCCGCAAAAAAAATCCCCCAGCTCAACGGGGTATGTGTCATTGAAACTGAAACACAACGTGAGTGGCTTTTGCGGCGAGTACCAGTGAAGGATCTCTGGGGTGTAGGATCAAGGATCAGCGCAAGACTAAATCAAATGGGCATACTTACAGGTTGGGATCTCGCAAATGCCTCACCCAAGAACATTCGTAAACAGTTCAATGTTTGCCTGGAGCGAACAGTCAACGAACTGAATGGCATCAGTTGCATAGACCTTGAGGAGCTACCCCCCAACAAAAAGCAAATTTATTGCACCCGCAGTTTTAGCTCAAAAACATCCAGCATAGAAGTAATCCAACAATTTACAGCTCAATACGCAAGTAGGGCAGGGGAGAAGTTACGCAAGCAAGGTTACTACGCGCGAACCATGCATGTTTTTCTACAAACCTCACCTTTCGATGACAATCCCATTTCGCGGAGCGCAACTATTCAGCTTCCCTACCCAACGAACGATACGCGCATCCTGGTTGGCCACGCTATGGAGTGCATCAAGAAGCTGCATTTACCGGGGCATGCATATTCGAAATCGGGTGTGGGGTTAATCGATATTGTCGATGGCGCATTTCACCAAGCAGATATGTTTACACCCGGGCAAAGTAGTCAATCTGAAGCGCTCATGTCCGTAATGGACTCAATAAATACTAGATTTGGCAGAGGGACGGCTTTTATCGCAGCCTCGGGTACCGAAAAGCAGTTTACGATGAAACAAAATTATAAGTCGCCAAATTATTTGACTAGGTGGGCTGAGCTACCCAGAGTAACCTGTTAGTACGACTAAGCAAAATGTACAAATTACCCAGAAAAGAAGCTAGAAAATAAATCCCAAAATCATTGAAGTTGCAGTTAATAACGGAGCCCAAAAGGTCTGCCTCAATGACAGACCGTTTTCTTGGTAGAGCTGGCGGTCAGCAACCGACAAGAAGGACGCCGAGGCAAGCGGCAACCTTAAATCCTGTCCTATTATGCTTTGATTAGTGCATCAGATTTTGGATAAAAACCATACCTACCTACATTCGCGTCTTTAGTAAATTCAGTGTATCCAATATTAAGATCTTGAGGGTGCGCAGGACCATCATTTTCAAGAATAATAATTTGACCCTTTTCCTTAAGCTTTGAAATACCCAAATAAAAAGCTTCTTTTGTTTTATCCCCAATTACATCTTTTTCTTGGAGATTTCTTTCTTTCTCTAAGTGCCTTGATCTCAAAGTACATAAAGGCGAATCCAAAAGAGTAACCCCTGAATGGTTGCGACCAGGCTGAAGGCAAATATGCATAAGCCCAATTGAAAAAGCGGCATACGCGAGAGCGCGATAACCTTTTCCAGATAGATTTCTATCGTATCCGTTTATGACCAAGTCACATGTTTTCTCGCTAAAAGAGACACTCAACACATCATCATATTTCCATTCATTTAAAAGTCCCTTTACTACATCACATAGATCGGTAACAGTAGATGTTGTCAACTCATCAAATGAATAATTTCCATCCATGGGATCTACCTCTTGTTCGTACAACTTTTTCTGATCTTCTAAATCCTCTAGTTTTTCAATTATTTTCTGAATTGCATTTTTTTCTGAAAGAGCCCCTCTATAATCTTCCAATTTTTTTACCATTACACGTATGTTCTCCGATACAAAATCGGTGGCATATTTCTGAGCTTCAGCATGAAATTTTTTATTCTTTTCTATAGTTTCAACTAGAAATTCCTTCTCACTCTTTAAAGTAGATGTAGTGCTGTAAAGCTCCTTTTTGAGTGTTTCAATTTTTAATAATTCAGCTCTTGATGCATTTATTATATCGTCAGTGCTACATATGGCATGATCTCCGTCGCTTATCTCACCGTTACATACAGGGCATTGGCTTATATTCAGTAATGAAAATGCATTACCCACTTCTTGAATGGCATCTAATCGAGAAATATCAGTATCATAGTGCTTTTCCAATAGATAAAATCTAGAAAGTAACTCATTAATAGTGATAAGCCGAGATTCATTCTCCTTCCACTCAACCCAGTGTAAGTCAATTGTGGACTCATATTCCTTTGCCTGATCATAAAGAGAATCTAGCAACTCTTTAGAAGATTCAATCGACGCTTCCAGTTTCTTAATTTGATCATCCAATTCATCACTATCTATTTCTGGGTAATTAAAGCTGGCCAGCTCCTTTTTATAATTTTTAATTAACTCAGCAATAACCTCCATTCTTCCCTTTCTATTTTCTATGACATTTTTCTTAGGTTTAGAAATAACATTACTGTCATCCTTTCCAGTTAACAAAAGCCTTAAAACTGACTTCTCTTTTGTATCCTCACCTCTTTGACCGGTGAAAATAGGAGATCCCTCTTTGATGATTGCCACTTCATCAATTAAAGTTAAATGTCTTAAATCTGAAAAATATAATGGATCAGTTATACCGCTTTGGTTTCTCCTTACCTTTTTGTTATTTAAATTTGATAATCGCAAAAAGTATTCTGATAGCGTTATAGCATTTTTCTTAGGTTTACCAACATATAGAATTTCAGGCTCTCTAAGATAATTTTTTATTTCTTCATATGGGCATTCATAAAGTGATGCATGGCCACCTGACAATCCTCTAACAAGAGTATGCTTTGTCGAATCAGGTAAAACTATTTCTAAATAGCAATTTTCATACCCTTCAGACTCTTTAATTGGTTTGGGTTGGCTATCAGCGCCTAGCATATATTTAACGCATTGGAAAATATGCGTTTTCCCGGTATTGGAAGGCCCAACAATGACATGCACATTAGGCGAAAAAGTTATAAATACATCTTCACGATCACTACCGTTTACAATTAGTCGATTAATATAAAATCCCTTGTTCATGAGAAAAGATCTCCGCGAATGACCGACTCATTCAGAAATTCACCACCCCATACAGTAATATTGTTTTTCAGAATTACCTTCAATTCACTAATTGGTAATGAATCAAATTCATGAACAACCCAATCCGCAATAGCGAGCATTTTTTTAGTGTATTGAGCCTCAAGCGATTCCAAGAATGGAGCGGCTAGATCGGTGGCTACATATTCAATCCCCATGTTAGAATATTTCACTTCGATCAAGCCGCGAAAAATCATCGCTTTTAAGCCATTCTCCAATACAGGCCTTCTAATTAATATTTCCCCAGACCGATGTGGCGTACTTGGGTGTAGGCTTGCAGGCCCACCGGCAATATCACCTGAGTGAACCAATAAGTAATCATAAAAAATAATTCGATCAATATCGTAATAATTAGGGTATCCAGCAACCAGAAGGGCCATGCACCTTAATCCGGTTTCTAATGGCGTATTAAATACGTTTGAAATATTATTCATCCGGGTTACACCATGATAATCTGTCATCATTCGCCAATTGATGGCAAATGCCTCCCCTATCATTGACGGTTATACACGCAGATAGTGGATTTATTGGTAGTTGTAATTTTTTTGCCTCACTGACTGCCTTTTTAACTTTATCAAATCCATTAATTTCATCTGACTCAACGACATCTAAAATTCCGCTCAAAATCTGACCCTGCACTGATTCAAATTCACCTATAGGCAAGGATTCTCTAGAAAAATTCCTCAGCGTTTCTGCATGCAAAAAATCTTCCCTAGAACGCTGAAGATGCTTTTTATACAGAGAAATTTTATTAACACTCTCTATATCCTTAATTTCTGAATCGCAATGACTGTTGTATGCAAGAATTAGTTTTTTAACATAGTTTATCTCGTTATTACCAATTACATCGGAAATTCTTGGAGTATCAGGGCGTGGAGGTAGAGGAGTATTAAATCTCATCACATGAAACTGAGTTTTACTATGATCAATTATTAGCTGAAGAACTGAAATTTTATCAAAAACCGAAAAATCTAAACTTTCAATGTATTTTTTTAAATCAACAGTAAGATCTATGCTTTTTGTATCCGTTATTTTTTCCTTGCAGTGATCATCCCAATTTTCAATTAACATCAATTTAAAAACTTCAGGTTTTTTTAAAAAATTTGAAAGCTTGGTTCCGATCCCCAATGGCGATACAAAGTAATATTTTCGGGGAAATGGATATTCCCCAATATATGAGAAATAGCACATTTTACCAACTTCAACCCATATATTATTTGGCATCAAAGGCGCTTTATAATGTTTGCATTGATAATTGTCCCAAAGATAATGAGCTTGCCCGACTGGATTATCCTTATAACCCACCACGTCTCTTCCTTGATCACCTGCACCACCAAGTTTTTCATAACTAAAATACTCCGCCGATTTGGTCGTCATCCATTCTTCAATGAACTCTTCCCATTCATCAGCAGACATTACGGAAATTTGTGCTTTTACTGGTATATGCTTTCCTGAACTCAATGTGTCGTCTCTCAATGTACTTTTAGTTAGCTCTTATGAAGATTTGGGGGAATTATTTTTGGGTATCCGTATTTGGTGATTGATCTACCAGTTTCTAGGCAGCGGTAATAGACGCCATAATTCGCAGTATGTGATTGATTTTCAGTTTCTGCAAGAGTATCTTAATTCGTATTACATGATTGATGTGGTAAACCACCATGCAACTCCATATTGCCGAATATCCCCAGCTCAGGCTAATAGCCTGGAACCGTAAGGATGATGACCTAATCGAGGAAGATGAGGCGCTTGCTCTCTACGAACGCAACTGGCGCTACGTTGATCGTGCCCACATCACCGAAAAAGAACAGCAATTGATTGACCGCCTGGTCGCCCAATATGGCAATGGGGTTTTGCATGTTTGATAGACCTCACCATCAGCGAATTGCCAAAATCCTCCAAGCACTGAACAGTGATCTGTTACTACAAGCAGAGTGCTACTTTGCTGGTGGGACAGCTATCGTGCTCTCTTTGGCCGAGTACCGCGAATCTGTTGATGTTGATTTCCTCTGTGCGTCAAATGCAGGTTATCGCTTACTGCGCAACACCGTAACCGCAAATGGTTTGGGTGCGCTGCTCAATGAGCCGTTGAAACACCTGCGCGAGGTACATACTGACCGTTACGGCATTCGCACCATACTGGAAGTAGATGGCACGCCTATCAAAGTAGAGTTTGTCCGCGAGGATAGAATTCAACTATCTGGTTACTACGATGAAATCCTGGGCGTCCCCATTCTTGCCAAAGCCGATATGTATGCTGAAAAGCTACTTGCCAACGCTGATCGTGGCTTGGACAAGTTTGTTAAAAGCCGTGACCTTATTGACTTGGCCATGATGATTGATTGTTGGGGCGAAATCCCTAAAGTGGCACTGGATAAAGTGCATGAAGCCTACGGCGATCACGCCCTCAATATGCTCGATAAAACAGTTGAGCTAATCCAGGACAAGGCTTACTTCCTCTCCTGCCTGAAAGCTGCTCACATGGATGAGGGTATGGTTGATCGAATACCAATGTTGCTGAAAGGCCAAATCCAATCTATCCGAAATGATAACGATAGGGAGCTTGGTTGCTGATGGAGATTGGAGTAAGACTGCGCGAAGAAAGATCACGATTAGGATACAGCCAAGCAGATATTTGCAATTCTTGCGGTATATCTAAAAGATCCTATATCCATTACGAAAGCGGTGACAGAAGCCCTGATGCCGAATTTTTAGGTGCAGCATCTAAAATTGGAATGGACGTTCAATATGTTGTTACTGGTATCCGATCAGAAAATTCAAGTTGCGATTTCATACGCACCTTGTTAACAAAAGTGGTTCTATTGAGTGAAGCCGAAAGAAATGTTGTATTCGGTTTGGTAAATGGATTGCTTGAACTTAGACAAGAGCGGAAAGAAGTTTGAGGGTATATGAAACCAGTAAATCAAGAAATTACGAGAAAGCACAAAGGCAGATTGGGATGCCTTTCAGGAGGTTGAGCGCCGCCGTCAATGGGAAGCGGAAGATGCAAAGTTAATCAGGCAAATTAAACGCAAAAGGCAGAGAGTCGCACAATGAAGTCATTACTTATTAAGTTCGATACCAAAAGAACCAAAATATTCTTTGGACTCGCATGGATTACATTGGTTATGTTGTGGTTTTTCACAACTACCGATACTGATACATTCCAGTGGGCAACGGAGAAAGGCGGTATCACAGCAGCAGAATTTGGTGCTTTTGGTAAGTTGCAATTTATGTTTGGAATTTTGATCGGAATCAGTGCGCCAATCATGATTAAGGTATTAAAGGCACGAAATCTCTAACTCTCATTCAGCACCATAAAAATTTATGGTCGGAGGGAAAAATGATCGAATTAAATCAACCACCTACACTGCTGTTCTTTGACCGAAAAGGTAAGCAAATTGACGCCAGTAAAGTATTTAAGCAAATAGACAAACCGCAACATCAAGCAATTCTAGCGCCATCTTGCGCTGGGATGTCTTTCAAGCTTCCCAAGGAATTAGATAATGAATAAATACAAGCAGCGTGCAATAGAACATGCTAAATCAATCAGGCTTGACTACAAGCGCAACGTCGAAGGTAAGCCTCTAAGCCAAATTGACCACCGTGAAGTGGACGCACTTTTGTCAAAACTATGTATGCTAAATGGGATATTCACTATTGATATTCCAGACGAAGAAGAAGCATCTGATCCGCTGTGCATGATCACTGATCCACTTATAGAAACGCTCAAGGAGATTAGTGAAAACGTCCGTGAGCTTATGAAAACGGAGTTTGGAAAAGCTAAAGAGACTCTTCAAAATGAGTGATTCAGAACTGGATGATCAATTAGAAGAATTGCGTGACTCATTTGACACTACTCTGCTGCTGGCAAACCTTGATTTCTTCCCTGCTGAGCTGCGCGATGATGTGCTTGAATTACACACCCTTGCGATGGCCGTTGTTAACAATGATGACAATACAAAAGCTGCAAAGTTATTTGCAGCGGCAGATGATATGTCCTGTGAACTATATGATCGCATTGACAAATATACAAAACTGAAAAAGTTAATCGATTCTATTAGCAAACATGATCCAGGTCTTGAATACGATCCTGACGACGATGATGAGGATTAACTTATCGTTCCTTGCAAAATCGTGATTTTGTCAACTGAACTTCCTTGCATTATTTGAGTTTTGTCAACCTTGCCCGCCAATATCCTTAACCTACCTCAATACATTGTCACTGCTCTCAAGGAAGATGAGCACGACTACCATGTGTCTGCCGATGTATCCCAACAGCCTTTAAACTGCCCTCATTGCCACTCAGGCGATATTCGCGGGTTTGGCCGCCGTGAACAATTAATTAAAGATCTACCCGTTCATGGGAAGCGCGTGGGCGTTTATGTGGATACTCGCCGCTATCAATGCACAAGTTGCAGCAAAACTTTCTATGAAGAATTACCTGTGGTGGACGAAAAGCGCAAAATGACCAAGCGCTTGGTCAACTGGATTGGAAGACAATCCATATCACGCACATTTTCCAGTCTGGCCGACGAAGTTGGCATTGTGGAGGGTACAGTTCGCTCGATCTTCCGCGATTATATTAATGAGCTGGAAAAGACTGTTCGCTTTGAAATTCCGCAGTGGATGGGCATTGATGAAATCCACTTGATTAAACCGCGCTGCGTGGTCACCAACATTGAGAACAATACCATTGTCGATATTCTGAGGGATCGTAACAAAAAGACCGTGATCGCTTACTTAAGCCAGCTTAAAGGAATTAACCAGGTTAATTATGTAGCAATGGATATGTGGAGCCCCTACAAAGACGCTATGGAAATCGTTATCCCTCACGCCAAAATTGTTATCGATAAATTCCATGTTGTGCGCATGGCTAATGATGCTCTGGAGCGTGTCAGGAAGTCGCTACGTGAAAAATTAACAGCCAAGCAGCGCCGTGGGCTGATGAATGATCGTTTTGTCCTGCTGAAGCGCGAGCGCGACCTTAATGATAAGGAAGCGTTTCTTCTGGATGGCTGGTGCCAGAATTACCCTGAGCTGGGCTTGGCTTATCGTCAAAAAGAGGCTTTCTATCAAATTTACGATGCCCAATCTCCCGATCAGGCAAAGACGCTATTCCGCGAATGGTATCACTCGCTATCTCCCGAGATACGGCCAGCCTATAGCGATCTTGTGCGCGCCTGGGGCAACTGGGAGCCGTACATCTGCAACTACTTCGAGCACCCCGTTACCAACGCTTACACAGAGTCGTTAAACAACCTCATTCGGGTAATGAACCGGCTTGGCCGTGGTTATTCTTTTGAGGCGCTGCGAGCAAAGATTTTGTTTGCCGAAGGCGCTCACAAAATGGGTGGCCAGCGCCCAAAGTTTCAACGCCAGCAATCAATGCGGATGCCCGAATTATCAAGGGTAGCAAGCTTTGAACCCAGCAATGAATATTTGGATGTGCCGGAGTTTTTACGGCGGGATTGTAGCGATAGTGACCTTACGGATAGTCCAGTATCAACTTGGTACAACAAAAACTATGGAGTGGACATATCAACACTGGCTTCGATGATTGAAAAGGGGCAGCTTTAGCCCCAAATCAATCACCAAATACGGATACCCTTATTTTTTAACCTAGGGCGATACATTTGCCTAGGCGCTTTGTCAAATCCCTGACCCGCCAAGAATGATGGCCAGGCATAAAATATGTTTCGATTTGGGCGTGCAGGGCTTTCGCGCCATCTTAGACCGAACGCGAAGTCCATTATGTCGCATAAGGGGCAAAAATGGGCTCCCCCCATAGCTATCGCCCTCGACGCAGCTCGATCAGATCCAGAGCATGAAGAGTCTGAACGACATCTTCTACCTTTTCGGCGTCGAAGTCGTCCCGATCAGCCTCCTCATGAGTCCCCTTGTTCAGATAAGTCCACACTAGATTTGCTTCTGGTATTCCCAGTATTTTGCCGTAGGCAGCAATCAGAGGTGCTTTGTTTGCGTGGTTAAAAGCAGTAGCGCCTTGGAGCTTCTTGAGGATCGCCTCACAGACATTCCGCAAGGCAGGTTCCTTACCCACCCCAGCAAGCTGGAGGCTAAGCTGACCAAGGTCGTGACTGGTCAGCCATCCCCATGTTTTTTCCGTCAACATTTCGAGGGCCTTACGAGATGCAGCTAATGCTTCGCGCTCGTTTAATAGATCCTTGGCCGCCCGAGCCTGTGCGATGTAATTCGCAGGGGGCAGGTATCGGGTAACCCTCGGCTGATAGTCGCCCGTGTGGTGACGAAACAGGATGACCGTGCATTGGTCACGCTGCCTCTGAGGTAAATGTTGCTGGATGTCCTTTATGAACTCATTACTATGGCATGTGACGATAAGCTGCATATCCGAAAAGTTGTCGTTCTCAAAGATCGCTTCCCGAATTCCGCCGCGATGATCATGGTCTATAGCATTGATCGCATCGTCAAATACCACCAAGGGGCTTGAAATGCTCTTCGCTTTGGCAAGGAGGATCGCCAGACCCAGGCATCGGATGTGTCCTTCGCTTAAGACGTGCAGCGCATCGATCCGCTCGTCTGGCTTTCCTCGAAACACTATTTCAATCTTGCCTTCGCCCGTGAGTGGAAGATGCAGTTCCATGAGCTTGTCTGCGTCGAGGTCATTTCGGTTGAACTCGTTGTAAAGGTTCATCGCCGTCTCATTAAGACCAGCCATTAGACTCCCCGGCATTTGCTCTCGATATTTCCTTATTTCCATAAGAAAATGGTCGTAGGCCGCTTTGATTGGAGTATCTCGGTCAATATCGAGCTTTTCTTCCGCCACCTGCTTGATCAGCTCAGCATTAGTCTCCTCGAACTGTGCAATACGGACTTTTGCAGCAGCGACGTTATTGGCGTGCTGTTGACGCTTGAAATCTTGGGCCTGCACCCTCAAGCGAAGCTCGTTCAACCCATCCCGTTCCTCGATGTATTTCTGGCGCTCCTGTCGAGCTAAGACTGCAGCCGCGTCTTGTGATGCAATTCTGTCAACAACCTTAAGCAATTGTTCAAGGGACACTGCGCCTGATTCGTGAGGCTGTTCTATCTGAAGATCTGCCCACCAAGCACCTACCGGTTCAGCTGGCAGATCCGCCAAATAGCGTCCCACGGCCGTACCTTCCTCCTGATAGGCAACGACAAACTGGTTCATTAGTAACAGTTGCTGATGTAATGCTCGCGAAGCGGTTCCGAATTCCGCCTGAGATATGTCGAGCATTTCCTGTAGCTCAGCGAGATCTTTCAGCTGAGCCAGGCCGTCCTGAGCGTTATCGTATGGATTGGATAGGGCATGCGTCGCCCCCGTAAGCGGTGTATTACAGGCGGGGCAATGATCCCCCTCGGTATCTTGAAGATCGAGTATGGCAGTGTAGAGAGCCCTAAATGAGACCTGCGCGCTGCGCGCTGCCAACTCTGTTTCAATCTTGCCGGTCTGTTCGTGCAGCCCCTTAGCCGCTCCGAACGCCTGAAGAAAGTCCTCGCGCGTGAGGCCAATATGGGTTGGTGGTATGGCATTGAGGGCCTGTTCCAGCTCCTGCAAGCGCCCGGGCACATCTTCACTACCGATGAGCAGTTTAACCTCAGCATAGGTTATATCTACCGAATACCCTTTTGCCAGGTCGGCCTCTTCTTTGCAAAGCGCATCCAGCGCATTTGCGTCGCCGCTCACAGTTGCTTGATCGTTGATCATGGCTTCACGGCGCGCGCTCAAAAGCCGCTCTTTGCTAGATTCAAGCACAAGTTGGCTATCGATACTCTCGTTGAATTGGCTGACGAAATCGCTGAATTGTTCCATCCCAAACAAGGTAGCGATCAGCTCGGAGCGCTGGGCCGCTGGCCGCGCAGCGATACGTGAGAAGGCATCGATTCGGTTTCTCTCGACGAAGCAGAAACGATATGCTTCATTATTAGATGCAACGTCTACTTCACGATTGTGATGATCGGTGGCCTTCAGGACTGGCGGAGCAAATTTCCCTTCATGAAGGTTAGCGAGATATACGCGAGGAGCGATGCGTTTGCTCTCGGCCTCTTCGACACCCCCGAGCAACGCGTATTCCAATCCCTCGCAAAAGCTAGTCTTTCCGCTTCCATTTGGTCCATAGAATAGGATTATGCGCTTTTGGAGGTCGAAAGGTTCGGGGGTGCGAAAACCGCGGAACGGCCCTAGAGTCAGATGCCGCAACCTTTTCCATGGCCATGCCCCATTGGCAACTGCAGCCTGAGCAGCGGGAGTCTCGTCTGATGTTTGAGCAAGCCCCTCACGAGCCAGACCAGCCAGATAAACAGAACGCTGACTGCGATGACGCGAGGTCTGAGCCAAATCGTCGAAATTCGCCAATATCAGATTGGCTATACGGCGCACATTCGATGGTGTTTCCCTCTCTGGCCGATGAAGCCAAGCGATAAAGCGCTCAAAGTCCTGCTTGGCTGACGCCATGCCCCCCCCTCGTATTCCTAGCAAGTTTTAAATCCTTCGATTTATCGAAGATTTAATATTCAGATATTTCCGATATTCCAACGAATAGATAGCCCACGGCTGATGATGAAAAGACGTCAATCTGTCAAAGTTCCTAACTTCAAAATTAGCCAATTCTCAAATTGAAGCCCCAAAACACTATTTTTTCTTTTTGCGCCATTCCCATGGAGGCATTATTTGATCTCGACTTAATGACCATAGACCAAACTGATTTGATTCCGCGTTTTTCTGGAGAACAAAATAATTTTTGTCGCGGACATATTGTGTGTATGCCCAAGCATTTCCATGCTCCACCATGTACTTGTTAATATTAATTTCGCTTAGAAAAACTGTTCCCAATGTTCTCCCGTATCTGTCATTACCGATAGAATCAACTGTGACGTTCAGCGAAAAAATAAGATCAGAGAGAGCCTGCTTTGATTTTTGACCCCAAGGTTGATTTTTCTCTGGCGCATCAATTTCCACCAATCGAATCTTTATGTTTTGCTTGTTGTTGGTGAGAATAGTAATTGTGTCTCCATCGCTAACCCCGATCACTTTTCCATAGAGATTGGTAGCTTCGCTGTAAGTCGGCAGGTAAAGAGATAGAGCTATCAGGACGGTTTGAAAAGAGCGCAGTGCATTCATTGGTTCGACTATTCCATTGTGAACTTTAGTTTGGGTTTAAAGATGTGACGGACAGTTTGAAATGTCAATTACTTGATATTACGCAATAGGCGGCTAATCGTCACCCGCCAAAATTAATAAGCCAATACGAAAAAAGAGTGCGGGCTCATTTCATTGCTGGGTCATGTGTGATTAATCTTTGAGCTATGCAAGCAATGCACATCCGCCTCGGATCGATGCAATAAGTAGCTCAGGTGAGCACAATCCACGGCGCTCAAGCTGTCCCAAGCAAAGCTGGGCAATTTCACACACCACTCCAGGGGGGATAGGCAACGTATGCAACTCTCCGTTAAAACCCTTAACAAATATGCCACCAGTGGCTCTATCCTCACCTTTTTTCTGTCGATTAAATTCAACCCATTTATTGTCATTTGGCCGCTCAAATCTGATGGAGGGAAGATAGCCAAGCAGTAGACCTGCAAAAAGATTTAACTCTTGCTCCGAGAGAAGAATCTGCATTTTTTCATTCCAGTTAAACTCCTTCTTTCCCGAATGCCCCACCTTCACCTTAGCGATCTCGACAATAATAGAGTGAGCCTCATTGGTGGTCGTAGCGCGCTCTATCGTCATGGCAAACTTTTCACCATAGGCTTTGATTTTGTTTGATGTGGGGTTATTCATCGATTGGCATTTTCCCTGGCAAATAGAAATGGTATGGAGACCTCTCGAATATTGGCTGCGGTTCAATGGTCATATCGTCCGGTCTCTTTTTGGAAACCCTATTTGATCTCGCAGGAAGGTCACGCCATGCCATCACCGGCGGTAAGCGCTCTCCTGGAAGCATCATTACCCCAGAACAAACAACCTGAGTCCTCCCCCCACTCTCAAGCACCAAATTAGCCATAAGGCGCTCGTTCTTTTTCTTAATTTCCGCAACATAATCGGTATCGGCCATAGCTGCCGTCGCCTCTAAAACCATCTGTGCAATGGTGGAGCCATCGTCTTTTAATCGCTCTCGCAAATCAGCTACTTTTAGCTTATGCACCCCCCTGTGTGTAGTGCCCCAGCTCCACCGCAGGGAGTGAATATTGGGCGGCAGAATTCGAATTGTTCGGTAGCATGCAATTAAGTCCAGCCGAGACAGTCCAGCCCGTCTCATTTCCGCAACAAAAGCAGCATCCTTTTTCAGAGCCTCTTCGATGCTATGGTTGTACTTCTGGCCCGGGCCGCGCAAAGCTTTTACGGATTCACAAAAGAGTGATTTTAATCGGTTGAGAACCGCCACCTTCGCAGCCACATCTTCACCAATACACATTACGCCGGAGCGGGGGATTTCAGGACAATCTCCACCCCTATGAAATAACCGCGTAAGCTCTCCAGCAATAACCTGGCGAACCCCCGCAGGTTGAAGATAACTGTGCGGAAGAAACAAGGCACCGTCAGCGCGGGATAGCTCGCCTCTTACAACGATGCACTGCTCCGCAAGATCTTTGAAAGCAAGACGAAATTGAGAAATATAGTCGAGATTAGCCATAGCACCCCCCATTTGTTAAATATACTTATACCACCCCCATCTAAGGATGCAAGTTAATCCACCAACCTGATTACCTATTTTTTTCCTTTTTTATTCCTATTGATTTCCTTAAATATGCGACTGCTCGCACCGGATCGAAAAGAGCCGATTTAGGGGGGAAGAAGGGAAGTGTTAATCAGTTGGTATAGGTGGGGGTGGTATAACTAGATGAGCATTAGTGTCTGCAAGTGAAAAAGCTTCAATGGAAGAAAGTAGGTCCTGGCTTGAAGGGATTAACCCATAACATTGAACAGCTGAATAGGAAGGAGGGGTTCAGCACAAACAATCTGGGGCAGAGAAGTCTTTTGGTGCGCTGGGGCAACAACAACTATTGTGCTACGCTAACAGCAAGCTTTCTGTCGTGAGCTGCCCGTTGCATTGGCAAAAACCGACTGACCACCCCTGACTGAAACCATTACGAATACCGCGTGGTTTCGGAGCAACGCCCTAACCGACTATAGCGGTACACACTAATGGTGCCTCATGAAATTAATTTCCCCCGATATCGCTGACCAAAATGTTCAGCACTTCAAGTTTCAATCGCAACACTTTCACAAATTTTTTGCTGCCACCAGTGGGCTACCCGAAAGGCGAGGAATCAAGGCCTTGGATCGCTATTCAAGAATGCTTGGCTTTGAAGATTTTAACGATGCGCATAGCTATCTGACCAGGCAAACCAAGAAAATCAAATCGTTTCCGATTCCATCGCGTGAAGCCATTCTCAGAGAATGTAGCGATTACTCAGGAGATCCAGCGATAATTTCTCTAGTCAGTAATATTTATCAATTCTATTTTTATGTTCCACAAAACGCCCCCAATAGCCGCCAGCTATACAACAAATCATTCAGGAAAATGGAAAGCTTCACTCAGTTCCCGATGAAGAATGGAGTTCCGCTCTGGGAGAGTGGCGATTCTCTTGCGGTGGCGGTCGCGCGGTATCTAGGCGCATCTGAGCTTCAAGAAAAGATGCTTAGCGGTATATTTATAGTGCTATTCGACTTGTTTGAAAAGGATGCGATATCTGGATTTAGTTTTCATGATGTTATTGAATTGCTTCAGCCGGAAGTTTTTTTGGATACGCTTAAGCGTTATGGCTCTCTTTCGCATCAGGGAAGTTCAGCGGCAAGCTGGGTGCATACCAAAATATCGCGCCATTGCAGCAAGTCAGACTTAGAAAAGCACCGAAGTTTTTTTCTCGATGCTTTCTCCTCAATATCAAGGGGCAGTGTAACTGTTAATCCGGGCACCGACGGTACAATTTTTGAGAGAGCGCTTGATCGGTTAGCTCACGCTGGATAACAACATACGACACACAGGGATGTGTTTACGCCTCAACAACCCCGAGTGGAAAGCTGGCTTAATTCACGTTAAAATAGCACCGGCGCCCGCCATACCTACGCATGAGTAAAAACAGGCATTGAGATAAAACAAACCCCACCAATCACTGCTTCCAATGACACCTGTCTTTGGGATTAAACATGCGTCCTACCTATTTAGACAGGTCAGAGGATGCATCATGTCAATCAAAACACTCTCGTTCCATCTCTGCAAATCACTTCCACCCGGGACCATCACCCGTTCACATGCTCACGAATTCATAGCCGCCGCATTGGGTTTCAAAAGTTACGCAGGGGCTTCTCAGTTTCTAATCCTGGATTCTCAATTAGCAACTGAAGTAGACCGGGAAACCCTTACTGAAAGGGTAGTGCAGCTCAAACCCGAAAGCGCGCAACTGATCATCCCTTCGCTGTTAGCGCTGCTCCAACGAATGCCACTCACCGCTGCCCCTTTAAGGGAAATCATACAATCTCTGGAGCAAGGCAATCTGGACAATATCGCCATTATCGAAGCCGCTCTATCCATAGCTGCAAAAAAAGGAAACCACTGGGCCCATTACGGAATTGCACTCATAGCGACGGAAGCCTTATTGGATGAGCAACCAAGCGACTATTGGTATCAGAAAAGGAACGCCGGTGCCGTACTCACCGAACAGGAAGCATTGTTTGCTGATGAATTCCAGAAATATCAGGATGCCAAAAATAAATGCCTTGCTCATTTGGAAGAAGCCTTTGCTCAAGGCAATCTTCATGCAGGCATCAAGCTCAATGAGATCTTCGGTGACAACCGGATCTTTGAGGCACAGGTCAATACTGAGAAGTTGGATAGAACGCTGTCATGGGACCCATTGGACATCGCCAGGAAAGCCGCAGAAGGCGGATTTGAAGAACAAGCCCCAAGATGGTATGCCATTGGCTGCGAGACTGGAGACATTGAAGCCGTCAGAGAACTTACATCCCTTGTCGCCCAAACCAACCCACGTCTAGCGTGGACTCTGGTAGAGTTCGGTCGCCTCCTCGGTACCGATATCACAGTTTCCGAAGCTTTTGCCATCGATGAATACGGGAACGATTATGATGACGAGGTTGGCGGCCCAGCCTACGCAGATGAAATTCCGGGAGTGGATGCCATTCCCGTGTCGAACCAAGATTACGCATTAGCGAAGTCAGTGGCATCAGAATGGTTCATGCAGTTGACGAATACCGGCAAAGCCACGATAGATCTCGGAAAAATGGGTTGACCAGCCAAGACCCAAAAGCCATAGCAACCAAAACCCCAGAGAGATAAAGTCAAAAACAGGTACCTTCTCCTGGGGGGAAACAGTAAATCAAGATGAGTTGCCAGATGCGAAACATCAGGTAATGTCTGATAAACACTCAAAGGAGAACACTATGAAAAAGAACACAGCTCTACTGGCACTGGCCCTTGTGGGGGCGTTATTGGCTGGATGCAGCAGCAATCAACATGTTTATTCTGCAAATGGTAAGTGTGTAACTTGCTGGAACAATCCAGTCACAGGGAAGCCGATAAATCATGACGGTGAAGCAAACAAAGAAGTAAGCCCAGAAATTGCCGCCGAAGAAAAGGCCGAGCAGTCCCCAAATGTGAAGTATCAAAACTCAGAGCTACCTTTTAAGGAATATAAGGTGAGCTTTGTTGCACCGGTTGAAGTTGATCTTGCTTTTCTGAAGCTGAAAAAAGAATTTAATTATTACACCGAACAAGAAATCCGGCAGGAGTGGGGAAGTTTAGCTAATACAAAAATTCAGACTTTTGAATACGCTTACGACGCTACACCTTCCGTTTACTATCACATGCGATCTGACCGCCAACATGCTGGCGTACAAGTGGTTATAGACACGTATATTGAAAAACAATCGAATCGTGAAAGCAAAATTACGCTGACATACTGGTTAAACAATCCAACAGTGAACCCTTCATCTTTCGGGGCATCACTAAAAGCAAGAGCACAAAAAGCGCTTTCCAAGTAACAGCAAGGCTATACGATTTTGGTTAGCGAAACCCACCCTTATGTTGGGGTGGGGTAAACATTGCCAATAGGAATCGTATGCAAAATCAACATTACCGTCCTCGCAAGAAACTCTGCTTAGCCACTCCGAACATTTTTCAACGTAAAAGAAAAATATTCTTTTGCGCTCCGCTCCATCGCACAAATATTTAACTCACTCACAGGAAACGATATGGGACAGTTCCAGTTCGGTGATTTAATCTTAAGTCGCAATGACGCGACCTTTGAAGATGCACTTGAAGACGCTTATAAGTCGAAACTAAGACCAGAATGTCTGTGCGTTTCGAAAGGTATTCCTATGTATATTGCTCGACTAGGAGAGTCATACATTATCAAAAGAATGCCGAACACAGGCCAATCACACCACCCGGACTGCGATTCGTTTGAAATTCCTTCGGAACTTTCAGGGCGCGGAGCACTGGAAAATAAGGCTATTAATGAGGATCACGAAAGCGGAATCACAAACCTTAAATTTGATTTCTCCCTCACAAAGCTTGGTACAAAAAACGCAATTTCAAAAGGGGAGAGCAAGGAAAGCAGCGCCGTAAAGGCTGACCCGGCTAAGTTATCAATTAGATCACTTCTCCATTATCTTTATGAAGATGCCAATCTCAACCGGTGGACGCCTAACATGGAAGGTAAGAGAAACTGGTATGTCATACGCAAGTATTTGCTCGAAGCAGCCCAAAATAAATTTTCCAAGAAGAATCCATTGACCGATTCATTATTAATCCCCGAAACCTTCTCGGTCGAACATAAAGATGAAATTGTGTCGCGGCGGCGTCAGTTCCTAACAAAGCTTTCCCCCCAGGGAAATAAACATCCATTAGGAATCATGATTGGTGAAGTCAAAGATATAGAGCCAGCTCGTTTTGGCCATAAGCTAATTGTCAAGCATATGCCAGAAACACCGATCTATTTTGGCGAGGATGTTTACAAACGAATAAATAAAGCATTCTCAAAGGAGTTTTCATTTTTTTATGAAAACGAAAGCGTACATCTTTTGACAATTTGCACATTTCTATTATCGCCTTCGGGAAGCCCCCAAGTAGATACGATCTCGTTTATGGCCGTTGATCGCAACTGGTTGCCCTTTGAGTCCAGAGAAGAGTTGGAATTGTTAGAGCGATTATGCAGTGCCAAGCGTAATTTTATAAAAGGGCTTCGATACAACCTAACTTCATCGGATGTAATTGCATCGGCATTATTAACGGACACTCAAGACGCAGCGACCGCCATCTACATCGTTCCACCTGGTGCTACCGAAAGCTACTACGAAGAATTAAATGGTGTACTCGAATCGAGCAACTTAAAAAACACCATCTGGGATATAAATCAGGAACAGCCATTTCCGATTGAGGCCGCAGCCAACAAATGAACAACATCACCTTAGCAAAAGAACGACTTCAAGATGCTTTAAAGTTACACATCACCGAACTCGAAAAGCGTGCTTTGAGTATCGAAGCGATTTCACCTGATTTGCCTGCAGCAACTGAAAGCCTTCGCGGGATCATCGAAGGACTAAATATTTCGGGCACCATTAACACTGCGACTTATAAAACCCTATGCGACCTACTCCAGAGTGGAGAATCTAATGCGACCACGCGACCCGGCAGGGAGCACACCTTCTATGTGCTAGTTAAAACAGAGAAGGGGAAGGAATACGACTTCAACGTGGCAGCCGTAAATCCTTCGGACGCCTACTTTCAATTGACGAGGCGCTCCTCATATAAGGCAATAGCCGATATAATGGGCGTGGAAGTCTTTAATGGACCCGGATTGAGATCAGACGCGCCTCCGTTGAAATCCTTTCAGCGCGATGAACTGGTGTTCAATTCCCTGACAAATTAATGGAGATAAACAATGTCCCTGATATTAACTCGTAGAATTGGCGAAACCCTTTACATCGGTGACGACATCACCATAACCGTCGCAGACGTAATTGGGAATCAGGTGCGTTTCGCAATCAATGCACCTAAAGAAGTTGCAGTTCACCGCGAAGAAATCTACCTGAAAATTCAAGCAGAGAAAGACAAAAGTACCAATAAGGGGCAAAGCCTTCTAAAAAAGGTACCGCTTTTCAATAGAATGATAAATACATAAAGCTGACATGTATTCATTAAAATCATTTTTCATGGTTGGAATTTATTCAGCCGACTCAGAATATGATGAGCACCAATGGACTTATCATTTCGAGTCATGCATGTACTTGTCAAAAAAATATCGGATATGCTCGCATAAAAGTGCCGCAGAATTTGAGAATCCGCAGCAGGCCAGGGAGTTTTTTCACGCGTGGAAGTTTAGAGACAAATACAAACTTAGGCTCGTGGAATACAAAACTCACATCAAAACTGAGCCGCCAAAATCCGAACCTGGAAGCCCGCGCGAAATTCTCGAACGTATCAGAAC
Organism: Gammaproteobacteria bacterium; assembly: GCA_021151835.1. Taxonomy (GTDB): domain Bacteria; phylum Pseudomonadota; class Gammaproteobacteria; order Pseudomonadales; family Cellvibrionaceae; genus Cellvibrio. Next base: position 26,123 of record JAGKWO010000027.1, read on the forward strand.
ATTCGAAAGCTCTTCAGTACACTCAACGGCATTCATGTGGTTCGTGGGCCAAGATATCCATAAAATGTGGTCAGCAAACACCATAAAGAAACACAACAAAATACTATCCAAATACAACCTGGACATACTTAGCCCCCCATTAGAAACTCTTCAACCGCTTGATCCGGGGGACGACAACGAATGGCATTTAAAAACAAATCAAATATATGCGGTTAAGTAAAGCTGCGAGCGTAAGATGAAGACAACTGTAAAAAAATGGTTCAATGATAAAGGGTTTGGATTCCTACATAATGGAAGCGAATCCGCACCTGACATCATGGTACATAGCAGTGAGCTTAAGAACTGCACGTATCTCAAACCAGGGCGAACAGTCGAGTTTGATTGTCATTTTAATGATAAGGGGCTAGTTGCGAAGAATGTTCAACTAGTACCGGAAGAAAAACAGCAAACAGCCAAAGTAAACAAGTCGCCTTTCAACGATCACTGGCACAAATCGCACCAGCAACGATACTAAGCCCCCCATAAAAAGGCACCTGTGCACTCGCCCACCCCCGCCTTGGGTCCATAACTTATGGACCTACAAGGTCTAGTGCTCCTCACTCCTCGCGATAAAGAAACTGCTTGACTCATACAAGGAATTTCAAATATCTTAGTTTTGCCTAATGCAAGGCTAGTCATGCCGACAACAATTTGTTGGCGAAGTCCGTCACGCGACATGCATCTAAATCATTCTCATACTCGCCTTTTCTTGGGCAAGTGAGTCGGCCACTTACCCATATTTGAAGGTAAGATGTATGCAATATTTCAATTTTGAAGACTCCCTACGATTCCCCTCTGGAAGAACAGTTTCCAACCTTAAAAAAAGCCTTAAACGCCCTCAAAAGCAACTGGGTGAAACCAGAACGATCTTACTTGATCGTATAGCGCAGACAGAATTTAACAACGCCAGCATGACCTGGGCAAAAGGTCTGGACAGCATTAAGGCGAACGCAATTAGTTACGCCAAATCAAACACCAAGCAAATGACTGCCACTGACCTGGCAAATCTAATCAAGACGCACCCATTCATCACCCAGCATGGGATCATGTATCTGGAGAAAAGTGATGAAAATAGCAGGATGGAATTTTCAGGAGAAACCTTTTCCGAATATAGGAAAAAACAGAATGAAATGTTGGGCTTTTCTGACAGTGTCGCCAACATAAATAAAGCGCTTATTTTTTTCAATAATGTCGAACCAAGCCTGTCGATCAACTTTAAAAAAGACAGACACAGCCATGAGCTAAAGCATTTGGCTAGCGAATATTTGAAAGAGCCGAATGATAGCGCTTATCTAACGAATGGAGATTTTATTCTGGCTGCAATCTTTCGAGGGTTCTTTATCCAAACCGTAACCCCGCAGAAGACGATGACATGGGCTGCTTTACATCCGTCCACAACCTACCCATACATGAATATCGATGAAGCAAGCATTCAGAGAATTGAGGCAGCAATAAAGGAAAAACAAGAGACCTCAAAAAAAGAAGAAATGGAACGGAAAGCTGGAGTTGGATAGATGCAGCAAATAGTACTGCATCCAACTGATTCCGAATTTTTAATCCATTTCTAAGGTACACACCATGAACTACGATAATGTAATTGCTTTTGACCCAAAGACCAAAAAGCAAAAAGCTACTCACTCGAACCCGGACTGGTATTCAAAAATCACGACTGAGAAGGGAAAAGAAATCAGCGGAGCCGCTGCATTGAACTACCGCATAAAGGCAGCAGGCGGAATGAATGCCGTAATAAAAGCCGCTGGCGAAGTTGCTGCAGCATCCGTGCTCGATGTGTTATTCCAAAAGCAACCAAAAGTAGGGTAACTATTGGGCTGGCTGGCCAAGGGCCAGCCAGCCCACATGAAAGCCGTTGTCTCCACCGTAAAGCAGCAGGTCTCCTCTGAGGGAACCTACACAAACTCTCCGCTCAAAACCATCCCTTAACAATTACTCCTAAGCCTCCTGAAACGAGGTATTAACCAGCGAATCAAAGTACTTGACAGGGATTTCAGGGGAGGGAATACTTTGGTTACCAGACGAAGGTATTTCCTTCCCTAAAAGCCAGCAGCAAGCAATTGTTGTTGGCTTTTTTGTTTTTAACTCATGATTTTTTCTCCGTAGTTAGCTCTTTCGCCCAATTGTAAAATGCACGCCAATGCGTTTACTTCTGCATCGCCCACAGAACCAATTCGACGACATAATGTAGAAATGAAAGCATATTCTGCCTGCTTAAAACGACACTTAAAGTTAATTTTTATTAATAATCAATAAGTTAAAAAGTGCCACATTATGCTGGCAAGCTAGTGCCAGACTTTGCTAGCAAGAACAGGTTTCGAGCTAAACATTTGGTCAGAAGCCAGCCGTCAGGGGGCAATAGCATTGCTTAACTAACAGAGATTTTGCAGTTGCTGACTCACCAAACGGCCTAATGATGATATGACATTTGTGCGGCATCTCAAGGCATCCGAAAAAATTGCATTTGAGATACCGACAAACTCAACAGGCTGATTTACGTTAACCCTGAACTCATTAACGTCAGGAGTCACAATGACAACCGCCCTTAAAAATATGACCAAAGAGTGCGAAACCATTCTTATCGCCGACAGAAATTCCAACATTGAAAAAAGTATCTGGCCAACTGATGTCATCACTATTAATTATTTACTTACCCAAAGTGCAGAGATGAAGAGCGTCTATGACGAACTCTCGGTGTTGTCAGCCCAACAAAGAGCACAATTCCTTGATCAATTGGTAGGTACTCTCTCTTTCTGGTCACCGGAAAACGCAATTGAGATGCGTGAAGCACGAAACCGGCTAATCGATGTTAATAAAAAAATCAGCATTCTGGCGAAAGATCTTGCCGATTTATTAGAGGAGCGATCCGCTCTTGAAAACCAGCATCCATTTACTTCAAATACCCATTACCACATTGCAAATGTCATCAAAGAAGCTTCTCGTGATAACTATCACTTTCGGAGTTTCTTGGCTGAGCCTCTTCAGGAATTAGCAGGCCAATTTGATCTTAAATATTGGCCGTATCTTCCAGCAGTGATTAATGAAATAGGCGATGACGCTGACTCAGCCGAAATCCATGCAACCGATCCAAGAACAGAAGCAGCGACATCATCAAGTCGTTCATCAAAAGCAGACTTTGTAAGAGCTATGTTGTCGATGATAGATGAGCTCAAGGACACGCCCAGCTTGGGTTTCCCTGAGAGTTTCGGTTTAAGTGACTCTGCAATGGCGGATATCGTCAACGTTTGCCTAAAATTGAGCACAGAAGAGCTGGTTGACAGCACCTATGTAAAAAATTTACGGCATAGGGAAAAAAGATTACTGTAAGCGGTAACTGCCCCCGATTCATTGTGTTTAACAAGAACCGATATAGGCCCGTCGAAAATTAGCCGAAAGAGATAGGCATTTTAGGCTGAAAGCCTTGTGGTTAAAGGCTTCCAAGAGGTTGATGCAGGATTTGGCGAAACCTCTCCAGATCCCCAAGAACCTTGGAACCTGGAAGGTGTTAAAAAATTGAATTGTCAGCAGCGCTTGGTAACGTAAAGAAATTTTACTGTAATATAAATGTGAGCTATTCTACACCCCATATAAGGGGTGTCCATGACAGACAAGAAACACGAACAGCAGCTCCGCTTAAAAGCAATTGAACTTATTGCCTATTGGGAGGGGAGACTTGTAACCAATAGGCTCATGTCCTGGTTCGGCATCAGTCGCCAGCAAGCGTCAAACGACATTAAACGCTATTTGTCAGACCATAACCCGAAGTCTTTAGCCCATTTCCCGGGGGTTAAAGCTTACGTACCATCGACATCATTTACCCCGAAAATCACTAAAGGTAGCGTAGACGAATACCTATTTTTAATTAGTACATTTTCCGATCAGGCGACAGAAGTCACGATTGAGCCTGAAGCTCATTTCGCATCCGTTCAGATGCCAGATCGTTCCGTCAGACCCGAAGTTCTTAGGGAATTGTTAAAAGCCTGCAGATCCAACAGCAGCTTAAAAATTCTCTATGCGTCCATGTCCAACCCTACCTGGCAAGAAAGAACGATCACCCCTCATACCCTCGTTTATACAGGCTTTCGATGGCACGTCCGAGCTTATTGTCATCTACGCCTAGAATTTCGGGACTTTTTGCTATCACGCATTGATCGCACACCTCGCCCCACGGATGAGAAAGGCCTAACGCAGCATGATGATAAAATGTGGAACGAAAAAGTGACATTCAGTTTTATTCCCAACCCAAATCTATCAATTGATCAAAAAGTATTGATTGAAAAGGATTATGGAATGCCTGACGGCAGGCTCGAAATGACGGTACGAAAAGCTCTGGCTCATTATACGATTCAGCGTTACCAAGTAGCAGTGACAAAAGAAGATGAAGCCAACCCCTTTAAACATCCATTGACAATCCTTGAAGCAGATAAGAAAAAAATTTCATCCATAATGTTTGGAAAAACTTCACAAGATATAGAAAAAACATTATGAAAACGTTCCATTATGAAAGCGATTTAAACGGTGGCTCTCTCATGGTGAGAGAGAGCCGAATAATCGCCGATCTCTTGCTTAAAAATGTTCCAAAGGAGGCATGGGACGATGCGATTTTCAAGCAAAACGTTCTACAGAAAAGATCTCAAGCAACTGCAAGAAGGTATGCCCAAGCAATTCGCAAGAGACTGGAACTATTAAATCCAGAGCTTCTTGTAGCGCTACGTGATGGGGATGAAGAATTGGCAACACAGGCGGCTCTTTGTGGTGCGCTTGAAAGGAATCTACTTCTCGTTGAATTCATGGAGTCTACTCTCAAGGATGCCTACACCCAGCATCATGAAAAACTTGAGGTCTATTCATGGTCTGACTTTATAGAAGAAAGATCTGCCAAGGACTCACGAATCGAAGACTGGAAAGAAAATACAAAAATAAAAATGGGGCAAGTTGTATTTAGAATACTGATAGAAGCCGGGTATATCCAATCAAAACGCAGCATGAAATTGCAGAGAGTCATTGTTCGGCCAGAAATCAGAGTTTTGCTTGAGGACAGTTACCGCCACAGAATAAAAAACTGCTTAGAAATCGCAAGTAGGCAATAGATAAGAGATTGATTATGGATCAAAAACTTTTTGAAAGGCTAAACCAAATTCCTGAAAAAATTCAAAGTGGTGAATTTTTGTCGGGACAAGGCCTGGGAAATGAAATTTCTTTCTGGATTTTCGATTATCCCCCAGAAGAAGAGCTTGAGGTGAGATCCTATCTTGACTTTTTGAAAACAGATCTGACAAAAAAACACAGCGAGATAAAGTTCACTCACATAAATCTGCTCGACAGCCTCGTTGAGTATTTGAATGATCGCAACTTTATTAGCAAAGCTATTGAGATGCAGAAACTAAAAGGTGACGAAGGGCTTTTAAAGGCCCTTAAAGGTCCTCTACATATGGATAAATTTGGTCCATACCTGATTGATAAATATTCTGCTCCAGATAAAGATCTAATATTTATCTCTGGTGTAGGCTCCGTGTGGCCATTACTTAGAGCACATAATTTGTTGAACAGCTTACACGCACTAATAGGTCACAAACCTGTAATTCTCTTCTACCCAGGATATTACACAGGGCAATCAATGAGCCTATTTGGGAAAATCCCAAGTGACAACTATTACAGAGCGTTTAAGTTAATACCATAAGGTATGGCAGCCAAAAAAGATAACGGGGAGCACAATATGAACATAAAGAATTTATTTATAAAACCATTAGACCGATCAATTAATGGTGTGGTTAAAGCTGACCAAGATGATGAAGCAACCGTCTATCAAGAATTAGATGAATATGTCGTCACCAACGAACTTGAGAAACACTTCCGGGATTTTTTTCAATCCTACAGCACCGACCATAATGACCCATCAATCGCAAACAGAGTTGGCGTATGGATATCGGGATTCTTTGGCTCGGGAAAATCGCACTTTCTGAAAACTTTATCCTATATTCTCGCAAATAGAGTCGCTCACGACGAGCAAGGACAAACAAAATCCGCACTTCAATTCTTTGATGAACAAAAAATTCGAGATGCATTTATTCGTGCTGATATACATAAAGCGGTAAGCACTCATGCGGATGTCATACTTTTTAATATCGATAGTAAAGCAAGCTCAAACGACGAAGGAAATCCCATATTAAGTGTGTTTCTTCGAGTGTTTAACGAGCACCAAGGTTTCAGTGGGGATCATGCACACATCGCTCATATGGAGAGACACCTAGTATTAAAAGGTGTCTATGATAAATTTAAAGCTTCATTTGAGGCATCCAGCGGTCACTCTTGGATCGAAGAGCGGGATGGCTACCAGTTTTACCAGGATGACGTTGAGAAAGCGTTGTCAGACGCATTGAATTTATCAGATGAGGCAGCACACAAATGGTTTGAAGAATCAGAAAAGACATTCAGCGTCTCTGTTGAAAACTTCTGTTCTTGGGTCAATGAATATCTGAATACCAAGGACAAGAACCACCGCATTCTTTTCCTGGTAGATGAAGTCGGTCAATTTATAGGAAGCGATACTCGTTTGATGCTTACCCTTCAAACGATAACCGAAAACCTTGGGACAATCTGCAAGGGAAGGGCATGGATCATAGTAACCTCTCAAGCCGATATGGATGCAGTTTTAGGTGAATTATCATCAAAAAAAGCGAATGATTTCTCCAAGATTGCTGGTCGGTTTAAAACTCGTTTGTCACTTTCAAGCTCAAATACTGACGAAGTAATTCAAAAAAGACTCCTGAAAAAAACTCAGGAAGCGACTGACATTCTGAGGAGCGTCTTCGATGCAAAAGGGGATATCTTAAGGAACCAAATTACATTTGACCGCTCAGGCCCAACACTTAAAAATTTTGATGGCGCAGAGAGTTTCATTAACAACTATCCATTCGCCCCATACCATTTTCAATTAGTTCAAAAGATTTTTGAAGAAATCAGAAAAGTGGGCGCTACAGGTGCACATCTTGCCTATGGCGAACGATCAATGCTTGATGCTTTCCAAATGGCCGCCAGCTCAATAGGCAAAGAAGAAGTTGGCGCACTGGTGCCAATGTATAAGTTTTATAGCGCAGTCGAAGGATTCCTGGATACAGCTGTAAAACGCACCATCGATCAAGCGGGCGAAAATGCCACCCTTGATCGCTTTGACGTTCAGATGCTTCGCACTCTATTCATGATTCGCTATGTCGATCTCATCAAAGGCACCTTGGAAAACCTTGTAACTCTTTCAATAGAAAAAATTGACGAAGACAAGCTTACGTTACGCAAACGTATTGAAGAAAGCCTTCAGCGACTCGAAAAAGAAAGTTTGATTACTCGCAACGGAGAAGAATTTCTTTTCTTGACCAATGAAGAAAGGGATATTACTCAAAAAATCAAAGCGACCGACGTAGCAAGCTCAGAAGAAAACAAAGAGCTTAGCAACCTAATCTTCAAAGATCTCCTGCGAGACACAAACAAGTATCGACATCACCCCAATAAAATGGATTACAGTATTGGTCGCTATTTGGATGGCCACACATTGGACGGTAAATATGATGCGGATTTGAAAGTAGAAGTGATTTCTCCGCTCGACACAGATTACGCCCAATATTCTGAAGCTGGCTGTATCAACAGGAGTTCAGAAGGGGAGGGCCAGGTCCTTATAAAACTTGGCGACGACAAACAGTTTTTTAATGAACTTAGAATTTGGCTTAAGACAAACAAATTTATTCGTCTAAATGATGACGGCACTCAGGCAGATATCACTCGAATACTTGCGGATAGAGGCAGAGAAAATCAGGAGCGAAAAAAAAGACTTCGATCCCGCTTGGAGGACATGCTTTTGGCTGGCCATGCCTATGCACTCGGACAGCATCTCTCACTTTCAGCAAGCAATGTGCTGACAAAACTAGATGAGGCTTGTAGGTATTTGCTCGAAAATACCTACACAAAGTTGGGATACATAAAGGTATACCAACAAGATCCTTGGCGCGAGTTAAGCGCTGTGCTTAAGGTCGATGATATCGGTCAAATGGGTCTCACTCTGGACGGAGAAGAAGGTAACCCCAAGGCATCTCACGATGTTGAGCAGTACATTGGACTGCGTGCTACAGGGACCGAACGTATTTTACTTTCGGACGTCGTAGATCGATTCACAAAACGTCCCTATGGTTGGTCTGATGCCGAAATTTTGTTGATTGTAGGTCGTCTTGCTGCAGCCGGGCGAATATCATTTCAGCTTGGTGGCGGCACCCTCCCTGTCAGAGATGCATTCGAACCGCTGCAGAATTCTCGTCGTCGTCGAGAAGTATCAATCATCAAAAAACGTCAGACCGACGAGCTTGTTTTAAAACAGGCTCGAAGCCTTACCCAGAGCCTTTTCTCTTCGATGGGACCCGCTGCGGAGAAAGAGCTGTTCGAATTCTACACCCAGCACTTCAGCAAGTGGCTAACTAATCTCAAATCCTACAAGAGCAAAACCGATGTTGGTCGTTTTCCAGGAAAAACGACAATTGAGCAGTTGATTCTGACGCTGGAGCGCTTACTCAGCAACGACGATAGCTTCGATTTCTTCAAGCAGGTCACGGATAAGAAGGACGATTACCTTGATCTGGAGGAAGACTACCGGGACATCCATGAATTTTTCATTAACCAGATCCACACCTGGCAGCAGCTTCAGCAAGCACTTCGTCATTTTGAAAAAAACCGTCAGGCATTAGAGAAGGACGCAGAAGCCAGCAAGGCATTGTTGGAGCTGCAATCTATCGAGTCAGCGAACGCACCTTACGGTATGTTGCACAAGGTCGCTTCTCTGGTAAGCGCAGTGGAAAGCGTTAACGAACGTCTCCTGACAGAAAAACGCATCCATGCCATTGAGCGGGTAGACGACAAAATCAAACAGCTTGAAGGCGAAATCACCAAGAGTGGAATTGAAACCCCTGAGTTGAGCAATAGACTCCTACGCCCGCTTCAGCTTGTGAAAGCTGATCTGGAAACAGAGACGAGCATCGCGGGGATCTACATGCTGCAAACCGAAACGGCTTCCGAACGCTTCGATGATGGCCTTTATGAACTTGAGCGAGCAGTTCAGGCAGAGATAGATCGCCGCTCAAAAGCAGAGCAGGCGGAGAAATCTCAGCAAGACTCAACCTTAGGAAATCAGACCAAATCAAGCACCGAAACAAATCAAGATACGCCCGTTAACAAACCTAAGCCGGTTGTCGAAGTGAATGTGTCCAGCGTCTACAGCAGGACATTTGAAAGTGTGTACCTCGAAACAGAAGAATCTATCGACCAGTTTGTTGAAGCACTCAAGTCTGAATTAATGAACTTTATTCGCAATGAAAAACGCGTGCGTATTCGCTAAGGAAGTTATCACATGAACACCAACAACGTTAAAAGATACGCACCTAAAGCACGTTTAGCATTCATTGAAGCTGTAAGTAAACAGGCGGCAAAATATGGGGTCACCAAAAATAATATCGAACCCGTCGAACAAAAAGGCGATTTGGTTCTGATTGGAGACAGACCTTTTCCTTCAACGGTCATCAAACCTCGTGAGCGGTTAGTAAAGCGCATTGAGCAGCAGGGTTTCGACCAGGTGATGGAATATGTGGCCTACAGTTGGTTTAACCGCTTGTGTGCGCTGCGCTACATGGAATTAAAAGATTATTTAGATCATGGTCGCCGCGTATTAAGCTCACCAAGTCAAACAGGTAGCTACCAAATACTCGACGACTGTTTAGATATAGAGCTAGCAGGCATAGACCAAACCAAAATCCGCATGCTAAAACTAGATGGCACCCAAGACGAATTACTTTATCGCGAACTCTTGCTCGCACAATGCCATGCACTGCACAAAGCCATGCCCTTTTTGTTTGAAGCAGTAGACGACGAAACCGAATTACTCCTGCCAGAAAACCTCACCAAAACCGATTCCTTAATTCATGAACTGGTCAATGAAATCCCAGAGGAAGATTGGCAAAGCGTAGAAATTATCGGCTGGCTTTATCAGTTTTATATTTCCGAAAAGAAAGATGAAGTCATCGGCAAGGTCGTAAAATCCGAAGACATTCCCGCCGCCACCCAGCTCTTTACACCCAACTGGATTGTAAAGTACATGGTGCAAAACTCCTTGGGCGCGCAGTGGTTGGCCACCTACCCAGAGTCGCCTTTAAAAGCGAGCATGGAATACTACATAACACCCGCGCAACAAACCGATGAAGTCAATGCACAACTTAAATCCATAACCCCGAGCACTCTCAACCCAGAAAAGCTAACACTAATAGACCCTGCCTGTGGTTCTGGCCATATATTGGTAGAAGCCTACGATTTATTTAAAGCCATTTATTTAGAGCGCGGTTACCGCCAGCGCGATATTGCGCAATTAATTTTAGAAAGAAATCTGTTCGGTTTAGATATAGATACCCGCGCTGCACAGCTAACCGGCTTCGCACTTATGATGAAAGGCCGCGACGATGACCGCCGTTTGTTTGAGCGAGATTTTAAGCTCAATGTCATGGCAATGGTAGATAGTAGCGGGTTTGATGTAGATGCCTTAGTGGGTGGCGTTAAGCTTACGCAGTATGGGCTGGAAGCAATTGATGTAATTGAAATCAAGAAATTATTTGAATATGCCACAACCTTTGGTTCATTGCTTCAAGTGCCGAATGTTTTGAAGGAAAAATTACCAGCACTTAAAAAATTAAGCGAATTTAGCAGTGAAGATATTTTTGTTTCGGATGCAATTAAGGCGTTAAAACCGTTGATTGCGCAGGCGCAATTGTTATCAAAGGAATACGATGCTGTTGTTGTAAACCCACCATATATGGGCAGTGGGGGTATGAATGCTGTCATTAAATCATTTGTAAAAAAGAACTTTACCGATGCAAAAGAGAACCTTTTTGCTTGTTTCATTGAGCGTTGCTGTCATTTCGCGGGAGAGCGGGGACTGAATGCTATGGTGACAATGCATAACTGGATGTTTCTTTCATCGTTTCAAAAAATACGCGAAAAAATAATTAGCTCTAAAAGCATTGCCTCATTGGCACACCTAGGGGCCGGTGCTTTCGATAGTATTTCAGGTGAAGTTGTTCAAGCTGTTACATTTGTATTACGAAACATGAAGGCTCCAAAATTCATACCTGTTTTTTTTCAGTTGCTTGATGGTAGTGAGGAAGGAAAAAACAAAGCATTGTTAAATAGAAGTAATAAATTCTGCGAGGCATCGCAATCTGACTTTAAAAATATTCCAGGGTCACCCATAGCCTATTGGATCAGTTCAAAAATGAGAAAGACATTCACGGATTTTCCTGCTGCATCGTCAATTGTTGAGCCGCGAGAAGGATTGGCAACTGGAAATAATGATAAATATGTTCGGTGTTGGCCAGAGGTATCCATTGACAACATCAGATTTAATTGTGAGAGCAGAAAAGAAGCAAAAGAAAGCGGAGTGCGTTGGTTTCCATACAACAAAGGAGGAGAGCTAAGAAAGTGGGCCGGAAATAATTGGTTTTTAGTTGATTGGTCAAATGATGGGCACGAACTGCAAACACGACTTCATCCATCAGGATCTCGTATTTGGGCGCATAATTTTAATTTGGAGTATATCTTCCGACCTTTTATAACTTGGTCTGATATCACATCGAAGGGATTATCTGTTCGGATGTATCCATCTGGGTACCTCTTTGATGCAACAGGCTTAAGTGCATTCGCTAAAGATGACTCTCATCTCGAAGTATTAATGCGCACTGCTGCTTTAGGGAACTCATGCCTAGGCTCCCTTTATGCAGAAATACTAAACCCTACTCTTCACTTTAAATCTGGAAATTTCGCTGATCTGCCAATTATAGAAAATATAAATGTAAGCTCTTTGGTTAAGAGTGCTGTTGAAATAGCTACAGGTGACTGGAATATGTATGAGAGATCATGGAACTTCACACATTTTCCAATTATTAATTGTGTAGAGAAACCTACAAGCATCGAATCATCGTATGCCAATTGGATTTCAACGATTCGTAATAACATTCTGGAAATGAAAGACATTGAGGAGAAGAGTAACCAGCTTTTTATAGATGCTTATGGTTTATCAAATGAGTTATCTTTTATTGTGCCAGTTGAGCAGATTACACTTACAGTGAATCCCGCGCATCGCTATGGACAAAAACTAACTGAAGATGAGCAATGGACCCGTTTCCGAGAAGACACCATGAAAGAACTAGTGTCTTACTCTATTGGTTGCATGATGGGTCGCTACAGCCTCGACGAACCTGGACTTATTTACGCTCACAGCGGCAACCAAGGTTTTGATCCCAGCAGTTACCAAACATTCATAGCTGATAATGACGGTATTATTCCACTTACCGATAAAGAATGGTTTAGCGACGATGCCGCCAATCGCCTAGAAGAATTTATTGCCGCCGCGTGGGATGCTGCGCACCTAGAAGAAAACTTAGGTTTCTTGGCTGATAATCTATCGCCCAAAAAAGGCGAAAGCAGCCGCGAAACTATTCGCCGTTATTTATGCGATAGCTTCTACAAAGACCACACCCAAACCTACAAAAAGCGCCCCATCTATTGGTTATTCACCAGCGGCAAACAAAAAGCCTTTCAATGCCTAGTATATTTGCACCGCTACAACGAAGGCACCTTAGCGCGCATGCGTACCCAATACGTCATCCCGCTCACCGCCAAGTTAGCCGCTCACGTAAACAAACTAGAGCAAGACAAAGACGCCAGTACCTCAACCCCAGAAATTAAAAAACTGGAAAAAGAAATCGCCACACTCCACAAAGAACAAGCCGAACTCAGCACCTTCGACGAAAAGCTGCGCCACTACGCCGACCAACGAATCACCTTGGATCTCGACGACGGAGTAAAGGTAAACTACGGAAAATTCGGCGATTTGTTGGCAGATGTTAAGGTCATTACCGGTGATGCGGCGGGGACAATCTAATGAAGCTAAATAGCTTGAGTGATATTTTTGAACGTCGCTTACTACGCATCCCCGACTACCAAAGAGGATATGCATGGAAAGAGCACCAAGTGGAAGATTTCTGGGAAGATATTTTACAACTTGAGAGTGATCGAATTCACTACACCGGAGTAATTACTCTTGAACCTGTAAAATCCAATCAATACAGAAAATGGGAGAAAGATCTATGGTTGATCGAGGGGGTTGGTTTTAGACCATTCTATGTTGTTGACGGGCAACAACGACTAACAACCTCGATGATTCTCCTGCAGGCTATCTTGGAATCAGTTCCAAAAGAGGCCGAGCTGAACTATCAATCTATAGGCTCTATTAGAAAGCAATTTATATTCTATGAAGCCGACAATAAGCTTCAGCAAAGCTTTATCTTTGGATATGAAAAAGATAACCCTAGCGATGAATATATGAAAACCAAAATCTTTGGCGAATATTCAGGGTCAAATCAATTTCTGGAAACTCTATATACACATAATTTGAGTTTTGCTAAACGCTATTTTAAAGATCGCCTAAAAGAACTATCAATTGGCGATATTGCCATTATCTATAAAAAACTTACTCAGAAACTGAAGTTTAACTTGTACGAGATAGACGAAGAGATTGATGTTTTTGTTACATTTGAAACGATGAATAATCGAGGGAAGCCTCTAACCAGCTTAGAGCTGCTTAAGAATAGGCTTATTTATCTTTCAACTCTTTTTAGAAATAACGAGGGGCGCGAGCAATTAAGAATCAACATCAATGATGCTTGGAAGACCATGTATGAGTACTTGGGAAAAAGTCCAGACGTCCCTTTAAGTGATAACTTGTTCCTTAGAAACCATTGGACGATGTATTTCAAGTACACAAGAAAGAAGGGCGATGATTATATAAAGTTCTTGCTTGATGAAAAATTCAACGCTCGTAATGTGACACATCCTAAGTCACCAGAGAATGAACTCAAAATCGAAGATATTTCTAGCTATGTTCGAAGCCTGCAAGAATCGATTGTTTACTGGTTTTATATGCATAATCCCTATTATGCGCAATCAAATGAATTATCTGATTCACAAAAATTATGGCTCGACAAGTTGGAGCGCCTTAGTTTCAGATCCTTTAAACCACTCATTCTCTCCGCTTTCGTTTCAAAGCAGGAACCAAAACTAATAACAGACTTATTGAAAACTTGCGAACGGTATAACTTCACTTTATTCAATCTTAGCCAGAGAAGGGCTAACACAGGAGATACTGAATTTTTCGGTATGTCCCGAGACCTATTAACGGGCGATAAAAATATCTCCGAAGTTATTGATTCGATTAATCGTTGGATTTCCAAATTCTATGATCCTGAAAAGTTTCTCGCCCACATAAAAGAAAAATATAAACTTGATAGGGATGGTTTTTTTCATTGGGATGGAGTCAGATATTTTTTGTTTGAACACGAACAGTGGCTTAGAGAGAAAGGCAAGCAGGCAACCAGTAAATTATCCTGGGATATTCTTAAATCAAATAGTAAAGATCACGTGACGCTAGAACACATCTTCCCGCAAACACCTAAGGATGCCTATTGGATAGAGCGTTTTGGTCATCTAAGCGAATTGGAACAACAACACCTAACCCACTCCTTGGGTAATTTATTGCCACTATCACGCGCAAAGAATTCTGCTTTGCAAAATGATAGTTTCCCGAAGAAGATTAATAACGGGGATGGAGTAGGTTATTACAACGGTTCGGTTTCCGAAAACGAGGTTGCACAATATTCAGAGTGGACCCCTATCCAAATTTTAAATCGCGGCCTGTCTTTACTTAGCTTTATGGAGCAACGTTGGAATATTGAGTTGGGCGATTTTGAATTTAAAGGAATGTTGCTTCACCTTGATGAAATTAACTTTTCCGCTTTGGGGCAACACTCATGAACTTGCACCAGTTGAGGGAAGGCCTAGACCAAGCATTTTATAAAGAGAACCACCGTTTAGTTTTCTGGTACGACCCTGAGCAATCATTTATTGATGAATTGACTTCTTTGGCTCTTGTTGACGTTCAAATTATCAACATGGCAAGCGAGTCAGCCTTGGGCACCAAGCTCAAACTGGAGCTTGAAGACAGGACTGGCAAGTATCTTTTGTACTTTCCATTTGAGGAGCCAGATGTAGAAAAGGACTGGCTACTGGACATCAAGCTGTATTCAAGGTGCTTCTATGCAGATCGATTCTCGATCATTTTCTATGAGCTTGGACTACACCAGCAAAGCCTGAGAGAGCACCTGGCAAAACGTGACAAATTCCTTGCGAGCAAGGCAAGGCTGTCCATCCTGCAACGCTATGTTCAGCCTGACTTCGATGAGTCCGATTTGGATATGGCCATGATAGCTACCGTTGTTAAAGCTGAGAGCAGTGACATACCTCATGTAATCCTGGCACTTGCTGAAGAGATGGTCGCTAATGACCTTGGCCTAGAAGCTAATCCAGCATCACTCGACGAGCTCGATAAGTATGACCTTGTACCAGCATTAATTTCAGCGCTTCAATCTGAAATTGGTTACCCAGCGACGGTAGAGGAGTTGAAAGGTGAAGCACCGTTCAAGATAGGTCATTTCTTCATACGGTTGCTGGCAACAGGCTTCTGTGAAAGTGTCGGTGCCGTTCCGAGTTGGGCACAGGAACTGGTGATGTCTTCAGCCAGCTCCCGGGCGACATCCAGAGCGCTTCTATCGCGCTGGAGAGACAGCTCTCGCTATTACAAGGCATTCGATGCAATATCTGGTTGGGTAGGTTTAGGGCTGCGAATCAAAGACAAGATGGACAGCTTTGACACAAACCAGCTAAGTGATGTTGTTACCTTTGAGGCGGTGGAACAGAAAATCATTGTGGATTTGGCGCTAGCAATTCCACAAGCCCCTCGAAGTGAACTTGAGCGTCTTCGCCCAATAATGGCATCTCGCCTGGACGGTTACTGGGCATCCAAACACAAAGATGATGCAACACGCCGCAAGTATCGCACTGTCTACACTGCTCTGCAGGCAGCTGTCGATCTGTTCAGTCTGCGAATTCAGTATGAAAGTGGGTTCCACTTTGAGTCGTGTGAGCTTCTATACAAGGCCTATGAGCGAGAACTGTATCGCTTTGATATGGCCTACCGTCATTATTGCGAAGCATCTCAACGAGCTCACGTCGAAATCCTGAAAAAGCTCGATGAGGAAGTGGAGAGCTGTTATTCCTTTTGGTACATCGACAACCTGGCAAAAAGTTGGGGTGATCGCATCGAGACGGAACAACGCCTGAGTCAATGGCATTTTCCTGGCATCCCCAATCAGCAGGATTTCTTTCAGAGTTTGGTAAGACCACTGTTTTCCAAAGCCACCAAGCGCCGCGTAGTGGTAATTATTAGCGACGCCTTTCGATATGAGGCCGCGGTCGAACTGCGCGACCGGATCAATGACAAGCGCTACTCGGAAGCTTCGCTATCCTCTCAACTTGGTGTTGTCCCAAGCTATACGACCTTAGGTATGGCTTCTCTTTTACCTCATAAAATTCTTGAGTACCGGGAAACAGCCGCAGATGATGTATTTGTAGATGGACAATCAAGTAAGGGAACTGCGGCGAGAAACAAAATCCTAGCTGCACATGGCGGTCTGGCGGTGACAGCAGAAACCGTTAAAGCCTGGTCACGCGAAGAAGGTCGGGAAGCACTCAAGGATCAGGAACTGGTATACGTCTACCACAATGTAGTGGATGCCCGGGGTGATAGCTCATCTACGGAATCAGAGACATTCATGGCTGTTGAACATGCCATTGACGAACTGACTGAGTTGAGCCGCAAAATTCTAATGCATTTCAACACATCAACTGTACTGATCACGGCAGACCATGGGTTTCTCTTCCAGCAGAGCAAGCTCGAAGCTGCTGATCGCTCTTCCCTGGCAGAAAAGCCTACTGGTGCCCTGAAAAACAAAAAAAGATACGTTGTGGGCTTTGGCCTACCAGACACCAAGGAAGCCTGGAAAGGCTCTACCAAAGCAACAGCCGGTACCGCTTCAGAAACTGATTTCTGGATACCAAAAGGCGCAAATCGATTTCACTTCGTGGGAGGCTCTCGCTTTGTCCATGGTGGGATCATGCCCCAAGAAATTGTCGTACCTGTACTAACAGTAAAGCAGCTTCGGGGCGAAAAAGCAGAGAAGCGCACCAAGAGAAAGGTAGGTGTCATTTCCACCAAGTCAACTCTTAAAATGGTAAATAACATTCAGAAATTCGACCTCATGCAGACTGAGGCGGTAAGTGATCTCGTCACGCCGGTAACTGTGTCGGTGGCTATATTCGACGGCGATTTCAAAATCTCAAGCGAAGAAACACTGACTTTTGAATGCGCTACTGATTCGGTAGCTGACCGCGTTAAACAAGTTCGTTTATCACTGTCTGGCACGGACTTCGACAGAAAGAAAGATTACTTCCTCGTGCTTAAAGATAAGGACTTAAATACCGAAATCGAACGTTACAAGGTCACAATTGACTTGGCTTTTACTGACGACTTTTTTTAAAAACGATTGATGATAGAGCATATCCTGTATGGAATCCGCAAACGATAAAGAACTTGACCAATTACTTAATGAACACTTTGCTGGCCGAGTGGTTCGCAAAGATCTCACGAAACTCATTAAAGAGGGGGCTAATGTTCCGGTTTATGTTCTTGAGTATTTACTTGGAATGTATTGCGCTTCCGATGATCCGGAAATTATCGAGCAGGGCCTAAATAACGTTAAAACAGTGCTAGCTGAAAATTACGTCCGTCCTGATGAAGCAGAAAAAGTTAAGTCTTTAGTAAAAGAGAGAGGAACCTACAAAGTAATTGACCGGGTTACTGTCAAACTAAATGAACGCAAAGATAAATACGAAGCTTCATTTAGTAATCTGGGTATCAAAGATGCGGAAATTTCCTCTGGCATAGTGAGAGAGTACGAAAAACTCTTGGTCGGTGGCATATGGGTTATCGCAACACTTAGTTATTACCACGAAGAGGGGCTCTCGGGGTCCCCATTTGGAGTGACACTACTTAAACCTATACAGATGCCCAACATGAACATGGATGAATTATTTCAGGGGAGAGCTGCCCTTTCTACTGATCAATGGCGCGAGTGCCTCATTCGATCCGTTGGGATGGAACCCGCAGCACTGAAGGTCGATGTCCAATGGCACATTTTAGCCAGAATGATTCCATTCGTAGAAAACAACTACAACGTTTGCGAACTTGGTCCAAGAGGCACTGGCAAGAGCCACATCTACAAAGAGTGCTCACCAAACAGCATATTAGTATCAGGAGGTCAAACTACCGTCGCCAACTTATTCTATAACATGAGTTCTCGCAGGATCGGTCTGGTTGGACTCTGGGACCTGGTGGCATTTGATGAGGTTGCTGGAATTTCTTTCAAAGATAAAGACGGCGTACAGATAATGAAAGACTACATGGCCTCAGGCTCGTTTGCGCGTGGACGCGAGCAAATGGAAGCATCAGCGTCCATGGTTTTTGTTGGTAACATTAACCAAAGTGTTGAGTCATTAGTAAAAACAAGCCACTTACTTGCTCCTTTCCCTGAAGCTATGATTGATTCTGCATTTTTCGACAGATTCCATGCATATATACCAGGGTGGGAAATCCCAAAAATGCGTCCTGAGTTCTTTACCAATCGCTACGGCCTAATTGTTGATTATCTCGCTGAATTTTACAGAGAAATGCGCAAACGCAGCTTTGCAGATGCAATCGAAAAATATTTCAAGCTGGGAAACAATCTAAATCAGCGTGATGTCATCGCAGTGCGAAAAACGGTTTCAGGTTTGTTAAAGCTACTATTCCCTCATGGGAAATTTACTAAAAACGACGTCGCGCAGTGTTTAGAGTATGCACTTCAAGTCCGCAGAAGAGTTAAAGAACAGCTAAAAAAAATTGGTGGCATGGAATTTTATGATGTTCACTTTAGTTACATTGATAACGAGACTCTTGAGGAGCATTTTGTCTCTGTAAAAGAGCAGGGTGGAGGCGGGCTCATACCAGAAGGTCGCGGTAAACCTGGATTTCTGCATACTATAGGACTTAGCAATAAAGGCATGCCAGGGCTATATCGACTCGAATTGCAGGTAACTAAAGGATCAGGAAAGCTCGCGACATCGGGCCTCTGGAATTCAAGCGCAGCTAAAGAGCAAGTAAAAATTGCATTTGACTATTTTAAGGCAAACGCCTCCAGGATTGCTGGCGGCAGCAAGATAGGCGAACATGACTTTCACCTACACGCCGTAGAGCTTCAAAACACCGGCCCGTTCAACCACCTAGCACTATCAAGTTTAGTTGCATTTGCATCCGGATTACTTGGCAAGCCTCTTCAATCTCAATTGGTTGTTCTAGGTGATATGAGTTTAGGTGGCTCTGTTACGCCCGTAGAAAGTCTTGCTGAGTGTTTACAGGTGGCGTTCGACGCGGGTGCAAAGAAAGTTGCTTTACCTATGAGTAGTGCAGTTGATATCCCAACAATTCCGGCAGAGCTTTTCACTAAGTTTCAAACAAGCTTTTATGCTGATCCTGTCGATGCAGTTTTCAAGGCTCTAGGCGTAGACTGACAAACAATTCTCGATTATTTTTTATAGTTTTCAGTGAACACAATTTTCTCAAGAAGGTTTAAAAGGCTATAATATGACGGATATCAATCCACACTGGTCTACGAACACATATTGGACTGATGCTCTAGATGAATATCACTCGCTTAGAGCTACAGGAAAAGATTCATTAAATATTGATCTTAACGCTCTTGAAAACATGATTTTCGACGGAGACAGTCCCGCCTATAAATTAGTTGAAGCTATGATGTCTGTGGCCGAACATGAGGGATATGAAGGGCATCGTGGAGCACCAAGATTAGTTCTTGCTTTACTGCTGTTAATTCAAAACAAATGCCCCGCGCAAAATTAAATAGAAAATTCAGAAGGAAATTTAGAAATATAGAACTAGAAAGCAATATATTATTTATTTCTGCTTTCTTTTTACACCTCTAAATTTCTAGGTAGATTTTTGGACTATCCAGTATTTGTTCCACTAATTCTTCAATGTGAGATTCATATCGCTTATACAATGTCTGTGCAACAGAATATTCTTGTGAAATAAATTCTCTATTTAGCTCAAACCAATTCTTAATTTGTACATCGGTTTTCGTTTCACGGATACAACGTTCAAAATTCTCAATTTTTAAAGATTTTTGAGCTTCTGCAAGCTCCTGTGAGCCATCATTTTCCCAGCTTGAACAAACCAATCTTTTATTAACGGCACAGTAATCTTTGAGCACCTTTTTCTGAATCGAATTAAATAGCACAGGGTGAGGTGCGGCATCAATAAATCTTGGCTCCCATTCATAGAAGGGAGTTTTCTTCTCAGAGAATGAACCTCCCAATAGATCACTCTCAACAAGGCATTTAATGGCTTTATTGGCATAACCTTCAACTAACGATGTTACTTCGTTCAAACACTCAATGAAATCAAGCATCTCAACCTTAAGTTCTTGCAACAACTCATCAGCATCTTCTTTAAATGAACTTAGTGTTGATATTTTTATTTCATTATTAACGCTATAAATAAAAGGAATACTTTGTTTTTTGAGATCAGACAACTTGAAGCTGTAGCGCCCTAGAATTTCGAAAGGCCGAGCATACATCTCATCATTGCCGAAGAGATAGCCAGGCCAAGCGATATCATTTAACAACCTTCCTTCATCAAACTGCTTAAACAAAGAAGCTGTAACTTTCTTATTATCTATCCGCAAAACGTGAATTTTAACACCCAGTTGTTTTATGATCGCCGTCACTTTAGCCGCTCCTCTAAGATTGTAATTCGTTTATCATCTCGTCGATATCTTTAATTTCATAAGAAAATGGTTCTTCCATGTTATTTCTATCAACAACTACAATAATTCCAAATGAACCCGCGCCTTCACAATAGTTTAAAATCTCAGTTCTGATTTTTAACCCCCCCAAACTTTTTATAAAGATTTTCATAGTTTCATTGATATGAATATCATCATGAGGCAGCTCAGTGTCTATTACTACATCCCACGCAAGGACAAAATGCCCCCAATGAACTTCCCCCCTAGAAACCTCTGCCATGAACGAATTTTTGTCCAATCCAAAAGCTAACACTGATTCTGAAAACATGTCTTTCAGACATATAATTACAGATCCATTATTGAATTCACCGCCAGTTCTTACACTCCAACCATTTTTAGCCAAAGATTCAACAAGCTGTCCATTACATTTCCGCTGTCTAATAATTGAAGTTAAATCAATAATTTTGCTCATCACAAAAATCCTTAAGCTATACAACCAGTCTAGCGGCCTGGAAATTCCAATCAGAGTAATATGATCTACATCCGTGGAAAATTAACCGCTTTTCACTTTCCGATATTTCCATCATAAATGGCTCAGGATATAAAATATTCGGAATATTTTTACCAATCTGAATTTCAGATATTCTGAGCTCCACCGCCTTTATGAGCACAAGGACTAATTCGAAACATTCCTCACGCCCTAAATTGCACACTATCTCCGGCAGACCGTGATGCATCATACCAACTGTATAGGTGTACCCTTCCTCAACTTGAACATATACACCATTCTGTTTGATAGAATCCGATATCTTTTTCTTGAATACATACATCCCATTTTCAAACAATCCAAGCTTCATAATGCTTTACTCTTAAAGACTCATCACATCTACAAAGCTAAGGCATCATTCATAACTAGCAACCGGCTGTATGCTAATTTTTTCTACATTCTTGCGCTCCATTTCTAATATTTTCGCCAAATCAGCCATGCCTCCTTTTTTAGCGTTTATTTTTTTAGCGTAGCGGGTCAACATCGACATTGATTTCCATCGACCGCTCAACATAATTTTTGCGCTATCAATATCCCTTTCAATCATTTCCTGAGCGGAACCTACTCGTGTTGAGTGACCTGAAAAAATTTCTTTTGGTAAGCCTAGTCGCTCAGCGATTCGTTGATAACAGCGTTCTACACCTTTGGTGCTAAGATCCATCCCTATTTTCCCGTTTGAATAAATCCCCCGAAATATTGAAACAGCTGTGGATTTCGGTTTTGATCGGGTGCGCCATCCCAATAGGATGTTGGTTGTGTAGGGTGATAAATACAGGTAGTCACCTTTACGATCCTGATCCGTTTTGGAACCTTCGAGGTAAAGCAATCCCGATCCATCGTTTTGGAGTTCAAAATCGCCCCACGTGAATTTCACCAGCTCGCTGCGACGGCACATTGTTTCCCAGCCAACAAAGAGCAAGGTGATATCCTGACAGTCGCGAGGGATTAACGGATTGAGAACATCGAGAGCAGCGTTCAAATGAGTGGCGCGAAGGCCCTGGGCCTGCCGGGTACGAGTGCTGGCTTTCTTCCGCAGTTCAAGCACCCGCATTTGGACTTTAAACGCGCCGCGTGGATCATTGAGCTCCAGGAATCGCGCCCATTTCGCAAGGCTGGCCAAGTGTCGATCAATGGTTGTACGAGTTTTCCCCTCGGCCATGAGATAAGACAAGTACCGGTCGATTACATAATCTTGGTAGGGAAGCGCAGTCTCCTCATGCCGCGTGCAAAATTTCATGAACTGCACAAAGTCGGAGTAGAGAGCTATTTCCGAATTGTCCGGCAATTTATCGATGATCTGACCAGAGTGACTTTCCAGTCGGGTGAACATTTCGGGTGACATTCTTCCGATAGCAAGCGCAAGCAACCGATCCCGATACCGGGCAATCTTTAGATCATGGGGCGTGCTTTTCCTTTTAAGCACTATCTCTTCCATTCCCTCGTGATCCGCCAAGGGCTTGAAATCAGGGCGATCATAGACTCGGGGTTTTGCCCGTTGCTTTTTGGGTTGGGTAAAGCTGGGGGGATTCAATTTACTCATGGCCGCTACCTTCGTTCACATCAGGACCAGCGACCCGGGCAAGACACAGCTTAAATTCCCGGTCGAGATAGCGCGCGCGGTATTGTTGCGCTTCTATCGTGGGGTTATTTGCCGCCAGCAGGATAAAGTTCTCAATCATTGCTTTCAACCTAGAATCTATCAGTGCCAATGTCCGGCGACTGGCCTTGACCTGGTGGGCAAAGAGCGTATTCTTAACAAGCGTCGAGATGTAACCCAAGACATCCAGAAAAGACTTAGAGTCTTCGGACTGTCTAACCCAAGTCAGCGCGGCGGTGATCGCCTGGTGCAGATACCCGCCCAAGGCATAGATGGCATCGGGCTTTTCGACACTCTCGGGAGTCGCTCCCTCATTGCTTAGTTTATCGATCATAAACGCTTTTTCCTCGCCGTTCTTTTGGCCACTGATTGCCCTGAAATGGCCTGCGCTATAATGTTCCGATTTAACACCAAAAAATTTTCGCGCTTAAATAAACTCCTTTCTACATATGTCCTATAAGTAAAATTATAGGACATATGTAGCCGCCAGAAAACCCCCTGCCTCTAAATCCCGTTCTCGCCTAAGCAACCAAACATTGGCCGCCTGCTTAGCGCTGGTTATTCCGTTCGTGCCGCCCACATAAATTCCTTTAAAATCAACACATTATAAAATTTCACGCGATAGCCGTGGCGTTTTTTCATCGAACAAACGAACGGCGTTCGTTCGATGTATTTGTGTTCGTTCGTCATATTGGGCTATGATTTAACCATGACATACCGCCCGCACAGGCTTGCCCTGGCAAAATGCCATCGCCAAACACACCGGCGTGTTCTTGCTAGCAAAGTCTGGCAGTGTTTTGCTAGCATAATTCGGCACTCTATAACTCATTGACTAATAAGAAAATTAACATTTGGTGCCGGTTTGGGCGGGCAAACTCTGTTTTCTTAGATGTTTCGTTCCGCGTTCTGAGACTTCGAGCCGGTTGGCCATTCTGTGTGAATACTGTAGTCATAAACATAAGCCTATCAAATGTCTCCCGTACTCATCCCCTTCTATAAAAAGCGTCACGGTTCTTAACGTACTTCACCCATTCTTGCTGTGAGCACATCAGATCGATGTGGATGAAAAATAACTCCAGTGGTCTGTTTTTTGACGAAGTCGCTCCTACACCAATTTCACCTCTTAGTCTTATGGGGTTCGAGACTTGCCATCATATTCGTTTATCCGTATATTTACATTTCCATATGTACAGGGTCGAAACATCATGTCCTACAAAATTTCCGTTCTTTTTGTTTGCACTGGCAACTCTGCCCGTTCTCAAATTGCTGAAGCCTTGCTTCGCCATACGGATAGCCAGAACTTTGAAGCGGCCAGTGCTGGTACTAATCCCAAACCGATCAACCCCAAGGCGCTCGATGTATTGGAAAAAGCCGGGGTTTCGACCGAAGGGCTTTACAGCAAATCGATTGAGACACTGGCTGATCGACGCTTCGATGTGGTGATTACCCTCTGCGATAAAGCCGCGCAGGAATGCCAACTGTTGGAAAATCCTGCGGAGGTATTGGCCTGGAACTTTGAAGATCCTTCTTCCAGCAACGACCCCAAAGCGTTTGAGCATACGCTGCAAGCCATCCACGAACGCATCAAGTTGTTTGTACTGGTCAAAACCAAACGGACCTAAGTTATGCCTTTGACTCCTGATCAATTCAGTAAATGCCTTGCGGATGAAACCCGCGCCCGGATTGCCTTGCTGGTTGCGGGTGAGAAAGAACTCTGCGTCTGTGAGCTCACCTGCGCGCTGGATGAAACCCAGCCCAAAATTTCCCGTCATTTGGCGCAACTGCGCACCGGTGGCGTGTTGGCAGATCGCCGCCAGGGGCAATGGGTGTATTACCGCTTACACCCGGATCTTCCAGCGTGGGCGGTCAAGACACTGAAGCTGATGCGCGAGGCGCACAGTGACTGGCTAGCACCGAACGTGAGCCGTTTGTGCGGCATGGAAGATCGTCCGCAACGTTGCTGCTAACCCCGTTCCCAAGCCGGTATCCGGAGGCGATTCCATGAAAATTTTATTCCTCTGCACCCATAACAGTTGCCGCAGCATCCTCAGCGAGGCGCTGTTTAATCAGGTTGCCCCCAAAGGCTGGACGGCCTATAGCGCGGGGAGTTTTCCCAGTGGCAAGGTAAATCCGCTTACGTTGGATGCCCTCACGCGTGCCGGAGTGTCCACCGCTGGCCTGCGCAGCAAATCGTCCGATGAGTTCGAGAATCTTGAACCGGACATCGTGATTACCGTGTGCGACAAAGCAGCTGGCGAAGCCTGCCCACTATATCTCGGGCGGGCGGTACGCGCGCATTGGGGGCTGAACGATCCCTCCGAGCTTGCGAAAGGTGCTGCAGCACTCAATGCCGACCAGGTTGCCGCCGCTTTTGACGAGTGTATGGCAATCATCCGACAGCGAATCAATACGATGCTGGCCCTACCGCTGGAGGTGCTTGCCCTTAATCGGGATCAACTGCAAGCCGCCTTAAATGGCATTGGTGAATTGTAATTTTTCGATGCGACAGTAACCCCCTGACTTTTGCTGTGGTGAAGTGACGATGACTGATATGACATTACCCAATCTCAATACAGATTTGCTGGATATCCCCGAGTCCCAGCCCTCCGGGCAGGAAAAGATGTCCACCCACAAACCGCGCATTTTGTTGCTCTATGGCTCTAACCGCACACGTTCCTTTAGCCGTTTGTTAGTGGAAGAAGCTGAGCGTCTGTTGCAACACCTGGGCGCGGAAACGCGAGTATTTAACCCTAGTGGATTGCCAATGCCTGATGACGCACCGGATACCCATCCCAAGGTGCAGGAGTTGCGCGAGTTGGTGCTCTGGTCGGAAGGACAAGTCTGGTGCTCACCCGAACGCCACGGCGCAATGAGCGGGGTATTTAAAGCGCAAATTGACTGGATTCCTCTAACAATGGGCGCGGTTCGTCCTACGCAAGGAAAAACCCTGGCCGTCATGCAAGTCTGTGGCGGCTCGCAATCGTTTAACGTGGTGAATCAACTGCGTGTGCTGGGCCGCTGGATGCGCATGTTCACTATTCCCAACCAATCGTCCGTTGCCAAAGCCTTTCAGGAATTCGATGAAAAAGATCGAATGAAACCCTCCGCCTATTACGATCGCGTAGTCGATGTTATGGAAGAGTTAGTGAAATTTACCTTGCTGTTACGCGACCGTAGCGATTATTTGGTAGACCGCTACTCCGAGCGCGTTGAATCAGCGGAAGCCTTGAGCAAACGAGTGAATCAATCGGCCATTTAAATCAGCGCCGTTAACACAAGTCAGGAAAATGAGATGGGTTTATTCGAACGTTACTTATCACTCTGGGTTGCTCTTGCCATTGTCGCTGGCGTGGTGCTGGGTAATTATTTTCCCGCTGCCTTTGCGCAGATCGCCGCACTGGAATTTGCCCATGTGAATTTTGTCGTCGCCATTTTAATTTGGGTAATGATTTACCCGATGATGGTGCAGATTGATTTCAGTGCAATCAAAAATATCGGCCAGCGCCCGCAGGGTTTGTTTCTCACGCTGGTGGTCAACTGGCTGATCAAGCCTTTCACCATGGCTGCACTGGGTTGGTTATTTTTCAAAGTGTTATTTGTCGATTGGGTTGATCCACAAACCGCTCAGGAATATATCGCGGGCATGATTTTACTCGGCGTAGCACCTTGTACGGCGATGGTGTTTGTGTGGAGCCAACTCACCAAAGGCGATCCCAATTACACGCTGGTGCAAGTGTCAGTGAATGATGTGATTATGATTTTTGCTTTTGCGCCCATATGCGCCTTTTTATTAGGCGTTAGCGATATTCATGTCCCCTGGGAAACCTTGATTATTTCCGTTGTACTTTATGTATTACTGCCACTTATCGCAGGCGTGCTGACGCGCCGTTGGCTGGAATCCAAATCAGGAGTTAATGCCAGCCAGCAATTACAACAATTCCTTGCTGCCTGCAAACCCTGGTCAGTGATTGGTTTGCTCGCTACGGTTGTGTTGTTATTTGCCTTTCAAGCGCAGACGATCCTGACCAAACCGCAAGCTATCGTTTTAATTGCTATTCCACTTTTGATTCAAACCTACGGCATTTTTGTGATCAGTTTTGTCGCTGCCAAAGCGATGAAATTGCCCTACAACATCGCCGCTCCCGCCTGCATGATTGGCACTTCCAATTTTTTCGAACTTGCCGTTGCTGTAGCCATTTCATTATTTGGCCTGCACTCAGGTGCAGCATTGGCCACGGTGGTGGGTGTTCTGGTTGAAGTGCCGGTGATGTTGTCGTTGGTGGCGTTCTGCAATCGCACCCAGCACTGGTTTGATCGCTTCTGATTTGAAACCGTGATTATTATTTTTTATTGATTGTTTAAGGAAATTGTATGTCGTTAGCTCACCCATTTTCGCCCCTCGTTATTAATGATGACGTAGGACAGTTATTGTTTACCCCATGCCCCGGCACCAAAGACGTAGGTTTGCAGCAATCACTGGAGCAACTGGCCGCTGCCGGTGCAAGCGCGATTCTTACGCTCATGCCCCAGGATGAAATGCAGCGTAATGCGGTGATTGACCTGCCTGAGCTCTGCGCCCAATTAGGGCTGGAATGGTTTCACTTGCCGATTGAAGATGATCACGCACCTGAACAACTTTTTCAGGAGGCGTGGCAACAATCCCGTGAGCGAATTCACGCACTGGTGAATGACGGAAAATCCATTGCCATCCACTGCAAAGGCGGTTCTGGTCGCACAGGTTTGGTTGCTGCGCAAATTTTATTGGAGCGTGGATTACCGCTTGATGAAGTGATTGAACGTGTTCGTGCAATCCGCCCCAATGCGTTACAAATTCCTGCACATCAGGAATACATCACAAATACGGCTAAGCAATTAGCGCCTGCATCTATGAAGTAAATTATTACCTGAAGGATTACAAAATGAAAAAAATCAAAATTGGTATTAATGGTTTTGGTCGTATCGGACGCTTGGCTCTACGAGCATCCTGGCATTGGCCAGAGTTTGAATTTGTGCAGATCAATGATCCGGCGGCTGATGCGGAAACCTATGCACATCTATTGAAATACGATTCAGTGCAAGGCACTTGGCCAGAAGCTGTTAGCGCTGAAGGTGGTGCGCTGGTGATTAACGGAAAATCAATTCGCATCACCACCAACAAAGCGATTGCCGATACCGATTGGTCGGGTTGCGATGTGGTGATTGAAGCCAGCGGCAAGATGAAAACCGTTGCTGTGTTGCAAGCGTATCTTGATCAAGGTGTTAAACGCGTGGTCGTGAGCGCACCGGTAAAAGAAGCTGGGGCATTGAATATTGTGATGGGTGTAAACCAGCAATTATTTAATCCAGCCGAGCACCGCATTGTCACCGCTGCATCCTGCACCACCAATTGCCTGGCACCGGTGGTGAAAGTGATCCATGAAAAATTGGGCATTAAACACGGTTCAATTACGACTATCCACAACCTGACTAATACCCAATCCATCCTCGATCAACCGCACAAGGATTTACGCCGGGCGCGCGCTTCAGGTTCCAACCTGATTCCAACTACGACCGGTTCAGCCACGGCCATTGCCGAAATATTTCCGGAATTGCGTGGCCGCTTGAATGGCCACGCGGTGCGCGTGCCGCTGGCCAACGCCTCATTGACCGATTGTGTGTTTGAGGTCGAACGCGCAACCTCGGTTGAAGAGGTGAACGGTTTATTAAAAGCCGCTAGCGAAAATGAATTAAACAACATACTGGGTTATGAAGAGCGCCCACTGGTTTCTACCGACTATTGTGGTGATCCGCGCTCTTCGATTGTGGATGCCTTATCCACCATGGTGATTAACGGCACCCAGGTAAAAATCTACGCATGGTACGACAATGAGTGGGGCTATTCCAATCGCACGGTTGAATTGGCAAAGCTGGTTGGGCTTGCGGATGCAGGAGTGTAAAACATGACAACCACAGGGGCTGGCAAGCTGAGTGCAGAGGTAAAACAATACCTGGTTGTCACCGGCAATTATTGGGCATTTACCTTAACCGATGGCGCGCTGCGCATGTTGGTGGTATTGCACTTCCATCAATTGGGCTACAGCCCTTTGCAAATTGCCGCCCTGTTTTTGTTTTATGAAATTTTTGGTGTGGTCACCAATTTGGTCGGCGGTTATCTCGGTGCCCGCATCGGCCTTAACCGCACTATGAACATCGGGCTGGCGTTGCAAGTGGTTGCACTCTTGATGCTCGCCGTACCTACCATCATGCTCAGCCCGTTGTGGGTCATGGGTGCGCAAGCGCTCTCGGGTATCGCCAAAGACCTGAATAAAATGAGCGCAAAAAGCTCCATCAAATTATTGGTACCGGGCGATCAGCAAGGCACATTGTTTAAATGGGTAGCGCTACTGACCGGCTCTAAAAATGCGCTGAAGGGCGTGGGCTTTTTTCTCGGTGGTGCGCTGCTGGCGCTGATGGGATTCACCGGTGCAGTTGTCGCCATGGCAATTGCGCTAGGTGTGATTTGGCTGGCAAGCCTGTTCCAGTTGAAAAGGGATTTGGGCAAGGCCAAAAACAAACCCAAATTCAGCGAGATGTTCTCCAAAAGCCGTGCAATCAATATTTTGTCGGCAGCGCGCCTGTTTTTATTTGGCGCACGCGATGTGTGGTTTGTGGTGGCCTTGCCCGTATTTTTAAGCAGCCAACTCGGTTGGGATTTTTGGTGGGTGGGCGGATTCCTTGCCGCATGGGTCATTGGCTACGGCATTGTCCAATCCATCGCCCCTGTGATTATTGGCAAAACTAAAGGCAAGGTTCCAGGTGGTGGTCAGGCTTTTCTGTGGGCACTCATCCTTACCGGTATCCCTGCGGCTATTGCACTGGGCATGAGTTCGACCAATATGCCGGTGACTCAGGTGCTGATTGGTGGCTTGTTGGTATTCGGTGCAGTGTTTGCGATTAACTCCTCACTGCACAGTTACTTGATTGTGAATTACGCCAAATCCGACGGTGTTTCACTGGATGTGGGTTTTTACTACATGGCAAATGCATTGGGGCGGCTGATCGGCACTTTATTATCCGGCTGGATTTATCAAGCCGCAGGATTGGACGCATGCTTGTGGGTATCGACTGGTTTTATTGCCTTGGCTGCGTTAATTTCACTGGGATTGCCGAAGCAAGTCGCATCAACCTGATGCGAATAAAAAAGCCCGACGATCATCTCAATCGTCGGGCTTTTTTGATTTCCGTATTACTCTGCTTTCGCAAGCAACTTCAAATACTCTTCAGCGGTTTTCATATCATCGGTCTTGAGTGTTTTTCCTTCCGGGCCTTTGCCAATCAGGGTAACTTGTTTTGCCGGTTCGCCATGTTCCTGAAATTGTTTCAAGGCTTCAGAATCTGCTTTAAACACCCACACACGGCCATCTTTTTCAAAGGTGACGAAGCCGGGTTTATCGTAAGGGCCAGCGAATACCGACATTGAAACAAGTGCAATCAGCGCAGCAATGGCTACTGATTTTTTCATGAAATTAACCTCGCAGTGTTTAAATTTACCGAGATTAATTTCAGCAGTGACAGGTTACGGTTTGATGACAGCCGTAACATTTCCGTTAAGATTTGGCCAAATACTCCTGTATTGCTTCTGCGGTCGCTCTCGCGGTTCGCCCGACACCAATCAAGGTGGCAGACGCTAGTCCTGTCCACTCACCATAACCCACTAGCCACAGGCGTGGCTCTTGTATTGAGCGAGTGCCTTCTACATCGACCTTGCCTTCGGAATTGATGACTCCCAGTGGTTGTAGGTGAGTGAGCGCCGGGCGAAAGCCGGTACACCAAATGACAGCATCCGCAGGTGTTTCGGAGCCATCTGCCCAAATAACACCGCTGGCAGTAAAGCGCTCAAACGGACGCACCGCATGTAAAACACCGCGTTCCCGCGCCTCTTTAACCGGAGGCACCATAACAACATCCCCCAAACCTCCTACAGGCTGATCAATCTCGCGCCCCTCAAGATGCGCCTTCCAGCGATCAGTTGCACGCTGGAAAAGTACACGCCCATCCACGTCATCTGGCAGAAACAGCGGCTCGCTTGGCGTCACCCAGGTGCAATCGGCAACACGGGATACCTCTGCCAGAATTTGCGCACCGGAATTGCCGCCACCGACTACCAGGACTTTTTCATCTCTGAACAAAGCAGGCGTTTGGTAATGGGCAGAATGAAGTTGTAGCCCTTGGAAGAGCTCTTTACCGGGGTAGCTTGGGATAAACGGACTGCGCCAAGTGCCAGTAGCACTGACTACAGCGCGGGCACGCCAACGTTGATGGTCACTGACAACTTCCAGATGATCACCATGGTTATTGACAGCACTCACCCACACCGGGCGGTGTACTGTAAATTCGTACCGGGATTCGTAGTTTGCAAGGTACCGAATAACCTGATCGCGGCTCGGATAAGTTTCCTGGGTGGGTGGCATTTGCCAGCCCGACAACGAACTCCAGGTAGAGGGCGAGAAAAGACGCAAGCTGTCCCAGCCATGTTGCCAAGCACCTCCGGGCGATACTTCCGCATCCAGAATAACGAAGGAGTAATTCGTACGGCGCAGATAGTAGGCCACTGAGAGTGCGGCTTGGCCGCCGCCGATAATGACTACGTCAACCATTGTTTCCATTACAACGAAGATCCTTTATCCAAGCTCGTCGAAAAAATATTAGCGTTATGCCCGTAATTGCAAGGACAGGATAGCGCTGATTCCATGAAGAAGGTTTGGATTAAGATCCCGTTATGATCTATATCAATGGAAATATTCATGTGTGCCCAGTAAGGTGCTGATTTTGTTAGTTGTTATGTTGCAACGAAATGAGGGTTATTACTCGGAAGAACATGTAGTAGTTGGGGTGGAGTGATTGATTGGAAGAGCTGTTAACTCGACACATTTGGAAATAGTTATTCTTTAATCTAGGGAAGATGAGTCGTTTATTATTGACTGCTGTATATCTTGTCCTGCCATTTTATCTAGCAATTGCTAGCAAAGAGTGGCAGTTGCTGCCAAATTATTCTAGCAAGAACACGGCGCGGTGCCCATTCCCACACCGACACTGAGGCGCACCATGGCCGACAACACCGAACACACGCTCCCGACCCGTGACCGCGTATTTGCCATCTGCGATGACCTGTTCCGCCGCAACCAGAAGCTCTCCGTGCGCCTGGTGCATTCGATGATGCCCGACATCATCAGCACCAGTACCATCCACAAGCCGTACAAGGAGTGGATGGACCAACTGCAAGCCCGGCAAGAGTCCATGCTCGACAAGCTGGGATTCTCGGATGCCTTTGTGCAGTCCTTCATGCGCGAGGTCACGCGCTTTGGCGTGGAAGCCGAAGAGCGGTACAAGACCATGGCCCTCAATGCCAATGAGCAGCGGGACACCGCCATCGAGGATCTGGAGCGGACGGAGGAAAAGTATTTCAAGCAAAGTGCGCTGCTAGAGCAGCAGGCGAAGGAGATCGGTTAAGTTTAAACAGAACTGATTTTTTGTCCGTAGATAGCTGAAAATTTGCAGCCGGCTCAATGAGTTATGGATGAATCGGTTTCCCAAAGTCCGGC
>JAGKWO010000028.1 GCA_021151835.1 Gammaproteobacteria bacterium
ATTATAAAAACCTGCTTAGTAAAAGTTAAATTTTCATTATTTATAAAAAATATAAAATTTTAAATGATAGACACTTGTCATGTGGTGTCAGTTAAAACAGTTGTTAATACATCAAGCCGTTAAAGCGAGCAACCCTTGCTGCCGGATTTTATTTATCCAATAAGATTTCCAGTGAAATTTTTGGTAAATACTCCGGCGTGTGTGGTTGTGGATGGCTTGTTGTAGGCAAACCAATATCGAAATTGCGGATCGATTTAATTACAACAACGACCCCCTATCTGGAATTCGGTAATACCTCTGTCGTCGCATAATCGCGGCCAAGAGTCACTACTAACCGGTCTTTACTCCTCTACAGGCAGCATTGGTAATAAGGCTAAAAAATCTGGAGTCTAATAATGAATCAGATCATCAATAAAATAAGTATTAGCAAAAAAGCCATTCTCTCTTCATTGGTTTGTGCAGCGGCATTGGGTGTATCTGCTGTCAATGCGCAAACGCTTACCAGTAACTCTACTGGTACCAACAACGGATTTTATTATTCGTTCTGGAAAGATTCAGGTAATGCCTCCATGACATTACATTCTGGCGGACGTTATGCATCGCAATGGAATAGTGGCACCAATAACTGGGTGGGCGGTAAGGGCTGGAATCCCGGTAGCAGTTCAAAAGTGGTGAGTTATTCGGGCTATTACGGTGTAAGCAATAGCCAAAACTCTTACCTCGCCCTTTACGGCTGGACCAGAAGCCCGCTGATTGAGTACTACGTGATTGAAAGTTACGGCTCATACAATCCGGCCAGCTGTTCCGGTGGAACTGACTACGGTAGTTTCCAAAGTGACGGTGCGACCTACAACGTCCGCCGTTGCCAACGGGTTAACCAACCGTCCATTGATGGTAACCAGACTTTTTATCAATATTTCAGCGTGAGAAATCCCAAGAAAGGATTTGGAAATATTTCCGGCACCATCACCTTTGCTAACCATGCAAATTTCTGGAGAAGCAAAGGCCTGAATTTGGGTAACCACAATTACATGGTACTGGCGACCGAGGGTTATCAAAGTAATGGTAGTTCCGATATTACTGTGAGCGAAGGTGGCAACAATAATGGTGGCAACAATGGCGGCGGTAGCTCAAGCTCATCACCATCAACTGGCGGCAGCAAAACCATTGTGGTGCGCGCGCGCGGAACTGCCGGTGGTGAAAGCATTACCCTCAAAGTAAATAACCAGGCAGTACAAACCTGGACTTTATCTACTAGCTACAATAATTACACCGCAACCACCAGTTTGTCAGGTGGCAGCCTGGTGGAATTCACAAATGATGGCGGTAATCGCGATGTGCAAATTGATTACATTAGTGTGAATGGTGCTGTTCGCCAGTCTGAACAACAGACTTATAACACCGGCGTTTACCAAAACAATGCGTGTGGCGGCGGCAATGGCGGTAGCGAGTGGTTACATTGCAATGGCGCTATCGGTTACGGCAATCTTTAAATAGATTCAATTAACATCATTGTTGATGTACTTTGACAAAAGGCGCAGGTAAGGATCACCTGCCCCTTTTTTATCAAGAGCATTCAAACATGAAAATGTCCCTGTTTAACATTCACGATGTCACCCTGTTTATAACAGTCACCCTGTGTTTATTCCTCGCCACGTTTCAATTTTTCTACCCGGACAAAAACCGGATAGCGAAATATTTCCTGCTGGTCTTTTTAATCGATATTGCCATTGGTGTGGGTGCGGTATTGTTGCTATGGCAACCCGCCATAAAAATACATCCGTTGATAGACAGCTATGCTATTCCTTATCTTTTATTCGGTTCGCTTTTACTAAAAGGCCCCCTGCTCTACTGCTATGTTGCTGCGGCAACAACCCCGGATTATCGCTTTGAATCCTTCAATATTTTTCATTTGATGCCCTTTGTTATTTATTTTCTAGTGCTCGCCATAACGAGCCACAACACCGGCAATATTCATGCGTACAGCGATAAGTTAACGCGTATCCTGTCTTTCTACGAATGGCACTCGGTCAAAATAATTCCGCTTGTTTACGCGCTGATGGCGACGCATAAGCTGTATCAGCACCGCAAGGTTTTAACAACCCAGGCATCAAGTTTTTCACCCGGTATTTTATGGCTGGACATTCTGGTGTGGGGAACCTTGTTTAATTGGGGCTGGTCATTGGGAACACATATACTCGGGTTTTATCTCGGCGCGTCTGTTGCGGATAAATTCGGTATTTTGGATAACTACATAACATCTGGACTTATCAGTGCACTGCTGGTCTACAGCCTGATACATACCAATAGGCAGCTCTCTGTAAATATGGATTCCAGGACAATGTTCCCGGAATTGAATACCGAGGGGAAAATCGTTGAAAAAATTATTCATTGCATGGAGGTAGAAAAACTGTTCCTGAATCCGCGCTTGAATATCGAGCGGATGGCGGAGCACATAAACCTTCCCTACCGCGAAGTTTCTGCACTGATTAATAAACATTTCCATGTAAACTTTAATGAATATGTTAATTTCTATCGCATCAATGAAGCAAAAAAACTGTTGTCGGATACCCAATTCATTAACGTGCCCATTAATGAAATCTATGCCCAGGCAGGCTTTAACAGTAAATCCGCATTTCATCGCTTCTTCAGTCGATTAGTTGGTGTATCACCCACCGAATTTCGCAAACTATCGGCTGCAGCCATGAAAACCAATTGCACCGCCACCGTGTAACGATTGCCTTTTGATACTGCTGGCAATCGTTACACCGCTGCTGTTATTTATTTGTTAATTTACTCTACAGGTTGGCGCAACAAACGAGCCGTCGTGATTACCTTGCAAACCAAAACTGACTGATTGCCCCGGCGCGATGGTGCCATTCCAATTTACATTGCTCGCCGTCACGATATTACCCGAGCCACCAATAGTTGCATTCCACCCGCCCGTGCGTTGAGGATTTTCACTGAAGCCCAGTGTAACGCTCCAGCCATTGACTGCGACAACGCCGCCATTGTTAATAACAACATCCAATTGGTACCCGCTACCCCAGTTATTTACCACTCGCGCCGTGCAATTTAATCCGCCCGTGCTGATTGAACTGGCAATAGACGAGCTGCTTGAGCTTCTGCTTGACGACGGTGGAAGGATGGAGCTTTGATTTGAACTGGACGCCCGTGAACTGGAAATTACCGAGCTCAACGCAACGGAACTGCTTCCTCCGGTGATTCCAAATGGCGCCGGCTGTGCAGCACAGGTAGTACGCGAAATGCAGCTTCTGTTATTTTCATAACCCCAGCCGTTGCCTGTATTCACACACAACGGATAAAGCGTGCCGTACCAATTACATTGGCTACCATTGGTGTTTGGATTGCTCGATGCAAGCGACGAGCTGGCAACACTGCTCCTGCTCGAAACGGTACTACTGCTAATTGCTGTACTGCTACTGGAACGGCTACTCGAAATAACGCTGCTGCTTGATCGGCTACTGGCATTAGCATCCACCGGAACCGTTCCCGAAAAACCTTTGGCATTTTCCGTCGTCAGTGCCAGGATTAGGGTTCCATTTTGGACCACAACGTTGGCCGGATCGAAGTCCACATAATTTCCATCAAAGGTCCAGTCCGCTTTACTCCAGCGAGAGCTATCAAAATTATTAAAATCATCGCGCCAGGACAATGTAAAACTTTTGGTGTTGGTGTTGTAAGTGTAATACTCCATGTAATTTACAAACTGATAGACCGGCAGGATGGAAGGGTTAAATGCCCCCACCCAGGATTCCGATGTCGACGCCCAGATGTTGAAACGCATGCTCTGTGGATTAACGAGACCGGTCACAAAATTGCTACCGTTAATTCTCCTCACTTGCTGGCCATCAATAAACCAGGCTACATAATCCGGAGTCCACTCCAGAACATAGGTATGGTAATCATCCGCGAGGGATTGCGCTGCTGTATGCAGCCCCTCTGTGGTCTGGCGTGGTGAGCCTACGATGATATTACTTTGCATTTGGTAGGCGTCATTTTTTCCCAGTACTTCAATGTCAATTTCTTCCCACACGGCGCCTGATAGTTCGGAACCATTTTTGTAAGTAAAAAAAGTCGAGAGCAAACCGCTGCCTTCCGCCACACGCATACGCATAACGTAACGGCCGTATTTTGTCGATTCGGCGCTGTAAATTTCCGCGCCCTTGTAAGGTTTCGCCGAAGCATGAGCAGTGCCGAATATGGCAATGCAAAGCGTGGCTATCAGGAAATAAATGGATCGTTTGTTAAACATGGTGTACTCCTTATGTTTATTGTGGATGAGTTATGGATATTTTTCTGACCGCAACAGCACAAGGAATTTACAAAAAAATGGAGCTCGATTTTGTCCCACTTTTGCAAAACAGCGAGAATATACCGTCACATTTTCGCCGGGATAATGGGACTCGCAGACGGATCGGATTGAAATGAGAACTGCGCGGAGGTCACTGGCAGTGGTTTCAACACATCTTAAAAATTCTTTACGCGTTGGCATCAGGTTTTTGCTTTATTAACCCATCACCACCCGCAAAATTATATTATAATATACCCAGATGATTGCAGCAGTTCCAGTGGTGTTTTAACTTGTTAGCAATTTTCAATTCAAGAAATATAAAAGCAAACACTCCCATTTTTTTGTGCAAAAAACCGCCTCAAGACAAACCAGAACATAGCGGGTTTTGCACAAGCGCTCCAACAAACGCGATAGCGCTGATTCCATCAATGATGGCGTTGTCGCTTCGCCTCAAAATTAATGTCAGGAGATAATTTATGCAGTGGCAATCCACACCTTTTTCAAAACTGATTGCATCAGTATTAATTTCTTTAGCCAGCACAATTACGTTCGCCCAGGACGGAAAAATGTATCCGATTGAGGCGCCACAAGAACCTGGAGCCATACCGTTGAATACCGGTGGTGTGGACAACCAACCGGAACAGGAATCCTGGTTTCGCCAATGGGGCGATCCAATGGCCAGAAATATTTCCAAGGCAACATTAACGCCCTTCCTCGCCGCCCCTGAAAAAGCAACCGGCACCAGTGTTATTGTGGCGCCTGGTGGTGGCTTTATGTGGCTTTCCATGGGCAATGAAGGTTGGGAAGTTGCGCAAGCGCTTGCTGCGCGCGGCATCAATGCTTTTGTATTGAAATATCGTTTGCAACCCACCGCTGGAACATTAGAGGCATTTGAAACACAAATGAATCAACGTTTTGCAGAAGCGGCAAAAAATTCTGACGATAAAAAAACGCCCCCCAAAAGACCACGCGGAAACCTTGAAAATCAACTTGAAGATGTAGAAGCAGCTTACGCACTAATCAAAAGCCGTGCTAAAGAATGGAATGTCGATATGAAGCGGATCGGTATGATGGGTTTCTCTGCCGGAGCAGGCCTGACCATGGCGACTACACTGCAATCGAAAAAAGTAAGCCTGGCTTTTATCGCACCAATATACGGCGGTATGGATGCTGTTGAAGTACCAAAGAATGCACCGCCAATGTTTGTGGCAATTGCGGTTGATGATTTCCTGTTTCACGGTGAAACCGGCTTGATAAAATCATGGTATGACGCCAAGGTCCCCGTGGAATTTCACCTCTATCAAAACGGTGGGCACGGTTTTGGTTTAGGTAATCCTGACCGCACCAGTAACAAATGGTTTGATGCGTTTATGTATTGGCTTGAGGTCAATAAATTCCTGAAGCCCTGAATGTATTGCGTTAATAGAGTTCGCTCACCGGAGCGAACTCTTTTTTGCGATGGCGCACAAACCAGAATCATGTAAAAAACTCGCAGCACCTTGCTACGCTCTCATTCAAAAAAAATTCCAGCCGCTTGCCACTCTGTTCGCCTTGTTGATCATTACGACGATCAAAATAATATTGTTATGATCGCGCGCGCATACCAGCAAAAAATAAATCACATGTAAAAACCAAAAAACACACACAAATTTTTAAATGCAAATACATTTTCCCTGGTAGTGTCCATTGATCGCGCGTGGCAGATAAATAGTAGAACCAGTTCAAAAAAAATTACCTCGCGTTAACAATTTTAAGAACCAGTTTGCTAAACGTGAGCATTCAGTAAAAATTCAATATCCATATAAGCATACAATATTTAAAATTCCCTTCGGTCGGGATACACCTCCAACGGCAAGTCATCGGCTGGTTTTATATCGATCCCGTGGTTTTTATAAAAGCAGCTAAAACCCTACAACATCAGCAGTCCGACTCCCTAATTAGAAAAATACCTGCTCGTAACAAGCGGGATGCGCCAATTCAGATTTTCCCAATCACTATCGGACGGAGGCTCTTCGGAGACTAATAATGAAATTAATCCTTGCAGTTAATGCGAACCTTTTTTGCGGAGGTAACTCCCTATGAAATTTATCCAGGTAAAAAAACTAGCGGGCGTCGCGACTCTTGCGCTCACGGCGCTGTGTTCAAATACCGCGTATTCGCAAACACTCAGCAGCAATTCCACCGGTACCAATAACGGATTTTTTTATTCGTTTTGGAAAGATTCCGGTAGCGCAACGATGACACTGTACGGCGGCGGGCGTTATTCATCGCAATGGAATAACAGCACCAACAACTGGGTGGGCGGCAAAGGCTGGAAACCGGGGACCAGTTCACGCGTAATTAGTTACAGTGGAAATTACGGTGGCAGCAACAGCCAAAATACTTATCTCGCGCTGTATGGCTGGACGCGAAGCCCGTTAATTGAATACTACGTAATTGAAAGTTACGGCTCCTATAATCCGGCCAGCTGTTCCGGTGGAACTGATTACGGTAGCTTCCAAAGTGATGGTGCGACTTACAATGTTCGTCGCTGCCAACGCGTTAACCAACCCTCCATTGATGGTAATGCAACGTTCTATCAATATTTCAGTGTGAGAAATCCCAAGAAAGGATTTGGAAATATTTCGGGCACCATCACATTTGCTAACCATGCTAATTTTTGGGCAAGCAAAGGCTTAAACCTTGGCAACCACGACTATCAAATACTAGCCACTGAAGGCTATCAAAGTAGCGGCAGCTCCGACCTCACGGTTAGCGAAGGCAGCATCAATGGCGGAAGCAGTAGCACCGCAATTAATTCATCAAGCACAAGCAGTAGTGTTACCAGCAATGGTTCCGGCAGCATCACCGTGCGTGCGCGCGGTGTCACCGGCTCGGAACATATTTACCTCAAAGTAGGCGGCGTGAATGTTGGTAGCTGGACGCTAACAACCAGCTATCAAAATTATGTTTACAGCGGAACCGCATCGGGCGATATCAATGTTGAATATGACAACGATTCCGGTGATCGCGATGTGCAAATCGATTACCTGCAAGTAAACGGTGAAACTCGCCAGGCCGAAAATATGACTTATAACACCGCGTTTTACGCAAATGGTTCTTGCGGTGGCGGTGGCAATAGCGAATTGATGCACTGCAACGGTGTTATTGGATTTGGTTCTACCACAGATTGCCTCAGTGGTAATTGTGGCGGCATCACCAGTAGTGCGGGCATCAGTAGCAGCAGTATTACCACAACTAGCAGCATTCGTAGCAGCGTTGTCACAAGCAGTAGCCTGCCCAGCAGTAGCGGCGGTCAATGCCAATGTAACTGGTATGGCACTGTCTACCCGAGTTGCGTGACTACGCAAAACGGATGGGGCTGGGAAAATAATAAAAGCTGTATCAGCAATACAACATGTAACACCCAGCCAGCCAATCAAGGCGGTTTGGTTTGCAATACAATCAGTTCACTACGCAGTTCATCAAGTGCTATTAGTTCATCCCGCTCTTCGTCGAGCGTGATTAGTTCTTCCAGTGTGATCAGCTCATCAAGCTCAAGCCGTACATTGAGTTCCAGCAGCTCCAGTAGTTCGCGAGCAGCTGAAACATTGGTGTATGCAGTTAATGCGGGCAATTCATCAGCGGCGACATTGAATGGTGTTGTTTATCAGCCGGATCGTTTTGCTTCCGGCGGAACCACGCAAACGGTGACTGATGGTATTGCCGGGACAACCGAAGATGCACTGTATCAATCCGAGCGTTATGGCACATACAGTTATGAGATTCCGGTTAGCAACGCGACTTATAATGTCGTGCTGCATTTTGCCGAGCTTTATCACAACGCGGCAGGTGCGCGTTCGTTTAATCTCAGCATCGAAGGGCAAGCAGTGCTGTCCGATTTTGATTTGTATAGTGTTGCCGGCCATGACACCGCTTACGATCAACGCGTGAATAATATTGCAGTAACTGATGGCAAATTCACTATCAACCTCACATCACAAATTGATAACGGCACGCTCAGTGGCTTTGCAATTTATTCCAGTGACGGCGGCACCTTCACCGGCGCAAACGAACCGGAATGCAGCACCGCGGAGCGCCAGACACCGATTGCTATTGATTACAACAGGGCAGTTACCCGGCAAGAACAAAAGAATCCGCCATCAGGTGCTTTTGGTTATGCCATCGAACATGCAACACAAACATTGCCCAATCACACCATTTATCGCCCGGACCTGAGCCGCGCGAATAACATTCCAATTGTGGTATGGGGCAATGGCGCCTGTTCAAATGTGGGTACCGAGCAAGCGGATTTCCTATTGCAAATTGCCTCCAACGGTTACCTTGTTATCGCTAATGGCGGACCTTTTGGTTCCGGTTCTAACGATCAACATGAAACCGAACTGGTGAAAGCCATTGATTGGGCCGTTAAAGAAAACAGCCGCAAGTGCAGCCAGTACTACGGTAAATTGAATGTTGAAAAAATCGCGACTATGGGTTGGTCTTGCGGTGGCGGCATGGCACATTTCGCAGCGATAGATCCGCGTGTTGATACTGCTGTTGCATTAAACAGTGGGCTTGGAATTTACGGGGATAGATTTAATTACTATCCACGCTTCCATTCACCCATCGCAATTTTTAACGGTGATTCGCGCGATGTCGCTTACAATCCGGGACTACAGGAATACAGCGAAGTCAATAATGTTCCTGTGTACCACGCCAACTATCCGCAAGGCCATGGCGATGCTTACTACCAGGATAATGGTGGCGAATTCGGGATCGTTTCAGTCGGCTGGTTAAACTGGATGTTAAAGGATGACCTCACCGCTTCAGGCAAAGGCATGTTTATCGGAAATAACTGCCGGTTGTGCCGCTCGCCCTGGGTGATGAAAAATAAAGGGTTTTAATTTTTAGCCTTGCTCAATAATCTCCGCAGCCACGCTGCGGAGATTATGTTAAGTGGCGCGGCGATGAGTAAGTGCCGGAGACCAAATATCATTATTGCACCGAACACAATGAACTCCACCTCCACTTTCAATTGGCTGGGTGAAACCACAATTGACACAACAATACAGGCCAGAGTGCGTAACAATTTTAAATTCCTGGCGATGTTCGGGCGGTAATACTGAAAGCCCTGGCTGCACATTTTCTGTCGCAAAAAAGTAAACACTGATGTCGCCATCGGTTTCTATTATGGCTAACCTCACTTGCCCCAGGTGCTCAACGCCCCGCTGGCGCAACTCCATCAATAATTCACTTGATGAAATATTTAATTTTTTTATAGATATATATTCATAAACACCCTCTTTGATAACAGTGACCGGAACACCGTCAATCCAGGCCTCTAAGTGTTTATTCTTCCTCATCGCAAAAATAGTTAGGCGATAAAGTAATAGCAGTGTTAGAAATACAACCACGACGGGCAATAAAGCCACATCATGATAAAAAGATACATCACCGGCAGCAGAACCCAGCGTTAGAATCACCACTAGCTCAAACAGCGAAAGCTGCCTTATTCCACGTCGACCACTGCATTTCAAAAACAGGAACACGGCGATAAACGCCAAACTTGCACGAAAAGCCACCTCATAAAGGAACGAAAGCGGCAGTTCATCTATCAATATCCGCTGTAAATCAAAAGGGGTCATAGCTACCTGCCATCGCTTCTGGTGTTTTAATCATCCTGTGACACCAAAAGAATCGGTATTGTTGCAACTGCTCTGTTCAAATGGTTTTCCTACGCATCGTAACAGGTAGGTTGGGCAGTAATGCCCAACACGCCACATTTACAATCATGAATGATCTGGCGCTTGCAATATTTATGTTTAACGGTTGGATGTTGGGTATGGCTGCCCAACCTACTCGTTTGCCTGTGAGGGTTATATACCGATTCATGTGAGCGCGTGATCACTGGCGCATTGAATGATATGGAAGAAATTATTACCAGCGGCGGGATTAATGCATTTTTAATTCGAAACCTTGTCTTTGCGCTTACAGGAAAGAAAAATGTATAAATATAAGCGGATACGATGGATATAAAAGCTCCTAACCACCAATCATCGTTTGGTTTGGTAACGCACCGGCATCATTACTTCTAATTATCTTTTGGGCGTATTGATGCCCACATTTAAACAGCTCTTCATAA
Organism: Gammaproteobacteria bacterium; assembly: GCA_021151835.1. Taxonomy (GTDB): domain Bacteria; phylum Pseudomonadota; class Gammaproteobacteria; order Pseudomonadales; family Cellvibrionaceae; genus Cellvibrio. The sequence goes on from JAGKWO010000028.1 coordinate 10,440, forward strand.
TCGCCTGCGCTAACGTCGACACAATCGATTACATGTTCAATACTATCGCCGTCCTGCCCTATCCTCACAATAAACCTGGATTCACCAGCAGGTACACTCACTGAATATTGAACGCCGCCATATAATTTTGTTTCCGTCGGACGTTGTTCCACAACACTAACCTCCAAGAGCTCAATTTATTTAACATGAAGCATGCACAAGTTTTACCTCTGTACACTTCCGCAAAACGCTTTGCCTGGATAAAAGAACCGATTACCGTCGCTGTTAACCATACCCGCCCGAAGACGGGTATGGGAGCAGTATTAATCAAAAGAATATCCAAGATAGTTAATTACTCTTCCTGATCATTCTTATGACTATTTTGCCCGCCTTTTCGTCCCGCTTCAGCGGCCCGTTCCGGGTCGTTTTTAAAGTTTCCACCACTCACCTGACCGCCTTTTTGCCCTGCTTCAGCGGCGCGTTCCGGATCATTTTTAAAATTACCGCCACTTTCTTGCCCCCCTTTACGCCCCGCCTCGGCAGCACGCTCCGGATCATTTGCAAAACCGCGGTTTTCTGATTTCTGTGATTGTGTCATTTTATATTACCTCGTTGATGATTAATTTCCGTCTCGCAAATGCGACAACGTAATTTTATAGTGGGGCATTACATGGAAAAGTTCGTGGAAAAATTAAAATATTTTATTTCTTCGTTTCGCTTCGTTTGCTAACAATATATAGAAGAAATACCGAAAAATTGTCCAATAGAAAAACATACAAAAACGTATGAATAAAATTTTATTACCACGTAAAATAAATTTACACAAAGAAAATATAAATTTTACATTATGAGTAAAAAATATAATTATGAATAAGTGGCATCAGCATCGCCAGAAATTAAAATGATGCATATTTACATTTCAACGCAGCCTAACTTTTTAACCAACCCATTCAACTAATGCGCCCTGAGCGCCTGACTTACCTTATGCAATAATAAATAGGTCACAAACGCCAAAAAAAAGCCCACCAGTGTGATTTGGCGGGCAAAGCGTTGAGGCGCTACCAGCATTAACAATGCCGCACCCAGAATGGATGCGTACCAAATTAATGTAAATAACCACAGACGACAAAAATGAAATAAGTCAATAATAATGAGGTGAACTAATTAAAGGTAACCATAAGAAAAAGACATAGACACAAAAAATCTAATCAGATATTAAGTTCAACAATACCCATTTAAGTATTAGTCAAAATATTTCCATGTAATAAATTCAAAAATTAAATACATTTAAATAAAAATTCATTAACAAAATCATGCCCTCCAAAGCAAAATTGAATTGGCCCCCATCTTGCAGACGTTATTCAACCACACCTAAGAAATGCAGGTTTGGTTTGTTAAACACTCAATTATCTGGAGAAGTATCATGGCTAAAGTTCAACGTGAAAAATCACAAAGCAAAACCGAAAGCTCTAAAAACTCTGGTAAAGGTAACAGCGGAAATTTCAAGGATAATCCTGAAAAAGCCTCGGAAGCAGGCCGTAAAGGCGGTGCCCATAGTCATGGGGGCGGTCGTAAATCCTGAACACACACTCAAACAGCAAAAAATGCATTTGGAGGTTTTTATGAAGACAACATTATTGGTCGTCGCTGCATCAGCTTTGGTCATTTCATCATTTGCATTGGCAAACCCGACAAGCAACCGTCAGGGCGCTACAGCGAGTTCGAGTGCGAGCCAGCACGACAGGACAACCCATAGCGCGACCCAACGCAATAATTCCAATGGTCAGGGCACAACCACTAGCCGTGATAGCACTACCAGCCAGGGGACTAACCAAGGCACAACTAGCGGCCATAGTACGCAACTGCCTGATAGAGACAGAACGGGCACACAAGGTGATAACAACGGAAGTAATACTGATGGCAGCGGCACAAACGGTACTACTAATGATGGTCAATCGAACCAATAATTATTTAATTTTTCACTCACTAGAATGACGAGCCGTCGTGATAACTCCAAAATATTTCATGTAGGCCCGTCATTTTTCTATTAACTCGCATTACCCCCTATAGCTGTAACTTAAATTCCCTCAACAGATTAGTCACGTTTTTAACAAATATTTTTTGCGATACCGTTAATTGCTATTTCCAACAATATACCGGTATCGGATTTATTCATCATTCCAGTCGCACAAGGTACATGCTTCGCAAGAGCTTTCGTTAGAAATTTTTTGCTTCGACTGACAATGAAACACCACTGGCCGGATCAATATTGAATGTTTCCGCAACAACATTATTAGTAGCGGTTGTAACTGCCTTTTTCAATTCTTCAGTGCCCTGCTCCCGGGCAAGTATTGAAGCCATTTCCCAATGTCGGGATTCATGGCCAATTGGCCGGCCTTCAGATTCCCATATTTGGTAGGCTAATGCACGGATACGATTCTCATGGTTATCTTGCATAAATACCCCAATGATCAAATTTCAAAAATAACTTTAAAAATTAATTTTGCGTTAAGTACTCGCCGTATTATACGGTTGATGCTACTCCTATGCGTGGCTTTAAAGCGACAAAAATTTCATCGCATTTTTAGATTAATTTTCCAAACACCTTATCGGGAAACACCCCGGAAAAGATTCAAATCTCTAAACCAAATCTATAAAAGGTAGTTATAATGCTTGTCTAGCAACATTTAACTGGTTGTGGTTGGCGAGAACAACGTTAATGACACATATATTTTCATAAATACAAAAGACAACTCATTGGGCGTCAGCAAGCCAATAAACCAGATTTCCTTTCAATAAATTAAATATCTGAAATTTTTTCTTTGAAACGAACAGAGGGGAACGCGCTGCGTTTCCGATGAAACTTTAATTAACTCCTGCGCTCAGATTATCACCATCTAATTATTATTAATTTGCCGGTCTGTGGTGGCCCAATCAGATGCGCCCCAATAAAAAGCTGGCCCAATTAAAATGAAATGCAAAACAGGAGGAAATATGTTTCTGTCCAGCATTGGAGTTGAACCGCAAAAATTTCACGTGGCACTCGGCAACTTTAATAAATCACGCACAACAATTGGTGTCCCATCGGTAAATTGGGAAACCATTGAAAGGGAAAGTTTAAATATGCGCATCCAGGAAGGGCGATATCTGGAAGCATTGCGCTTATCTATTTTGCCCTTGGCAAATGACGTGCCGAGAGATCCGGATCAGTTTGTTGTTTGGTTTGAGTCCTTATCCGAATGGGGACCTGGCCAATATCACCCCTTGTTCGAATGGCTTGCCAGGCGTGCATCAATGGAGCAGGTAAAATGGTTCCTTACCCAGGAAGCTGCGGGCGAAGCAGGTTTCGAGGATCTGATCGCCTACACACAGATTAAACTACCCGCCCAGGCCAAACTTGAATGCGCACGTAATTATTGGGATGAAATGGGACGCGGGAAATATAAAGCGATGCATGGGCCATTATTGGAATCAATGGTAAAAGAATTAGGGCTAACGCCCTCTATTGAATCCACTGTGTGGGAGTCGCTTGCACTGGCGAATACCATGATGGGACTGGCTACATCGCGACGCTATACCTACCATTCACTCGGCGCATTAGGTGTTATCGAACTAACCGCGCCCTGGCGTGCGGCACAAGTATCACTCGCCATGCAACGGCTTAACTTCCCCAGAAGATCGCGACGCTATTTTGATTTGCATGCAAAAATTGATGTACTTCATGCGCGCGAATGGCTTAGCGAAGTAATTCACCCACTTGTTGCTATGAACCCGGAATGTGCGCAGTTTATCGCTGAAGGCGCATTGATGCGTTTACGTTGTGGCGAGCTTTGTTTTAATAGATATGCGAAAGAGATGAAGCTCGAGCTTATTCATAACCTCAATCGACGCACCCTTGCTACCGAGCCACTCCATGCTTGATCGCCAGGATAACACTATCCACCGCCCTGCTTCAGCGGAAGTGATTTTGCGTGAAAATGTTGCTGCAAAAAATGAAAGCAAAATTTTACTGTTGCAGGAATTACTTCGCACCCTTGCCTTGCAAGGGTATAAGTTTACAACAGTGACACCAGTCACCCACCAGCGTTTTTTATCGCGTGCTGACGGTATCGCAAAAAATCTACGTGATATTTTTGGCTGGAACCTGCCGTTCAATGCCAATCTCTTATCGCCACTATTATTTGAGCTGATGTCACAGGCGGGTTTATTAACCAATACCGGCAACTATTATCAGAGTGGAATTCGCGTTTCCTCATTAGGTAACGATCTATTTTTGCATTCGCGCTTTCCCACCGACGATGAACAATCTGTTTTCTTTGGGCCTGATACCTACCGCTTTGCTCGTTTTATCCGGCAGTCATTGAAAACCCTCCAACTCGAAACAGGGCTGTTAGAGCAAAGCCCACTGCGCGTACTTGATGTGGGGTGTGGCAGTGGCGCGGGCGGAATAGCAGCGATTCGCGCATTGTCGAGCCAACAAACCTATGAATTAACACTGAATGATGTAAATCCACTTGCACTGGATTACGCCGCAGCTTGTGCGCAGGTTGCCGCTGTGCCGGCAACAATGCTGGCAGGTGATTTTTTTAGTATTAACAAGCGGAAATTTGATCTGATAGTGTCAAACCCGCCCTATATTTGCGATCCGGCAGCACGATTATATCGCGATGGCGGCGCACATTTCGGGCTCGAACTCAGTGTGCGAATTGCAAAACACGCACTTGAACTGCTGACACCTCGTGGGCGCTTGTTGTTATATACCGGCGTTGCCATCAGCGACGATGAAAAAAATCCGTTGCTGACGGAATTAATCCCGCATTTTTCCAGCGGTAATTTTCGCTGGTCGTATGATGAAATTGATCCTGACATATTTGGCGAAGAACTTGAACAACAGGCTTACAAAGGTATTAACCGAATTGCTGCTGTCGGCCTGACTATTGTGCGTCTTGGTTAATACGGTAACGAAGGAGATCACATGAAAGAATTTGCACAAGGTGACCGAGTGGAATGGAAAACTTCACAGGGAAAAACTGCAGGTAAAGTGATTAAAAAGGTAACCAAACCTGTAAAGCTCGGCAATTACACCGCAAAAGCTAGCAAAGCTAACCCCGAGTATGAAGTAGAGACCACTCAATCCCTTAAGAGAGCTATTCATAAGCCGGATAGTTTAAAAAAAACCCGATAAAAAAACAGGTGGTAAATGCCACCTGTTTTTTTACAATCACCTCGTGTTTACAAGCTGCTTCTGCCAGCCATTTTGGTGGCTGTAAAAATACTGTATAGAGCTGAAAGCCCTACCAACACATATATAATTCGCGCAGCCGGACTCATAACACCAAATAATTCGGCGACCAGATCAATATTAAACAATCCGACTAGCCCCCAATTTATACCGCCAACAATGAGCAACGTCATTGCAATCCAATCAATTACTGTTAGCGCATGATGAGTTGCCACGCGCGAGGTGCGTGATCGTCTATCAAGCGTCTGGCGCCTTTCAGCGCCGTAAGGATTAACAATAGCCATAATTCACTCCGCATAAATTAATTTTAACTACCCAGGTCGTACTACTTAATACTCGGCACGATTAAAATTAATTCAGGCCGTATTAATGCAGACGTAGAAAAAATTGATTTGGTTCCATGCTTTCTGTAAACGGCTTTTTAATAAAAACCTGGTTTTTTGCAATTTTATTACTGAAAAATAACATTTAAATTTAACTATGATGACACACGCGGGTTATGACTCATGGCAACAGTTCAATCGACTGCAGCTATAGCACTCGAACCGGATACAGCCGGCAAACCATACGCAGCACCGCAAAGCTATGCCCCCAGCCTAATGTATTGACTTAATGTAGCTCTTTTTGCCACTATAAAGAACCACGTGTATTCACAGTTGAAAGGCTGCAAAAATAATTAAGCCTGGAGGATATTTTGAAAAAATTACAAAATAAAAATTTAAAATTTACAAAATAGAGCGCTAATAATTTTTTTACCATCGGGTCTACTGAAAATGAACAAATAATTATTAAAGCCCTGTTCAGGCTCGGTTGAAACGACAACTACACTGCAATAAGAACCACCCATCCAACCAGTCTTGCATGTTATCGGTATATTTATTAATAATTGCCTCGCGACTTGCAGTCACCGGTAATTATCTGGAAATATCAGGTCTGACTGCATTGAATACATGTAACAAACCACCATCGGCTTCCAGAGATAGATTATGAGTGTCCGTCTGCGAAACAATGTGCGCGTTATTGGAAATGGCCCAACAGCCATCGTGTTTGCCCACGGTTTTGGCTGCGATCAAAATATGTGGCGCTATTTGGCACCGGTATTTGAAGATCGCTACACCGTAGTGTTATTTGATTTGGTCGGCAGCGGGCAATCGGATATTTCTTTTTACGATTTTAACCGGTATGGATCACTGCAAGCCTATGCCGATGACCTGATTGAAATTATTGATGATGTAACGCCGGCACCGGTGGTATTTGTAGGTCATTCGGTGAGTGCGGTTATCGGGTTGCTGGCATCGGTGGCGGCACCGGAGAAATTCCAATGTCAGGTAATGATAGGCCCCTCCCCTTGCTATATCAATGACGACAATTATATTGGCGGCTTTTCGCGGAGCGATATCGAAGAGTTGTGCAACACCATTGATAGCAATTACCTGGGCTGGTCCAGCACCATGGCCCCGGCCATTATGGGCGCACCGCGCCAACCGGAACTCGGCGTTGAATTAACCAATAGTTTTTGCCGGACCGATCCTGAAATTGCGAAGCATTTTGCCCGGGTAACATTCCTTTCCGATCATCGCGACGCGTTACCAAAATCGACCACACCTACATTGATACTCCAATGCAGCGATGATTTTATTGCACCGCTGACGGTGGGTGAATATATGCAGAAAACCATGCCCAATGCCGAATTATGTATTATCGATAACGTTGGCCATTGCCCGCACTTGAGCGCTCCGGATGCAAGCACCCAGGCAATTGAAAAATACCTGAAAAAATATTTTCATTAAACGTTAGTCATGCATACACTTCCTGACCTTGCATTCACCTATGAATACGCCGCCTGTGGTTTGGTGACCACAGAAATCAACGGCACAATTCGCAGGGCCAACGCTACTTTCTGCAAATGGCTCGGTTTTGCGGCAAGTGAAATAGTGGGTATAAAACGTATCCAGGAGTTATTCACTGTCGGTGGCCGCTTTTTCCATCACACCCATTTAGCGCCACTACTACAAATGCAAGGCTCGGTTGCGGAAATCCAGATTGACCTTATCGGCCAGAATGGTATTGCGATACCGATGTTGATCAATGCCATCCGCCATAAACAGGGTGAACAGCGTTTTGATGAATTCGCGTTTATGGTTGCAACGGATCGAAAAGTGTATGAGCGCGAACTTATTTCTGCGCGAAAAACGGCTGAGGAAACCCTGCAATCCTTGTATGAAGCACAGAAAGAGCTGCACGAAAGCAGGGATATATTGAGTATCGCCATTCAAAGTGCACGCATGGGAGTCTGGTCAGAAAATTTGCAAACCCATGAGGTATGGTGGAGCCTGGAGCTTGAGCAGTTAACAGGTTTTATTAGCCAAAAATTTGGTGATACTGAAGAAGATTTCTATGAATTGATTCACCCGGCGGACAGGATTCCCTTCGCCACTGAATTAAAAAAAGCGGTCGCTACCCACGCCAATTATGAAATCCAGTTTCGCCTGCAACACGCCAATGGCAACTGGCTTACCATGGAAGGTCGCGGCCACGCGGTCTACTCGGAAAAGGGCGAAGCGCTCTCTATATTTGGCCTTGTCATTGATATCTCTGACCGTAAAGCGGCGGAACAACAATTACATGAACTGAATAAACAACTTTCCATTTCTGACCGCCGCAAAGATGAATTCCTGGCAACCCTTGCCCATGAGCTACGCAACCCGCTCGCGCCCATGCGCAATGTGCTGGAGATAATGCGCTTTAAGGAAAAGGATAATCCATTCATACATTGGTCGCGCGATATCATCGAGCGTCACGTTTCGCAAATGACACATCTCGTTGATGACTTAATGGAGGCATCGCGCATTTCCCAGGGACGCCTGGAACTGCGTAAAAAACCTATTGATTTGTGTGAGGTAACGCTGCATGCCGTTGAAACATCGCAGGCATTAATACTGGAATCCAAACATCATTTCAAAATGAACATACCGGGCGCACCGCTAATCATTGACGCTGATTCGACGCGCATCATCCAAATTATTTCCAATTTGCTTACCAACGCCGCAAAGTATACGCCGTCGGGGGGCGAGATTTACTTAAGCCTTACCCAGGATAATGACGACGCTGTTTTATCCGTACGCGATTCCGGTATCGGTATACCACCCGAGCAGCTCTCCAATATATTTACCATGTTTTCCCAACTCAAACCCGCGCTGGAGCGTTCGCAAGGTGGGCTGGGGATTGGGCTTTCACTGGTGCGGGGATTGGTTGAACTCCATGGCGGCACCATAATCGCGTTGAGCGAAGGTGATAGCAAAGGCAGCGAATTCATAGTGCGGCTCCCCATCCTGCAAACCCAAAAAGAGACAGCGCGCACGAATACATCCGCGCCTCTGTCGGCGCTTGAAACAAATTCAATTAACGGTAAACGTATTTTGGTAGTTGACGATAATGTAGACGCAGCGGAAAGCCTGGCATTGCTATTGGAAATGAGCGGGCATATCACCAAAAGCGTCCATGACGGTACAACAGGCCTCACGGCGGCGGAAGAGTTTCGCCCTGATGTTATCCTGCTCGATATTGGCCTTCCCGATATCAATGGCTATGAAGTCGCCCGCCGCATCCGGCAAAAAACCTGGGGCGACAATATCCTTTTAATTGCCGCTACCGGTTGGGGCCAACAGAAAGATAAAGACCTTGCTACAGCGGCAGGCTTTGATAAACATTTAACCAAGCCGATTGATTATCAAACGCTAAATTGTTTGCTCGAAACAACGCGGTCCCAAGCCTGAATAACTAGCCCTTCTACTCTCCGGTTTTTCTCCACCGACGGGCCAACAGTGGCGCCCGCGTTGCGAATGAATTAATTCGCTATCGTCCAGTCTTAATCAGCATGAAATATGTTCTGATAATGCTGATTGTGTTGCTCGGTGCGGCCGCCCTGTACGTTAAAGACCGAATATTGCTGTCGCCGCACGATGCCTATTATTCCGCATTACTGCGCGAAAATCTCAAGACTATCGCCGAGCGCTGGAGGATGGATGCACAGGAATCCCTGGCTTCCCCATTGCCAATATCCTTACCCTACAGCGAGCGCCGCCTGCTTGAAGCTGACTACCTGCAACCAGTTACATTTGCGTTTGATCTTAAAATGGATGAACTCATCCAGGTCACTATTTTTCCATCAATCAATACGCACGCGGACGTTTTTGTTGATGTGTTTTATTCCAGGGACGCGCTAACCGAACCAATCCGTATAGGCAGCATGGACGCAGAGGAACAACAACTCAGGATCGCCGCTGAATATACTGGCCGGTACCTGGTGCGCATACAGCCCGCCCATTCTGCGCGGGGATTAATGGATATCGCCATAACATCACCACTACGCTATGGCTTTCCGGTTGATACCGCGCGCGAAAATGCCGTGCAGAGTTTGTTTGGTACAGATCGCGATGGCGGAGCGAGAAAGCATGAGGGTATTGATATTTTTGCGCCGAGAGGCACGCCGGTAATTGCGGCTGAGGCGGGCCAGGTTATGCGCGTGGGCGATACACCGCGCGGCGGAAAAAATGTGTGGGTAGGTGGCGACCAACGCTCTTTTTATTATGCGCATCTCGACTCAATCGCGGTGTCCCCCGGCGACCATGTCATACGTGGACAAGTTCTGGGCACCGTGGGTAATACCGGCAATGCGGTTACTACCAACCCGCATTTGCATTTCGGGATATACAAATTCGCGCAGGGAGCGGTTGATCCTCTGCCGCTGGTGGGGCGAAAAAAATCGGTAACCATTTACACCTCACCCCCCGTTGAACTGGCACCGCGCTGGTTATCGATTACAACGGATAAAGCAAATTTGCGTAGCGGTAATTCATTAAAAACCAGCGTGGCCACTGCGTTAATGCGTGCAGAATTATTACAAGTAGATTCAGTCGCCGGTGATTGGTTAAGGGTTACCACAGGCAACGGGACCAAAGGATTTATTGCGCGGCATTTGACGGAAATGCCGTCCGAATCGATAGTAACGCTTACTGAAAATTACGTGGCTTTTTATTTGCCTGATGACACGGCGCCAGTTGTGGGTAATTTTTCTGCGGGTGATAAATTACCAACCCTGGGTCGGTTTGGCAGTTTTGTGTGGATCAAAATGCCGGGCGGAGTTTACGCCTGGGCTAAAGTAGCGCCGCAGGCAACCCCGACATTGGATTGAACGCTACGCCTATACAGTTAGCATCAAATTTGCAAACGCGCCATTACAACGGTAGCGAGTTTTTGTTTGTACAGCAGGTAAGCACTGGAGGAATTAACATGAGATCCATTTTAAAAGCACTGGTTGCAATATTGATCCCTATTGTTATGTGGGGCTGTAGCACAATTAAACCTGCAGACCCATCAGGCCAACCTGCCGGGACACTGAATGGGGCTCGGCCCGGTTATGTAGAAACCGGCAAAGCCTCATTTTATGCAAATGTACATCAATTGAAGAAAACCGCCAGTGGAGAAATTTACGATCACAAATTAAATACGGCGGCCCATAAGAAATTACCCTTTGGAACAAAAGTCAGGGTTACCAATATAGCGAATGGGAAAACGGTTGTTGTGAAAATTAATGATCGCGGCCCATTTATTAAAGGTCGAATACTGGACCTTTCGCGCTCTGCATTTAGCAGCATCGCAAGCACATCGTCAGGCATCATTGAAGTAAAACTTGAAGTGATTGAGTGACGCTTATAATAACTGGCTTTTTAGTGGTCCTCAGCGTTAAATACTTTCTCAAACACGTCCTTAGCCGACAAAAACCGGCTGTTGGCCCCGATCTTGCGTTCATATACCCCATTAAATCACCTGGTGGAGAAATGGTATGAGCGATTCAAGAAAAGAAGATTTTTTAACCTGGCTTCGCGATGCGCATGCATTGGAGGAACAGGCGGAACAGTTATTTGAAGGGCAAGCGGCACGTTATGCCGATTACCCTAATATCCAGGTAAGCCTGAGCGCCGAAATTAATCATTCAAAACATTTTCAAAAACTACTCGCGGAAAAAATAAATCTGTTGGGCGGTAGCACATCGATCGTCAAAGATACTGTTGGAAAATTGGTAGCAAGCGCACAAATAGTCATGGGCATGGCAGCGGCAGATGAGCCCGTAAAAGGTGTATTAGCACTTCATACTTTCACCCAATTTGAAATTGGTTCATTTAAAATTTTGAAAGCTGCTGCCTCAGCTGAAATCCAGGATGAAATTTTATTGCTTAGCGAATCAATCATAACTCATTTAGAGGCCCGCGCCGCCTGGCTGGAGCAAGAGCTGGATCACGTAACTCGTAAATATCTTTTGCGGAAAGCAGCATAATAGTCCAGCTAAAGAAAACCCCATGAGCGAGCGAATTCCATGAACCCCAGCGAATTGCCAAATGATCGTGAATATCATGAGGAGATGAATAGGTTCCTGCAGAAAGAAAGACTGGTGTTATTACACAAAGGATTGCCCCCGGCGATTACAGGCAATATCGTTTTAGCATTGATTTTGACCTACGTTCAAGAACCTGCGTTTTCGCCTGCAGCATTACTGGCCTGGTTAATCGCCATGGTGCTGGTGTTGCTCTGGCGCGGATTTATTTTTTTCAAATTTAATCGCCAATCTGCCATTTTCCGTTTAACGAAACAGTTATTCCACTTACGTTTATCCACCATTGCTACCGGCTTGATTTGGGCTTCAGCACCAGCCTTCCTGTTCCCTGAAAACAATATTGCGTTGCAAGCGACTTTATCATTTGTGCTCGCAGGAATCTGTGCTGGCGCGGCTTCATCACTCGCAATAGATAAAGTGTCTGCGCTCGGGTTTATTGCTCCCCCGCTGCTGTCATTGACGCTGGCATTTCTACTGGAGGAAGGGCGGGAATCACTGCCGCTGGCGTTGATGACAATCCTTTTTTTGGGATTCCTGACATTCAGCTGCGTGCGCGGTGAGCGCCAGTTTCGCGAGAATATATCGCTGCGTTGTATTGCTGCACAACGAGAAAAAGCACTCGGTAACAGTGAGGCGAGACTGCGAAGTTTATTTACGCTTTCACCGTTTGGTATTGTATTAAGCGATTATAGCTCCGGTGAAATTCTTGAATTAAATGATCGCCTTGTGGCCCTCAGCGGTTATACAAAAGAGGAGCTTATCCTGCGTGATCAATCGGAATTGACACCCAACGATTACGAGGCACAAGAGCTTGCCCAACGTAATCGCCTGACCCGAACTGGACGTTACGGCCCTTACGAAAAAGAGTTTATCCGCAAAGACGGCAATCGCGTCCCCGTAATACTTAACGGTGTGTTGATCCAGGAATCGAATGGTCGAAAACTGGTTTGGTCAATAGTCGAGGATATCAGTGATAGAAAACGTATCGATAAAATGAAAAACGAATTTATTTCCACGGTGAGCCACGAGCTTCGCACACCGCTCACAGCGATTACCGGCGCCTTGGGACTGCTGGCCAATCATCTTAAAGACACATTGCCAGAGCCGATGCAAAACATTTTGCGTATTGCACGCTCCAATAGCCAACGGTTAAGTCAATTGATTAACGATCTGTTGGATATCGAAAAAATAACCAGTGGCAACATGGATTTCAACCTTCGGCCACACGCTATTTTACCGCTGGTTGAGCAAGCAATTGACATTAACCGACCTTACGCCTTTGAATACGATGTGGAATTATTTTTATCGGAAGAATCGGTGGATGCGCGAGTGATTATAGATCCATCACGGTTACAACAAATAATGGCTAATTTATTATCCAACGCCATCAAATTTTCACCGAAAGGAGCGCGGGTGACCCTCACCGTTTTACATAGGCCGAATGATATCGTCAGAATTAACGTCTCTGACCTCGGGCCGGGCATTCCGGCTGCCTTTCGCAACCGGATATTCCAAAAATTTTCCCAGGCAGACAGCTCTGATACGCGTGCAAAAGGCGGAACCGGTTTGGGTCTTGCTATTACCAAAGAGTTGGTTGAAAAAATGGGTGGCACGGTGAACTTTGATTCAACCGAAGGAATCGGAAGTAACTTTTGGATTGAGTTTCCTGAACTGCCGAAATAAACCACCAGTCATTATTTTAATTATTATTCCTCACATTGTTTTGTCAACCAGATAACTTTTTGGTTTGATGTGTGTTGCTGTCCAATTATCTCACGATACAACTCCGGCTTGCGCGCCTGTTTGTAACGGGCACCACCTGCCTGGGACAACTTTTCAGGCCATAGTGTAGCGATTGCAAACCCTTCGTCCAAACGTGGGCATTCCGCAATCACATCACCGAAAGGATCGATAACCATTGAGCAGCCATTTTTTAATTGATCATCGTCCATCCCAATGGGATTGGAAAAAACAACATAGATTCCGTTATCGTACGCCCGTGCCGGGAGCCACTTCATAAGCCAGGCCCTGCCCTTCAGTCCTTCAAATTCGGTACGGATAGATGTTGGGTCCGCCTCCCGGTTTTTCCACAATTCGGGATCAACAAAACCTGCTCCCGGCCGCGTCGACGGAGTACACATAGTCACATGCGGCATAAATATGACCTGCGCGCCCAACAGGGTGGTTGCCCTGACATTTTCAATCACATTATTGTCGTAGCAAATTAAAATTCCACATTTCCAACCTTCAATGTCAAACACGACATATTCATTCCCGGCTGATAAATGCGGATTAATGAATGGATGGATTTTGCGATACTTTCCAACAAAGCCGTTTGGGCCAACACAAATATAGGCTTTGTAGAGTTTGCCATCCTCACCTAATTCAAAAAGACCCGCGAGCACATAAATACCGAAAGTTTTAGCTATTTCCATTAGCGTTGATGTGCTCTCCCCTGACGGGATACTTTCGGATATTTCCGTTAATTGCTCCCGGGATAATTTTCGGGCAAAAGTATAACCGGTAATTGAGCATTCATGGAAAGCAACGACTTTCGCCCCCGCCGCTGACGCCTGTGCACAGAAGTGCCGTATGCGCTCCAGGTTAAATTTTTTATCACCGCTCGCGTTTTCGAATTGAACAGTAGCAACTTTTAATGGCTTCATTTTCTCTCGAACTCTTCTCTCTCATTGAATGTCAAAGATTGCCGATTTTAATCTGTCCGCCGGTTAGCTTAAAAGGGGGTGATGCATCGCCCTTCTTGCCGAGATGGAACAGACACAGATCATTTAATTTTTTCCGGAAAGCAGCATAACTATTTGTACATGACTATGAAATTAATTTCTTACCAGGCATCTCACGAACAATTTTCACCCCGCGACTTGTTGAGATTTATTAAATTGGCGGAACAGGCAGGATTTACGTCTTGTCATTCATCGGATCATTTCCATCCCTGGAGCGTTCGACAAGGCCATAGCGGCCATGTTTACACCTGGCTCGGTGCCGCATTGGAGGCCACACATTTCCCTGTGTATTTTATTACTACCCCTGGCCAACGCTACCACCCTGCTGTGGTCGCACAGGCGATTGCAACACTTGAACAAATGTATCCGGGCAGAGTGGGAATATCGCTCGGGAGTGGAGAGGCATTAAATGAACACATTACCGGTGCGCCCTGGCCGGAAAAAACGGTGCGTAATGAGCGGCTCCGGGAGTGTGCCATGGTTATCCGTAATTTGCTTAGTGGCGAAAAAGTAAATCATCGCGGATTGGTTAACGTCCACGAGGCAAAACTTTATACCCTTCCCCACTCAATACCACCGCTGAATTGCGCCGCACTCTCACAGGAAACAGCCAAATGGGCTGCGAGCTGGGCCGATGGGTTACTCACAATCCATCGACCATTGCCGCAGGTACAAGCGATCATAGAGTCATTCAAGGCTAACGGCGGAGAGGGAAAGCCTATACATGTCAAATTAACGTTCGCTTATGACCGTGATTTGTCCATCGCAAAAGAAGATGCGTATGATCAATGGCGAACCAATTGTTTGGATACACGCCTGCTCGCCGGAATTGAAACCGTTGAAGAATTTGATTCAGCAGCGGAACAATGCTCATTGGAAACGGTGTTGCGCACTTTACCGGTAAGTTCGCAGCCTGGTGATTTTATCAATATCATTAATGATATTTTCGCACTTGGTGTGGAGCACGTTATCCTGCACAACGTCAGTAAAAACCAGGAATTATTTATTGAAGATTTCGCGCGGCATGTGTTGCCCTTCGTAAGATAGCATTAGTATTTGGCTCCTGACATTATCCTGATACGATCCGACTTTTGAATTTCCTAAAAATAGAGTGAAACACTGTCGACGGAGTTATACTCGCTCAATTTCTATATCAATACCAGTATTGTGGATAGATGGAACCTAACTACTCATTTTTTTCTTTTATATCAAGTTTGGTGCCATCACGCATAGTAAGAATATTCTGTTCCAGATAACCTAATTTTTCATCAGTATCAATCAACTCATTTCTATCATTCAGGAAGCCTATACAAGTACTAGTTCGATATTCATAGAATCGATTATCCAGAAAATACCCCACAGCGATATTATCCGCATTATAAGCCTCATATTGCTTATCTTTTTTCATGGCAACATCCATAACAATATTACCCACTTTCCGAAGTTGATCAGCAAGATACAGCCAATGCCCGCTTATAAAGGCCTGTAAATATAAAGACCTGTAAATCGATTAGCAGTTTCTAATGAAACCTAATAAAAAATTTCAATTGGTATAGATTAAATTTACAAATATATAGTGCGTACTAGAATAAAAATAACGCGAGAGGTATTTATGAAAACAATAATGTCGAGAAATGATCTGTTCCAGATCGTCCTGGTTGAAGATACCGAATACGGTGCGACTCCCCCTTACTATGAATTGATTGAAACTCCGAACACGACCATACAAACGTTTGATTCATACTCATTAGCGGAGCAAGTCATGCAGCAAAAGACGGAGTTTTGGCGAACACTGATTCGAAAATTATATTTTGAAGCGCATTTTATCGCTTGAGCGCATTTTATCACTTGATAGAAGACCTCATACGACAATCCTCTTTAAATCAACGTCGAAAACGTCATGTTGGTTGACATTATTTTATTTAAGGCGGATCCTCCTGTCGAATTAATAGACCATCATGGCATGCGGGGGCAAGATGCCCCACCCCTTCAAAATCGATTGCCACTGCTGTTATCGCTACCTAATGAGTCTTTTACAGCCACATTATCAGCGATATGCAGGTGACAACTATGATCTCCACTACGCCTATTTTTCATGACGGCATTTATCAATTAAATCTTGTAGAGTGCAAGGATAGGAGAGGCCTTGCAATCCGCTTCCATTTTGAAGTGATCAATATCAAAACCGGAAAATGTATGGGGATATATGATCGCCTTACAGAGGGGAAAGTAGCGCTTGAGGCACTTGTAAACAATATCCGGCAAGAGAAAAGATCACGATCTTGATAAAGCTATAGTGCAGATGAGCCCCTATATTCCTGAAAGGTTAGGACAGCGCAGATCGTCCCGCAGTATGTAATGTATTTAGCACTATAAAAATAATTACATTTACCAACCCATATACCAGAAGGATTGATTTCACGTTTTATCCCTCCCCTCCAGAATTATGTCAATTGATGACGGTCTATGGAAACCAATACTTGTGAATTGAGGGATTACTGATGATTGTAGATATCTTTGAGTTCAATGGCGAAAAAATTGAAATACATGTTATTAACCTGATCGACCACGATTATTTTTCCATTTACGCACTGGATTCCAAAGGCGATAAAGTTCACGGTACCGAAATAAGGATATCCAAACCATTTAGGATAGAATTGATTGAATTTGCATTGCAACAACATACCACGTCTATTGTCAGCTTCCTGCGCAACCAAATAGAGAGTTTAGGGCTGGAACCCTGGAACCACGCAACCATTGACGCTAATTTTCAAAAAATGGAGGTTGTTGATGATTTAAGAGCCGCCGGTCGAAAAGCTTTTCTGGGCGGACGACATTATAGAATTAATCCGTTCATTAACATTAATCCTTTTCGCCATGACGAGTGGCAGCGAGGCTGGATGGAAGAGTCTAAAAAAAATCCGGGAAGATTTAATTTTGATACAGAAATGTTTAATCCAGTGAAACCTTAATGCCCTGGTTATTTAATCCGACCGTACAATCCTACATTTACTTCTAATTTTTAATAAAACTTAATGAAGCCTTTGTAAATCGTTCAACACGGGCCTCGTTGATCTTCCTCAAAATCATCAAAAAATAGCAATAAATACCAATTCAGTGACAAAAAAAGCATTTACAACGACGAAACTTAAATCGGTACTTTAATTGCATCAGTTGAATTTTAATATTCCGGTTATGAGTTATAGAACGCAGGTGCTATTGCCCAACTATCGACTGCTCCAATTTTTACTTCCATCACATGGCTGAGCCATATGAAGTTTTTCGCACGCATTTTCAAATATTAATATCAGCGATTTAACCGCTTGTACTGTTATTTTGTAATGCAAAAAAACGGCGAGTTTCCGCACTTGTAAAGCAATATCAACCCGGCATCTACTGTAGATCCGGATTGGTTCAATCAATTAATGAGGAATTTTTATGCGCGCATTAACGTATCACGGCAGTCATGATGTGCGAGTCGATACCATGCCTGATCCGCAAATTCAGGAATCGGACGATATTATTTTAAAAATAACTGCAACGGCTATTTGCGGTTCCGATTTGCATTTATATCGCGGGAAAATTCCCGGCACAGAAGAGGGTGATATTTTTGGCCATGAGTTCATGGGGATTGTTGAAGAGACTGGAACGGATGTAACCGCCGTTAGCAAAGGGGATCGAGTTGTCATCCCTTTTGTTATTGCCTGCGGTAGCTGCTTCTTTTGCTCCCTTAATCTGTATTCGGCATGCGAGACAACAAATACCGGAAGAGGCGCAATTTTAAATAAAAAACAAATTCCTCCGGGCGCAGCAATGTTTGGCTATAGCCATTTATACGGCGGCATTCCCGGTGGCCAGGCTGAATATGTTCGCGTTCCTAAAGCCAATGCCGGTCCCTTTAAAATTCCGGATGGACTTGACGATGAAAAAGTATTGTTCCTATCCGACATTCTCCCAACCGGATATCAAGCGGTGGTGAATGCGGGGATAAAAGCAGGAAGCTCATTAGTAATATATGGCGCAGGGCCAGTCGGCCTTATGTCCGCCGCTTGTGCACGCTTGTTAGGTGCTACGCAAATTTTTATGGTTGATCACCATCAATACCGCCTGGACTTTGCTGCTAAAACCTATGGTGTTATCCCTATTAATTTTGATGAGATTGATGACCCCGCCGAAGCAATTATTGAACATACCGCAGGATATCGCGGCGTGGATGCAGCAATAGATGCCGTAGGTTTTGAAGCAAAAGGTAGCACGGTAGAGACGGTGTTGACCAATCTGAAAGTAGAAGGCAGTAGTGGCGCCGCGTTACGACAATGCATCGCCGCAGTAAGGCGCGGCGGAGTAATCAGCGTGCCAGGTGTGTATGCCGGCTTTATTCATGGTTTTTTATTTGGCGATATTTTTGAGAAGGGACTCGCAATCCGCGGTGGACAAACTCACGTACAAGCACATCTCCCTGCATTAATCGAACATATTCTGCGCGGAGAATTAAATCCCGACATCATTATCTCTCATCGCCTGCGCCTTGAAGAGGCTGCTGAAGGCTATCGGATATTTAATAAGAAGGAAGAAGAATGCCGGAAGGTAATTCTTCGTCCTTAACAGTTTTTTTGTAATGCGTTCAACGTTTCGATAAAAGTTATATCAGTATGACTACTATTGCACTTGCATAACAAAATTTGTAAGTACCCTGTAAATTTTTCATGATTTTATAATTCATTAAGTCATTTATTTTTAATCATGTCGTCTCTGATTTTTAAATGTCACAAACATCATCCTAAACATTCATTTTAAGTAGCTATTGTAGTTTGGCCCGTTTTTTGAAACGTACTATGGAATATAAAATTTTCTTCTTCATCTTCATAAATTTACTGCGGAGAGAAAGTCATGACAGAAAAAGATAAAGACACGACCAGTGGTGCCGGCGGTGTACTCACCAGTTTGTCGGGAGCATCCTCTACAAAAGTGCCGGACAACCTGGGGCTGGAAACAGAAGTATCTGACGCGTTAGTTAAAAAAGTCGCCGGCCAACAACAACTGGCACAACAAATACCCGCGAACCCTAATAAGGCGAGTGAATACGGCGATGAAGCGCGCTGCCCGATGATGGGATATACGCAAGAACCACCCTCTATCGAAACAACAGCGAGCACATCTTCCGAGTTAATTGCGTCCGAAAAAGTAGGTGATGGAAAAGTTAACGCCAGTATTAATGCCACTATCGAATCGCTGGACCGCGTTCGGGTAGAAAGCGGTAATCAAGTGCTTACTACCAACCATGGTGTACCGGTTGCGAATAACCAGCATTCATTAAAATTGGGATTACGCGGCCCTACCCTGCTCGAAGATTTTATTTTGCGTGAAAAAATTACGCACTTTGATCATGAACGAATTCCGGAGCGCGTAGTACACGCAAGAGGCTCTGCTGCGCACGGTTATTTCGAAGCTTATAAAGATCTTAGCGATGTCACTATTGCAGCTCCATTTCGTGAGGCGGGTAAACGCACTCCGGTTTTTGTACGTTTCTCTACTGTTGCCGGTGAGCGAGGCTCGACTGACACCGCACGCGACGTACGTGGATTTGCGACCAAGTTTTACACTGAAGATGGCAATTGGGATTTGGTGGGAAATAATATTCCGGTGTTTTTTATCCAGGACGCAATGAAATTTCCCGACCTTGTCCACGCGGTAAAACCTGAACCGCACCATGCCATGCCACAAGCATCCAGCGCCCACGATACCTACTGGGATTTTGTATCATTGATGCCGGAGTCAGCGCACATGTTGCTGTGGCAAATGTCTGATCGGGCAATTCCGCGCTCCTATCGTATGATGCAGGGATTCGGCGTGCATACCTTCCGCCTTATTAATCAGGATGGCAACGCAGTATTTTGTAAATTCCATTGGACGCCGCTGGCTGGTACGCACTCATTGGTATGGGATGAAGCAGTAAAAATCAGCGGCGCCGATCCGGATTTCCATCGTCGCGATTTATGGGAAGCTATTGAAGCCGGCGCATTTCCTGAATGGGAATTAGGCCTGCAAATTTTTACCGAAGAAGAAGCAAACACTTTTCCGTTCGATATTTTAGACCCGACCAAAATTGTTCCGGAAGAATTGGTGCCACTGACGCCTGTTGGCAAACTGGTATTGAATCGTAATCCCGATAATTTTTTTGCCGAGACAGAGCAAGTCGCATTTTGTACCGCGCATATTATTCCCGGTATTGATTTCACCAATGACCCATTGTTGCAAGGTAGAATCCATTCCTACGTGGATACCCAGCTAACACGCCTTGGTGGCCCCAATTTCCATGAAATTCCTATTAATGCACCCATCGCCCAGGTACATAACAATCAACGCGATGGATTTCATCGGCAGGCAATACATCGCGGTCGCGTGAATTACGAACCAAATTCATTGGGCGGTGGATGCCCTTTCCAGGCAGGAGCAACAGGCTTCCGCAGTTTCCCTGAATCTATTGCGGAAGATAAAGTGCGCGGCAATCCGGCATTGTTTGCGGATCATTATTCGCAAGCGCGATTATTCTGGCAAAGCCAATCGTTTGCAGAACAAGCCCATATTATTGCTGCGTTCCGCTTTGAATTATCACGCGTACAAATAGTCGGGATTCGCCAACGTGTGCTCGCACTGCTCGCCAATGTGGATAGCGTTTTGGCGCAAAGTGTCGCGCAAGGTTTGGGCCTGGAATTGCCGCCGCCATTACCCTTGGCAACCAGCCTCCCTACACCGGAATATGAACCCTCACCTGCCTTGTCTTTGCTTTCCTATCCTACACGCACGGGAATCCAAACCCGGCGCATCGCCATTCTCCTGGCGCAAGGGGTGAATATTGTTTCGGCGCGATTTATTTATACCGCATTAGTCAACAAGGGTGCCGTGCCGCGATTTGTTTCAACACGCCTGGGTAAAATATTTAATGACAAGGGCGAAGCATTGGAGGTGGATATTTCATTGGAAGCAGGCCCCTCCGTACTTTATGACGGAGTCATTATTCCCGATGGCGAACTATCAACCACGCATTTGCTCCGCGATGCCCACGCGCTCGATTTCGTCCGTGAACAATATCGCCACTGCAAACCTATCCTCGCAGTAGGAGAAGGGACTAACCTGTTATTAAATGCTGACGTTCCGTTAACGTTGCCGACGGGTGAACCCGATGCCGGTTTGATTGAAGCAGAACCCGGTGGGATAGTCGATGCGCTCGTGTTATTCGAACGGAAATTAATTGAACACCGTGAGTTTTTGCGCGAAATAGATCCACCCATCGTTTAACTAACCCTGGCTTATTGCTAGCAGAGGAAGTGCTTTTGGCGAATTGCAAAAAGCACTTTTTTATTATTAGCAATTACGGGGAGAAATAATAACGATCTGCAACTTGTTTGATTGTGTGATCAAATGCCATTAACACAAACCTGGGCGATTCAGCGATCACCATTCCGTTCAATGTTTGCCATATCGCCCCGTTTCTCGTAATCATTGTCGTAATTTGTCGTAATGAGCAGGCGACAACATACGTTTAACAACGATCAAAAGCGATAGCACAAAAAAAATGGCCCGCAAACACTGAGTTTGCAGACCTTTCAGGTTTAAAACGATTATCTACGCTTCAGTACATGGTCCGAGTCCGGACTTAAAAAACAATAAAACCCTTAAAATCAAGTAATTTAAAAATATAAATACAGTTTATGCCCCCAAACAGCAGCTCTCAAATAGCTTGAACTTTTCAAACTCACTCCTGCTCTTCAGGTACAGATACAGCACAAAGGAGAGTAAACATATATTCAATTCAATTAATATCACACAGAAATACCTGACCAAGACACTTTTGAGCATCCTGAGTATAAGCAATATACCGTATTGCCCCACCAATCCATCAAAAGTGGGAAAAGCTAAGCTTTTAAATATTCGAAAAAACATATATATTAAATTTCACATATATTGATCAATGAGCCAGTCAAGGTATAGAGAATGATTGACCCTCTCCAGTTCTTTAAATGTTTAGCTGATGAAACCCGTCTTAAGTCTTTGATTCTTATTCAATCTGAAGGCGAGCTGTGCGTTTGTGAGCTGATGGAGGCACTGGAAGAGATCCAGCCAAAGATTTCCCGGCATCTGGCACTATTAAGGGAGCACAAAATTGTCCTGGACCGTCGTCAGGGCCAATGGATCTATTACCGGTTAAACCCGCAACTCCCCGATTGGGCAAAGACGGTTCTCGCCGAAACGACTCAATCCAATCAGCCTTACATCAAGGCCAATCTCAAGAAGCTGTGCTGCATGGGTGATCGCCCTGAGCGCGTGAAGAACTGCTGTTAATAAGGTGATGCCAATGAACTCCCAGGATATAAAACCCATTGATCTACCGAACATCGCAGCAGATTTATTGCCATTTCCCCTATTTAAGCCAACCGAGGATGGCGTACATAAGCCACGCATTCTGTTGCTGTATGGCTCAAATCGGAAACGTTCATTTAGTCGCTTACTTATCGAGGAAGCCCAACGCCTTCTAAACCACTTGGGAGCGGAAACAAAAGTATTTAACCCTTCTGGTCTACCACTCCCTGACGACGCTGATGATACCCATCCCAAAGTTCAGGAGTTGCGAGAGTTAGTACTTTGGTCAGAGGGTCAAGTCTGGTGTTCACCGGAACGCCATGGCGCGATGACGTCTGTGTTTAAAGCCCAGATCGACTGGATACCCTTATCAATGGGTGCAGTACGCCCAAGCCAAGGGAAGACTTTGGCGGTGATGCAAGTCAGTGGTGGTTCGCAATCATTCAATGCCGTTAACCAAATGCGAATTCTGGGGCGCTGGATGCGTATGTTCACCATTCCCAATCAGTCCTCAGTTGCCAAAGCATTTCAGGAGTTCGATGAGCAAGACCGCATGAAACCTTCCGCTTTTTATGATCGATTGGTGGATGTGATGGAAGAATTGATGAAGTTCACTTTGTTATTGCGCGACCACAGTCCATATCTCGTTGATCGCTATTCCGAACGTGTTGAGTCAGCTGAGGCACTTAGCAAGCGAGTTAACCAATCAACTATTTAACCGGGTATCAAGCATGAAAAAAATAAAAGTAGGCATCAATGGCTTTGGCCGAATAGGCCGCCTGGTCTTGCGCGCCTCATGGCGCTGGCCCGAATTCGAATTTATTCAAATTAATGATCCGGGCGCGGACGCAGAAACCTATGCCCATCTTCTAAAATTCGATTCAGTGCAAGGGATATGGGGTGAAGATGTTACTGCTGAAGACGACAAGCTAATCATCAATGGCAATGCAATAAAGGTCACAACTAACAAAGCAATTGTGGATACCGATTGGTCGGACTGTGATGTGGTGATTGAAGCCAGTGGCAAAATGAAATCAGTCGCGATACTGCAATCTTATTTGGATCAAGGCGTAAAACGTGTTGTGGTTAGCGCTCCGGTAAAAGAGCCGGGTGCGTTGAACATCGTAATGGGCGTGAATCATCAATCGTTTAAACCAGCAGAACATCGCCTTGTCACAGCCGCGTCCTGCACCACCAATTGCCTTGCCCCGGTTGTAAAAGTAATTCACGAACAATTGGGCATTCGTCATGGCTCAATCACGACGATCCACAACCTGACCAATACGCAATCCATTCTTGATCAACCCCACAAAGATTTACGGCGCGCACGGTCATCGGGTTCAAACCTAATTCCTACGACCACCGGTTCCGCGACCGCTATCGCCGAAATTTTTCCGGAATTACGTGGCCGTCTGAATGGGCATGCAGTCCGTGTTCCGCTCGCCAATGCATCATTAACAGATTGTGTGTTTGAAGTTGAGCGCTCTACTTCTGCTGAAGAAGTAAATCAGCTTCTGAAGGCTGCCAGCGAAAATGAATTAAAGAATATTCTGGGTTATGAAGAGCGGCCTTTGGTTTCTACAGATTATTGCGGCGATCCACGCTCATCTATTGTGGATGCGTTATCGACCATGGTGGTAAATGGTACGCAAGTAAAAATCTATGCCTGGTATGACAACGAATGGGGATATTCAAACCGTACAGCTGAACTAGCACGCTTCGTGACCAGGACTGATTAAAAGGCTATTTTAATTATCCAGCTGCCAATAATCTAGGTTCACAGGTTTCCCGTATTGGATAGCACATAGACATTACATTGGGGCTGAAGTAGATCATGCGGTACCGATGGCATTCCATGTTTTTCAAGATACACAGGTAATGTACCGTGAAACAATTCGCCAATCTTGATGGAGAAAAGGCACATTCACGTTATTTCAGCGAAATAATAGATAAAGCAACTGCTTAAGCGAAATAGTCGTTGACTAGCTACTATTACAGGGATATTGATCCAAAAAAATCAGAGAACATGCAATGAGATGCAATTGATTTTTAGCAGGAAACCCAGCCAATTAGAATTCAAATTCAACTGCTAGTCGAATATTATTATCAGGTGTATTTTCATCCAATCCAAACAACCATCCCAATTCCCAGCGCATTTGCTTTTTGGAAGATATTTTTTGAACACCTGTAATTGCAGGCCCTACAGCCCAATCCTGGTCATCAAGATAGATCTCCACAGCCGGCTCAAATGCAGAGGAATAACGATAGCGCAACTGGCCACGCAAGGCAGTTTCAAACTCGTCTTTAATATCATCACCAAACTCGTACTCAACAAAAAGATTCAACGTACTGCTCCAGGATTCCGCTACTTCTTTTTCCATCAAAAGCCCTAAAGCTAACTCACGTCGATTAATATCATGAGCACTACCCGCCTCCATTAAGAGCCCCCAATCGGCCCAGTGCTCACCCTGCTCAGTCATTTGCCATTTTACTTCTGCTTCATATCCACGAATTTGCTCGCCTTCATGAGTAACAGATTCTGTTAATAAATATACTTCTCCAAACCAATGTTCGGCCCAGGCATAACCAACACCTGCTCGCTGCAACATAATATTTTCATCAGTGACATCGCGCCACACCACCCCATATTCAATTTCACGCTCATGTTGTTCTACATAGGGATGATAAACCCGATTAAGCTCTGCGTTGGCACCCGTCGGCCAATAACACATGGTTAATACACACAATGTAAATCTACGCATGTCTATAGTTCCTGCGATACCAATTCCACAACAACGCCACGAATAAAGGAGCAATAGCGAGCCAATAAAAAAACACTTGTATAGCGGCAGGACTGGAATCATAACCAACAAGCGCATAAAGCAGCTCTCCCAACCAGGAATGCTCATTTACAAGGCTTGATGTATCCCACAAGGGGCCTGCTGAATCCAGCACACCAATTTGTAGAAGTTGCTTGGCAACTTGCATTGAAAGTCCACCGCATAAAAAAAATATAAAAAAACATATAGAAATAAACGCTCAGAAATAAACACTAATAAATAATTATCCCCAGGCTTATTCCTATTCCTATAGCGCCTCCTGTTAATGCTGACTGCAACACATCAGGCTGATGTAAAAAGCCGCCAAGATATATCCATATTTCAGCCACCTCTCGCGCTAACGATAAACCAACAGAAAACACAATACAGCATAACAATAACTTTCTATGAAACCTCATAGGCTCATCAACAAACAATAAATGCTTAAATTGCGAAGGCGTACTGAACAATAAAGAATAATACCAAGTATTGGGCGGTATCCAGTATGACTGAGCCAACTTGTATTAACGCAGTCGGCGCATTACCCAACCGTCGCTCAGGTACACGCAGCGTGCTAGTAATTCATCAACCCCAAAAGGTTTTGTCAGGTAATCATCGGCACCTGCGTCCAGGCCTGCCACTTTCGCGGTAGTACTATCCCGTGCTGTGAGGATTAGCACCTGGGTTGGAAACTGTTTTTGGCGCACCAATCGCAGAAGGTCAATGCCATCAATATCCGGTAAGCCCAAATCGAGCAATAGAATATTCCGGAGACTCTGCTGCAAGATACGCGCTTGCTGTTTTTCCATCATCCAGCCAGGTAACAGCAAAGCCCGACCGTTTAAGTGCAGTTACAATTCCGTCAGCGAGCAAGCTGTCGTCTTCAACCAATAGTATGTGTACAGGAGTCCCTCTCGATTAAAATAATCCTCTACAGTATAAAACCTGCGAAGGAATGCTAAATTATGAATAAACAACTCGTGAATTAATGCAGCAATTATAGATGTTTCTTTGCCTTGGCTAGCGCCACTTGAATTTCCTGCTTACGACCAACATCAGCAGATTCACGACCAGAGCGTGCTGGAGCTTGCAATGCTTTTTCCAATGCAGCAACTGCTTTCAGGTACTGCTTCTGATTCAGCAAATAATCGCCATACCAATAATTAGAATCAATACCTTCAGGATTATAGCTCAGCCCTTTTAGCAACATTTCTTCAGCTTTTTTATCGTCCCCAAATCCCACCGGCCAACCAGGCACCTGATAATAAAGTGAACCGAGGCTTGTATACGCTGAACCAGCGAGTGCCGCAGGATCAAGGGCAATCGATTGTTCAAATAATTTTTTTGCCTGCTTTACCTGATCAAGGGCACCAAGACCACCCTTGGCTCCTGCATAAGTAGACCTGATAATTCCCTCCCAAATTAGATAAACGGGTTTGCCAGGGTTCGCGCCGGTTAATGCTGCTGCATCATTAACCAGCAATTCAAATGCTTTTTCCCGCTCAGCTTCCGGCAATTGATATTTAATGTCTGCCCAACGGGTCTGCAATTTCTGGATATCGGAAGACTCATCAGCGTGAAGGCCAACACTCAACACGCTACCTATTATTAAACTGGCTACAATCAATATTTGTTTCATAATATTCACCCATGGTAATCGCTGCCTGATATCAGGTTGGACCAAATGTTGTTAATTTGGAATTGACGTAATTCGAATGTTTGCTAGCAAAACGACGAATAACAGGTAATTTTCCAAGCAATGCTTTATCTATCAAACGCGGAAAAATACTATTGATGCGTAAAAATAATCGCTCCGGCCAACCAAGGTTAAGATCGCGAATATTTTTCATAGAAAGCAAATCCTCTACAGCTGCCGCAACATATTCAGGCTCATCGACTTTGTTACCCAATGCTTCATTTAATTCAACCACAGCATCATTATTCAGATGTGTATTGGTTGCGCGGGGAGCCAGATGAGCCACCTGGATTTTTGAGTCTGCAAGCTCTCGACGCAATGCCTCTGCAAAACCACGTAATGCAAACTTACTCGCACAATACACAGAAAATCCGGGAAAGCCTAAACCGCCAAAACTTGATCCGATAATCAGGATACGCCCCTGGTCTTTATTTAAAAATGGCAGCGCCTGCCGTGTTAATAAAATTGTTGCGGTAACATTGGTATTAATCACATTTTCAATCGCTGCCGGCTCATTGTCTTCCAATAATCCAAACAGGCTAACACCCGCACAATTGATAAGAATATCAATAGGATTAGGCAACGCGATTAACGCTGCACGAACAGTTTCCAAACCGGTATGAGTTGCTATATCTGCTTGTAATGTAAAGCCGTTATGCTTATTGAGTTGTAACTCACGAGATAAATTTTTTAAACTTGTTTCATTACGTCCAATCAAAATCAAACGCGCCCCGCAATCCGCGAGCTGCCTTGCAACCGCTTCGCCAATACCACCCGTTGCACCGGTAAGTAATATCGTTTTGCCCTTAAGGTTCATTAATATTCTCCTCATGCCGCGTTAACGATTGCATTATGATTTATCGGATTAACGTCCGCGGCAGCCTGTTCGATAGAACGGAAAATATTGCCATAAAGCCTGAAAAACATTTTTGCTGCGTGCAGGATATCCTCCCTGTCTTTTTCCTCAGTTAAACTATTCATTAACTTGGCAAAGAACACCATGTGCTCTTGGTCAAGGCTTCCGTGTGAACGCAAATACGAAAAGGCTTTATTGGGCAAACTCAAATGTTTCTGGATAATATCCGCTGCTTGTGATGCCAAATTAATACTCGTACCCTCCAATACAAATACCATTCCAAAAAACGCCATGGGGTTATTGCGCGTAACCGTATCGTAAGCATATGCAACCATCAGCTCTGTTGCCATATTCGGGCGACTTTGGCGAACCATCTTTTTGTCTGCACCACAGGCTGCAATATCATTTAAAATCCATTCCTGATGGCCGAGTTCTTCGTCAATATATTCGGCAATTGCTTCCCGGTAATTTTCTTTTTCCATTGGCAGCCTGCTTCCAACCGCCATCAGTAACGGCACCGTATGTTTTACGTGGTGGTAGGCTTGTGTTAAAAATTCAATATATTCTGCCAGGCTGAATTGCCCCTCAGTCATACAGCGCTGGATTACTGGAGCGCTCAACAAATACGAACGTTCCTGTTGGGTTTCCTGCTGTATGCGATCAAAGAATGTCATATACCACTCCTGCGTGTTGGCTAGATGAACAAAATGCGGGATTAGAATAAATTGCTGCGATTTCACCACGGTAATACGCAGCAATTTCGGAGCGGCGCAGACGTCCGTTGTCAGTTAATAATTGATTACGAGAAGTAAACGGCTCGGGTGTGACAATGAACTTCTTGATTTTCGCATAGTCTGGTAATTGCTGATTAGTACGAGTGATGTCTTGCCCGATTTGCTTTGCTGTAACTTGCTCAGAGGAAGGAACAACAATCGCGCTGCAAAATGGCTGTGCATCACCAACAACCATACATTGCCTAATACTTCGGCATAATGCTAATTCAGACTCAACCCATTCCGGTGAAATGTTGCGACCAAAACTACTGATTAATAGATTTTTCTTGCGGCCGGTAATGAATAAAAACCCTTCCTCATCCATATAGCCAAGATCACCCGTATCGAGCCAATCATCTGCTGAATGGGAGTCTTGTCCCAGATAACCAGAGAATGTATTTCCCCTGACTTTTATTTCTCCTTGTTCAATTTTTACTTGCACATGCCCCAATGGCTTGCCAACACTGCCTAATTTATTTGCACGTGGAGAATTTAAACTTACTACCGAGGCGCACTCGGAAAGCCCATAACCTTCGTATACCGGGATTTTCAGCGCATGAGCACGATTGAGCAACTGGATAGACGTACGCGCACCGCCTAAGGCAATAAATCTTAATGATGCCGGCAAAGGAAAACCTTGCACAGAAGCTTCTACAAATGCCATTAATATTTGGGGCAAAGCGATTAGACTATTAGCTTGGTATTGGTGTAAACGCTTTAATAATGTAGGCACCGAAAGTTCGGAACTACCGAGTAAACCTATGCTCGGTCCATTAAGAACTACAATTGCCTTGCCTAACAATAGCGGAACATACACACCGGCGATATTTTCCAATAAAGTACTGAGCGGTAAAACAGTAAAGTGACGATTGAGTTGTAAACTTGAATCCGCAGATGAATATATTCTTTCTGCGAGTGCACCGGTCACATTCTGAAGTGATTCGTTAGTCAGGCAAACACCTTTGGGAACACCCGTGGTTCCGGAGGTGTAGGTTATTTTTCGAATACGACCAATGGCTTGATAATGCCCCATCGATTGCAAGTGGTCACAATAAATATTGGGTATAGAGGTAGGAACACGCTCATTTATCGGCACAATTAAATCCATCTCACCTACAACCAATATGCATGCCAATTCCGACTGGTGAATAACATGCTGAAGCTGGTTTACTGAAAAAAAGCGTGGTAACGGGACTAATGAGATACGCGCTCTCCAGGCTGCAAGATCAGCAATAATCCACTCAATTGAATTTTCTCCCCATAGACCTGCACGACCAATACCAGCTTCCAGCAACCAATTAGCCAATATATCTACCTTCTTTACCAGGTCCGAGTAACTGAGTTGAAGATCATCACTAATCAATGCTATTTCATTGGGATGCTGTTGTGCATGCAACTCAATAATTTCAAAAAAATTACTCATGATTAGTGCTCCGTATCGCTTTGTTGATATTTGCCGCCTGAAATTCATCACAGATGTTTTCGATAGCACGACTAATCGTCGCTACGGTTGCGCGGTACATCGGGTTTTTGCGCGCAGCTTCCATTGCCGGACGATTATCACCAAACATAACTTGTGGTTGATTTGAGTAATAAGTGCCCCAACTTGCACCACCATCCGGTAAAACTGCAGGGTTTGCATCGGCAAGGACCACCGGCGAATATCGCAGGCGTGCAAGCAACGCTTTTACTTCACGGGTGCCGGTAAACATCACATAGTGATAACCCAACCGCTTCATGACCTCACCAATAACAATGAATAACAACAAACTCCCACCCTTCCAGGTAGAGACGAGGTTACCGATTTCTACAATCTGATCGCGAGCGATGCCTACATCGAGCTTTTGACTAATAACCTGCTCAACAGGCTGATCAAGGTACTGCTCAGCAAATAATTGCCCATTGCTGGCCGGCGCCAGACCTACCGCCGCCGAGTATTCACCTCCACAGCTCAAACTGATGATATTAGGTAAAAAGTGGCTGACTTCAGCATGATGCACATTGGCAAAGCGGTCATGGATGTAGGCTTCTACGGCACTGCGTTCCGCAGAGTCCGGCGTATGCAAACCAAACTGTGGTATGCGAATTTGAGGCAAGCGTGGCATATGCCATTTAGAGGAAGATTCCGTGGGCGTATTTGCTGCCGGATATATACTAGCCAGATCTTTCATTACTGTACCCTCAGAAGTGGGAGTTCTTAGGATGCAGAATAAAAATTTAAACTTAAGAGATGCTTAAAGTTTTTTTACGGAAAATTTTAGATTTTATTTAACCGTCACTTACAAATAACCTTTCTCCAGCCTCCTTGTTTTACATACATTTGCTAGCACTGCTATCAGGCAACTTTAAAAAACGATATAAGGTGCTGCAACTGTATAGGTTGCTCATTAGTCTGCTCGGCTGTAGCCAATTGCTCTGCGGCGGCGGCATTTTGTTGGGTAACCTGGTTTATTTGCATCATTGCCGTAGTCACCTGCGTCAATTCGTACACTATCGCCCTTACCTCTCAAGACCGTTACTGTTACTGCTTCTCCTTTTGGTGAGAACTTAATAGCATTTGATAATAAGTTAGCCAATACCTGCTGTAACCTTAATGAGCTTATCAATGCTTCTGCATCTATGGATTCGTTCGATAATAATTGCACGCCGTATTCCATAGCATAAGGTGTGGCAGTTTCAATAGCTTTTTCAACTAGCGGTAAAACGGCTTGCCGCTAAATATTGAATTTCATTTTGTCGCTAGTGATTCTTTCGATATCCAAAAGATCATTGATGAGTTGGCTTAAGGTCAGCAAATCTTTTGATTTCCTTCCCTATCAAGTTACCAACTGATAGTGGAAGGCGTGGCCATGCGAAGTGGTATGCGGTGGAGGTGCAGGATTGGTTGGCTGGCCATAAACAGGCCAGCTATTTTCGTATTTTGGAGATGAGATCGGCTATCTGATTCACACCATCAATCAATGGAGGAATATCTGACTCTTTAGCAACTATCAGGCTAAAAACTAAAGCTTCAAAGTTTGATAAAAGAGCTGAACCGTCCCTATTGATCTCTGTCTCAAATTTTGAGTACGCCTCGATAAATTGACATAATGACATACGCAGTTCTAAAACATTCTGAAACCCACTATACAAAGCAACAAGATTGCATTCTGTTCTTAGTTTAGATATTTTTCCATCCAGAGCTTCAATTAACTACGTTTTATTATTTAATAAGTTATCAAGGCCAGAAATTCTTTGATCGATATTATTCCTAGATAGCGCCGCGTCAAATAACATCTGAAAATTTTCAGTTTTTACTCTAAAACGAAAAACCTCGTGATCAATTTTTAATTTAACTTCAACAAACCCATCCCTTAAAATACTATCGAAATTTGCGTTTAGCTCTACCGTATTTAAGAGTCCATTAAATTCACGATTGATACCGGATAGTTTTACCAATTGCGAACGCTCAACAATGTAGCTTTCAAAATGTTCGCGCCTTAGATCTACCCGGCGCACTTTTGCAAGTGAAAATCGCTCGAACATTTTTAATCGAGCAATTTCCCATTGTGCCCCTTTTTTTGTTTCTGAAATTTCTTCTGTATAACGTTCGAATACGTCGAGCATCATGTGCGTGGTGCTCACACCATCAACCATCTGCACTAATTCAAATTCCGTTTACGCCGCCCAACTTTTAGCTTGTGCTTTTGTATCGTGCCGCTTTGATTTTCGGGTGCCATTCACATACACCTCGGCGCTCCAGCGGTCGCCGATCTTCCTGAAGGTTGTCATAAAAAACGTAA
Organism: Gammaproteobacteria bacterium; assembly: GCA_021151835.1. GTDB lineage: Bacteria > Pseudomonadota > Gammaproteobacteria > Pseudomonadales > Cellvibrionaceae > Cellvibrio. The sequence continues at coordinate 43,086 of JAGKWO010000028.1, forward strand.
TCCTCGACGTAATAAAACGTAATGACCATGCAGGGATATGCGTTTAAATACGTGTAAATGCGATATTGCGCACAAACAAAAAGGCCCGCAAACACTGAGTTTGCGGGCCTTTCAGGGTAAAAACGATTAAATACGTTTTAGTACATGGTGCCGAGGCCGGACTTGAAAAATTGATAAAATAGCTATAAATATAGCGTGAAGATACATGGTATAACGAATTATGCCCCTTTTTGTGCCCCCTTTACTAAAATCCTTGCCGGGAAAATTATCCTTCAGCAGCATCCGGGATAGATTTATTTTTAATCAAACAATCCCAAACTTCAAAACATTGTAAATATTGCAATACCTCTTCATCTAAGCAATGACCTGCGTTCAAAGGCCTGTGATGAAATAATATATTAAAAAGTTGGACGAGGTGATCAAACCCCCGAAGCCCGAAGTTATAAATTATGGTCTGAATCCTGCAGACTGAGAGCGTCCTTTTAACCGTATATGCGACGAGGTCATTTTGAATTCAGCGTTGGAGTTTCCCGGAGCAAGCGAAGTCGCATCGCTGATGCGCGCGAAAGATTGGTCAGAATCTGTGCTTGGCACTCCCGACCAATGGCCGTTGTCATTAAAATCTGTGACCCGGCTTATTTTAAACTCAAAGTTTCCTATGTTTGTCGCATGGGGGACTGAATTGGGTTTTCTGTATAACGACGCTTATGCGCAGATTCTCGGGAATAAGCATCCGAGTGCGCTGGGAGCGCCATTCAAACAAATCTGGCAAGAAATCTGGCAGGACATTAGTCCAATTATTGATAAGGCTATCCAAGGCGAATCAAGTTTCCACGATGATTTAGAGTTGATGGTGGAACGTTCAGGCTACCCGGAACAGGCGTGGTTTACTTTTTCTTATTCCCCTCTCTACGATGATAATGGCGCTTGCGCCGGAATGTATTGCTCGGTCATTGAGACAACGAAACTTGTACGTGACCGAAAGCTTCGTCAGTTTCAGCTAAGCCTGGCTGACAAACTCCATTTGCTGACGTCTCCAGATGAAATTGTCGATCACGCTGTAACCACGCTCGCCAGTCACCTTTCTGCGTCTGGCTGCTGGTACGCGCAAGTCGATAGTCAAAAAAGGGTTTTTAACACTTGGAGCGGATGGTTTGCCGTCGGCCAACCGCTGATACCAGCGACCGGGCAAATTGATGATTACAGTCCAGCGTTAGTGCCCGAATTGCTAAATGGAAACCCCGTCATCATAAACGATATATGTTCAGATTCCAGAACAGCCTCAACGGCTGAACGCTTCGGCATGTTGGATATACGATCAATACTCATTGTTCCGTTGCTGAAAGCAGGCGAGCTCGTGTTTAACATCAACGTCATTAAACCCATCGCTTATGTATGGACGAATGAGGATGTCGCAGCGGCGAAAGATGTCCTTCATCGAACCTGGACGGCGATGGAAAACGCCGTTACGCAGAAAAAATTGATCGCTGAACGTGGCAAAAGTGACTACATCCTGAACCAGATGGACGAAGGCTTCATGGTGGTTGATGAAGACGGTAACATCAGTCGAATCAACGCAGAGGGTCTCACAATCTTAGGGCATTCCATCGCGGAGGTTCTACATCGGCCCTTTCTGAATGTTTGGCCGGAAGACATTAGGCATCGAGTGATGACAATACGAGAGCGAGTATTACGTACCTCAGTGCCAGATACGGTTGAATTAGTACATCGGTTGACCGGGAAGGATTCATGGTTAGAGATTCGGGTAAATCCACTGGCAAATGACGGCCTTGCCGTTTTTTTTCGTGACACCACCGAGCAAAAGGAAGCAGGGCTAGCATTGCGTCGGAGTGACGAACACTTGGCATCCCTGTTTGAACAAACCGCAGCGGGAATTACCGAGCGTGACCTGACAGGTCGGATAATCCGCATTAATCAACGGCTTTGCCAAATGCTGGGGCGATCCCGTGAGGAACTTCTGGGGGCAGACATCCATGATTTAACGCACCCGGATGATTTGCCTCGCAGTGAAGCCGCTTTTCAACAGCTTCTTGTTGACGGCAAGCCGTTTGATATTCAAAAGCGGTACTTGAAGCCGGATGGAAGCTCCATATGGGTCAGTACAACCGTAAGCTTAATCCGGAACGTAGAGGGCACTTCAGCTGGCTCGGTTTTGGCGGTCATTATCGACATCACCGAGAGAAAGCGGGCTGAAGAAGCGTTACAGGATGAAACGCGTATTCTTGAACTTTTAAATCAGTCCGGACAATCCCTGGCTTCAACGCTCGACCTGAATACACTGCTGCAAACGGTAACCGATTCTGGCCGGGCACTAACGGGGGCCGAATTTGCTGCGTTCTTCTATAACGGCAAGGATGAGCATGGTGATGCGTACTTGCTTTACACCTTGTCTGGTGCCCCAAGGGAGGCATTTGAAGGCTTGGGGCATCCGCGCGCCACCCCCGTATTCGCGTCCACTTTTACCGGCGGCCCGCCCATTCGCAGTGATGACATTACAAAAGATCCCAGCTACGGCACCATGGCTCCGCACTATGGCATGCCAAAAGGACATTTACCGGTTTGTAGTTATCTTGCGGCATCCGTAACGTCCCGATCAGGTGACGTTATGGGCGGCCTCTTTTTTGGCCATTCGAAGGCTGGGATGTTCAGTGAGAAATCCGAACGCGTCGTTACCGGCCTGGCATCCCAAGCTGCCATCGCCATAGATAACGCGCGACTTTATGAGCTAGCAAACAGAGCCGCCGAGGAAAGACAAACTCTATTGGCAAGTGAACGCGCGGCGCGCGCTGAGGCCGAACATTTGAATCGCTCCAAAGACGAGTTCCTAGCGATGCTGGCGCATGAGTTGCGTAACCCATTGGCTCCGGTGAGTTCGGCAGCAGAACTGTTACGCTTGGTTAACCACGAGCCTGAACGTGTACAGCACTTGAGCGAAATTATTTCGCGGCAAATAGGACACTTTACGCATTTAATTGATGACTTGATGGACGTGTCACGGGTAACTCGAGGTCTGATCGAGCTGGATATGGAGCCACTTGATATCAAGTCGATAATTGCAACCGCTATTGAACAAGTGCGCCCGATGATAGAAACAAGGCAGCATGAACTCGCGACACAACTCACTGGTGCTCATACGATTGTATTAGGTGACCGGACACGTTTGGTTCAGGTCCTTGCCAACTTGTTAACCAATGCGGCGAAGTACACTCCACCCAACGGAACTGTAACCCTGAAAGTTGAGGCAGTCGGGGAATGGATAACTATCGACGTTATTGATAACGGCAGTGGAATGGATGCTTCGCTAATACCACGCGTATTTGACTTATTTACCCAAGGCGCACGAGGACTTGACCGCACACAAGGAGGTTTGGGAATCGGGCTGGCTTTGGTAAAAGCCATTGCAAATCTCCACCAGGGTGAAGTAACCGCGCATAGCGCTGGACCGGGACTTGGGAGTGTATTCACCGTACGCCTTCCCCGCGTAGGTGCTTACGAAAACCTGTCACTAATATCGACGCCGGAAAAAAGCACCCGCCAGCTCAATATTCTTTTAGTGGATGACAACATTGATGCAGCGGAATCGCTGTCTATGCTGCTTCAAATGGTCGGCCATAACGTTGTTACCGCATCCACCGCGACCGATGCGTTAAATACCCCCGACATGGACAATATTGATGTTTTCTTGTTGGACATCGGGTTACCTGACATGAGCGGTTACGATTTGGCGCGGGCTCTGCGCGATACACCTGCCCTAACCTCAAAGCTTTTAGTAGCATTGACTGGATACGGGCAGCCGCAGGATCGAGAACAATCGCGTGAGGCAGGATTTTCGCATCACCTCGTTAAACCTGTAGATAGCCAACAGCTGTTAAGTATCCTTAGCCATGTTAAGTGAGTTTGGTGAGCATTGCGCACTGGAGTTGTCCAGTGCGAATTGAGTTTTAAGAACTAATTGTCTCTAATTATAGAATTGCAAAAGAACCGATATTTATTGTCATAGGAAAACAAGTTAGGTTGGAAAAACCAATATAACGTTATTAATTAATAACTCGAAAAATACCATTAAGTTTCAGCGACATACCTTCCGGCTCGGGCCGCCATTTCGATGCTAAATTTAATTGGTACTTTAGAAGCCATTTAAATAATTACCGGATGATTCGGGCTTCATATGATATTAAGTAATTTTGATCGTTTACAGATAACTATAAACAACGCAAGTACCAGCAAGCTTAATAAGCGTGGTTCAGGAACCTCACTCAAGTGACGGGGAGCTACAGAAATTTCGGTAATGTGGGCCGCGATAGCCGCATTCCATTCGCTTCTGGCACTGTACGGGTCCCTGGCGCTTACGCCACTAATACCAAAATATCCGACAACTGGCATTTCATCGAAATTATCGTAATGTGATATAGGATCAACCCAGTCAAATTTTTGAATCAAAGATTCGGTGTTTAGATAAGGCGCAAGAATTTTATGGAACGAAATGGCGAAAGTCTCGCCAAATCCCAATCGTGAGTCAGGATCGTAATTTCCACGCCCACCCACCAATCCAAAAATTTCTGACGCATCGTCACGCAGCCAGATTTGTTCTTCAGCACTACCCAATGCCAATTTTGAATAGAAGTTGTTGGGAGTGCTGCCATCAAAAAATCCACCGACATTGGTAAATTGTTTTCCTTCGATTTCAAAACTAAATCCCAGCCATTGTTCAATAGGAACATCACTTACTCGTACCTGTCCATTGAGTGCCGTATTGGGTGGTGCTAACTCGGTGTCGTACCAGAATGATCCTTTAAATGGGGCCTTGTTTATATCAGTATCGAAGACTTTGATCCAGCTGCTATTTGCGACCTGCCCATTGTCGTAATAATTCCAAATGTTGCCGGTAAAGTGGCCTTCAATGATTGCTCCGCAAGCATTTGCTGAAAAAACATAGAGTAGAAATGCCCAGTGCAAATATAGATTTTTAAAAATCATAGTTTTTCCCCTGTAAATTGACGCCTTGCAATCAATCCTAAAACAGCACATGAAAATAAAAGTCGCGCTGGAGGTTCTGGAACCTGGGCACTGTTTTTTATTCGCACATGTATTTCGCTAATATCAACCCATGCATTGGATGCCCGCATCTCATCAGTTGTTGCAATGCCTATATCGATATGCGCCTGGGCATAGGAGGTGGGATCATCAATATCGTACCAATCAAATTCCTGAATGATACCCAACCCATCCAGTAGCGTTTTATCTTCTCTTGAAACCTCAACCATTAGACCAATCGCTTTATAGCCACCGTTATGTCCGCCACTGCTGATATTATCGTAGAGATAAAAAACTTCTTTTCCTGGGTAAGGATAACTACTGGTTGTTTCGAGATCGAATAAATTGATTCCTTCTGTCTCTATTACATAGCGATCCAACGGAACATGATCAGAAATAGAGTAGGTTTTGCCGTCTATTGTGAAATTGGAGCTCATCCACACGTCGGTATAACTGTGATAGTAGGCGTAGTATGAATCTGTAGCTGTGTCTGCAGGGGATTTATCTGTGTCATACCAAAAAGAACCGGATACCATACTTCCTATCGAAACATTTTCCCAATAACCTGCGAATAATCCATCTTCTGTACCGTTTGCAAATGACCGAACGCTGCCAATGAAATATCCCTCAATAATGACCGCGTGGGCGTGAGCAGCAATTAACGTAAACAGGAGTAAAAGGCTTTTAATAGCAATGCTGGCTTTCATGATTAATCCTTTCCTGTGCTATGGGGAAAAACATTAGGCGCTCCTTTATGAATTTTTTCAACGGAAGTTGGGACAGGATTTTTATATTGATGTGTGATTTCTCATAAAAAGTGATTAAAGGAGTTTTCAGGCGCCGTTTACCGTAAAGAATCAACTTTCGTTAATTAAATTTTCTTAGTGAATCTACAGTGCTCATTCAAAAAAATACTGATTTTTTATGGATTGATTGTGGCTTATTCTGTAGACCTTTTTTATTCACTCACGCAGGCTTGTGCAACGGGATCTTAAAATGATAGCAGAGGCGACAAGTTAGAATTCGATAAGTAGTAGAGAGTTATGAAGGCCGAACAAGGTAAGTTCGCTGAAGAGCCAGGGATATTCAAGGGCATAACGGTTTTGCGAGAAGCGTCGAAAAATAATTATGCCAGATATTTTTCAAGATGTATGATCCGTTGCTTGCTGGTGACTTTACATTACTGGATTTGACTAAAGACTAATTTAGGGCAACTCTATTGCGGTTCAATACCAATCTGAAGGAGAGGATGATGACCAACATTTTGAGAGCGCTTTTGTTCACCACTTTAATCATGCCTTCTGCGGCATTTGCTTCCCTTTATACCTTCGAATACTCAGGTAAATTAACCGACCGCGTTACACCGGGCTTTGATTTTCCTGAACGGATTAACGGTGTGTTAGCTTTCGATATGCATGCTGGAATCGATACGCATCCAGACCCTTTCAGCTCTCATTACTCTATCAGAGAGGGATATTCCGATTTTGTTACAGGGTATATTCCGACCAACTCTGGCATCAATAATGATGCCGTTCGCTTTTACAATGGGTTCAATGCTCCTGGAAACTCTGAACCTTGGTGGGATGCATTTGACGTGTACGATTCAAATATTGTGGATAGATTAGCTACCGGCCTATTTTTAATTGCTTACGTGAAAGACCTTGATTGGTTATCGGATGACACTGGACATCCGCTGTTCTTTTCGAATTATTTGGCGTTTGAAGGAACAGGTATGTTAACCCAATATGAATATTGGATAGGTGCTGATGGTGATGCTTACGCGAGAGATATTGCATCGGCTTACTACGACTTGGACTTCGCAAGGTTGAGCATTGTTAACATATCAGTAACAGAACCAGCCGCTCCGATCCTGATGATGTTGGGTCTTTTAGGGGCGCTGGTTCGGTTTCGCCGACGTTAATTATTGACAGGCATAGCTAAAACAGAAAATTTTTTAAGAAGTGAATTGTTAAAGTGATGCTTACGGGGGACGAATGTCGGGTTTTATTTAAAGCTACATCCTCCAGTTTTCACCATGAAATACGTGCAGCGACATGCACTTCATCTGCGTGGAATGAAAATGACCAGCCATTTCGTTCGCACAGTCGTTGAACACTGCCCAAACCTAGGCCATATCCATGGACGATGCTTCGTTCTACGTGTGCCGCTCTTCGGCGAGTCTGTTCATTTGGTTGGTGACTAATAGCTCGTGCTCTTTGATAAGATTTGTGATCGGTCCGTGCCCTGTGAGCGTATGCTCGAATGCGTCTCTGACCAGATTATAGAGAAAGCCTGGAAGCCTGAGGACTTGGGTGAAACGACCCCGCTTTTGGTTAAGTCCATTGAATTGATGTCAGGGGCAGCTGTTCAAGAACAAAGCAGCCTTGTGCATCAGTTTCCACTGAACGTGTAGAATTGGTTTGCCGTTCCATGATCGTGATCTGCACGGTTGATAGTGGCCAGTTATTGATTTGATCTCTTACAGCGACTGTCACTCAACCGGGCGCCTCTGCTGCGTGCGTGGAGGAAAAATCAGAATTACTTGTAAATATCGCAAGTTCACTATTTTCTGTAGCTGATCAGGATGAACAAATAGGCAACGCTCCAGACCAGCGGTAAGGCTGCGCCGGAGGTGAACTACTAGTAAATCTACAATAATTCAAATAATGCTAAAGACCGATTGGTTACTACATATTTATGGCCAAATGAAAATGTTTCGAGTGATTTATCTTTTGGGAATTCAAGATTGGTATCGAGCAGCCCTTTCCATTCCGAGCCAAATGGCACTGTTGGCAATAAAAATTCAATAGGTTCCTGATGCGCATTTAAAATTAACAATAAGGTTGCATCTGATCCCGGTTTATGGATACCAGTAGGTCGCGATAACCCATTGATCATCATCCCGAGGCATGCGACATCAGAATTATTCCAGCGCTCCTCATTGACCTCATTACCTTCCGGCGCAAGCCAAGTGACATCTTTTAGTTGCGTATCTTCGTTAATTTCGCCGACGAGAAAACGGACGCGCCGCAGAATTGGAAATGAATGGCGTAAATGAATTAAATACTTTGTAAACTCCAGCATTTCTTTTTGCTGATCATTCAAATTCCAATTTAGCCAACTAATGTCATTGTCCTGACAATAAACGTTATTGTTTCCCTGCTGCGTATTACTGAATTCATCACCGGCCAGAATCATCGGCGTACCCTGTGACAACAACAGAGTCGCCAACATATTTTTCATTTGCCGTTGGCGAATACTAATAATCCCTGCATCGTCGGTAGGCCCTTCACACCCGTAATTGTGGGAAAGATTATTGTCGTTGCCATCGGCGTTGCTGTCTTTATTCGCATCATTATGCTTTTCGTTGTAGCTCACCAAATCATTCAAGGTAAATCCATCGTGAGCCGTTAAAAAATTGATGGAAGCAGAGGGGCGTCGTCCATTTCGATTGAAAAAATCACCGGAACCGGTAAGGCGGCGAGCCAACTCTGCCATCTGCCCTGCATCACCGCGCCAAAAAGCGCGGACGTTATCGCGAAACTGATCATTCCATTCCAGCCAACCCGGAGGAAACGCGCCGACCTGATAACCGCCCGGACCACAGTCCCAAGGTTCTACAATGAGTTTTAGTTGGCTTAATAATGGGTCCTGCCTACATGAAACATTAAAACAATGCCGCTCATTAAATCCTTCCTTTTCGCGCGCCAAAATAGTGCCCAAATCAAAGCGGAAACCATCAACACCCATATCCTTACACCAATAACGCAAGGAATCAGTTACTAGCCGTACAACGCAAGGATGACTTAGATCAAGCGTATTTCCCGTTCCAGAATTATTAATGTAATAACGTTTATTTTCCGGTAATAAATGATAATAGGTAAAGTTATCGATACCGCGCAAGGATAGCGTCGGCCCAAGCTCATTTCCTTCAGCAGTATGGTTGAAAACTACATCAAGAATTAATTCCAGCCCTGCTTCGTGAATTTTCGCGGCCATTTCTTTAAATTCTTTATGGTGGCCCGAGGCAAGATACGCTGGATGCGGCGTAAAAAAAGCGATACTGTTGTAACCCCAATAATTTTTTAACTGTTTTTCAAGTAAATGATTTTCGTCTACAAAAGCATGGACCGGTAGAAGCTCAATGGTCGTTACACCCAATGATTTTAAGTAGGAAAGCATGTGTGGATCGGCCAAACCTGCAAAAGTACCACGATGTTCCTCTTTCACTTCCGGGTGCAACATGCTAATTCCCCGAACATGTGCTTCATAAATAATCGCCTGGTCGATAGGAACATAAAAGCGGTCGTGTCCGCGCCAGTCAAACGCAGTATCCACCACTTTGGATTTAGGAACAAAGGGCGCGCTGTCACGTTCATCAAAACTTAAATCGCCGTCAGGCGAACCCAATGTGTAACCAAAAATTGCCGGGTCCCATTGCAGACTTCCAACGAGCTGCTTTGCATAAGGATCAATTAATAATTTGTTATGATTAAAACGATGTCCTTGTTCTGGCTCATAAGGTCCATAAACGCGGTATCCGTACACTTGCCCCGGCCCTGCGTCCGGCAAATAACCATGCCATATTTGATCGGTATATTCGGGCAACTCAATTTGCTGAATTTCATTTTTGCCTTCATCATCAAATAAACATAAAACGATTTTGGTCGCATGCGCAGAAAATATTGAAAAATTTACACCATTACCATCCCAGGTAGCACCCAGCGGAAAGGGCTTACCCTCGGTGGCGGTGAAGCGTGTTTGATTGGAATTGGCCATAAATAAAAATCGTAAGTTGATAAAGAGAATATTTAGAGAAAACAATCGGTATATAGTTCACAGAGATTACAATGAAAAACCCGCCATTAATTTACTGTCGCACTTCGTTTCATTGACATAGCTGAAAATCAAGCCTATTAATATCAACCATCGCTAGTGTCATGCGGGGCGGGATGCCCAATTTTGAAATGCTTATTCTCCTTATTAAAAATGCTCAGCTTAACCGAGCCGAAACTTGGTGATGCCAAATGTTATCTACCACGCCTCTATTTAGTAACGGCAGTTATCAAACCAATCTCGTTGAATGTAAGGATGCTCGTGGGCTGGCAATATACTTTCATTTTGAAGTTATCGATAAATCACATTGTAAATGTATTGGCATATTTGACCGTGTTACAGATGCCAAGTTAGCGATGGATAAACAAGCGCTCAAATCGCAATTAAATGATGCGCATGTTAAAACGGGTTAGTTTTTATGTAATGCAAAGATCGAAGCAGTAATTGGCGATTGCTATTTTTTCAAATGTAATTAAGTGCTTGTAGTGGCTATATCGACATCGACCGTGAATCGATGCCTCGATTAAAAAGCACTTGATCGCTTCGACGGAACCTGACTATGTAATTAAAATCTGCCAACTGTCGAATGCCTTATTCCGCAATTCAGCTAAACGCCAATCATCTCTTGGCAGTGTTATTTGGTGTGATAAGAACGTGTTACCTTTCCGCACTAGGGGTTCATAGTATTGCAAGAGTGCTTGACATGGTTGACGGACACTTCAAGAAAGAATTATCGATGTAATGCAAATATGTAAAAAATACAAACGCGATTTCATTTTGTCTTTGTATCGCACCAGTACCGTTAGGCTACTGTATTTTTTGTATGCTCCAGACGCGCGTAATAATCGATTTTTGAAAAAATAAATAAACCTGTGCCAATAAAAATTTCATGAACAAATTGCCTTTTCATGGCAGATGACATTAATTGTCACTTTCGTCCTAAATTAGACTTATTCTTGCAAGTAATTTCTCTAATTCCACCCAAAAATCACACCATCTCAGTCTGGCGTATTTATTGCGTTCATTTTTAATATCTCGGCTAAAAAATAAGCGCCCCCGCAGTAAGCTATGCTGTAGTGGCTATTAAGGTGCACCCTAGCTAACTCTTGTGTAATTAAAAATGAACCAGCAAATAATAAACTGCGTAATCGATTGTCTTGCATATCCAACGATTGTGTTAAACCCGGATGGAACGGTGTTAGCGGCCAATGAAGCCGCTGCTGTGTTCCTATCCCATTCGTTGGTTGGTATATCAATCTGGCAACTACAATGGTGGAGCGATTCCACTAGGCTCGAATCCAAATGGCGTACTGCTTGCCGAAGTGTGATGGACGGGAATCGTCTAAAGTTTTCCGAGCATCTAATCATAAATACCCAAAAGGTGAATGCCGAATTTCTATTGTCACCCATGGCAAATGAGCATGGGAAAATCAGTCAGGTTTTTATTGAAATAACACTCCCGCACGATGGGGCTAACGGTACTTATGCCCATTCGCTTGAGGTTGAGTCAATTCAAGAGCAAGCGACCCGTTTGGATTCAGATGCAATTGGTTTTATTAATGCAGATCCTCCTGAATTAAATGCGGTAGAACGAGATAATGTGAAACTACCGCCGAATGCAGCTCCACAATCCCATGCTTCGGAAGAAAAAAAGCAAGAAGATGCGTTAATAGAAAGCGAGCGTAAATTTCGGTTAATGGTGGACAGCATTGAAGATTACGCCATGTTTATGGTGGATACGGAGGGTTTTATCACAAGTTGGAATCGCGGAGCCGAACGATTAACCGGTTACTCTGATATTGAAGCAATAGGCCGCCACTTCTCTATGTTATACCCTCAGCAATCACTCAATAAAGAACACGCGGCGCAAGAACTTGCGCTAGCGCAAGTCCAGGGAAGATATGAAGAGGAAGGATTGCGCATGAGAAAAAATGGAACGCATTACCACGCACAAATTATTGTTTGGCGTGTGGAAGATTCAGAGGGGCGCACCATAGGTTACGCCAAAATAACTCGGGATATTACTGCCCGAAAAAATGCGGAATCCGAATTGAAGGCAAGCGAAGCTAAATTCCGGACGATGACTGATGCCATCCCGCAAATTGTATGGTCTGCGTTACCTGATGGGCGAAATGATTATAATAATCAACGCTGGTACGATTTTTCAGGGGTAGACCAGAAAACTATTACCAGTGAAGGTTGGTTTGATCACATTCATCCCACTGAGAAAGCTGAGGTATGCAAGACCTGGTTCAGTTGCGTTAAAAATACTGACGACTTTGAAGCTCAATTCCGGTTGCGCAATGCATCGGGAAACTACCGATGGACACTGGGAAGAGCATTGCCGGTGTTGAGTGATGGAAAGGTTACGCAATGGATGGGCACCTTGACGGATATTCAGGATCAAAAGCGGGCCGAAGCCACACTGCATGAATCGGCACGCCGTAAAGATGAATATCTCGCGATGCTTGCACATGAACTTCGCAATCCATTGGCACCGGTGCGCAACAGCACCACACTGCTTAGAAAAATCACTAATAATCATCCAGAACTGATAAAGCCGGTTGAAGTAATTGACCGGCAAGTGGCGCATATGACGCGACTTATTGATGACCTGTTGGACATGGCCCGCATTTCCAGAGGGAAAATTGAACTAAAAATGGAAACGTTTGAACTGGGCGAGTTACTCAAGCAAACAGTGAATGACTTTGAGGCTGAATTTAATCTCAAGGCTATTGGATTGGAATTGAAACTACCAAATTATCTAATGTGGATATATGCGGATCGCATCAGGATTGCACAAGCGGTCGCTAATTTGTTGCACAACGCGTTAAAGTTCACGGAGCCCCAGGGCACGGTAACAGTGTCGCTAACTGACGAAATCCAAGCAGACAAACCGTTTGCGATGATAAAGGTGAATGACACCGGTATTGGTATCGACCCGGGGTTATTGGAACATCTATTCCAACCGTTCGTGCAGGGGCATCAAGATTTAGCGCGCACCAAAGGTGGTCTTGGTTTAGGGCTCGCACTTATCAGAGGGTTTGCAAATCTTCACGGAGGCCATGTCTATGCAACGAGCAAGGGCGTGGGCCACGGCGCGGAATTTGTATTTACGGTGCCCTTATCCTCGGCCCCGCCAAAATATTCCCAATCTTCGACCATACCGGTCGTAACCAAACCACTTAATATCGTGCTTATTGATGACAACACAGACATGGTGCAAACCCTCGCTGATCTTCTTTCGATTGACGGTCATCACGTCACATACGCCTATGACGGTGAATCTGGCCTGCAATTGATTCGTTCCCTAACGCCTGATTTAGTATTTTGTGATATTGGATTGCCAGGTGCCCTTGATGGCTACGACGTTGCACGTAGCGTACGCGCAGACAAACTGATTGGTAACACTTTTATTATTGCCCTTTCAGGCTACGGCCAAGAGCGGGATCGTCAATTGGCTGCTGAAGCCGGATTTAATCAGCATTTATTAAAACCCGTTGATTTTACAATGCTGACAGCAATTATTCGGCAGACGGACAACTCACAGCAGGCTTGAATGTATTGCGACTTACCTTTAAATATTTCAGAGGTATATCGGCCACTTCTTACAATTCAAATTGAAACTGGCTTGCTCGAAAATCCAAATTAATAACGGATGAGGTGAACGCTAACAATTTTTAACTCTATATTTTAAAAACTTTTTCATAACCTACTAACCTAAGAATAAGCACGGGAGGTTATTATGGAAAAAATTCTTTGTCGTAACGAATTGTTTAAGATCGCGTGTGTTGAAACTTATAACTCTGATAAGAAAATACAGCTTACGGAATATAAGCTCATCGAACTTCCAAACAGGATAGTTGCTATATTTGAAAATTTTTATACGGCAGAAATTGCTATGCAGCGCGAGACAAAAACTTGGCGAGAAATCGTAAGAAAAACGCCACTCTACTTTGAAGTAATTTTTATAGCCTAGACAAACTAAAAACAAGGCGGTCACTAAACCGCCCTGTTTCCTAAGTACAAAACTAGTTACATTAATTCGGCAAGCAACTCTTCTTTTCGCGCAGCAAGTCTCGCGCCCAATTCCACAAGATCCAGTTTGGATTCTTTGACTTTAGGGAAAATTTCGTTTTGCTCCTCTTTCACATGGTGCTTAACGTATTCTGATAACACCGTTACGCTGGCGTCATATTCCTCGCTTTCTGGTTCACGTGCAGATATTTGGGCAATCAGGTATTTCAAGGTCTCATGCTCAACACGCGCTTCAGGCACCAACGTTTTATCCTTCAATACTTTTTGAATAGCCGGATAAAAAATTTCTTCTTCAATTTGCGCGTGTACAGTCAACTCCTGGCAAATCTCCAGGACTAGCGCTTGCTTCTTCGTGGTAGAACGGACGGATTCAAATTGTTCAAACAATTCACTGACGTGTTTATGATCAGTACGCAGCAAACGTGTGGCTTCAATGGCTCTGGCCTGCGGATTCAAAGACACAACTTTCTTGGCTGAGTTAGGCATTTTTTCTCTCCTATGGATCACGGTTACAAATATACGACGCCAGAACCGAAATAAAGTTTAACTTTTAAAGCGGTCATGCGGAAAGCGTGAAACTATTAAATGAATTTGATGCTCATCACTTGATAACTATTTATTACGGGAGTCACAGGCATGATAAGTCAAATTGCTATAGCGATCACCGGCATCCTTGCGATATGGCTTAGTCAAGACCAACGCATACAGCGTCGCAAGTACGCTTGTTGGTTTGGATTAGCCGGTCAACCATTTTGGTTCTACGTTTCCTATCAGCAAGAGCAATGGGGAATTTTTGCACTCACTTTCTTTTACACATTTGCTTGGCTCAAAGGCCTTAAATGCAATTGGCTAAATCAGCAAGAGATGCGATAAACCGCAATGTCCCTACTTTAAAAACTTTGTACCTACAATAAACAAAAGGGAGATGTGATCTTCAGTGCTTCTTACCAGCGGTCGTTACTACCGCAATGTAAAAAAATTGGTATGTTAATAATAATGAAGCCTTCAAGCTTTTAACTCTATTTTTATTAAGATAATTCGGCCGCCATCACTTTAATGCCCGTTACGCTTCGCTTGTAATGACTGATGACTGTTCACTGTAATATTGATTTTTTGCTCTTGTTAGGAAATATAAAATATTCGCAAAGCCTCGTGAAAGCTTTCAGATAATGGGACCAATCTGAGTTGGTCTTATGACGAGTTGTAGAACCACGATTTTAACTTTTTCGTTGATGTAAGAGTTTCAATTTTAAATACGCTTGTCCACAGAATTTCTATCAAAGTGTCACTCATCTTTTCTGAATGGCACCTGGCAACATAAGCAAACCACTGTGGTATCGATATTGCTACTAAATAAAGACCCCAACCATCTTGGAGAAAGAAAATGCAAAACGAACATATATGTGATTGGCTCCGCGACGCACATGCAATGGAGCAACAAGCAGAAAAACTTTTCATCGGTCAGTCCGAACGATTAAAAGATTATCCTGATTTATCACTTAAGCTGAAAGAGGAAGTTACTTTCATT
>JAGKWO010000076.1 GCA_021151835.1 Gammaproteobacteria bacterium
GCTGGGCTGTGAAGGGTTAAATCAATAAACGGACCTAAACATGTAGAGCCGAGGATGGAGTGCTGGCGGACGGGGGTTCAAATCCCCCCGGCTCCACCAAACACAGGGGGGTGTCTAGACTTATCTAGACCGCTGGAGACCAGTAATTACGCGGGTTCCAGCAGCCTCCCGCCCTTTTACCACTTGGTCTCCGATGGTCTAAAACGGTCTCCGCTGGGGCACAAATCCGGCACATTTGGCACAAATCAGTCTCAACCCACCACCCCTCCCGATAAAGCGCTTTTTCTTACCAATGGTCTCGGAACCCAAGAATGCCACCTGTTCCGCAAAAAAATATTTGAGCAACATCCCCACCTATCCCTGTCTATTGCATCGTCCTATTTGGAGATCGCCAAGGCTAAAGGTTATGTCGATGCAAACCGTAATTTGCTCGACCTCAACCAACGCCTAACCATTAAAGATTTAAACCTGTCGTCCAGCCCTGAAACCATTAAGCAATTTGCTGAAGATAAAGCCCGGTACACCACCACCCTTGCTGAATCTTACAAAGGCGATTTAAACGCAGCCTATGAAGCCTGTTGCGACCACGTAAAGAGCTACGAGCTTACACCACCTAAACGCAATAAAAATGGTGATTTCATTTCTGCATCCATTTTGCGTATGGGCTGCCCACGCTGGTGGAAGAAAAAGCTATCCACCCTCCAACGCCGCGCCATCGAAGCGGTTGCCCGTGACCTCGGAATGGTCCACAGAAAGCGATCAGCCTATTCCAGCCGTCACACTCAAGTACAACGCGCTCACCAAAAAGACTTAGCCAAATGCTTTTTGGAAAACACCTTTTTAGTAAACGACAGCCAGCAAGTTTTTTCATTAAAAGAGCTTTCAGAAAAATCGGTATCTAACCCGGAGATCCGTCGTGCCGAACTTATGACACGCATATCTGGGTTTGAAATAGTGGCAAATGAACTTGGCCATTGTGGCGAGTTTTACACGATTACCGCTCCGTCAAGAATGCATGCGCGCCTAAATAAAACAGGTAAGAAAAATTCAAAATATGACGGAACCAACCCGAGAGAAGTAAATGAATACTTGGGCGAGTTATGGGCCAGAATTCGTGCAAAGTTACACCGTGAAAATTTAAATGTTTATGGATTTCGTGTTGCAGAACCAAATCACGATGGCACACCGCATTGGCACTTCCTTTTGTTCATGAAGCCATCCATAAAAAATCGTGTTCGCTCAATCATGAAGCATTATGCAATGCAAGACAGCATGGACGAAAAAGGTGCGAGCAAGCATAGATTCACTGCTATTGCAATCGACAAGTCAAAAGGATCAGCAGCGGGCTACATTGCTAAATACATAACTAAAAATATTGATGGCGCCAACATTGATGCAGACCTTTACGGCAATGATGCAAAACAATCTGCAAAGGCAATTGATGCCTGGGCGAGCTGCTGGGGTATCCGCCAGTTTCAACAAATCGGCGGCCCGAGCGTAACTGTCTGGCGTGAACTTCGTAGAACCCCATCATGCGACATTGATGTTGATGACATTGACAATAACGCAATTATATCCGAGGCGGCATGCGCAGCAGTCGCCTCGGATTGGGCAGCTTATGTCATGGTTATGGGCGGCGTTGAGATGCGTAAATCAGAGCATCCAATCAGACCATTTTACGAGCATCCTGTTTTTGTAAATGAAGAAACTGGCGAGTTAAATCCTGATGGTTTGACAGCTTACGGTGATCCGAAAAAACCACGAATTAAAGGCTTGTATTACTTTAATCAAGCCGTTATCACGCGCTTACACAACTGGCAAAAGTACGATGTAGCTGGCGGCCCTAGCAGCGCGCCGCGCGCAGGTACGAGCACGACAGCGGCGCAGCCGCCAGCGCCGCCCGCAGGGCGGCCTTGGACTAGTATCAATAACTGTACGCAGCCCCTAATTCATTAATGGAGAGGCTTAAGAATGTCTGAAAAATTAGGCAGAGAATACGAAGTCGATTTTTTCGACTGGGATACGTCATTGCAATTTGAATTAAAGGAAGCCTGCTCGTTGATGTGTCGTGAGGTTGTCCGCACGGAAGATGCTGAACTTTTACCTCGCCCACCGATTACAAAAACCGGAAACATTGTTGGTGTGTTGGCTGTCAATGATCAAATTGAATTAGTAGTTCGATTTCCTGAAGGAATGGAACAACTAACAAAGACTGAATTTTGCGGTGATTACAAGCTGGTGCCTGAATGGTAACTGACCGTGTTAGACCAAAACTTTATCGCCTTGATGAAATATACCTATTTCACAAACGCGACAAGAAAAACCATGCTGCTAAGATAATACCGGCATGCATTATAGATTTCACTGCCTATTGGCGCGAACTTGAAGATCGCGGATTTGATGGGTTAATGAAACATGAAACTGATGAACTATACTTCTTTATCAATCAGAAGCTTTATGAGATTTGTCACGCACATCTCGACCTTTATTGGCTGACATACGATTACGATGATTTACCAATGTATCGAAATGGCGACGTTCCAAAGCCATTTTGGCAAAATGGAAACAGAAGGAAACAAGGGGCAGGAAGGCGAAAACGCGGCCCGAAACTGAATACATAGTATTTCGTAACATCACGGAATATTTTGTTAGTCGCCCTGCCAAGAGTTGCACCTCAAGGCAGAGCTAATCACACCAACCTGAGTAGAGGTTAATATGACTGCTTTGAATCGTAACACCAATTTACAAGAAGGATTACTTGACGACGCTTATCTTTCACGTGATTTAGAGCTTATTTTTGATTCCATACGTGATATTCACCATTTGTCTAAACAAGATGGATTACATTTAGATAGCTTCAATGCAATTCTTAGCATGATCATTCAAAAAATGGTAAAAGCTTTTGGTCAAGTGGAATCAAATTTACTTATCTATCGTTTTTCCGCTGCCATTCGAGAAGCACAAACAGATGAAGAAAAATTAAGGCTTATCAATGAATATCAATCTTCTAGCGAGCGCCTGCCCAGAAGGGAATATTTTCTATAAACTATTACTCACTGATTAACAATAAAAGCGTTACGAAATTAGCACTATTTTTCAAGCCAACGCGCACACGCGCCCAGTTAGCCTGTGAAGGAAGCTTGCGACCGCCCGCAGGCGTTATCTGGGTCAGGGGGCTTTAGCCCCCTTGATTGGCACAGCCACCTTGACATTCATTATTTTTGCGTGATACAAATGGCCCGCAGTCTTAATTTTATTGTTCTCAAAGACTTTAAACACTCTTATGATACGTTAAAGATTGGGCATTTATATTTATCTAGACTAGGCACGTGCAGCTTTATACATTCATTGCCTTCGACGAAATTTACAGCAAAAAATTCTGTAACGTTAAATAAAGGCCAAAGATATTCGCCAATTTATCTGCACCCTATTATATTTTTTGATCTTAAGCCCTCACCAGTAAGAATCTTTAAAAGAAGTATCCTTTTCGCATATATATCTCGCACCGAGCAGAGACTCTTCCGACTGCATTTAATTTTCCAAATAACTAAGGCCGTTAATGCGGCCTTTCACTATTTTTTCCATAAGGATTTTTTATGGACTGGAAAACTATTGACAAAATTTCCGAAGAGACAGGTTTATCATCAGAGTCCCTTCGAGCCTTAAAAAAGCGCGGAATATTTAGAGAAAAACTGCATTGGGTAAAAGCACCTAATGGACGTATTTTTCTAAGTGCATCTGCTATTCAAAATTGGATTACTGGCAACAGTAACAATGTTAAATCCATTAGGTACTAGTTATGGCTCAAGCAATAAAAATCAGTGATTTTATTAAAAAAACCGGGTTACCAAAAAATGCAAAGTTTGTTGGCTACGTAGTGCACTTATCCGATTCAGATGAGTTTTTATCTTTGTATGATGAATCACCAGATGCAAGTGGTTTTGTATGGGCTAAAATTCCAGATTTAGCGCACGTTTTCGATAGCTTTTATAAAGCTGAAAATTTTGTAAAAATTTATGGAAAGGATTCTGTGGTAGCGCTTTTGTTTGATCTTGGCGATACATATTCACTGCACTTGCCGTGATATGAGCACTTCGAATTTGTATCCCGGGGTAAGGATTCGAGGTAACAGTATCCTCCTTGATTTTACATACCAAGGTGAGCGCTGCCGCGAAACATTACGGATAAAGCCGACGAAAACCACATTGAAGGAAGCCTCTCGGAAACGCGAGGCTATTCTCTTTGAAATTGCTATGGGAACGTTCGATTATTTAAATCATTTTCCCGCCAGTGCAAAAGCAAAGAAATATTCGAAGCAATTGGGTCAGTCGATCACCATTGAACAAGCACTAAAAGATTTTCTAAAAAAAGCTGAGCGTCATTGTCAGTTGAGCACCATCAGGGGTTACAACAGTGCTGTTTACCATCACTTGATACCGACTTTTGGGCATCTGAAAATAAGCGAGTTGACAGCATCACATATCGAGGACTGGTTAGATACATTGAGCATTTCCAACAAGCGCATTAACAACGTACTTAGCCCATTGAGACTCGTTTTTAAAGACGCCTACTTCGATCAGCTGATTGATAAAAATCCACTTGATAGGGTTCGGTTTTTACCGGTAGAACAACGCGAGCCGAATCCGTTTACCCAGCAGGAAATTATTCGTGTGCTCGATCAATTGCAAGGTCAGGCCCGCAACCTGTTTAAGTTTGCGTTTTACACCGGATTGCGCACATCAGAATTGATTGGCCTCCGGTGGGAGGATATCGATTTACCCAATAACCGGTTTTATGTTCGTGTTGCCATAGTGGGTCGTAGAGAGAAAGCAACCAAAACTGTCTCTGGCTGGCGCACGGTAGAATTAAACCCTCAGGCACTTGAGGCATTAGATAATCAGAAGTCGTTCACGCAAGGGGCTCACAGGGTCTTCCATGACGATAAAACCGGTCAGCCATGGCAATGCGATCAAGCGATCCGGAAACGGCTTTGGATACCCGCGTTAAAGTCGGCCAGACTTGATTACAGGAACCCATACCAAACGAGACATACCTTTGCATCGATGATGCTCTCCCAGGGCAAAAACCCGTTATGGGTTGCCGAGCAAATGGGCCATAAAGATTGGGGAATGATTCGCAAGGTCTATGGGCGTTGGATACCGTCTTGTTAATCATTGTGTCAGTAAATCGCCGAGCGTAGCGAGCCGATTTACTCCAATGATAGGCGTATTATTTTTCGCCAGTCTGCTCGAAGCTTAGCGCACGCGATTGGACTAAATATGGCTTTTTTGATACTTTTGGCACCAATGAGGCACAACAAATGGGTAAAGGCTTGAATTCTAACGGTTTTCCAAACATTCAAATCCCCCCGGCTCCACCACAAAACAAACCCTAACAAATTGATTTTGTTAGGGTTTTTTATTGTTTTCGATTTAATGGCAGCTGTGCACCCTACATATTGGCTACACCAGGGCACAGATTAACCATATCGCTGATGAACATATTTAATCAACGTTACGTGGTTTACGTTTGTAGGGACATGGGACCAAGTAAAGCATGTTATCTCGTGTGACGAGCCCCTTATTAATTGCCTAATCCCTGGAAAAATTCCACAGAAATACTTGGCGCGCGATAGGCGATTAAGGTGGTTAGCTTTGATAATTTTGCAAATAGATCAATCCGAACAGTTAACTGAGATTAGTGGGAACGCCAGATAACAAAAAGCCCCGCGTAGCGGGGCTTTCAGGATGTTTTGAAAAGTCATCATACTTTCTTTTGGTGCCCTGGGCCGGACTCGAACCGGCACGGCATTCGCCACTACCACCTCAAGATTGGCTTTTTGCGATAACCGCCAAACCAAAACTTGTCACGAAAAATACAAACGCAATCGTCCAGGTTGCGCGGGTGAAGAAGTTACCACTTCCTTCACTACCAAACACAGTTTGCGAGGCACCCGCACCGAAGGAAGCACCGGCGGCTGCGCCCTTGCCTTGTTGCAATAGTACGAGGCCAATAATAACCAGCGCTGCGAGCGAGTGAATAATGAGAACTAATTTTTCCATCGTAAAACTCTCTTGGAGTATTTTGTTAATCGATGATCTACTAAAAACTTGATTCAGCGGCCTTACAGATTGCCAGAAATTCATTGGCATCCAGAGAAGCTCCGCCGAGCAAGGCACCGTCTATATCATCCAATGCAAATAACTGCTGTGCATTGTGAGCTTTAACGCTGCCGCCGTATAAAATTCTTACATCGCTAGCCAAGTCACCGAGCTGGGATCGCATAAATTTATGCACTTCCTCAGCTTGTTCTGGTGTAGCTGTTTTACCAGTTCCTACCGCCCATACTGGCTCGTAAGCTAATACTGCTTTGTCAAAGACATCCTTTCCCGCATAGGTAAATACTGCGTCCAGCTGCCTGCGGATTGTTTCCAAATGCAGACCTTTTTCACGATCTTGCAGAGATTCACCAACACATAGAATGGGAATCAAACCTGAACTTTGAACCGCGACGAATTTTTGCGCTACCTGCAGGTCAGACTCATGCTGCATGCGGCGGCGCTCATTGTGACCAATTATTACAAATTTGCAATCCAAATCTGCAAGCATTGATGCGGAAACTTCGCCTGTATAAGCGCCTTTTTCATGCTCGCTTACAGTTTGTGCACCCAACTTAATGGAGGAGTTACGCAGACTCTCTTGGACCTGATGAAGGTAGGGAAAGGATGGACAAATTACGACATCCGCACCCCGCTCACCTTTCCACCCTTGGGTTATTGCAGTGAGCAAATTTGCGTTTTCACGCGAGTTACCATTCATCTTCCAGTTGCCAACCACCAGCTGGCGTCGCTTGGCGTTATTTGCCCGACTCAATAGCAATACCTCCCCCAAAGCGGGCGCTAATGGTAGCCAAGATGTTTTAAACATACAACCGAATCTTGCTACCACTGCCGATTTTTATGCGGTTTTACATCACTTGTGGAATAAGTTTTTTCAATCTGGTTCGATCAACAGATTAAGACCCTGTGCATTCGCAATTAAGCTTCGCAAAGTTACCCATATAAGGGCTACTCAAAACAAGGTTAGCAAAGCTCTGCCTCCACGACAGCAGCCAGCTCCTGGGCAAGCTCCTTCACTTGCTTTTTGTCTTCGCCCTCCACCATTACGCGCACTACCGGCTCGGTGCCCGAAGGCCTTAACAACACGCGGCCGGTTCCGGCCAATTTATCCTCGGTGAGCTTGACCGCCGATTTAATCGCCTCATTACCGTTGATATCCACTCGTTTGGAGACATGCACATTGATCATCACCTGCGGCAATTTATTCATTGCTTTTTTGATTCGATGCAATGGTTCGCCGATGGTTGTGATTGCAAGGAGCACCTGCAATGCGGAAATAATACCGTCACCAGTGGTGGTGACATTACTACAAACAATATGGCCGGAATTTTCCCCACCCAAGCGCCAGCCGTTCTCGCGCATGAGTTCAATCACGTAACGATCACCCACTTTTGCGCGGGCAAACGGAATATTTAGTTTCTTGAGCCCCAATTCAAAACCGAAATTACTCATAAGGGTGCCGACAACGCCGTCGCAGCCGCCGGCGTATTCCTGTTGGTAGGATGCAATGATGTAGAGCAACTCATCGCCATCCACCAATTCCCCTTTGTGATCAACAAAGACAACCCGGTCGCCATCACCATCGAAAGCAATTCCCAAATCTGCGCCCAATTCCACCACTTTTTCTTGCAGTGCCTCTGGCTTGGTAGAACCGCAACTGCGATTAATATTGGTGCCATTCGGCTCGACAAACAACGATGTTACGTGCGCTCCCAATTCGGTGAATACATCAGGTGCTATGTTGTAGGTTGCCCCATTGGCACAATCCAGGACAATATGCATGCCCTTGAGGTTAAATCCCCATGGCATGGTGCCTTTACAGAATTCAATGTAGCGCCCGGAAGCATCCGCGATACGGCGGGCTTTACCCAATTTCTCAGCGGTGGACATTTGCTGCTCAAGCTGCTGCTCAATTAAGTTTTCCAATTCATCAGGCAACTTACTGCCATTACCACCAAAAAATTTAATGCCATTGTCGACATAACTATTGTGCGACGCACTGATCACTATTCCAGCCTGGGCTTTAAACGTGCGCGTCAGGTAGGCGACGCCGGGGGTGGGCATTGGCCCCAGTAACCCCACATCAACACCCGCATTAATCAGTCCGGCTTGCAATGCAGATTCGAACATATAACCGGATATGCGCGTGTCTTTGCCAATCAAAATCATATTCTGGCCATCGAAGCGATCCTTCAATACGCATCCGGCCGCCCAACCCAGCTTGAGCATAAAATCGGGAGTGATCGGAAACTCACCCACCAAACCGCGAATGCCGTCAGTACCAAAATATTTACGAGACATAAAACCTTACTCCGCTAAAAGAATCCGGCGAGAAACATTATCCAGCAACTGCTTCCAATACTTTTAATACGTCCACAGTAGCTGCCACATCATGGACGCGAATAATAGACGCACCCTTTTGCGCGGCCAGTAACGCCAGCGCCAGGCTGCCGGGAAGTCGGGCATCCAGGGTGCGATTTAATAATTGGCCAATCATTGATTTCCGGGACATACCTACCAACAGCGGATACCCCAGGTCACCAAGGCGCGGGAGCTGCCGCAAAAGGGCGAGATTATGCGTGAGTGTTTTGCCAAAGCCAAATCCCGGATCGAGGATTATCCGCTCAGGGGCTATTCCCATTTGTGCACATGCGGCAATCCGCTCTGCGAAAAACTGGCAAACGTCACTAACCACATCTCGATATTGGGGATCTGCCTGCATAGTGGCTGGCTCCCCCTGCATATGCATCAGGCATATCGGTAGCCCTGAGTCAGTGGCAGCTTCAAGTGCGCCAGGGCGCGCCAGGGCGCGGACATCATTGATCATACTTGCGCCGTGCTTGCCCGACTCTCGCATGACCCTAGCGGTACTTGTGTCCACCGAAACTACCGCATCCAGTTTACTAACCAGAGCTTCCACCACCGGCAGCACCCGATCCAATTCTTGCTGTTCCGACACAGGTGCGGCTCCGGGGCGGGTGGATTCACCGCCAACATCAATAATAGTGGCTCCTTCTAACAGCATCGCCTCCGCACGCGCCAGTGCCAAGTCGAGCGATAATCGCTCGCCAACATAGCTATTACCACCGTCGGAAAAGGAATCGGGAGTGGCATTCAGAATACCCATGACCAATGGGCGAGAAATATCCAAGGAGTGTTTGCCACATTGCAAAATGGTTGAAGAGCAATTTTGTTGCATGCGGGCCTCGATAAAACAAGAACCCCGAGCAAGCTCGGGGTTTTGGTGACAGAGTACGACCAGTCTCGTTTAATGTGTGTTGGCAGGACCACCGATAGGGCCAGTGGAAGACTCGCCAGCATCCTTATCGTGCAAATGGCTATTGAAATCATCGTCATTCCATTCGCGTGGAGGACGCACTTTGCGGCGCGCCATCAGATCATCTACCTGCTCGGCATCGATAGTTTCATACTCCATTAGCGCATCTTTCATCGCCTCCAGAATATCGCGATTTTCCTCCAGGATTTTTTGGGCACGGGAGTAGCAATCATCGATGATACGACGAACCTCTTCATCAATACGTTTGGACGTTTCATCCGAGTATTGCTGGGTTGACATACCGGGATACATGCCCTCTTCCTCGCCATAATGCAAAGGACCTAATTTCGCTGACAACCCCCATTTGGTCACCATATTGCGAGCAATAGCGGTTGCCCGTTCGATATCGTTGGAAGCACCGGTGGTGATGCCTTCATCGCCCAGGGTCATCTGCTCGGCGATACGGCCACCAAACAAAGTACAAATGCTGGATTCAAGCGCGCGGCGACTCAAGCTGTATTTATCCGCCTCAGGGAGGAATTGGGTAACCCCCAGGGCACGGCCGCGTGGAATAATCGTAACCTTATGCACCGGGTCATGCTCAGGCACTATACGTCCAACGATGGCATGACCAGCTTCATGATAAGCAGTGTTTTCCTTTTCCTTTTCGCTCATCACCATAGTGCGACGCTCGGCGCCCATCATAATTTTATCGCGCGCTTTTTCGAAATCTTCCATGGTCACCAGGCGCTTGTTGGCGCGAGCAGCCATTAATGCCGCCTCGTTAACCAGGTTCGCTAACTCCGCACCGGAGAAACCCGGGGTTCCGCGCGCAATGACCGAGGCACTGATACGCTCGTCCAAAGGAACCTTGCGCATGTGAACTTTCAGAATTTGTTCACGGCCGCGAATGTCAGGCAATCCGACATACACTTGGCGGTCGAAACGACCGGGACGTAATAAGGCTTTGTCCAACACGTCTGCTCGGTTGGTTGCGGCGATGATAATCACCCCATCATTTCCCTCAAAACCATCCATTTCTACCAGGAGTTGGTTCAAGGTTTGTTCGCGTTCGTCGTGACCGCCACCGTGGCCACCACCGCGATGACGCCCTACCGCATCGATCTCATCGATAAAGATAATGCATGGCGCCTGCTTCTTGGCTTGTTCGAACATGTCACGCACGCGACTTGCACCAACGCCGACAAACATTTCGACGAAGTCGGAACCAGAAATTGAGAAAAACGGAACCTTGGCCTCTCCAGCAATTGCCTTGGCCAACAGAGTCTTACCGGTACCGGGAGGGCCGACCATCAGAACACCGCGGGGGATTTGGCCACCAAGGCGTTGGAATTTGGAAGGGTCACGCAGGTACTGCACCAGCTCCTGCACTTCTTCCTTGGCCTCATCAACACCGGCAACATCGGCAAATGTGGTTTTGATCTGGTCTTCGCCCAGCAAACGAGCCTTGCTCTTGCCAAAACTCATAGGGCCGCCTTTACCACCGGCGCCACCTTGCATTTGCCGCATAAAGAACCAGAACACGGCGATAATAATCAGGATAGGAAAGCTCGCCACCAGCAACTGATTGAGCAGACTGGGTTGCTCCACCTCGCGCCCTTTAATAACCACGTTGTGGTTGTACAGGTCGTCGATTAACTTCGGGTCCTGGACCTGGGGGCGAATAGTTTTGAAGGTGGAGTTATCTCGATAGACTCCCTCGATAACCAAGCCGTCTATGGTAACTTCTTGCACGCGATTGTCGCGCACGCTGGCGATGAAGTCGGAGTAA
The DNA here is from genome assembly GCA_021151835.1 of Gammaproteobacteria bacterium. Lineage (GTDB taxonomy): Bacteria > Pseudomonadota > Gammaproteobacteria > Pseudomonadales > Cellvibrionaceae > Cellvibrio. Next base: position 11,189 of record JAGKWO010000076.1, read on the forward strand.
TTCAAGGTGTTGTTACCCGACTGCTTGTTGAACCCTTCAAAAACGCTAAAGAGGACAACGGCTATAACAAGCCAAAGCACCAGGTTCTTGGTTATATCATTCAAGGAGAAATCCTCACAGTTACATCAATCAGTTTGATGGCCAGCCAATCAGTGCACTAAAGGTGGGCGGAAATATTGGCATATTTTGTAGTGTAAAGCGTCCTGTTTTTCACAGCTTAACGCCTTTTTGACGCCGAAATAAGGCATTAGGCCTATGTTTTACTGTAAATGGGGGCAATTGGATTAATTGCAACCAATGGAAAACCAGCCATACACGGGAAACTCGACCTATACAACTGCGAATGCTGAGCCGCAGCGCAACCAGAATGGGGTAGAATGGCCGCCAATTTCATCCCTATACCATCCCGATACTTAAGGTAAGTTTATGCCTATTAGCCCTGAGCGCAAAAAACAATTTCGTACTATCGGCCACAAGCTTAATCCCATTGTGACCATTGCTGGCAATGGCCTGAGCGATGGCGTACTGGCGGAGCTGAATCGCGCATTGGATGACCACGAATTAATCAAGGTAAAACTGGCAATTGCCGAGCGCGACGAGCGCAAAGACGTTGTTGCTGAGCTTGAAGCGCTACCCAATGTTGAACTCATCCAGGAAATCGGCAAAGTTGTTTTACTTTATCGTCACAATAAAAAAGCCAATCCCAAGCTATCCAATTTGCACCGCTAAGTAAAACGGAATACAAAAAAACCGCCTGATGGCGGTTTTTTAGATCCTTTTTTAGAGATGTTCCACTTTATCAATTTCGTAGTCCACATCCCCACCGGGCGCTTTCACCACTACCACATCACCCTCTTCCTTACCCACTAGCGCGCGAGCAATAGGAGAGTTGACGGATATCTTGTTCGATTTAACGTCGGCCTCGTCGTCCCCGACAATCTGATATTTAACAGATTGGTCGGTATCCAGGTTGATAATTGTCACTGTAGTACCGAACAACACCTTACCGGTGTGCGGAATCTTGGTAACGTCAATAATCTGAGCATTACTGAGCTTGGCTTCAATTTCGTTGATACGCCCTTCGCAGAAACTCTGCTGTTCACGCGCAGCAGAGTATTCAGCGTTTTCCTTCAAGTCACCATGCTCGCGCGCTTCTGCAATTGCCTGAACAATGCGCGGGCGCTGAACTTTTTTTAAGTCTTCCAATTCAAGGCGCAACTTTTCTGCGCCCTGCTCAGTCATCGGAAATTTTGTGCTCATACTTATTTCCTTTAGTGAATTCGAGTGTGCAAATCTTGCAGGCGGCGCACTTCTATGTCTTTCACTTCTTTGAGTGACATACAGACTGCCAAACCTGCCGCCAGGGTGGTGTTGTAATACACCCGATGGTTTTCAGCACTGCGGCGAATCGACGATGAATCGCGCGTTGCCTGGCGGCCTTCCACTGTGTTGATGATCAAATCGATTTCGTCGTTTTTAATCATATCCACAATATGCGGACGCCCTTCTTGCACTTTATTGACGACCTGTACGGTTAAACCTGCTTTTTGCAACACATCGGCAGTACCGCGGGTTGCCACCAGTTTAAAACCAAGCTCGGCCAGATCTTTACCAACGCTGACAATGCCGTCTTTATCCATATCGCGCACGCTGATAAATGCAGTACCCGAGGTTGGAATACGGTTGTTAGCACCCAATTGCGATTTGCCGTAAGCCTCACCAAAGCTGTTGCCTACGCCCATGACTTCACCGGTTGATTTCATTTCCGGTCCGAGGATCGGGTCAACCGCCGGGAATTTATTAAATGGGAACACCGCCTCTTTCACACTGAAATAATCGGGAATAATTTCCTTGGTAAAGCCTTGAGCTTCCAAAGAAATGCCCGCCTGACAACGCGCCGCCACTTTGGCCAGGGATACACCAATACATTTTGAAACGAAGGGAACCGTGCGCGATGCACGCGGGTTCACTTCAATCACATAAATCTTGCCGTCCTGGTACGCGAGCTGGGTATTCATCAAACCGATTACGCCCAATTCAATCGCCATTTTCTTAACGGTTTCGCGCATATCGTCCTGCACATCGGCAGGCAAAGAGTATGGAGGCAATGAGCACGCTGAGTCACCGGAGTGAACACCGCATTGTTCAATATGCTGCATGATGCCGCCAATCACAACCTGCTTACCATCGGAGACAGAATCGATATCCACTTCAATCGCGTTATTCAGGAAGTGGTCGAGCAGTACCGGGGCATCTTCAGAAACTTGCACGGCAGTGCGCATGTAAGTGCGCAGCTCTTCTTCTTTGTACACAATCTCCATCGCGCGTCCGCCCAACACATAAGATGGACGAACAACGAGCGGATAGCCCACTTTATCCGCAGCGAGCAAGGCTTCTTCCAATGAGCGAACAATAGCATTCGGCGGTTGCAACAAACCCAGTTTTTCAATCATTTGCTGGAAACGCTCGCGGTCTTCCGCTTTATCGATAGCGTCCGGACTGGTGCCAATAATGGGTACACCTTCCGCTTCCAGCGCGCGCGCCAATTTCAAGGGTGTCTGCCCACCGAATTGAACAATCACACCAACCGGTTTTTCTTTGTGAACAATTTCCAATACATCTTCCAGGGTCACTGGTTCAAAGAACAGGCGGTCAGATGTGTCGTAATCGGTTGACACGGTTTCCGGGTTACAGTTCACCATGATGGTTTCGTAACCGTCTTCACGCATTGCCAGTGCGGCGTGTACGCAGCAGTAATCAAACTCGATACCCTGGCCGATACGGTTTGGGCCGCCGCCGATGACCAGGATTTTTTTCTTATCGCTCGGATTGGCTTCACACTCTTCTTCATACGTCGAATACATGTAAGCCGTCGACGTAGAAAATTCTGCCGCACAGGTATCCACACGCTTGTATGCCGGGCGAATATTCAAACCCTGGCGATGGTGACGAACCGCTTTCTCGGTTGCCCCCAAGAGCAAAGCCAAACGCTTGTCCGAGAAACCTTTGCGCTTCAAACGGAACAATTGATCGCCATCCAATTGACTGAGCGACTTGCCCCGCAATGATTGCTCAATATCAATCAGCTCCTTGATTTGCACCAGAAACCAGGGATCAATTTTGGAGAGGTTAAATACATCATTCACGCTCATGCCCATACGGAAGGCATCGCCGACAAACCAGATACGCTCGGCACCGGGTGTCGCAAGCTCGCGACGAATGCGCGCTTGGCCTTCTTCGCTGGTGACATCCACTTTGGATTCAAAACCGGCAGAGCCAACTTCCAATCCCCGCAGTGCTTTTTGCAGGGACTCCTGGAAAGTGCGACCAATCGCCATCACTTCGCCAACGGATTTCATTTGCGTCGTCAAACGTGCATCCGCATCACCAAATTTTTCAAAGGTAAAGCGCGGCACTTTGGTCACTACGTAATCGATTGACGGTTCGAATGACGCGGGTGTTGCACCGCCAGTGATGTCATTTTTCAATTCGTCGAGGGTATAACCCACTGCCAGTTTCGCCGCGATCTTTGCAATGGGGAAACCAGTCGCTTTTGAGGCGAGCGCCGATGAACGCGATACACGCGGGTTCATCTCAATAACAACCATGCGGCCATCAACCGGGTTCACCGCGAATTGCACGTTAGAGCCACCGGTTTCAACACCGATTTCACGCAATACCGCAATCGATGCGTTACGCATGATTTGGTATTCCTTATCGGTGAGGGTTTGCGCTGGTGCAACAGTGATGGAGTCACCCGTGTGAACACCCATAGGGTCAAAGTTTTCAATGGAGCACACGATAATGCAGTTGTCGTTTCTATCGCGCACCACTTCCATCTCGTACTCTTTCCAGCCGAGCAGCGATTCATCGATCAGCAATTCATTGGTGGGTGACAGATCCAAACCGCGCGTACAAATTTCTTCAAACTCATCCCAGTTGTAAGCGATACCGCCACCGGAACCACCCATGGTAAATGACGGGCGAATGATGCAGGGAAAACCAAACTCTTTCGGCGCTTCACGCGCCTCTTCCAAGCTGTGAACGATTTTCGCGCGCGCACAAGATAGACCAATACGCTTCATCGCCTGATCAAACAGGTTGCGGTCTTCCGCCATGTTGATGGCCTCTTCTTTCGCGCCAATCAACTCCACATTGAATTTTTCCAGTACGCCATTTTTCGCCAGCGCCAGCGCGCAGTTCAATGCGGTCTGGCCGCCCATGGTTGGGAGGATTACATCGGGGCGCTCTTTTTCGATGATCTTGGCAACGGTTTGCCATTCAATCGGTTCGATGTAAGTGGCATCCGCCATGGCCGGGTCGGTCATGATGGTCGCTGGGTTGGAGTTCACCAGGATGACGCGGTAACCCTCTTCACGCAGTGCTTTACAGGCTTGGGCGCCAGAGTAGTCGAACTCACAGGCTTGACCGATCACAATCGGGCCAGCGCCGAGAATCAAAATACTGTTTATATCGGTACGTTTTGGCATGTCTGCTCCGGTTTTTAAA